>CAYXBJ010000145.1:0-1913 GCA_964463175.1 uncultured bacterium
AGCTGGTTCTCACACGTCTGGTCGGTCGTGCTCACTCGGCAGTAGAGCGCGACCCGCTTCATCGACCACCCCCGAGCACGCCATCGTCGGCCAGCGAGTGAAACTTCCCGCCGTCCCCGAGCACGATGTGGTCGAGCACTCTGATCCCGACCAACTCCCCGACCTGAGCGAGGCGCTGTGTGAGGGCGATGTCTTCGGTCGAAGGCAAGGGATCACCGCTCGGGTGGTTGTGGACCAGGATGATCGCAGCCGCTGACCCAGCGATCGCGGGCTTGAACACCTCGCGCGGGTGAACGAGGGCGGCGGTCAAGGAACCAAGGCTCACGAGGTTGATCCCGCTTGCTCGGTTCTTCCCGTCGAGAAGGACGACGACGAACGCCTCCCGGTCCAGATCGCTAAACAGGGGTTCCAGCACCTTTGAGATGTCGCTGGGCTGTCTGACGGTCTTGTCCCACTCGGTCGGGATGGTGCCCTCTCGAACCAGCGCGACACGGAACTTCGACAATCTGTAGCGTCGGGCTTGTCCAGCGCCGGGACTCTCGCCCGGCGACTGCTCATCTCGATTCGTTCTCACGCCCGATGCGCCTCCTTTCGGTTGACTGCTAATGGATCAGCGACCGCCTCGTACATTCGGCCAACGTTGTGTCCCTCAACTGCCGACCGAGGAGTTCCATGAAAAACTCGAAGTCGGCGCGTCCTTCACGCACGATGGTGCCGGCAATCCCGCCCACGACGAGGACGAACGCACCCAAGGTGGCGACCTCACCGTACATGCTCGCCGTAACCCGTCTGGCGCGTGACGTTCGTCGCATGCGACATCGGAGGCATGCGACGACGTGATCGCACCGGGATCAGTGGGCGTGTGGCCGCGGGGCGGTCGAGGCCCTCGGGCCCCGCGGAAGGACGACGCGAATCCCCGACGCGGTCCGCGCCCGCGTGGTCGCCTACGCGCGGCAGGAGCGCGCGACGGGCCAGAGCTGGGGGCGCATCGCCCGCACGGTCGGGCTGTCCGCGGGGGCGCTGAAGAATTGGTCGCGGACGCCGCCGCCGGCCCGGACCCTCGTCCCAGTGGCGGTAGCGGCGACGGCCCCGATGCCGTCGGCGCCGCTCGTCGTCGTGTCGCCGGGCGGCTACCGCGTCGAGGGGCTCGATCTCGCGACCGCGAGCGCGCTGCTTCGCGCGCTCGGATGATCGGCAGCACGCGGAGCCTCCGCGTGTGGGCTCATCCCGCACCGGCCGACCTGCGGAAGGGGTTCGACGGGCTCTGCGGACTCGTGACGCAGCTCCACCAGGATCCGCTCGCGGGCGACTGCTTTCTCTTCGTGAATCGGCTGCGCACCCGGGCGAAGGTCCTGCTCTGGGATGGGACCGGGCTCTGCGTCTACCACAAGCGGCTCGAGCAGGGGCGGTTTGCGGCGCTGTGGGCTCCGGACGGCGCGGCGACGCCGGTGCGGACGCTCACGCTGAGCGAGCTGAGTCTCTTCCTCGAGGGCTGCACCCTGCTCACGCGGACGGCGCTCTCGCCGGGCGCCGTGACGCCGCGACAATGGACGCCACGCGCCGCGCCATCGACTTGACAGCAAGCTAGCAGAGTGATATCGCCGCCGGCACACGATGGTGGGGCTGGCGACGGAGACGGATCTCGAGCGGCTGCGGCAGATGGCGCTCCTGCTCGAGGCGGAGAATGCCCGGCTCCACCGGCGGCTCATGGAGCTGACGCGGGCGCTGGCGGAGGCGACGGGCGCGGCCCACGCGCAGCTCGAGCTCGAGATCGCCCGCCTGCAGGAGCAACTGGCGGCGCGGAATCGGGCCCTCTTCGGTCCGTCCTCGGAGCGGCGCGGCAGCGGCGAGCGTGCCGAGCCCCCGAGCGCACCGGCGGCGCCGCGGGGCCACGGCCCGCGGGCGCAGACCAC
>CAYXBJ010000146.1:0-56317 GCA_964463175.1 uncultured bacterium
GCCTCGGCGTGCATGTCGACCACGATGATCGAGCTCTCGGTCCGGAGGCGCTCGAGCTCCTCGTCCGCCCGCGCGAACGGGCAGTCGATGGAGGCCATGAAGGTGCGGCCCTGGAGGTTCAGCACGCCCACCTGGTGGGCGCCCGCCTTCACCACGACCGACCCGACCCCGGGCGTCCCCGAGGGGTAGTTCGCGGGACGGAGGAGGAGGTTCTCCTTGACGATGTAGCCGAGGATCTCCTTCCGGTCCCAGATGTGGTTGCCGCTCGTCATCACGTCGACGCCGGACTCGAGAAAGCCACGCGCCAGCGGCGGCGTCACGCCGAACCCGGCGGCCGCATTCTCCACGTTGGCGACGACCAGATCGATCTGGAACTCGCTCCGGAGCCGCGGCAGGAACGCCACCAGGGCGCGGCGGCCGGGCTCGCCGAACACGTCCCCGATGCACAGGACCGTCAAGGCCTTCGCGGTCATCTATCCCAGTGTACCCCGGCGCGCCGGCCGGCCGCGCCGAACCGGGCGGCGGGCACTCGGCTCCCGCTCAGCGCGCGAGCTCGGTCGCGCGGTGCTCCCGGATCACGGTCACCTTGATGTGCCCCGGGTACTGCATCTCGGCCTCGATCCGCTTGGCGATGCCCTTGGCGAGCTGGTACGTGTCGAGGTCGGAGATCTGGTCGGACTTGGTGATGATCCGCAGCTCGCGGCCGGCCTGGATGGCGTACGCCGCGTCCACGCCCTTGAACGAGCGCGCGATGTCCTCCATCGCCTTGACCCGCTTGATGTAGCTCTCGAGCACGTCGCGGCGCGCGCCCGGCCGCGCGGCGGAGACGCCGTCGGCCGCCTCGACCAGCACCGCTTCCACGGTCTCCGGCTCCTCCTGGTCGTGGCCGGACAGGATCGTGTTCAGCACCGCGCGCGGCTCGTTGTACTTCGAGAGGAGCTCCACCGACAGGTCGACGTGGCTCCCCTCCTGCTCGTGGGTCAGCGCCTTGCCGATGTCGTGGAGGAGGCCGCAGCGCTTCGCGAGCTTGATGTCGGCGCCCACCTCGGCCGCCATCATCCCGGCGAGCCAGGCGACCTCCTTGGAGTGCTGGAGGCAGTTCTGGCCGTACGACGTCCGGTACCGGAGCCGCCCGACCATGCGCACCAGCTCGGCATGGAGCCCGTGCACCCCGACCTCGAAACAGGCGCGCTCGCCCTCTTCCTTGAGGTGCTGCTCGATCTCCTTCTTGACCTTCTCCACGACCTCCTCGATTCGGGCCGGATGGATGCGGCCGTCGGCGATGAGGCGCTGGAGCGCGATCTTGGCGATCTCGCGCCGGAGCGGGTCGTAGCCGGAGATGATCACCGCCTCCGGCGTGTCGTCGACGATGAGGTCGACACCGGTGGCGAGCTCGAGCGCGCGGATGTTGCGGCCCTCGCGCCCGATGATGCGGCCTTTCATGTCGTCCGACGGGAGATCCACGATGGACACCGCCGTCTCGACCGTGTAGTCGGGCGCGAGGCGCTGGATGGTGTTCGCGAGCACCTCGCGCGCCTTGCGCTCGGCCCCCTCGCGCGCCTCCTCCTCGAGACGCATCGCGGTGAGGGTCGCCTCGCGCCGGGCCTCTTCTTCCATCTGCGCCAGAAGCCGCTGCTTGGCCTCCTCGGCGGTCAGGCCGGCGATCCGCTCAAGATGCCGCCGCTGCTCCTCCACGAGCGCCTGCTGCTTGGCCTCGATCTCCTTGAGCCCTTGCTCGCGCGCGCGGAGCCCCTCCTCGCGCTGGTGGTAGTCGCGGTCCCGGCGGTCGAACTGATCGAGCCGCCGCGTGACCTGCTCTTCCTTCTGGCCGAGCCGCCGCTCGAGGCCCTGGATCTCCTTCTGGCGCTCCCGCGACTCCTGCTCGAGCTCGGCCCGGGCGCGGTACACGACCTCCTTGGCCTCGATGGCGGCGTCCTTCAAGCGCGCTTCCGCGTTTCGCTCCGCCTCCTCGAGCACCCGGCGGCCGTGTTGCGCAACGTCTCCCAGCCGACGCGTCGTGACCTGGCGCTGCATGAGCATCCCGGCGAGTCCCGCCAACGGCAGCAAGACGACGGCGGCGACTACCAGGATGATGATCGTGGTGGGCTCCAGGGTGGCCACCTCCCTTAAGCGTCGGCCGACCTGGAGACCTCGCCGACGCGGGGAAACCTCTCAATCGTGATAAGACCCGGTCTAAATCCGCTCAACATTAGGCTGTTTGCCATTGTGTGTCAAGGCGCGACGATGGCGAATCGGGCCCCGGATCGGGGAATCGCACGGAGCCCGGAAACACGACGGGCGGGACCCCGGGGTCCCGCCCATTCGAAAAATTCCCCGCCTCTGCCGTGTGCTCGGTTGGTTCGAACCTGGCTCAGCCAGGTGGGAGCCCAGTGCGCGGCTTCAGGCTTCCCCTCTCACGAGAGGCATGCTCACCGCTCGCGCGGAAGAACTCCCGTTCACGTTAATAGGCTCGCAACCATCGCCTCACATCACGCACAGCGCAGGGAAGCGCTTACCCGCCGCCATTAGGCCCGTGGGCTCCCGGAGACGTCAAGTCCCGGCGCGACCGTCCAGGACGGCGCCCAGCCGCTCCGTCAGTCGATTGACACGCGCCAGCACCTGAGGATCGACCCGGCGGGCGCCCTCCGCCTCGCGCGAGCGGTACAGCTCGTCCACGACGTGGAGGCCGGCCAGGAGGGACAGCCGGAGCGGGTCGAAGACCCGCGCCTGGTCCCGCACCGTCTGGATGCGGCCGTTCAGGTGCTCGGCCAGCTGCTGGATGTACTCGGGGGTGCCTCGGCCGCGCACCGACAGCCGCTGCCCCAGGATCTCCACATCAGCCCGACCCTCGGTCATGCGCCGCCTCCCTCGCCGATCTGGCCGTCTGGCCGCGACCCCGTCATCGCCGGGCTCGGACCTCAGAGCCCCTCGATCCGGGCAAGGTCCTTCAGAATGCTCTCCACCTGACCGAGCAGCTGCCGCCGCTCGTCGAGGAGCCGCCGCTGCTCCGTCTCAAGCCGGGCAATCGCCCCGAGCCGGACGCGAAGCCCTTCCGCCTCGGCGGTGAGGTCGGCGATCCGCGTCTCCAGACCCCGCCGCTCCGTGGCGAGCCGGGCGTTCTCCGCGCGGAGCGTGCCGATCAGCTCGATCGCGCGCTGCACGTGCTCCTCGAGAAGCGCGAGCCGCGTCTGGATGTTCTCGTCACTCACCTTGCGTTCCTCGTGCCTCGGCCCCGAGCTCGGCCCGGAGCCGCTCGACGACCTCTGCGTGCGCCCGATTGACCTCGGCGTCGGTCAGCGTCCGGTCGTCAGCCTGATAAAGGAGCCCGTAGGCGAGGCTCTTCCGGCCCGGCCCGACCTGCGCACCCTCGTAGACGTCGAAGAGGGCCACGCGCCGGAGCCACGGCGGCCGGATCGCCTCGATCGCGCGCCCGACCTCCGCGGCCGGGACGTCGACGGACACGACCACCGCAAGGTCCCGCTGGACTCCTGGGAACCGCGCAAGCGGCCGGTACTGGACGACGCGCTCCGGCAGGCGCTCGATCGCGTCGAGCGACACCTCGGCGAGGAAGACCGGCGCCGGCAGGTCGAACGCCTTCTGCACGTCCGGATGGAGCTCTCCCACCACGCCCACCGGCGTCCCCTGGACGACAACCGTGGCCGCGCGGCCGTCCTCGAGATAGGCCGCGCTGGCCGGCTCGATGCTGATCTCCCCTCGTCCCAGCGCCGCGACGAGCCCCTCGACGGCGCCTTTCGCGTCGAACACGTCCGCCCGCGCCCGCGATGCGTACCAGGCGCGGGACGCGCGCAGCCCCGTCAGGACGAGTCCGACGCGCGTGTCCTCGCGGGGCAGCACGCCCGGGCCCAGTCCCTCGAAGACGCGCCCGATCTCGAAGAGCCGGACGTCGGGCGCCTGGCGGTGGACGTTGGTGGCGAGCGCCTCCAGGAGGCCGAAGAGCAAGGTCGGGCGCATCACGGACCGGTCCGCCGCCAGCGGGTTCTGGAGCCGAACCACGCGCGCGTCGTCGGGCGCCAGCGCGAGATGACGCAGGTAGCCGGGGTCGGTCAGCGACAGCGCGACGATCTCCTGGTAGCCGCCGCCCGTCAGCACGCGGCGCGCAGTGTCCCGCGCCACCAGGTGACGCGGCCGTCGCGTCAGCGCCAAGGCGCCTGACGGGAGCGTCGACGGGATCTTCTCGTAGCCCCAGACGCGCGCGACCTCCTCCACGAGATCGTCCTCGATCGCGACGTCGCGCCGGAACGCCGGCACCACCACCTCGAAGTCGCCGTGGCGCTCCGTCGCCGGGAACCCGAGGCCCCGCAGGATGTCGGCGACGACTGCCCGGGGCGGGCACGCGCCCACCACCTGCTGGATGCGCGCGAGCCGGAGCGGCACGGCGATCGGCCGGCGCGGTGCGGGGTACGCATCGAGCACGCCCGCTGCGACGCGCCCGCCGCCCAGCTCCGCGATCAGGCGAGCGGCCCGGTCCAGCGCGCTCCGGAGCCCCTCGATGTCCGCGCCACGCTCGAAGCGGTAGGAGGCCTCGGTGGAGAGCCCGAGCGCCTTCGCCGTCCGGCGGATCGAGCCCGGCGAGAAGTAGGCGCTCTCGAGGAGGACCGTGCGGGTGGAGGCCCGGACCTCGCTGTTGGCGCCACCCATGACGCCGGCCACCGCGACGGCGTGCTTCGGGTCGGCGATCACCAGCATCGCGTCGCCGAGGGTCCGGCTCTGCCCGTCCAGGGTCACCACCGTCTCGCCGGCGCGCGCCCGACGGATGACGACATGCCGCTCGGCCAGGAGGTCGCCGTCGAAGGCGTGGAGCGGATGGCCGAGCTCCCAGAGCACGTAGTTCGTCACGTCGACGACGTTGTTGATCGGGCGGAGCCCGGCGGCTCGGAGGCGCTGGGCGAGCCAGGCGGGCGACGGCCCGACCGTGACGTCGGTGATCAGCCGCGCGGCGTACCGCGGGCAGAGGTCGGCATCTTCGATGGTGATGCGCCAGCCCGCGGTCGTGACGGCGGAGTCCTCGCGCACGGTCGAATCCGGCGGCCGGAGGCGCCCACCGGTGAGCGCGGCCAGCTCGCGCGCCACGCCAACGATGGCCAGGCAGTCGGGCCGGTTCGGCGTCACCTCGACCTCGAGAATGGCGTCGTCGAGCCCCAGATGACTCACGAGGTCCGCGCCCACCGGCGCATCGGCGCCAAGAAGGAGGAGGCCGCTCGCGTCGTCGCCCACGCCGAGCTCGGCTTCCGAGCACAGCATGCCCTCCGAGACGGTCCCGCGGATGGTGGCGGCCTCGACGCGGCGGCCGCCGGGAAGGGTGGCTCCTGGGGGCGCGAACGCCGCCCGCACACCCCCGCGGACGTTCGGGGCGCCGCACACCACGCGATAGCGCTCGGCACCGGTCGATACCTCGCAGATCCGGAGCGTCGCGGCCCCGGGGTGCGGATCCACCGCGAGCACCTCGGCCACGACCAGGCCGGAGAGCTCCGCGGCGCCCTCGGCGACCAGGCCGGTCTCGATGCCGGCCATGGTGAGCCGCTCGGCCGCGTCACGCGGCTCGGCCGGGGTGTCGACGAACTCCCGGAGCCAGCGGTAGGGAATCCTCATGCGCGAAGCTCGCTAGTCAGAACTGCGACAGGAACCGGAGGTCATTCTCGAAGAACAGGCGAATGTCGTCGATGCCGTAGCGCAGCATGGCGACGCGCTCGATGCCCATGCCGAAGGCCCAGCCGGTCACCTCCTCCGTGTCGTAGCCCATGTTCCGGAGGATGCGCGGGTGGACCATGCCGGAGCCCAGGATCTCGAGCCAGCCCGACTGTTTGCACACGCGGCAGCCGCCACCCTTGCAGAGCACGCACAGCACGTCCACCTCCGCCGAGGGCTCGGTGAACGGGAAGAACGACGGGCGGAAGCGGATGCGGCTGTCCGGGCCGAACAGCTCCCGGGCGAACAGCTCCAGCGTCCCCTTGAGATCCGCCATCGAGATGCCACGGTCGACCGCGAGACCCTCCACCTGGTGGAACACCGGCGAGTGCGTGATGTCCGCGTCGCGTCGGTACACACGGCCCGGGCAGATGATCCGCACCGGCGGCTTCTGGCGCTCCATGGTCCGGATCTGAACCGGCGACGTCTGCGTCCGGAGGAGGATCTCCCCGCCGACGTAAAAGGTGTCCTGCATGTCGCGCGCGGGGTGGTCCTTCGGGATGTTGAGCGCCTCGAAGTTGTAATAGTCCAGCTCGACCTCGGGCCCCTCGGCCACGGCGAAGCCCATGCCGGTGAACACGTCCACGATCTCGTCGTGCACTTGCGTCAGGGGATGGAGGCCACCGGGCTCGACGCGGCGGCCGGGCAGGGTCAGGTCCGGCCGGTCGGCGGCCAGGCGCGCGCGGCGCTCCGCGCTCTCGAGCACGGTCTGCCGGGACGCGAGGTCCGACTCGAGCCCCGCCTTCGCCTCGTTGGCCTCGCGCCCCACGACGGGCCGCTCCTCGGGCGAGAGCCCCGGAATAGCCCGGAGGAGCTGCGTGAGGACGCCGCGCTTGCCGAGATACTTGACGCGCACCTCGTCGAGGTCGCGCGGCGTGGCGGCGCGCGCGATGTCCTCGCGGGCCCCCTCGACGATCGTTTGAACGCGCTGGTCACTCATGGGGAGCTCGTCCGAGCATTTTACCGGAAGACGATGCGGGGAGCAGTACCCGGGGGTCCCGCGGGAGGGACGCGTCCTCCCGGAAGGCGGCAGGCCGAGGCGGTGGTCCGGGCGGTGCTAGCGGGCAGGAGCCAGCGGAGGAAGCCGATCGGCGCGTACGGGGGTCACATCGGCTCAGGAAGATGGCGGGGCAGGAGCCGCGTCACATCCGGTGCGCCGGGGGCGCGCCTCCGCGCCGCCGGCCGCGGCCGGGACGCGCGGCCTACGGACAGTCGTCGATCGTGGCGTTGAAGGTGATCTTGCCGTTGGCGGAGTCGTACGTCGGCGTCACCGAGCAGTTGTAGATCGGCGACGGCTGGACGAGGCCCTCCACGGCGCCCATCGACGCGGGGAACAGTCCGTTGTTCTTGCCGTAGTAGATGGCCACCGCCGAGCGAAGGCTCGAGACGATCCCCTGATCGGCCGCAAGCTTCGACTTCTTCACGATGTCCTGGTAGATGGCGATCGCGACGGCCGCAATGATCGCGATGATCGTCACCACGATCATCAGCTCGACGAGGGTCAGGCCGCGCTGGTCTCGCTTACGGGAGCGGCGCCGCCACCAGACCCTCGCCCGCTGGCTGGGCCGCGGCTCGGCAGCTTCTTCCTGCTCACGCTCCTGGTCGCTCATCGGTCCCCCCCTGGTCAGATGGACAACTAACCGGAGGCCTTCAGCAATCCTCGTGCCGAATCGAATCCCTACAGAGCAGAGGTAATGTTATCCCCTGGACACCAGCCATGGCGAGGTTTCCGGTGCAGTACCCCCTGGATTCGAGCCCGGGGCCGCGCCCCTACCCCGCAGAAACTGACAAGGGAGGGGAACCTCCCTGACAATTCACGGAACCCGGAATCCCACTGGGGAAGGCATCCCTGCCAGGGACGCCACCCCTCGCCAGGGGATTTTCTCCCTACTCTCGGCCTAGCGTGCGCCCTGGGCCCGGGCGGTCTCGACCAAGCGGGCAAAGGCTGCCGGGTCACTGACGGCCAGGTCCGCCAGGACCTTGCGGTCAAGGCTCACCCCGGCCTTCTTCAGTCCGCTCATGAACCCGGAATACGGCATCCCGAGCGCGCGACAGGCAGCGTTGATGCGGAGGATCCAGAGGGACCGGAACTGCCGCTTCTTCGCCCGACGGTCTCGGTGCGCGAAGGCGAGCGCCCGGAGGACGGTCTCGGCGGCAGTCCTGTACAGCCGGCGGCGGCCGCCCCAGTATCCCTTGGCTTGCTTGAGGACCTTCTTCCGTCGCTGGCGGGTCTTCGGCCCGCCCTTGGCACGCGGCATGACTATTCGCTCCTATCTGGCCTCACTTGAGCCCGGGGGGAGGCATCCCGTTCGTCACCCGACCCAGGCTCGCCGGCTCGCGCAGGCTGCTGGATCGCAGGACTCCGGCGGTCTCATCCGCCGGGGCAAGCGGTAAGAATCAGCCTCCCTCGGGGGAGGACCGGGTGGCGCGATGCGCCACCAGTGACCGGGAGCTCGGCGAACGAGCGTCTCGGCCGGAAGAGTGTACCACGCGGGTCGGCGGGCGCCCGAGCCCGGACCGGCCACGCCCCGGCGGCTAGAGGTAGGGAACGAGGCGCCGGATGCGCTTCACGTCCGCCGGAGCGATGAGCGCCTCCTTGCGGAGGTGGCGCCTTCGCTTGGACGGCTTCCACTCGAGCAGGTGCTTCTTCCAGCCCTTGGCGCGCGTCAGCTTGCCGGTGCCCGTCGCCCGGATCCGCTTGGCAGCGCTCCGCTTCGTCTTGATCTTCGGCATGATGTCCCCGTTTCGTGTGGCGGAGCCTAGCGCTGCTTGGGCGTCAGGATCATCACCATGTTCCGGCCCTCGAGCCGCGCGTGGCTCTCGATCGTCGCGATGTCCAGCAGGTCCTGCGTCATCCGGTCCAGCAAGCGGCGCCCGAGCTCCGTGTGGACCATCTCGCGCCCCCGGAACCGGATCGTGACCTTGGCCTTGTTCCCATCCTCGATGAACCGGCGGACGTGCCGGGCCTTGAACTGGAAGTCGTGCTCGTCCGTTTTCGGCCCCATCTTCACTTCCTTGACCTGGATGACCGTCTGCTTCTTGCGGGCATCCTTCGCGCGCCGGCTCTGCTGGTACTTGAACTTCCCGAAGTCCATGATCCGGCAGACCGGCGGGGCCGCCTCCGGCGCGACTTCGACCAGATCGAGCTCACGCTCCTGCGCGATCCGAATCGCCTCGGCAATAGGCAAGATCCCGAGCTGCTCGCCCTCCGCGCTCACGACCCTGACTTCCCGAGCCCGAATTCCTTCGTTGATCCTGAGGTCCCGCTGCAATGTGGAGATGCGCCTTACCCCCGTTCCGGCCCGATGCGTGAAGTCACGGCCCGGGCCCGGACCTCGGCCGTGACCTCGGCGAGGAACCGATCGACGGGCATCGCCCCGACGTCCTCGCCGCCTCGCTTGCGAACGCTCGCGGTGCCCTCGCGGGCCTCGCGCTCCCCGACCACCACCACGTACGGCACCTTCTGAACCTGCGCCTCGCGCACCCGGTATCCGAGCTTCTCGGAGCGGTCGTCGAGCTCGGCCCGTACGCCGGCGTCGACCAGACGGCGATGGACCGTCCCCGCGTACTCCACGTGCTTCGCCGAGACCGGCAGGACGCGCACTTGGACGGGCGCCAGCCATGCGGGGAAGGCGCCCGCGAAATGCTCGATCAGGATGCCGATGAACCGCTCGAAGGACCCGAGGATCGCGCGATGGATCGCCACCGGGCGCTTCGGCCGCCCGTCGGAATCGACGAACTCGAGCTCGAATCGCTCCGGCAGCATCGTCAGGTCGGCCTGGACCGTGGCCATCTGCCAGTCCCGGCCGAGGATGTCCTCGATGTGGATGTCGATCTTGGGCCCGTAGAAGGCGCCGTCGCCGGGCTTGAGGGTGAACGGGAGGCCGTTGCCCCGGAGCGCCTCCTCGAGGGCCCGCTCGGCCTGGTCCCACTGCTCGGCCTGCCCGAGGTACTTCTCCGGCCGCGTGGCCAGGCGGAAGCGCGGCTCGAGCCCGAACGTTCCGTAGAACACCCGCACGAGCTCGAGCACGGCGGTGATCTCGGCCTGGAGCTGGTCCGGGCGGCAGTAGATGTGCGCGTCGTCCATCGTGATCTGCCGCACCCGGAACAGGCCGGTGAGCGTGCCGGAGCGCTCGTTCCGGTGGAGGCGCCCCATCTCCGAGAACCGGAGGGGCAGGTCGCGGTAGGAGCGCAGCGCGTGCCGGTACGCGTACGTGGACTCCGGGCAATTCATCGGCTTGAGGCTGAAGACCTGCTCCTCGGCCTCCACCTTGAACATGTTCTCCGAGTAGTGCTCCCAGTGCCCCGATTGCTCCCACAGCCGCTTGTTCACGAGGATCGGCGTCGAGATCTCCTGGTACCCGCGCGCGTCCTGGAGCTCCCGCGCGTACCGCTCGAGCTCGCGGAACACCACCATGCCCTTCGGCAGCCAGAACGGCGCCCCCGGCGAGACGTCGTGGAACATGAAGAGGTCGAGCTCGCGACCGAGCTTCCGGTGATCGCGGCGCTTGGCTTCCTCGATGCTCCAGACGTACCGGTCGAGCTCCTCCTGCGTGAACCACGCCGTCCCGTAGATGCGCTGGAGCATGGGACGGTGCTCGTCGCCTCGCCAGTAGGCGCCCGACGAGGACATGAGCTTGAAGGCCTGGATGTGGCCGGTCGACGGCACGTGCGGCCCGCGACAGAGATCGACGAACTCCCCCTGCCGGTAGAAGGACACCCGCGTCACATCCGGCGGCAGCGCCTCCAGGATCTCGACCTTGAACGGCTCCCCGCGCTCCTGGTAGTGACGGATCGCGTCGGCGCGGGACCGCTCCTCCCGAACGATCGGATAGTCCGCCTTGGCCAGCTCGCGCATGCGCTCCTCGAGGCGGGCGAGATCCTCCTCGGTGAACGGCACGTCGCGGTGGAAGTCGTAGTAGAAGCCGTTCTCGATGGGCGGCCCGATCGCGAGCTTGACCCCGGGAAACAACTGCGTCACCGCCTGGGCCAGGAGGTGCGCCGTCGAGTGCCGGAGCGTGGGCAGGGGCTCGGGCGCGCAGTCGTACTGCCCCGCCCCCGTCAAGTGCGCGTGTGTCTCGTCCACCCTCTCATCCTCAAGAAAAAAGCATCACGAAGGTCACCCCCCGTGATGCTCTCAGTGCTGCCTCACTCGGGGCTGCTCACGTCGTGCGTCGGGACACCCCTCGCGCGATGTCGTGCGTGGTAGGGACGGGCGGTTTCGAACCGCCGACCTCCTGTGCGTCAGACAGGCGCTCTCCCACTGAGCTACGTCCCTGGCCTGGGGCGCAAAACAGCGTACCAACAGGGGCTTTCGGCTGTCAAGCGTCATGCCGTCTCACGGGCTCGTCGGCACGATCCGTCCCTCGGTGGCGGGGCTGATCACTCCGGCGCGCGTGATGGCGTCGTAGAGCGTCTCCACCAAGCCCGGGCCGTCCTGCGGGAACACGAGCGGCTTCGCGGTCGCCAGCATGGCGTAGCCGTCCCCGCCCGCCGCGGTGTAGCTGTTGGTCGCCAGGGTGTAGCGCCGCTCGGGGTCGAGCGGCTCGCCGTTCACCAGCACCCGCACGACGCGCTGGCCGGCCGGCCGGGTGGGGTCGAACGTGAAGCTGACACCCGAGACCTGGAGGAACCCCCCGAACTCCCGGGGATAGGCGCTGACCGATCGCTCGAGCACGTCCTGGAGGACCTTGCCGGGGACCTCCAGCATGACCACGACGTTGAGGAAGGGCAGGAGCGCGTTGATGTCCTTCTTGCTCAGCGGGCCGGCGGGCACGAGCTGATTGCCCCGGATCCCTCCCCCGTTCATGACGGCCACATCGGCACGGAGCCGGGCCCGCATCACGTCGGTGATCAGGTTGCCGGCGTTCGTCTCGCCGGTCCGGAGGGCGGTGTTGCGGGCGTCGAGCGGGACCCGCGTCTCGCCGATCCGGACGTTGAGCGCCTCGCCGAGACGCGCCTCGTAGCGCGCCACCAGCGCCGCCATCGCCGGATCCTCCGGCAGCTCCGGGGTCACCGGGATGAAGCGGTGCTGGCGGGCCAGCACCTTCCCGTCGGTGGTCGCCTGGAGGTCGATCCGCACGACGAACACGCCGTCCGCGCCCGCCTTGGTGATCAGGGTCGTGCCGACGACGTTCTCGAGCGGGTCGTGCTCGTGGCCTCCGATGACCAGGTCGATGCCCGGGACCTCCCGCGCCATCCGCTCGTCGGCCGGCATGTCCTGGTGGGTCACCGCCACCACGATCGGCCGGCGGCCGCGCCGGAACTCGGCCACCGTCGTGCGCGCCGTCGCGATAGGATCGCGAAACTCGATCCCGGGGCCCGGGCTCGACGTCTGCGGGGTGTCGGCGACGGTGAGCCCGAAGAAGCCCACCGCCACGCCGTCACGCTCGATCACGTGGGTGGCGCTCGCGCCACCGAACGGGCGGCCCGTGGCCCGGTCGAAGACGTTCGAGGACACCCAGACGAAGCGCGACTCCTGCATCCGCGCGAGAAGGGTCGGCGGCCCGAAGTCGAACTCGTGGTTCCCGAACGTGGCGACGTCGAGTCCGAGCTGGTTCCACGCGGCGATCATCTGCTCGCCGCGGAGCACCGCCGACATGATGGAGGGCGAGATCGTGTCCCCCGCCAGCGCGAGCAGCGTGTGCGGCGACTCCGCGCGCGTCCGCGCGACGAGCGTCGCGATCCGGGCCATGCCCCCCTTCTGGCCTTCCCGATCGGCCGTCTCCAGGACGTAGTGGTCGTTGAACTGGAGGAACGTGAGCCGGACCGGCGGCCGGTCGGGGTCGCGCGCGACGCAGCCCGCCAGAAGTCCGAGCGCCAGCAGCGCGGTGACCGAGCGAGTGAGCGAAGTCATCGGAATCCGAACGCGCGAACGCCCCCCAGCACGTAGTTGAAGTTGATGCTGATCGGCAGCACGTCGTCCGTGATGGACATCGGAATCGGCGGGAACGGCTGGGCCATGCGAATCGCATTCTCGATGTAGCGATCGAGGATGCGCACGCCCGAGGAGTTGACGATCTCAACGGTCCGCACCGAGCCGTCCTTCCTCAGGACGAAGCGGAGCTCACCGCGCCCGGACTCCCCCCTGCGGGCCGCTTCCTCCGGATACGTCCACTTGTCCTCGATCCGCCGCTTGAGCACCGCGAAGTACTCGGCGTACCGGGGATCAGGCGTGTCGAGGGGCACGGCGATCTGGCCGTCGCTGTCCGTGCCGGATTCCCCGGCGCCCGACCCCTGAGACTGGTTGCCGCCCCGGCCCAATGGCTCCGGGAGCGGCGGCACCTCCAGCTTCGGCGTGAGCAGGGAGAACTGGCGGCCCGCGAAGGGCGACTCCGCGGGCGCTTCGGGCACCGACGGCCGCGCGGGCGCGGCGGACCCCGCACCGGGCTCCGCGGGACGGGCGGCCACCGCGGGCGGCGCCGGCTCGACGGGAGCGGGCGCGGGGGCCGGCGGGGCCGCGGGCACTGGTTCAGGCGGCGGGGCGGCCGGCTCGGGCGCCCGAGCAACCACAGGCGGCGGCGAGGGCGTCGGGGGGCTCGCAGGCGCCGGGGGCGGCGGAGGGGTCGGCTCTGGCGGCTTGGCCACGGCCGGTGGAGGCGGGGCCGGAGCCGGTGTCGGCGGAGCAGGGGCCGGGCGTGCGGCCGGGGGCGCGGGCCGCGCCGGGCGAGCCGAGGCCGGCGGCGTCTCAGGACGGATGAGCGGCGGACCGGGCTCGGCCGGAGGCAGCTCCACGATGAGGGGGGCTCGGTTCGGCGGAGGCGCCTGGGAGGACTCCCTGCTCAGCCAGGCCAGGATCCCCAGCCCGGCCAGGAGGTGCAGGACGACCGAGGCACAGATCAGCCGTCCGAGCGTCGGGCGGCGAAGGCGTCGCCAGGAACGGACGAGCGCGCGCGGCACTCCCATGAGACTAACGGCCATTATGCCATCTGGTGCGGAGCCTCCGAGCGTCCGTCGTGGTGGACGCGGCGCGTCCGCGTCGTGTCCAGAGACTGACGGCCGTCCTGACGAAGCTTGTCACTGACCATCTACGCGCACTGCCTGACTTTTCTCGTCACGTCTCACGGGCAAGAATGGCGGCGGCGGCGTTGATTCAGCCCTGAGAAGGCCGCTCGGAGGCCGTTTCCGGCGCCGTTTCCCCCGCGCCCCTCCGATCCGGCGCCCGGTACGGGCCTTGCTCTCTTGCTCTCGCCGGCTCCTGTCCGTCCGGGCCGAGCAAGGAGGAGGAGACTATGCGAGTACTACTCGGGTCGTTCCTCGGACGCCTCGCAGCGCCCATGGCGGTGCTGATCGGCGGGATGCTGCTCGGATCTCCCGCGCCCACCACGGCCGACAGCGGCGGCGTCCTGAACGCCTGCGTCTACACCGATCGGCACGGAGAGCTCCGTGGCGTCCTGCGGATCGTCGGGGACCACGAACGGTGCACCCGCTGGGAGACCCACGTCACGATCCCGCTCGGCGCGCCGGGCGACTCGTCCGGATCCGGGGACGACAGCCCGGCGCTGGGCGGCATCAAGGGCATCGTGGATGAGTGCGGTCTGAAGCCCTACTACGCGTACCTGAACGGCCACTCCTTCGTCGTGTACGTCGAGGCCAGCCCGATCGGCGGGAGCGTGGCAACGGGGCAGTTCGAGATGCACAACGTCCCGCCGGGCACGTACGACCTCTACATCATTGGACAGCATCATTCGCTGATCAAGAAGGGCGTCGCGGTGACTGCCGGGCAGGTCACCAATCTAAACACCATCGAGATCTGCTTGGACTAGGTCCGCGCCCTGTCCGGAGTGCAGCCGATCTGGCTGCACTCCGCCGGTCGGACACGGATCCTGGCCGCGCTGCCGTGGCGTGGCTCCCGGCGCCACGATGAACGCGTCGATCGAGGTCTCGCGCGTCAGAGCATCCGGCCCAGCGCCTGGGCGAGGGTGCGCAGCTCCCGCATCAGCTTCGCGAACTTGTCAGGCTTGAGGGACTGCGGCCCGTCGGAGAGCGCCTCCTCCGGCCGATGGTGCACCTCGATCAGGAGCCCGTCGGCGCCGCACGCGATCCCCGCCTTGGCCATCGGCGCCACGTACTCCCAGTGGCCGGTCCCGTGGCTCGGGTCGACGATGACCGGCAGGTGGGAGAGCTTCTTGATCACCGGCACCGCGTTGAGGTCGAGCGTGTAGCGCGTCGCCGTCTCGAAGGTGCGGATCCCCCGCTCGCAGAGGATCACGTTGGGGTTCCCGCCCGCGAGCACGTACTCGGCCGACAGCAGGAACTCCTTGATCGTCGTCGCCATCCCGCGCTTGAGGAGCACGGGCTTGCCGCACTGCCCCACTTCCTTGAGGAGCGAGAAGTTCTGGGCGTTGCGCGCGCCGATCTGAAGGACATCGGCGTACTCCGCGACGATGCCCACCTTGTCCGGCTCGAGCACCTCGGTCACGACGGGGAGACCGGTCTCCTTGCGCGCCTCGGCGAGGAGCCGGAGGCCCTCCTCCTCGAGCCCCTGGAACGCGTAGGGCGAGGTCCGCGGCTTGAACGCTCCGCCCCGTAGCAGATGGGCGCCGCCCGCTTTCACGTCGACGGCCACCGCCCGGAGCTGCTCCCACGACTCGACGGAGCACGGCCCGGCCATCACGCCGATGTGCCCGCCCCCGATCTGAGCGCCGTCGATGCGCACGACGGTGTCGGTCGCGCGCACTTCGCGACTCGCCAGCTTGAACGGCTGGAGGATCGGCACCATGCTCTCCACGCACTCCAGCGCCTCGAGCGCCTGGAGCCGCGTCTTGAACCGGTCGTCGCCGATGGCGCCGATGATCGTGCGCTGCTCTCCGCGGCTCACGTGCGCCCGGAGCCCGAGCGCCTCGATGCGGCGACAGACGTCCTCGATGTCCCCGTCCACGGTTCCCGGCTTCAGTACGATGATCATCTCGCTCCCCTTCCCGGCGGTCCGGACGCCGTCGCGGTCCCCCGAAACGCAAAAGGGCCACGCGGCGGTCCGTCCGCCCGTGGCCCCTGTGTTGTTCGGCTTGCGCTACGGCATGGGGCCGCCGGGCAGACGGTAGCTAAAGTAATAGCCGAAGAAGCCCGTCCGGCCCGCGTCCCAAGCCTGCATGGTAGCCGGTAGGGTACGAGGCGGGCGCCGGCGATGTCAAGGGTCGAATCGCCCGCTGCGGCGCGCGGCCGCGGGGCGACATCGGGGGTGGATCAGTAGCCCTTGTCCGCCCCGTCGGCTGCCACGGGGTCGGTCACCCGTAGGAGCGCCTCGGGGGTGACCTGGAAGATCAAATGCCCGTGGGCGATGTGCCCGATGGGCGCGAAGTTCTCTCGGATCCACCGATAACGCTCGACATCCCACAGCCCGGCGTACTTGTTGACGGAGAGAAGGACAGTGCCCTCCTGCGGATCGACGGGCTCGAAGAGGGCGTCGGGGTGGCGGCGCAGGTATCGCGCGACATACCATCCGTCCTGGCTCCAGGCGAGATTCGCGTCGGCCATTATGCGGTACGCGTTGGTCCGGTCCCAGACGAGCTCGTTGAAGTACGGGATGAAGTGCGGATAGTACGAGAGCGTGGAGGCGACGAGGTACAGCAGCAGTCCGCCGATCAGCAGCCGGGAGCTTCGCCACATCGCCGCGATATCGCGTGCCAGGCTGCCCGTGAACACGAACAGAAATGGCAGAACCGGAAGCGCGAACCGGTACCCGATCTGAAGGTTGAACACGAACGTCAGATACCAGCCGAAGAACAGGACCGGGCAGGCCAGGAACCACTCGTTCCGGCGAAACTCGAACCGCCGCCGACGGTCGGCATCAGCGATCCTTGTCCGCGGAATCCGCTGGCACCGGATCGGTCACGCGCTGGACGTCCTCGGGTGTGATCTTGTAGATCAGCCACGCGTACGCAATGTGGCCGACAGGCCTGAAATTCTCCCGGAGCCAGCGGGGCCCGGCGGCCGCAAAGTCGCCCGATACGACGATGGTGCCGGCCTGCGGGTCACGCGGCTCCGTCACAGCGGCGGGGTGGCGCCGAAGGTACTTGCGTAGATACCCGCGTTCCTGGCCCCAGTCGAGGTTGGAGCCGATGGAGATCTGGTACGCCCTCTTCCGGTCCCAGACGAGCTCGTTGAAGTAGGGAATGAAGTGCGGATAGTACGACAGCACGGAGACGACGAGATAGAGCACGAGGCTCCCGACGAGCCATTTCGAGCTGCGGCGCAGCGCCGGCAGATCGCGCAGGAGGCTGCCCGTGAACACGAAGAGGAAGGGCAGCACGGGCAGCGCATAGCGATATCCGATCTCCACCTTGTACACGAACGTGAGGTACCAGGCGAAGAAGAGGACGGGGCAGGCCAGGAACCACTCGTTCCGGCGAAAGTCGAACCGCCGGAAGCGCGCGAGATAGGCCCCGAGCGCCAGGTACAGTAGCAGCTGGGTCGCGATCGGTTCCTTGAAGAGCCACGTCACCGCGTAGTACTCGGGGAAGCGCTGGCCCGGCGGGAGCAACTGTCCCAGGAGGTACACGTCCGCCCGCCCGACACGCTCCACCGCCAGCACCCAGTCCAGGCCCTCCACGTATGCCCAGGGCAACGGCATCCGGAGACCCGGAATCCAGACCAGGTGGGCCTGGACCGTCCGGAATGCGTCCGATCGAAACGCATAGGTCGCCAGAGGCCGGAAAGACCGATCGCCCCAGTACCCGATGTTCACGATGATGATGAACACGACGACGTAGAGCGCCACGTACATACCGGCCGCGACGAACCGCCCCGCCAGCGCCCGCCAGCGGCCGGCACGGGTCAGCCCCCAGATCTCCGGCGCCGCATGGCCCACGAGGATCAGGATGAAGATGGGGGCCAGATAGGCCGCCGAGAACTTCGCGTGCTGCGCCAGGGCGAAGGTCACGGCGCTCAGCGCGGCCGGACGCCAGCGCCCCGCGCCCTCCTGATTGAGAAATCGCCAGTAGGCCCACACGGCCAGCGCGATCATCCATGCCGCATACAGATCGGTTGTGACGAGGGCGGAATGGGCAAGGATGTTCGGATCGAGAACGAACAGGGCGAGCGCCAGGAGGCCAGCGGCCGGTCCATACAGGGTGCGGGCCCAGCGGAACACCAGCCACCCCAGGAGAAGCGCGCCGACCACCGTTGCGTACCGGCCGAATTCCACCGTCTCCAGACGATGCCGGAGCCCACCCGGCCTGAGCCCCGCGCCCACCACTGCCGGGAACGCGTTGAGCATCGAGAAGGGCATCTTGCTGTCGGACAGTCGCGTGGTGTCGAAGTGGAGGAGCCGCCACCCATACTCATAGTGGCCGGCTTCGTTGCCCGTCAGCGTCTCGTGACGCATGCTTCCGGCTTCGAGGAGCGCGAACATGAGGAGCAGCAGGCACGCGGGCAGGACCGCGCCGTTCGTCATGAGGTGCGCGGGGCTTGAGGTCACGACGGTGTCTCGACGGCGATCTTGATGCCAGTCGGGAAGATGGTCTCCACATGATGAAACCGCCCGTCCTTGATCTGGTAGATCGAGACCGCCGGGTGCTCCAGGTCCCCGTCCGGATCGAAGGAGACGAGGCCCACCGGTGTGTCCGCGAGTCGCGTGGAGGCGATCGCGTCCCTTACCGTCGCGCGCGTGACGTGGACTCCATGCTTGACCACGCGGCTCACGGCGTCCGCCACGACGACGGCCGCCGCATACGCGGTCATGGAGTAGGGTGTCGGCTCGGCGCCGAACCGCTGGCGGTACCGCTCGGCCCAGGCCCGGCTCGTCGGGGTCTGCTCGGGGTCGGGCCCGACGTTCGTCACGCGCCAGCCCTCCGCGACCGCGGAGCCAGCCTGCGCCGGGAACGCCCGATTGTAGAAGGTCTCGGTCCCCAGGATCAGGGCCGATGTCCGGATCTCGGCGATCTGGCGCGCGAGCCGGATGCCCACCTCGAGCCGGGCGCCGAGAAAGACCGCGTCGGGCCTGAGTCCGGCCATCTCTCGAAGCTCCGGTCGGTAGTCAGCATCCGACGAGATGAGGTGCCATCGCTTCACGACCGTGATCCCGGCCGCGCCGGCATGCCGCTCGAATGCGTCGAGGACTCGCGCGGCGAACTCCGACGAATCATCGATGAGAGCGATCCGGCGAACGCCGAGACGCTGGTGAGCGAACTGCGCCATCGCCTCGCCCTGCACGAGGTCCGTCCCGACGGTTCGAAAGAGGACCGCCTGCCCTCCAGGGCGGAAGCGGTGAGCCAAGGTCGGATCCGTGACGTCGAAGGTCGTCGCGCTGGGGGTAATGCTGGCCAGATTGGCGCGACTCAGGAGTGCCGCGACCGCCCGAGCCTCGCCGCTCGTCTGGGGCCCGATCGCCGCGACCACCGCCGGATCGTCGACCAACCGCTGGTAGGCGGCCGCCACGGCCTGCTGGTGAGTGAGAGTGTCCTCGCCAAGGGCTCCCACGTCCACCACGATGGGCTCCAGCACGTGGCCGCCGGCGCCACCGGCGCGGTTCACGTCCTCGACGGCGAGCTCGACCCCGTAGAGCATCGGAACGCCCCATCGGAGATCGGGGCCGCTGACGGCCAAGGACACGCCGACCTTGAGCTGCGCGTCCGGGGCCAATGCATCCGCGGATGGCCGCGCGGCGACCCAGAGCCCGAATGCGGTCACGGCCCCCAGGGCCACAACCCACCGCATCGCGCTAGCTCAACGTCTCATCTCGACCGGAGCCTGCAGGCCAAGGTATAGACTCCTCGGAGCTCGGCTTCGTGAGCAACGTCACCGGCCCGCGCGTCGGCGCAGTGCCTCCCAGGCCTCCCATGGAACGGCCGGATGCCCCAGCGTCCCGGCCCGGACCCGAGGCCCGTGGAAGTCGGATCCACCAGTGGGCACGAGATCGAGCTGGCGGCACAACCCGATGAACTGAGCCGTCTGCTCCGGGGAGTGCTCCGCGTAGTAGCACTCTACCCCGTCCAGCAGCCCGGTGGCCGCCAGCGCCCGCAGCATTGCCTCGGGATCATCGTGGAAGACGGGGTGCGCCACGACGGCCAGCCCGCCGGCCCGGCGGATGATCTCGCACGCCTCCCGGGACCCGACCTTCCGGTGCGGCACGTAGGCCGGCTTCCCGGTCGCGAGAAAGCGGTCGAACGCCTCGCGCACGGTGCCGACGTATCCGCGCCGCACCATGATCTGGGCGACGTGAGGCCGGCCCGCCGAGCCCTCCTGCACCAGGGCGAAGACCTCCTCGGCATCGATCGGGTGGCCGAGCGCGGTCAGCCGTTCCGCGATCCGGTGCACGCGCGCCGCCCGCTCGTCCCGGAACTCTCGCAGGAGCTCTAGGAACCAGGCGGCCTCGTGGTCAACGAAGTATCCGAGGATGTGGACCTCGCCCCCGGGGTCGTCGGTGTTGATCTCGATGCCGGGCACGATCTCGAGCGGCGGGTGCTCCCGGGCGGCCACGCGGGCCGGCGTCACCGCATCGACCGAGTCATGGTCCGTCACCGCGAGCACCCGCACCCCGCGCCGGGCAGCCTCGTGGACCAGCTCAGCGGGCGTGTACGTGCCGTCAGACGCCGTCGTGTGGGCGTGGAGATCGACGCCGCTCACGGCGCCATCGTCTCACCCTCGGGCGGCCGCAAGCGCGTACTCGATGAGGGTCCGGGCGCCAAAGCCCACGCCGCCCTTCGGGGCGTACGGAAGATCCTTCTCCGTGAACGCCACACCCGCGATGTCCAGATGGACCCAGGGCGTGTCGCCGGCAAACTCGCGGATGAACAGGCCCGCCGTGATGGCGCCACCCGGGCGCGGCCCCGTGTTCCGGAGATCCGCCACCTCGCTTCGCAGACCCTCCCGGTACTCGTCGATGAGCGGAAGCGGCCAGAGGCGCTCCCCGGCCCGGGCGCCCGCGGCGATCACTCGCTCCTCGAGCGCGCGGTTGTTGGACATGGCGCCGCCGCACAGGCTGCCCAGCGCGATGGAGCACGCTCCGGTGAGCGTCGCGATGTCGACGATCTCGTGCGGCTTGATCTCCTTCCGCGCGTAGACGATCGCGTCGGCGAGGGTCAGGCGCCCCTCGGCGTCGGTGTTGTTCACCTCGATCGTCTTCCCGTTCATGGCCCGGAGCACGTCGCCGGGCTTGGTGGCCGAGCCGGACGGCATGTTGTCGGTCGCCGCGATGATGCCGTGCACCTCCACCCCCGGCCGGAGCCGCGGGAGCACCTTGAGGGCGCCCAGCACCGCGGCCGCCCCCGACATGTCGCCCTTCATCCACGCCATGCCCTCGGCGGTCTTGAGATCGAGCCCGCCCGAGTCAAAGGTGATGCCCTTGCCGATCAGCGCGACCCGGCGCCGGGCCCCCCGCCGCGGCACGTACGCGAGGTGAATGAACTGGGGCGGCTCCACGCTCCCTCGGTTCACGCCGAGGAAGGCGCCCATGCCCAGCTTCTCGCACGCAGCCCGATCGAGCACACGGAGGCGGAGCCCCGACTCCCGGGCGATGGCGCGGGCCGTCTCGGCGAGGCTCGACGCGGTCACGCTGTTCGCCGGCTCGTTGATGAGGTCCCGTGCCAGGCAGGTCGCCTCGGCGGCGAGCTCGGCCCGGCGGAGGCCCTCGCGCGCCGGCGCGCGGTCCCGCGCGGTGCCGACGAGGACGGCGACGGCGGACACGGCGCGATCGCCGTTCCGCTTCTCCTTGTACCGATCGAAGCGGTAGAGCCCGAGTCGCGCGCCCTCGGCGGTCGCCTGGGCCCGGCCCATCACGCTCAGGCCCGGGGCGCGGGCCCCCAGCACCGGAAGCGCGACGCTCCCCGACGCGAGATCACGCGCCCGGCGCGCCGCGGCGGCGGCGGCCCGCCGGAGCGTCTCGGCCGTGCATTCCGCGCGTGGGCCGAGCCCGACGACCAGGACGCGCTTGGCCGGAAGCCGGCCTCCCGTGTGGACGTCCGCGAGCTCGGCGACCCGGCCTTCGAACCGCTGGTCCCGGAGCGCCGAGGCGAGCATCCCGCCCAGGGCGAGATCGGCACGGCGCATCTCGGGCCCGGTCCGCTCCTCGCCGGCATAGCATTCCAGGACGAGGGCGTCCTCCGGTGCTTCGAGCAGTGACCTCGCGCTCACATCGACCTTCATCGTCGCTCCTCTCGCTCGCGCCTCGCCGCCGGGAGTCCGTCCCGTCGGTCCATCGACTCGAGCCCAACCGTCCCGTTCCTCCCGACGCTGGCAGACACGAGCGGACGCCGGGGGCGGAGGCGGGTCCGCCTCAGCACCTCAGGGGCCCGCGCCCGCCGGAATTCCCGCCACGCCAACGCTCTCCGGCAGCCGGCCCAGCGCCGTCCAGGCCTCGGTCCCGTACTTGCCGGCGACGAGCGCTTCCACCGAGGCCCACTCGCCGTCCGACAGGCCGGCACGAACGAGGCGGACCCCGAGGGCTTCCGCGAGGCCATCCCCGAGGGCCGCCACGACCGTGTCGAACCCCGGGGCGCGACCCAGGATGTCCCGCAGCGTGGTCAGGGCCGACGTGGGCTCGGCCTCCGCGGGAAAGACCGCGCGGATCCGGCCGGGGTCCGCGTCCAGGAGCACGGAGCCGTGCTGGAGAAAGGCCCGTCGCTGGCGACGCTGGGCGCTGCCGACAAGCTTCCGGCCCTCCACCGCGAGCTCGTACGCGCCGGCCCGGCGGAAGCAGAACGCCGGGGCCGCAGTCTCGGCGCGCCGGCCACGGACGAGCGGCGCCAGCTGGGCGCGCGCGCCGAGCCGGCCGAGTCCGGCGACGAGCCCTTCCGCCAGCACTCGGTACGTCTCCAGCACGTCGTCGGCCCCGGGGAAATCGCCCTCCCGGGCGACGACGCTGTAGGTCACCTCGCCGTCGGGCGGCTCGTGGAGGATCGCGCTGCCACCCGTGGGTCGACGCACGAGGCCGATCCCCAGTCTGTCGCAGCTCGCCCGGTCTACCGCCTCGTCGAGCGACTGGGCATAGCCGAGGGAGACCGCGGCAGGGCGCCATCCGTAGAACCGCACCGTGGGCGCCCCGGACTCGTCGATCCGGGCGCGCAGCAGCGCCTCGTCGACGGCCATGTTCGTCGCCCCGTCCAGGGGCTCGGTGACCAGGAGACGCCAGACGAGGCCCATCGAAGAGCCGCTCAGCCGCCCGCGCCGGGCGGCCGCACGTCGCGGCCGGGGGCCGCGACCGCCTCGCTCAGCGGGTGGACTCCTTCGGGGTCCACCGGAGGTTCGGCTGGCGCGCGGCCAGGGTCTGGTCGAGTCGCCGCACCGGCGTCGTGACCGGCGCCTCGAGCAGCACCTCGGGATTGGACCCGGCTTCCTTCGCGATCTGGATCATCGCGTCGCAGAACTGGTCGAGGGTCTCCTTCGACTCGGTCTCGGTCGGCTCGATCATGAGTGCCTCCTCGACGATCAGCGGGAAGTAGATCGAGGGGGCATAGAAGCCGAGATCGAGGAGCCGCTTGGCGATGTCGGTGGCCGCGATGCCCTGCGCCTTCTGGCGGCGGGCGGAAAAGACGACCTCGTGCATCGAGGCGCCCTCGTACGGGAGGTCGTAGTGCGGCAGGAGGCGGGCCCGGATGTAGTTCGCGTTGAGGATCGCGTTCTCCGAAACGGCCCGGAGCCCGTCCGGTCCCATCGTGCGGATGTACGTGTAGGCCCGCACGTGCATCCCGAAGTTGCCCCAGAACGACTGCAACTTACCGATGGACTTCGGACGCTTCCAGTCCAACCGCCACTGGTCCCCGTCGCGGGCCACCATCGGGACCGGCATGAAGGGCGCCAGGTGCGACTTGAACGCGACGGGGCCCGCGCCCGGTCCTCCGCCGCCGTGCGGCGTGGTGAACGTCTTGTGGAGATTCATGTGGACCACATCGAAGCCGAGATCGCCGGGGCGCGTCAGGCCGAGCAGCGCGTTCAGGTTCGCGCCGTCCATGTACACCTGGGCGCCCTTTGCATGGCACAGCCCCGTCGCTTCGAGGATGCGCGACTCGAACAGGCCGATCGTGTTGGGCACGGTGATCATGAGCGCGGCGACGTCCTCATCGAGGTTCCGCTCGAGGTCGAGGAGATCCACCTCGCCGTTGTCGTCCGACTTGATCTGCACGGTCTGGTAGCCGGCGATCGCGGTGGACGCGGGGTTCGTGCCGTGCGCCGAGTCGGGCACGAGGATCTTCTTCCGCGGGCTCCCCTCCCGATCCAGGTGGTACGCCCGGATCATCAGGACGCCCGTCATCTCCCCCTGGGCGCCGGCGGCCGGCTGGAGCGAGACCGCGTCCATCCCGCAGATCTCGGCCAGGATCTCGCCGAGCTCGCCCATGAGCCGGAGTGCGCCCTGCGAGGCCTCTTCCGGCGCGAGGGGATGGAGCCGCGCGAAGCCCGGGAGACGGGCCATGTCCTCGTTGATCTTGGGGTTGTACTTCATCGTGCAGGACCCGAGAGGATAGAAGTGCGTGTCCACGCCGTAGTTCATGCGGCTCAGTCGCGTGTAGTGGCGGATGGCGTCGAACTCGCTGACCTCGGGGAGAGCCGCCGGCGTCCGCCGAAGATGGGCCGCGGGCAGGAGGCGCGCGGGATCGGACTCGGGCACATCGGACTCCGGCAAGGAGTAGCCGACGCGACCCGGCACCGACAGCTCGAAGACCAGCCCGTCGTACGCGCTCATCGTCGATCCTCTCACGCGACCGCCGAGGCGAGGGCCTCGGCATAGGCGTCGATCTCGGCGCGGGTCCGGCGCTCGGTCACCGCGACGAGGATGGAATCCTTGAGCTTCCGGTCGAACTGCGCGAGCGGGATGCCGCCCAGGATCTTCCGGCGGCGCAGCCCGCGCAACACCGTCCCTGGATTCTTCGGCAGCCGGAGGGCGAACTCCTTGAAGAAGGGCGACGGGAACCTGACGGCCACGCCCGGCACCTTCCCGAGCGCCTCGGCCGCGTAGTGCGCCTTGGCGGTCGACAGGGTCGCCGCCCGCCGCAGCCCTTCCTTGCCGAGGAGCGCGGTGTGGATCGTCGCGGCGAGGGCGACCAGCGCCACGTTCGTGCAGATGTTGGACGTCGCCTTCTCCCGCCGGATGTGCTGCTCCCGCGTCTGGAGCGTCAGGACGAACCCCCGCTTGCCGTCCTTGTCGACGGTGGCGCCGACCAGGCGGCCGGGCATCCGCCGGACGAGGTCCCTCTTGCAAGAGAAGAGGCCGAGGTAGGGCCCGCCGAAGTTGAGGTGGTTCCCGAGCCCCTGCCCTTCCCCGACCACGATGTCGGCCCCGACCTCGCCGGGCGGCCGGAGGAGCGCGAGCGCGACGGGATCCACGCTCACGACGAGCAGCGCGCCCCGCTCGTGGGCGATCTTCGCCGCCTGGTCGAGATCCTCCAGGCACCCGAAGAAGTTCGGGTACTGCACCATGACGCACGCGGTCTTCCCGGTCACGGCCTTGCGGAGGGCGTCGAGATCCGTGACGCCGTCGGCCCACGCCACGGTCTTCACCGGGAGACGCGGCCCCTCGCAGTACGTCTCCACGACCCGGCGGGCCAGCGGCGACACCGCTCCGGAGACCACGATCTGGTCCCGCTCGGTCGCGCTGTGGGCCATGAGCGCCGCCTCGGCCAGGGCCGAGCCGCCGTCGTAGAGGGACGCGTTGGTGACGTCCATCCCGGTCAGCTCGCAGATCATCGTCTGGTACTCGTAGATCGAGCGGAGCGTCCCCTGGCTCGCCTCCGGCTGGTAAGGCGTGTAGGCCGTGAAGAACTCCCCGCGGAGCAGCATGTGGTTGACCGGACTCGGGATGTAGTGGTCATAGGCCCCGCCCCCGAGGAACGTGACGAAGCGGTCGGCGTCGGCGTTCTGCTCGGCGAGGCCCCGCAGGTGGGCAATCAGGTCGCCCTCGGCGAGGGCGGCGGGGATCGCCAGGTCCCGGCCGAGTCGCGCCTTCGACGGAATGCGCTCGATCAGGGCCTCGACGTCATCGACGCCGATGGTCCGCAGCATCTCCGCCCGCTGGGCCGTGGTGGTCGACAGGTAGCGCATCTCGCCCGGTCGCACGGCTCAGTGCCCTCCCGCTGTCTTCAGGAACTCCTCGTACTGCTGCGCGGTCAACAGCTTGTCCGCCTCGCCCGGGCTCGATAGCTCGACGACGACCAGCCAGCCGGTGCCGTACGGATCCCGGTTCACTCGCTCGGGCTGCTGCGTGAGCTCCTGGTTCACCTCGACCACCACGCCCGAGAGCGGCGCGAACAGGTCCGACACGGCCTTCACCGACTCGACGACCCCGAAGGCCTTCAGCTGGGTGACCTTGGTGCCGACCTTCGGCAGCTCGACGAAAACGACGTCCCCCAGCTGGTCCTGGGCGAAGTGGGTGATCCCCACGCGGGCGCGCTTCCCCTCGATCTTCGCCCACTCGTGCTCGCGTGTGTATCGCAGCTCGGCCGGATACGTCGCCATCGATGTCTCCTAGCGCTAGCGCTTGACGTGCGGCGGATGGAACGGGGTCTTGACGACACGCGCCGACTGGCCGCGGCCCCTGACCTCGACCGAGATCCCAGAGCCCACCGGAGCGAGTGCCGTCGGTACGTAGCCGATACCGATGTATTTGTCGACCGAGGGACCGTACGAGCCCGAGGTCACCACGCCGACCGAGGTCCCGTCGTGCAGGATCGGATACCCGTGCCGGGCCACCGCCCGCTCGACCATCTCGAACCCGACGAGGCGCCGCGCGAGCCCGGCCGCGCGGACCCGCTCGATCGCGTCCCGGCCGAGGAAGGCGCCCTTCGCGGGCTTCACCACCCAGCCCAGCCCGGCGTCGAGGGGATTCGTCGTCTCGTCGATGTCGTTGCCGTAGAGCGCGTACTTCATCTCGAGCCGGAGCGTGTCCCGGGCGCCCAGGCCGATGGGGGCCACGCCGTCCGCCTTCCCGCCGGCCAGGAGCCCCTCCCACACCTGCTCGGTGCCGCTGGCGGGCAGGTAGAGCTCGAACCCGTCCTCCCCGGTGTAGCCCGTGCGGGAGATGATCCCCGGGATGCCCGCCACCCGGCCCTGGCGGAAGTGGTAGTAGCCGATCGCCGAGACGTCGACGTCGGAGAAGCGCCCCACCAGCCGCTCGGCGTGGGGTCCCTGGACGGCGATCAGCCCCGTCTCGGCGCTCACGTTCCGCGCGTCGACCCGGCCCTCGAGATGGCGGCTCACCCACGCCCAATCCTTGTCGATGTTGGACGCGTTGACCGTCATCATGTAGTGGTCGTCGGTGAGCCGGTACAGCGTGAGGTCGTCCACGATGCCGCCGTTGTCGTAGCAGAGCAGCGAGTACTGGACCTGGCCGACCTCGAGCGTCGCGACGTCGTTGGTGGTGAGCCGCTGGAGCGCGGGGAGGGCGTCCGGGCCCCGGAACTCGAACTCCCCCATGTGGCTCACGTCGAAGCAGCCGACGGCGCTCCGGACCGCGCGGTGCTCTTCCACGATGCCCGAGTACTGGACGGGCATGTCCCAGCCGCCGAACGGGATCATCCGGGCGCCGAGACGGACGTGCGCGGCGTGGAGGGGCGTGCGCTTCAGCGCGGTGTCGGGCTGGGTCATCGGGCGCGATCCTCTCGATCGGGGGCAGTGCGCAAAGCGGACGTTATTATCCCCTCGGCCCCGGCGATTTTCAACCGCGGCAGGCCGCGCGCGACGTCAGGGGGCGACGTCGACGACGACGCTGACCGGGTCGCCCGCGTGCCGCTCGTCGGTGAGGAGCGTGAAGCGTACTCGCTTCCGGCCCGGTGTCGCGAAGGCGAGGGGCAGCACGAGCTCGCCCTGCTCGCGGCCGAACGCCGCCGGGATCACGTCGATCTCCCGCTGGGAGCTGGCTCCCCGGGCGCCGTCCAGATCCTCCACCTCCAGGACCACCGCGGAGATGTTCGCCTGGCGCGCGTGGTACGCGATCCGGGCCTGACCCGCGTGGTTCAGGGACACATTGCCGACGACCACCACGCTGAGGATCTCGGGGAGGTCCGCGTCGTCGATCTCGGGCCGATCCGTCTCGGGCTGATCACCCTCCTCGGCGTGAACGAGGCCGCCGAGGAGGAGCAGGGCGGCGAGACACACCCGCGCGAGCCCGCGGCCCCACCGAGTCATGACGGCTCGAGCCCGGCTTCCGCGCGTCGCGCGAGATCGGGGTTCAGGCGGCGGAGCGCGTCCAGCTCGCCACGCGCCCGCTCGCGCTCGCCGAGGATCCACCAGGCCCGCGCGAGCCCGAACTGCCCCAGCGCGGAATCGGGCTGGCGGCGCCGGACGTCCTCGAAGTACGCGACCATGGCCCGGGCCGTGTAGAAGCGCCACGCCTCTTCGAGCACGCCGACGGCCTCGTCCGGATGATCCGACGCGAGAAGCGCGTTCGCGAGCAACATCCGCAGGCGCAGGTCCCGGGGATCGACGGCGAGCCCCTGGCGATATGCGGTGATCGCCTCGTCCCGCCGCCCCAGGGCATCGAGGGGTACACCGATGCCCCGGTAGAGCTCGGCGTGCGCCGGACGCAGCATGAGCGCGTGTTGCAGATGCGCCACGGCTGCATCCGGCTCCCGCGATCTCAGACGAGCGACCGCGAGGTTGATCCGGCAGACCACGCACGCCGGGGTGGCCCGGATCGCATGCTCCCAGAGGCTCACCGTGTCGTGCCAGACGCGGGTTTGTCGGGAGGTGAGCACGCCGAGGGACACGATCGCCGTCACCGTGACGCCGAGCGCCACCGGGGTGAGCCACCCCAGGTCCGGACGGCGGGCGCTAGCGGCGAGCGCCGCCGCGATGCCGCCGCCCGCCAGCACCGCGAAGCCCATGCACGGCAGATAGCTGTATCGGTCGGCGGTCAGGTGGAACCCCAGCGACACCGCGCCGGACACCGGGAGCAGCATGATGACGTAGGCGGCCCATGCCGCGGCCACGCCGGGACAGCGACGGCGGGCGAGCCACGCGAGCGCCGTGACCAGAACGAATCCCGCCGCCGCCCGCAGCACCAGGGGATCGGTCAGGGCCAGACCGGGGCGTGACTCGTAGAGGGGCGAGAGGTCGAGCGGGGCCAGCGTCTTCACTGGGTAGAACCACAGGCTCGAGAGCACACGGGCCAGGGTCTCACGCCACGAGAGGATCCGTCCGATGCTCAGATCCATGTGGAAGAAGTAGTACGTCAGGAGCGCCTGGGCTCCGCTCAGCGCGAGGTGCGGCAGCTTCTCGGCCAGAACTCGCGCGGTCGGCCTGGAGACCCACCGGTCCCGGTCAGGCGGCAGCCGGCGGAGCGGATAGACATCCAGGATGACGAGGATGACCGGCGCCGTGATCGCGATGGACTTGGACAGGAGGGCCGCCAGATGCGCGACCACCGACCCGCCGAGCAGCCAGCCCCGGCGGGCTCCCGCCGAGGCGGTCGAGCGGACATAGAGCAGCACCGTCAAGAGAAAGAAGAAGCCCGAGAGGACGTCGCGGCGCTCGGTCACCCAGGCGACGGATTCGACGCGCAAGGGGTGGAGTCCGAAGAGCAGCGCCGCCCCCGCCGCTCCCGTCGTCGCCGCCACATCGCTCACCCTGACGGCGCGGCGGATCAGCTCCCGCGCCACCACACAGAAGAGGGCAGTCGCCGCCGCATGGATCGCGAGACTGGTCAGGTGGTACCCGAAAGGGTTCATCCCCCACAGGACGTAGTCGAGCGCCAGGGTGATCCACGCCACGGGGACGTAATGGCCCTTGAAGCTCTCGGTCGCCATCCACTGGAGATGGGTCCATCCGAGGCCGCGATAGTGCGGATTCCCGAGGAAGTTCCACTGATCGTCCCAGTCTACGAAGCCGTTCCCGAGGATGGGCAGGAACACCAGCACGGTGATCGCCGCCAACGCCAGAGGGACCAACGGAGGCATCCCGCCCCGAGAGTGCGCGACGGTGAGGCGCGGGGTCATGGCGTCACCGTCGCCGATACGCGGAAGGTGGCCCCCAGCGCGACGCGCGCCAGCTCGGCGTGCAGTCCGGCCAGGGTCTCGTAGGCCGCGCGCGCCCGCGCCTGGTCGCCGGCCCGGGTCTCCGCGAGGAACAGGCCGAGCCAGCCGACCGGCGCCGTGGGCTGCGCTCGTGTCAGCCCCTCGAAGTATTCGAGCTGGGCGCTCGGCGAGCTCGCCCGGGACGCCTCCGCGAGCCGCGCCACCGCCTCGGGAAGCCGGCCCGCTTCCACCAGTCCGGTGACCAGGTTCACGCGCTCCGGCAGACGATCGGGGTAGCGGGCCAGCACGCGCTCGTAGTGCGGGATCGCCTCGGTGGGCCGGCCGAGCCGCACCAGCAGAAGGCCCATGTTGGTGTGGACCTCGACCTGCTCGGGCGCGAGGCTGAGGGCCCGCTCGTAGTGGGCCAGCGCTTCCGCTCCGCCGTCCTTCACGTCCAGCCGGTTCGCCAGGTTCACGTGGCAGCGCACGCACCCGGGGCTGGCGACGACCGCCTGCGCCCACAGGCTCCTCGAATCGTGCCAGATCTGGACCTGCCGCCACGTCAGGATGCTCCACCACAGCAGCACGAGAGAGACGGCCGCGACGCTCAGGACCGCCCGTCCGCGGAGCAGCCGGCCGCCGGTCCACGCCTCCCAGGTCAGGGCGGCCGCGCTGCCGGCCGCGATCGCCCAGCCGATGGTCGCGGCGTAGCTGTATCGGTCCACGACCCCGAGGAGACGCCCGTAGGGCACGAGACCGGACATGGGGGCCAGGATGATGACGTAGGTCAGCCAGGCCGCCAGGAGAGCAGGCCAGTGGCGCCGGACGACGACCGCCACCACGGTGACCCCGACGATCGTCGCGACGGCGAGCGCCATCTCGCTCCCCGCGAAGTCACCCCGGGCCGGCATCACGTAGATGGGGCCCAGGCTCTGCGGCCACACGGTCTTCCAGACGTAGAACGCGCCGCTGTAGACGCTCCACGCGCCGGCCAGCGTCGGGTCGTACTCGACTCGCCAGAACTCGAGCGGGCGGTTGCTGCGGGCGAGGAAGCCCATGGGGATCGCAAGCGCGCCCAGGGCGGCGAGCCCCAGCTTCTCGGCCAGCGCGCGCCGGGCCTCACGAGTGTCCCAGTCACCGGGGCGCCCGTGAATCCGGCGTAAGGGGTAGACGTCGAGCAGCAGGAGCACGGCAGGCAGCACCAGCCCGGTGGCCCGGGCCAGCACCGACGCGACGAAGAGACCCGCCACCCCGGCGAGCCAGGGTCCCGGAATGCGTCCGGCGGCCCGACCGCGCTCCCAGCCGGCGAGGTACGCCAGCACCGCGAGCACGAGGAGCAGCCCGCCGAGCACGGTGCCGCGCGCGCTCACCCACGCCACCGGCTCGACCCGGAGGGGATGCACGCCGAAGACGAGGGCCGCGGCCGCCGCCGCGAGCGCGCGACCGCGATCGTCCAGCCGCGCGCCTCGGGCAAGCCCCAGGAGGCGCCAAGCCACCGCGTACACTGCGAGCGTGGCCGCGACATGCAAGGCAAGGCTGGTGAGATGGTATCCCCCGGCATCAAGATCCCAGAGGGTCCGATCCAGCGCATAGCTCGTCCACGTCACCGGCATGTACTCGCCCAAGAGGTGCGTGGCCCATGCGCCCCGGAGCCGCATGGCCCACGATCCGCGATGGTAGGGGTTCTCGAGGAACATGCGCACGTCGTCCCACTCGACGAATCCGTTCCGCAGAGTCGGGAGAAAGGCGACGAAGGTCCACGCGGCCACCAGGATGCCCATGACCAGGGGGAACGCCGGCCAGCGACCGCGGCCGGCGCCCCCGCCCGGCGCCCCCGCCGTCGTCATCGCCGGCGCCCGACGAGGCCGGACCGGGCGGTCGCTCGCCCGCACTCGGCTGCCTCGGGCGCGGTGGGAGCCTCGGCCCTCTGCATGCGCCCCACTCTACCCCCGACGATCCCGGGGACCGAAAACCTCGCGGGCGGGGGACGGCGCCCCCGGCGCCGCGGTCAGCGCAGGTAGGAGTGGGAGAACGCGCCGCCGTCGTCGTGCGGCGCGGCGGCGAAGCGATCGAGCCGGAAGTCCTGGAGGTCGGCCACGTCGGAGCGGCCGCGCGTGATGAGGTCGGCCATCATCCGCCCGACCGCGGGCGAGAGCTTGAAGCCGTGGCCCGACATGCCGGCCGCGACGTAGAGGCCGTCGATCGGCGTCTCGTCGAGGATCGGCATCCAGTCCGGCGTGATGTCGAACGCGCCCGCGTACCCCCGCTGGTAGTGCGCCTCGCCCAGCGCCGGGATGCAGCGGCTCGCCCGCTCCATGATCCGGGCGACTTCGTCGAAGCCCACCTCGCCGCCGAGCGCCTCGGGATCCAGCGGATGGTTGGGCTCGTCGGCGTCCAGAAAGCCGGTGAGCGTGAGTCCGCCCGTCTCGGGCCGAAGGAACGTGCCACTCGACAGATCGAGATAGACCGGATGCGGCCGGCCGAACGCCGGCGCGCGCTGGACGACGAAGACCGGGTGACGGCCCACGACGATGGGCAGGGCCACGCCAGCGAGGGACGCGACCGCCGGCGACCACAGACCGGCCGCGTTGACCACCGCCCGCGCGGCGACCCGGTCCCCGCTCGCCAGACGAACTCCCTCGATGCGGCCCCCCGCGACGTCGAGGGCGACGACCTCGGCCCCTTGCTCGACGCGGACGCCTGCCCGCGCGGCGGCGCGAGCGAAGCCGGCGGTCACCCCGGTGGGGTCGCCATACCCGGACTCCGGCTCCCACACCGCGGCGCCGACCGCGAACGGATCGATGCGCGGATCGAGCTCGCGGATGTCGGCGGGCCCGATCAGCCGCGTGTCGATGCCGAGCGTCCGCTGGGCCTCGACCGTCCGCGCCAGCGCCTCGCGCTGCCCTTCGCCCACCGCGAGCAGGGCGCCGCACTGCACGTATCCCGCGTCGCCGCCGGTGATCTCGCCGAAGTTCTGGAAGACCCGCAGCGAGTGGAGCACCATGCGGGAGCTCGCGTCGGAGGGATAGAGCTGGCGCATCACCCCGACCGAGCGCCCGGTGCCGCCGGCCGCCAGGAACCGCCGCTCGAGGACGAGAACGTCCCGGACGCCCTGTTCCGCCAGGTGGAAGGCGATCGAGCAGCCGGTGACTCCGCCCCCGATGATCGCCACCTCCGCGGTGCGCGCGACGCTCATCCGGCCCGTCGCTTGATCATGCGGGCGATCGTGGCCTCCATGACCGCCTCACCCCGCTGGTTGGTGATCCGGTGGCGGAAGGTGACCACCCCTCGGTCCGGCTTCCGGGTCTCGCGCCGGTCCACGACCTCGATCTCGACGGAGATCGTGTCGCCGGCCAGGACCGGGGCCAGCACCCGTACGTCGTAGGACAGGAGCGCGAGGCCGGTCCCGTGGAGGATCCCGGTCTGGAGCGTCAGGCCCTCGGCGAGTCCGAACGTGAGGACGCCCGGCGCCACGCGCGTGCCGAACACGCTCTCCCGCCGGATGTACTCCATGTCCATGAAGAGGGGCTCGGTGAATCCGGTCAGGGTGACGAACTGGAGGATCTCGAAATCCGAAACGGTTCGCCCGAGCGTGCGATACCGCGCACCGACCTCGAACTCCTCGAAGTGGACGGCCGTCACGCCAGGCTATTTCTCTCCGAGGTAGGCCTTGCGCACGACGTCCGAGCGGAGCAGGCCCGCGCCGGTATCGCTGAGCACGATCCGGCCGGTCTGGATGACGTAGCCGCGGTGCGCCACCCGGAGCGCCATGCGCGCGTTCTGCTCGACGAGCAGGATCGTCGTCCCCTGGGCGTTGATGTCCCGGACGATCCCGAAGATCGTCTCGACGAGGATCGGGGATAGCCCCATGGACGGCTCGTCCAGGAGCAGGACGCTCGGGCGCGCCATCAGGGCACGCCCCATCGCGAGCATCTGCTGCTCCCCGCCGGACAGGGTCCCGCCCTTCTGATCGAGCCGCTCGCGCAGGCGCGGGAACAGGCCGAAGACCCGTTCGAGGTCCTGAGGGATCTCCGTCCGGTCCTGACGCGAGAAGGCGCCGAGCTCAAGGTTCTCGAGCACCGACATCCGGGGGAAGATCCGCCGGCCCTCCGGGGACTGGGCGATCCCAAGCCGCACGATCCGGTCGGTGGAGAGCCCGTCGATCCGCTGGCCGCTCAGCGTCACGGTGCCGCGCAGCGGGCGCACGTTGCCGATCACGGTCTTGAGGGTCGTCGTCTTGCCGGCGCCGTTGGAGCCGATGAGGGTGACGATCTCCCCGCGGTTCACCGTCAGCGACACGCCCTTCAGCGCGCGGATGTTCCCGTAGTAGGTGTGGATGTCGTTGACGGCGAGCAGGGCCTCCTGGGTCACCGGGCGACTTCGATCCACCGGCCGCGGCTCATGCCGTCGCCAGCTCCTGCTCGTAGCCCTTGCCGAGGTACGCCTCGATCACCTTGGTGTCCCGCTGCACCTCGGCCGGCGTCCCCTCCGCGATCCGCGTCCCGTAGTCGAGCACCGTGATGTGGTCGGAGATGCCCATCACGACCTCCATGTGGTGCTCGATCAGCAGCACGGACAGGCCGATCTCGCGGCGCAGAAGGTCGATGAAATCCGTGAGGACTTCCGTCTCTCGCGGATTCATGCCCGCGGTCGGCTCGTCGAGGAGGAGGAGCTTGGGCTCCGTGGCGAGCGCGCGCGCGATCTCGAGACGTCGCTGGTCGCCGTACGGGAGATTCTTGGCCAGCTCCTGGTCCTTGCCCCCGAGTCCGACGAACTGGATCAGCTCGAGCGCCCGCGCCTTCGCCACGCGCTCCTCGGTCTGGACCGACTGCGGCCGGAAGATCGCGCCGGGCACCGACGCCGACAGCCGCGAGTGCTCGCCGACCAGGATGTTGTCGAGGATGGTCATGTTCTGGAACAGCCGGATGGACTGGAAGGTCCGGGCGATGCCGCGCCCCACGATCGCGTTGGGGCGCAGCCCGACGATGCTCCGCCCGTCGAACACGATGGTGCCCTGATCGGGAGTGAGCAGCCCGGTCACCACGTTGAAGAACGTGGTCTTGCCCGCCCCGTTCGGCCCGATCAGCCCCACGATCGAGCGCGGAGGAATCACCAGGTCGACCTGGTTGACGGCCACGAGCCCCCCGAAGGCTCGGGTCACGCCGCGCGCTTCGAGCAACGGCCGGGCGGCCGCCCCCGGCGCGGGTGCGGGCGCGCGCAGCCACGCGGGGATGCTCTCGGCTCGCGGAACCGGCGGAGCGGCGGCCAGGATGCCGGCCTCCTCGGTGTCGTCCACGTCCACGGCCACCGGCCGAACGCGGCGGCCGACCAGGCCTTCGGGCTTGAACAGCATCGTGAGCGCCAGACCCAGTCCGAAGAAGAACCAGCGCCAGATGGTCAGGTCCACGGTCGTGAGCGCCGCGATCCCGGTGTGGGCCCCGATCCAGCGGACGAGGTGGGTCATCTGGGAGAGCAGGAGGCGGTCGAACAGCGTGATGAGCATGCCGCCCAGGATGACGCCCTTCAGGGATCCCATGCCGCCCAGCACGACCATGCAGAGCAGCATGATGGACACGTTGAACTCGAACGCCCCCGGCGTGATCGCCTGGAGTTTCGCGGCGTAGAAGGAGCCGGCAAATCCCGAGAACGACGCGCCCAGCGCGAACGCCAGCAGCTTCGTCCGGATCGGGTCGACCCCCATGCAATCGGCGGCCGTCTCGTCCTCGCGGATCGCCATCCAGGCGCGCCCGAGCCTCGAATCCCGCAGCCGGTTCATCGCCCAGAGGGACACGGCGCCGATGACGAGGATCAGGAAGTACCAGGGGATGGCGCTGTTGTCGAAATCGACGCCCGGCAGGTGCGGACGCCCGACGGGGTTGACGCCGTTCTCGCCGCCGGTGAGGTTCAGGCGCTGGATCGGCTGCCAACTCCCGATCTGGACGTTCACGTCACCCAGGTTGCGAATGAAGACCGGGATGATCTCTCCGAAGCCGAGCGTGATGATCGCCAGATAGTCACCGCGGACCCGGAGGGTTGGCGCGCCGATGAGGAGGCCCAGCGCCGCCGAGACGAAGGCCGAGATCCAGATGATGACCCAGAAGCTCCAGGCGTGCCCGTAGAGGGGCGAGCCCAGGACCGGCGAGTTGAGCAGCCCCATCGTGTACGCGCCGATCGCGAAGAAGGCGGCGTAGCCGAGGTCGAGCAGCCCGGCGTAGCCGATGACGATGTTCAGACCGAGGGCGAGGAGCACGTAGATCATCCCGTCGGTGACCGCGTATACCGTCTGCGCCTGGAGCGCGTGGTCGACGTAGGGATAGGCGACCAGCACGGCCATCAGCAGCCCGATTGCGGCAACCCGCCGAGCGTTCATGTCCGCCCGCTCACACCTTGTCCAGGGTTCGCTCGCCGAGCAGTCCGTGCGGCCGGAACACGAGGACGAGGATGAGGATCGTGAAGACCACCGCGTTGGTCCACCGCGCCGAGATGTACTGATCGCTCCATGCGGACAGGAAGCCGATGACGAGCCCGCCGAGCGCCGCGCCGGGCATGTTGCCGATCCCGCCGAGCACCGCGGCGGTGAACGCGCGGAGCCCGGCCTGGTAGCCGACGTACCACTGGCCGATGTTGTAGTACATCCCCTGGATCAGCCCGGCGGCTCCGGCGAGCGCCCCGCCGAGGAAGAACGTCAGGATGATCGTCTTCTCGACGTTGATGCCCATCGCCTGCGCGGTGTCCCGGTCCTGGGCGGTGGCGCGCATCGCCTTGCCCCAGGTCGTGCGGGTCACGAAGAACTGGAGCCCCAGCATCAGGGGGATCGTGGCGCCGATCACCAGCAGATCCTTGGTCGTGAGGAAGATCTTCGAGTTCAAGCCGAACCACTCGTACAGGATGTCCACCGAAGGGAAGATGTCCGGGTACGAGAATGGCGCGGGCCCCTTCCAGACCAGCGCGATGTTCTCGAGCATGAACGAGACGCCGATCGCGGTGATCAGCGGCGCGAGCCGGGTGGAGCGGCGCAGCGGCCGATAGGCCAGCCGGTCGATGGTCACGTTGATGGCCGCGGTCGTCACCATCGTGGCGACGAACACGAGCGGGAGCACGGTGGCCAGCTGCCAGCCGTGGAGCGTGTGAGCCATGCCGAGTAGCGTGAAGTAGCTCATCGAGATCACGAGCCCGAGCATGAACACGTCGCCGTGGGCGAAATTGATCAGCTCGATGATGCCGTACACCATCGTGTAGCCCATCGCGACCAGGGCAAATACGGAGCCGCGCGTCAGCCCGTTGATGCTCTGCTGGACGAGGACTTCCCACCAATTCATGCGTGCAGGCGGTCTGGGGATCAGGTGGGAGGGCCGGCGAGGGGCCGGCCCTCCCAGTCCAATCGCCTACTCGAGGACGGACTCGAACTGGAACGTGCAGCCGGGGTCCTTGTCGCTCTTCACGACCTTGAACCCGGACATGGTCTCGCTCGTGGTGTCACCATTCTCGTCGAAGCTGAACTTGCCGTTCAGCCCCTCGTAGTTCTTGAGGCCGGCGATGGCCGCCCGGACCGCCTCGCGCTTCGCCTGCGGATTCGCCCCCGCATCGATGCCGGCCGCGGCACGCTTGATGCCGTCGATCGCGATGCGAGCCGACTCCGCGGAGTAGAGCGCGTACCCGGTCGGCTCCTTGCCGTACTTCTTCTTGTAGTTCTCGTACGTCATGGCGCCGACACCCTTCATCTTCTCGAAGGGCAGGCTGGCGAAGGTGATCCGCATCTCGGTCCCCATCGCCGCATCACAGGTACCGGCCTTCAACACTTCTTCCTCGTAGAGACCGTCGGGACCGAGCAGCCGGACGCCGCGCGCGGCCACGAGGCCGAGATCCTTCATCTGCCGCAGGACGATCGGGGCGCCCGTGTCGACGACGCCCGCGAGATACACGAAATCGGCGCCGGAAGCGCGCACCTTGGTCAGGAGCGGCTTCTGGTCGGGCTGCTTGTAATCCATGCCCTCGTTCGCCGCGATCTGGAGCCCGATCTTCTTGGCGGCCGCCTCGAAGACGTCGGCGATGCCCTTGCCGTAGAGCTCCTGGTCGTTGATCACGTAGACCTTCTTGCCACCCAGGAGCTTGACCCACTTCGCGCCCACGGTGCCCTGCACGTCGTCAGGCGGCGGGACGCGGAAGTAGTTCACGAAGCCGGCCGGACGGTAGATCTCGGGCTCGCCCGGGGCGGCGCCGTTCTTCCGGGTGAGGCCCGGATAGGTGTTGGCCGGGGTGATCTGGGCCATGTGGGCGCGGTTGTTGATCGGGATCGACACCTTCGCCGCGCCGGAGTTGTAGGTGCCGATGTAGACGATCGCGAGCGGGTCGGCGACCGCCTTGTTCGCGTTCTCCGCCTCGACCGCGCCGTCCCACTTGCCGGTCTGCGGGGACGCGTCATCGAGGTTCACGACCTCGAGGCAATACCCCGCCGTCACGCCGCCGACCTCGGCGACCGCCATGTCGACACCGTTCTTCATGCCGGTGCCTTCGGCGAGCATCGCGCCCTGCATGGGCCACGACGTGTAGATACGGAGCTTGCCCTTCGGGCACTGCTGCGCGTCGGCGGGCGCGGCTAGCGCCACGGTCAGCGCGGCCATGCCGGCCACTGTCATCCACTTCCAGACTCGCATAGTCGACCTCCTCCTACTTGACTGGGTCACGGCTGGATTCTCGTGAGTCGGGCTCGCATGCCCCGGCTCGCCTCGGGCCTCGGCTTCCTTGCCTGGCTGCGTCTGAACCTGTCCGCGTCTACGCAGCATCACTCTGGACAAATCGAATGGGACGGTACGCTACTATGGCGCTCCGGGGGTGTCAAGGTGACGGCCCCGACCGGCCCCCCGGCAGAGCGTCCCCCGCCTCCGTCCGGGCATGGGCGCGCCGCGCTAAGTCCGCGGCGGCGCGGCCGTCACCTGCTTGACGAGCCTGTTCTGGCTCCAGCGGTCCGGATCCTCCCCGGCGACCTGCCGGACGAAGTAGAGCGCCTTCTTGCGGTCCCCTCGGCCGTCGAACTCGATCTCGCCGGTAACGCCCTGGTGCTTGGTCCGGCGAATGGCGGCGGCGACCGCCTCGCGGCTCGGCACGGCGCTCCGCGCGGCGCTCTCGATCGCCTTGAGCACGATGGCGGTGGCGTCGTAGGCCTCGGCCGCGTAGACGCCGGGCACCCGGCCGAACCTCTGCTGGAAGTCCTCGACGAACGGCCGCGCGCCGGGCAGGGCGGCGGGGGGGCCGGCCGCCGTCGTGTAGTACGCCCCGATGGCCACGGGCCCGGCCATGCGCGCGAAGGCCGGGACGTCGAGTCCGTCCGAACCGAACAGGCGCGCCTTCACGCCTTGCTCGTGCGCCCGCCGCCAGAACGGCGCCGCCAGATCGTAGCGACCGGTGAAGAAGACGAGATCAGGGGGCCGGGCCTTGATCGCGGCGACGAGCGGGTCGACGTCCGCCGGCCCGCGCAGGGCCTCGTACCCGAAGACCTTCACGCCGCGCCGCTCCGCCTGGGTCCGGAAGAGCTCGGCCACGTCCTGCGCCGCGGTCGTCCCGTCGTGAACGACGTACACGCTCTTGCTCGTGAGCGTCCCGGCGGCGAAGTCGGCCGCCACCAGGCCCTGGACGTCGTCTCGCCCGCAGACGCGGCTCACGCTCGACAGATTCCGGTCGGTGAGCAGCGTGCCGGTCCCAGCGGGCGACACCATGGCGAGCGCCGCCTCCTTGTAGATCTCCGACGCGGGAATCGCCACGCGCGTCTCGAGATGGCCGACGACCGCCAGGATCTCCCCGTCGGCGACGATGTTCTTCGCGTTGGCGACGCCGACGTCGGGCCTCCCCTGATCGTCGAAGGACACGAGTTCCACCCGGAAACCCATCAGCTCGAGGGGGCCTTTGAGCTGCTCGACCGCCAGCTGGGCGCCGAGCCGGATGCCGTCTCCGTCAGGAGCCCGCTCCGCCGAGAGCGGGCTCTGCGTGGCGATCTTGATGGTGGCCCGGCTCTGGGCGGGGACGATCCCCGGCGGGGCGCAGACCGCCACCGCCAGCAGGGGGACGATCCGGGTCAGCAGCCGCATCGGCCGCCCGGCGCGACGGTCAAAGCCCCGATTCGAGGAAGGTCGTCGAGTACTCCCCGGCCACGAAGCGGGGATCGGCAAGGAGTCGCGCGTGGAGGGGCAGGGTCGTCTTGATCCCCTCCACGAGGAACTCGGCGACGGCGCGCCGCATGCGGGCCAGCGCCTCGGCGCGGTCCGCGCCATGGGTGATCACCTTCGCCACCAGCGAGTCGTAGTACGGGGGGACGGCGTACCCGGCCACGCAGTGGCTGTCGACGCGCACGCCGAGGCCGCCCGGCGCCGCGTAGGCCGTGACGCGGCCCGGGCTCGGCGCAAAGCTCACCGGGTCCTCCGCGGTCACCCGGCACTCGATCGCGTGGCCGCGGAACACCACGTCCTTCTGGCTCAGCCCGAGCGGCTCGCCGCCCGCGATCCGGATCTGCGCGCGGACGAGGTCGATCCCGGTGATCATCTCGGTCACGGGGTGCTCCACCTGGATGCGGGTGTTGACCTCGAGGAAATAGAACTGTCCGCTGGCGTCCAGGAGGAACTCCACGGTGCCCGCGCTCTCGTAGCCGGCCGCCCGACAGAGCCGGAGCGCCGCGCCGGCGAGGTCGCGTCGCACGGCGGGAGTCATGACCGGGCAGGGTGACTCTTCCAGGAGCTTCTGGTGGCGCCGCTGGATGGAGCAGTCCCGCTCGCCGAGGTGAATCATGTCTCCCCGCCCGTCGGCCAGGATCTGCACCTCGACGTGCCGCGCGCCCTCCACGTACTTCTCCAGATAGATCTCCGAGGAGCCGAAGGCCGCCGCCGCCTCGCTCTGGCAAGTCCGCACGGCGGTGGCCAGGGTCTCGGCGTCCCAGACGATCCGGATTCCGCGCCCCCCGCCTCCGAGGGACGCCTTGAGGAGCACCGGGTACCCGAGGGCCTCCGCCACGCTCTGCGCCTCGGTCCCGTCACGGACCGCGCCGTCGCTACCCGGCAGGAGCGGTACGTCCGCTTTCCGGGCCAGCTCGCGCGCCCGGACCTTGTCTCCCAGCAGGCGGATCACGTCCGAGCTCGGGCCGATGAAGCGGATGCCGCACGCCCGGCAGATCTCCGCGAACGTCGCGTTCTCGGCGAGGAAGCCGTAGCCCGGGTGAATCGCCTCGGCGTCGGTGACCTCGGCGGCCGCGATCAGCCGCGGGATGTTGAGGTAGCTCTGCGCGCTGTCCTCGGGACCGATGCAGATGCTCTCGTCGGCGAGACGGACCGGGAGTGAGCCCGCGTCGGCCGTCGAGTGCGCCACGACCGACCGGATCCCCATGTCGCGGCACGTACGCAGGATCCGGAGCGCGATCTCCCCGCGGTTGGCGATCAGGATCTTGCCGAACATGCGCTCAGCTCCGCCCGCCGGCCGCCAGCAGCCGGGCCTCGACGTCTTCGACGCTGACCCCGGCGCCTTCCTTGAGCGCCTGCGCCATGGACTCCCCCTGACCGAGGTGGCCCATCAGGGCGCGGATGCCGCTCATCCCGCCGCGGTCCACTAGGTACTCGACCACGATGTGCGACAGCTGATAGGCCGCGCCGACCGCATTCGACCGGAACAGGCGCTCGAGCCCGTCGAGCGTGAAGTACCGGCGGTCCAAGACGACGTCGGTCTCGATCAATCGCGGGGCCGAGCGCGGCTCCATCACCTGCGCCAGCCCCTCGTGGAACCATCGGGGCGCGTTGCCGCGCGTGGCCTGGTGGATCAGGAGGTGGGTGTACTCGTGGCGCACGAGACGCTCGAGGTCGATCGAACCCGCCTGGGACGCCGACAGCCGGAGGCGCAGCTTCTGGAAGTCGTAGAAGCCGAGGACGTGCTCCGCGAACTCGGGCGGGATGCCGCCGAGCTCCGCGAAGGTCTTCGTCGCGTAGATGCCGACCTGGACGCGCTCCTTGGGGAAGACCCCGAGGTCGCGGCCGACGGATTCGTAAGCGCGCTCGAGCAGCTCGGACGCCGCGCGGCCCACCTCGATGCCGCCGCCGCCCTCGTAGCGGACGACGAAGTGCGGGCTCTCCTGGCTCCAGTACCCGCCCTCGACGGTCTGCTCGCGCTCCAGGCGAGTGAGGAGCGTCCGGCCGCGGGCGTGGTTCGGGTCGCGGGCCATCAGCCGCCGCAGGGTGTCGACCGCCTCGCGCGTGCGCCCCTGGCGCTCCTCGAAGTCGGCGAGCAGGTAGAGCAAGTCCGGATCGTCCGAGTACGACCGGAGGGCCTGCTCCACAACCGCCTGCGCCCGCGCCAGATCGCCTGCGCCGGCGTGGGCGATCGCCAGCGCCGCCCAGTACGTCCGGTCCGACGACGCGTCGACCGCCTGACGGTAGGAGTCGATCGCCTCGGGATAGCGACCGGCCTGGTACGCGTCCCGGCCAAGGCGCGCAAAGCACGAGCCGAGCGAGCGCCGAGCCTCGTCGCGACCGCTCCGGGAGGCGAGCTGCCGGTAGCGCTCGCACGCCGCCGCGACGTCCCCGCGCTGGAAGAGGGCATACGCCTCTTTCGCCGCGCGGGCATCGGGATCGTCGCCCGCGGCGGCGGGGGCCGGCGGGGCCGGACGCGGCAGGGTCGGCTCCGCGAGGGGTGCGGGGGCGGCAACCGGAGCGTCACCGCTGGCGACGAGGGTCGTCCGCCGCTCTTCCCACCAGCGCATCAGCAGCGGGCCGCCGATCCCGAGCACGAGCACAAGCGCGAGCCCCGTGTTGATCCAGGCGAGATTCGACCCGCGACCCCCGGCCGGCCGAGGCACGGCCGGCGCTGGCGCCGGCGGAACGGCCGGGGCCTCGACCGCGGCGGGCGATGGCACCCCCGGGACTCGCGGATCATTCTGGCACTTCGGACACCGCTCGGTGCCGTCAGGGAGATTTGCCCAGCAGGATCGGCAGAACATCGGCCGCGGCGGCGGCGCCGGCCTGAGCTAGGGCTCCAGGAGAAACAGTGGCTGGCCGTACTCGACGGGCTGCGCGTTCTCGACGAGCACCTTCACCACGCGCCCGGCGACCTTGGACTCGATCTCGTTCATGAGCTTCATCGCCTCGATGATGCACACGACCTGCCCCTTCTTCACCCGGTCGCCGTCCCGGGCGAACGGCTGCGCGTCCGGAGACGGCGACCGGTAGAACGTCCCGACCATCGGGGCCTCGATCGTGAGCAGATGCGCCTCGTGGGCCGCGGGCGCCGCGGCAGCCGGAGCGACGGGCGCCGCCACGCCAGGACCAGCCGGAGGGGCCGCGACCGGGGCCGGCTCGCGGCGGAGCCGGATGCGGACGCCCTCCCGCTCCACCTCGAGGTCGGTGAGTCCGTAGTCGCGGAGGAGGTCGGCCAGCCGCCGGATCTCTCGCTGGTTCACGTCGTCCTCACGCCCGCTCGATGTAGGCCCCGATGCGGGTGTCGATCCGGAGCACCTCGCCCTGGTTGATGAAGAGCGGGACCTGGACGACCGCGCCCGTCTCGAGCGTCGCGGGCTTCGAGCCGCCGGACGCCGTGTCGCCGCGGAGGCCCGGGTCGGTCTTCACGACCTCGAGCTCGACGAAGTTCGGAACCTCGACCCCGGCCGGCACGCCGTTGATGATGAGGACGTCGACCTCCATCGTCTCCTTCAGCCAGCTCGCGGCCTCGGCGACCACGTCGGCATCGATCGCGATCTGCTCGTAGGTCTCCAGGTTCATGAAGTGGAACTTGTCGTCCTTGTAGAGGTACTGCATCGAGCGCTGTTCGTAGTCGACCAGGCCGACCTTCTCTCCCGCGCGGAAGGTCCGATCCACCACCCGGCCCAGCCGGAGGTGCTTCAGCTTGGTTCGCACGAACGCGCCGCCCTTGCCGGGCTTCACGTGCTGGAACTCGACGATGTTGTACGGCTGCCCGTCGAGCTCGATCTTCAGACCCTTGCGAAACTCCGCGGTCGACACCTGCATCGTCTACCCTCGTGGCCGCCGCGCGGCGCCCCTCGGCCGGCCGAGGTCGCCCAAACGCGCGCGGGCTGTCTCATGCCCAGGCTGCCGGACGACGATCCGGCTGAACACCGCCGTGGCCTCGTCGGTCAGCCCCTGCGCGAGGCACAGGTCACCGAACGCGACCGTCGCGTACACATCGTCGACGAGGAGCGGCCAGACGCCGCCCGCGTCGGGGGGCACTCTCCCCGTGAGTCCCACCTCGAGCGCCCGGGACAGTCCCTGCACCCCCCGGTCGTGTGGATCCAGGCCGGTTAGCCGCCGGACGCGCTCCAGGGCCCCTGCCGGATCGCCGCTCCGGAGCGCGCACTCCACGGCGATCCGCAGCCCCGGCTCGTGGTCCGGCTCACCGCCGAGGAACCGCTCGATCTCCGCACGCGCCGCTTGAACGTCTCCGACCTCCAGCAGCGCCTTGGCGAGCACGAGCCGGGTGGTGACGTACCCGGGGTGACGCGCGAGCCCTTCGCGGCAGAGCGTCACGGCTTCACCGGCTCGGCCAGCCCGGCGGTACGCCTCCGCGAGCGCGGCATAGGCCTGGGAGGTGGGCTCCCGGGCCAGCCGCGCCTCGAACTGTCCGATCTCGTCAGTGGTCGGCACGCGATGTCTCGACCTGGCCCGAGCCGGCCCCCACTATACGGGCCGGGCTCGGAGCTTGTCAACGTCAGCGTGGCGCAAACACGCGTCGCGCCGAAGGTTCCGGGCATGGCCCGCCATCGTTGGACCCCATGAGGCGCCCCGGTATAGTGGGGCCATGCTGGGAGCCCGGCACCGGCTCGTCGCCCTGGGAATCGGCGTCGCGCTGGTCGCCACACTGGCCGGGGCGACCGCCGGGGCTCCGGCGACACAATCCGCCCCCACGCGCCCGAAGACCTCGCGCGCCTTCCTCATTCATCTGATCGACGGCGGCGATCCGATCGTCGTTCAGAAGTACACCGAGCAGGGCGGGGAGATCCGGTTCGAGAAGTACGGGGGCTGGGTCTCGATCCCGAGCTACGAGGTCCTCCGCATCGTCCCGGACGACTCGGAGGAAACGTCCGAGACGTTGCCGCCGCCCACCCCGCCCGGGGGGGCGGACGCGCCGCTCTACGTCGCAACCCGAAGCGGCGCGACCGTCCGAGCCTCCAGCGTGGGCGCCGCAGGTCCAGACGTCCGCGTCGGCACTTCCGAGGGCTCGCTCACCTTCCATCGGACGGACCTGGTGGGCGTGCTGCGCGTGCCGGCAGCGCCCGCGCCGCCGGAGGCCTGGATCACCCTCTGGGGTGCCGAGGAAGGGAGTGATGGCGGAATCCCGCCGGCGGACACTCCGGACGCGCGGCGACCGCCGCCCCTCACGCTCAGCGATCGTCCCCACCTCCTCGAGCTCGCGAACGGGGTGGTGATCCAGGTGGACGGCTTCTGGCTCGAGGCCGGCGAGATCCGCTTCCGGCGACTCGGCGGGGTCGTGGGGTTCGCGCTCAACGAGATCGCCCGGCTCCTGCCGCAGGAGACCGAGCCGGTCCGAGGCCGCCTCCCGGCACGCTTCGTCCGTCGGCTCGGTCCCGACCGCGTCGAGGTGCGACTCCGGGAGGGGGTCAAGTCCATCCGGCTCATCGGCGTCGATCCGATCGCGAACGACCGCGCCCTCGAGGACCCGTGGGCGGCGCTCGATCGCGGGCTCCTCGTCTACCTCGAGTTCGACCGCGAGCGATCCGGGCCGGACGGTGACTGGCTCGCGTACCTCTACCTGCCGAGCGGACGGATGCTCAACGCCGAGCTGATCCGGGTGGGTCTCGCCGAGCCTCGCGCCGAGCCGAAGAACATTCGCTACCTCGATCTGTTCCAGGAGATCCAGGCCCGCCGGTAGCCCGGCGGCGCCCACGGCGGTCTCAGCGTCGCAACTGCCGCTCGGCCAGCTCCCGGTCGGCAGCGGCTCGTTCATCCGGAGCCGAACATGCTCGGCTGGGGCCCATCCCAAGAAAACGAACGGCCGGAGGAAGCTCGCGCCCCCTCCGGCCGCATCCTGTCCGGCCGGCTGTCGCCGCTAGTTAAAAGGTCAGCGGCACGCTTGCCGACGCCCCTGCACCTACGGGCATGGGCTATTCGTGGTGGCCGCCACCGACGTAAAGGTCCCCCCGGTACTTGTCTGGCCATCGACGATCGCAACTACCGTACCCGGACTCGTCGCGTCGCACGGCACGAAGATCGTGGTCGAGAAGACTCCATTTACGTTAGTAGTCCCGGATGTCGCGTCCAGATTCCCTCCAGTGCTGGTCAACTGGACAGCCTGGTTGGGGATGGCAACGCCGTGCACATTCGTGACGACCACGACGACACTACCCCTTCTGCCCAAATCGATGACCCCGGGGTTGACGGTAACGATCACGTTTAGGACAGGCGCCCCGGTAACTGGATCATGAGTAACGTCTCCTACGACCGGAACGGGCCCCCCGCTCTGGGGGCAGGCCGCGAGGGATCGGACGTTGCCTGCCCCGCCGCCGCGCCCGATTGGGTTCTCGTTGCACGAAAAGCTCGGCCCGGTAGTGTTGGAGTTGTCCGTGCACGCCTGGATGAGCGTGCCGGCCACCAGGAGGAGTGCCAGGACCACGAGGGTCCACGGGCGGACCGCCCAGGGGCGGCGCCGTCTCGCGCTGGAAGGTGACGTTTTCGCGTCCATGATCCTGGCCCCCTAGAAGACCGTGATGAGCACGGTGTCGAAGGCGTCCTCGACCGAAGCCGTGATGGTGGCGGTCCCCCGCTCCTTCTTGGCGCAGAAGGTGACGGTGGCCGTGCCGCGAGTGGTGCTGACGGATTGGCCGACGATGTTGACCTGGTCCCCCCCGGCGAAGCAGCAAAGGGTGGTGGTGAAGTTGACCAGGACGCCGTCCACGAGGTTGCCCTTGGTGTCGAACACCTTGGCCTGGACCAGCGCGCAGCCACCTGCCTCCTCGTCACTCCCGGCCGTCTGCCCACGCAGCACGTTCGGGCTCGCCACGAGGTCGAGCATGAAGCCCGAGGCCGCGCTGGGCTGCGTGCCGCCACCCCGGTTGGGGCTGTCGCAGCTCGCCAGAACCACTCCGAGGATGAGAACGCACAGCATCAATCCCCATGGCATCCTTCGCATCGGCTCCCTCTCCGTAGCCCGCATCCTGGCGCGGGTCATCCCTGGATCCCCTGCACAACCTGGAGAACCATGTCCATCGGGACCTCGTGGCAAACCTCTGCGCGCCCCAGACTCTTCATCAAGATGAAGGGCACGCGACCGTCCCGGGCCTTCTTGTCATGACGTAGCGCGTCGACGATCGCGTGCGGGTCCACGCCGCTGAATCGGATCGGAAGTCCGACCCCCTCCAGCAGCGCGTCCTGGCGCGCCGCGGTGCTGCTGTCCGTCCAGCCGAGCCGCACGGCGAGGCGTCCGGCCGCGGCCATTCCGATAGACACGGCCTCGCCGTGGAGCCACCGGCGGTATCCGGACAGCGCCTCGAGCGCATGGCCGATGGTGTGGCCGTAGTTCAGCACCATGCGGAGGCCGGTCTCCTCCCGCTCGTCCTGCTCGACGATGCGGGCCTTCGCCGCGCAGCAGGTCGCCACGACCGCCTCGAGGAGCCCGGCGTCGCGCCGCCGGAGGGCGTCCAGACCCGTCTCCAGCGAGCGGAAGAGGGCCGCGTCGAGCGCGGCGCCGGTCTTCACGATCTCCGCGAGGCCGGAGCGATACTCGCGCTCCGGCAGGGTCCGCAACGCCTCGGGGTCGATCAGGACCAGTCGAGGCTGATGGAAGGCGCCGATCAGATTCTTGCCGCGAGGATGGTTGACGGCCACCTTGCCGCCGACGGACGCGTCGACCTGCGCGAGCAAGGTTGTCGGCACCTGGACCACCGGCAGCCCGCGCATGTACGCGGCGCCGGCAAAGCCCGCCAGGTCGCCCACCACGCCGCCACCGACCGCGACCACCGGGGAGCTGCGGTCGAGCCCGTGGGCGATGAACCCATCCCACAGCCGCTCCGCCTCACGCAGGCTCTTGCTCTCCTCGCCCTCACTGATCACGAGAACCGTGGGGTCGAAACCAGCCCCCCGCAGGCTCTCCGTCACGCGCGCCGCGTGAGCGGCAACGGCAGGCTGCGTGACGACCGCCGCGCGGCGGCCGAGACGCAGCTTGGCGCACGCGGGCCCGGCCGTATCGAGGAGACCCGGTCCGATCTGGACCGCGTAGCTCCGGGCTCCCAGGTGCACCATGACCTCCCGCACCGCCTCGCTGTCTCTATCTCGTGAAGAAGAAGAACCGCTGCGGCTCGGACTTCGGATACGTCTTGGAGGCGTCGAGCAGCGACCCGACGCGCGTTTCCGTCAGACGAATCTCGAAGAGCGTGTCCTGGATCTGGCTCTGCAGAAATGCGATGGCGTCGAGGTTCCGCTTCCGCGCCAGCTCGGCCTCGGCTCGCGTGTTCGGGTCGCCTGAGAACTCGCCGGTCGCGGCGAACGTCCCGACGATGGCCTGCGCGTAGGCCCGCGTCTGCTCGCGAAGCTTGGCGATCGAGTCGTCGAGGCGCTTCGCCTCCAGATCCATGATGCTCAGGTACACGCGCGGCATCGTGGTCGGCAGCCGGTCCACCGGGCACATGGGGGGCGGGATGGCCGCCCCGCCGCGCTCGACCCGCTCGACCCGGTTACAACCCACCGCGAACAGGTACTGGCTGTCGTCGTCCCGGAAGAAGATCCAAGGTGGCTCCTCGGAGTAGAACGTCGCCCGGATCGGCGAGGTGTGGCCGAGGAGATAGATCGTATAGTCCTGGGCGAGCGCGGACGACGCCGCCGCACCCACAAGGGCGAGGCCGGCCGCCGCGGCGATCGCGAGTCTTCGCATGGTCCGCCCGCCCATCACCGGTCCCCGGCCGAGGCCGAAGGCGTCACGGGTCGCGCGACGGGCATCGGGGCCGGTGTCAGGGCCGCGGCCGAGACGGTCTTGGGAATCGTCGTGGGAGCCTCACCGCTCGGTCCCGGGGGAGCCGGCACGCCTGGTGCGGCGGGAACCGACGGCGGGATGACGCCGGCCTGGCCGGGGCCCGCCACGATCTTGGCCGTGAGGAACACCACCAGCTCGCGCCGGCTCGTCTCGGTCAGGTCGTTCTTGAACAGCCATCCGAGCACCGGGATCTTCGACAGCCAGGGAATCCCGCGCTCGTCGTTCTGGAACCGCTCCTGGCGCAAGCCGGCGATCACCACGGTGCCGCCGTCGGTCACCTCGGCCTGAGTCACGGTGCTCCGCGTGTTGACGACCGGTGCCTGGAGACCGAGGGACTGGACGACCGACGCGAGGACGTCGTCCTTGACCCCGACCGTCAGGAGGATGCGGTTGTCGCCGACCACGCGCGGAATGACCTGGAGGCGCGTCGTCACGTCCTGGAACGTGACCGAGGCCTGCTGAGCCCCCTGGACGCCAGTGAGGCTGATGATGGGGAACTTCTGGCCGCTGGCGACGTTCGCGGGCTGATTGTCGACCGTCAGCAGGCTGGGTGCGTCGAGGATCCTGGCCCGCCGCTGACCTTCAAGGGCCTGGAGCTGGATGTCGAGCGCGAAGTTGGACGCGAGCCAGCCGAGCCCGATGCCGAAGGGCGTCGCGCCCGCCATCAGGGTACCCAACGCGGCGGGTAGGTTGGCGGCGGTCGTCGGACCCGCGGCGCCAGCGTCGGTTCCGGAGACCGCCCCGCCCGGCGGCGCGCCGCGCAGATCAATGATTGGCCCGTTGGCCGAACTCCGTGGGGTCCAGGCACCGCCCCAGATCACGCCAAGGGTCCGAGCGTCGTCCCTCGCCATCTCAACCAGTCGGGCCTCGATGAGCACCGAGGGGGCCGGCCGGTCGATCCGCTCGAGGAACCCGCGGATCCTCACCAGGTTGTCCGGATTGTCCCGCACGATCAGGGAGTTGGTCCGCTGGTCGACGGTCAGCGTTCCCCGCGGGGAGAGCATCCCGACCGGCTTGCCGTCCTTGGAGATCGCCTGGATTGCGTCCTCGACGCCCTTCTCCTCGGAGGTGATCGTCGTGGGCGCCGCGGCGCTCATGTCCGCGAAGAAGTCGAAAGTCTGGACCCGCTTGACGCCCACGTGGGCGTACCGGAGCTTGAACACTTCCTCGACCAGCGGGGCGAGCTGCTCCTCGAGCTGCTTCCGCTTGAGCTCGAACTCCTGCCGCGCCAGCTCGGCCGCCCGCTCCTGCTCGCCGAGACGGAGGTCGGCGTCCTTGCGCCGCTGCGAGATCTCGACCTCACGCTGCTCCGCCCGGAAGGCCGCCTCGGCCTCCTTGGTCAGGTTGTCCAGCTTGTCGACCCGGATGATGTTGCCTTCCTGGACGTAGGCCAGCTTCGCGGCGCGCACCACGGAGTCGAGGGCCTGCTGCCACGGAACGTTCTGCAGCTTGACCGTGACCTTGCCCTTGACGTCGTCGCTCGTCACGATGTTGAGCCCGCTGAACTCGGCAAGGATGCGGAGGATGTTGTTGATGTCCGCGTCCTTGAAGTCCAGCGAGATGAGGCGGGGCCGCTGCTGCGGGCTCGCCGCCTGAGCGACGATCGGCGCGCGGAGCTGGGCCAACAGCACTGGCCGGCCCGTCACCTCGCCCCCCCTCGCCGCCCCCGCGAGGGCCAAGAACCAGGTACAGCCCAGGAGGACCAGGACCCCTCGTCTAGACACGCCGCTCCCCCCCATCCTCGACCGCCGCGATCGGACCGCGATGGCCACTGGCTGTCCTACTGTCCGTCCGGTTTCGGCAACCGGAGCTCGACGGTTCGGTCCCGCGTGCCGACTCCAGGGATTTCCTCCCGGACGACGAAGCGAACGCGGTCCCGCTCCAACGCCACGACCTTCCCGCCGAACTTCTCGTCGTTGAGTCGCAGGTAGTAGCCGAGGCCGTCCGGGGTCTCCACGAGCGCCCGGATCTGCTCGGCGTCCTTCACGTCCCAGATGACGCCCACGAGCCTGAGGTTGGCGACTTCCTGAACCTTGCGCTCCTCGCCGGGCTCGATCCTCCGCACGAGAGGCTCGAACGGGTCCCGCGGGCCGCTCGGAGCCGCGGTCGTCCCCGCCGCCGGCGCAGCAGGCGCCGCCGGCGCCGGCGTTTCGGCGGGCGCGGCCGCCGGCTCGGACGTCTTCGGCACCGGCAACCCCGTCGGGAACTTCGGCTGGGACTGGGCCCACGCCCCGGTGGCCAAGAGGCTCGCCGCGATGACCGTCGCCAGCCGGGCCCCGCCCGACCGCGACCAGCCTGGAAGCTTCATCGTGCCCTCCGTCATGGCCACTACCGCTTGGCGGGCTGCTGCCCCGCCGGGCTGCCGGGCGTCCCGCCCCCGGTGGGCAGGGGCAGCGCCTGGAAGACCACCGCGACCAGATCGGCGCGCATGCTGCCGGGGGACAGATCGGCGCCGCGACCGCTCCCGGCGCCGGCGACCGCCGCGCCCGATCGCTGCCGCGCCTGGATCTTGATCTCGTTGAGCGTGACCAGCCGGGGCAGCTGCGCGAGCTGATCCGCGAACTTCAGCAGGTCGTTATAGCCACCCCCGACGGCGACCTCCATCGGAATCTCGACGTAGAGCTCCTGCGAGCGGTTCGGCCGGCGCCGGACCTGTCCGACGGTCAGACCGGACTTGCCGGCCAGCGTCTCCACGCTCCGGAGGACCGCTGCCGACTCCGCTTCGCTCGGCAGCCGGCGGGAGAGCTCGCGAAGCTGGGCCTCGAGCGTCTCTCGTTCCTTCTTGATCCGCCCGAGATTGGCGACGAGCTGCTGGGCGTTGCTGACTTCCGTTCTCAGGTTGTTCCGCTCCGTCTCGAGCTTGGCGGCGTCGTCGCGCAGACCCCGCACCCCGGCGAAGCCGCCGATGCCGGAATACGCGAACCAGCCGACGCCGAGAATGAGGAGGCAGAGGAGGATGATCTTCTGCCGTTCCGCGCGGTCCATCGTCCTCCCGTCCCCTCAGAGCTTCACGCTCGCCGTGACCTCGAAGGACACGACACGCGTCTGCTCGATCCGTTCCGCCTCGGTCACCACGAAATCCACGTCCGAGAAGATGCCGACCTTCTTGAGGTTGTCCATGAAGTCGGCGAGCTGGAAGTTGGTGAACGCCCCGCCCTTGATCACCACCGAGAATCCGGAGAGCTGGGAGACCTCCCGCGTCCCCGGCGCGCCGCGCTGCGGCGGGCGGGGCGCCTGGGCCTCCACCTCGGTTCGCTTGGCCTCGAGGCGGCTGAGGGTGTCACCCACCGTCGCGGACGGGGTGTCGGAGACCGTGACCTTGACTTCCTGGGGCTTCATCTCGACGCCATAGAGCCAGACGCCCTGCGGCACCGCCTTGAGCACCCCGTTCAGCATGGCCAGCGGCACGCCCTGGCTCTTGGCGACCTTTCCGATCACCTCGATGCGCCGCTGGATCTCGACCTTTGCCTTCTCGGCCTGGTCGAGCTCGGCAAGCTGGCCCTTGAGCTGGTCGTTCTGGGCCTTGAGGCTGGTGATCTGGGTCTGGTAGTCCCGCTTCGAGGCCCAGGCGCGGTATCCGAAGAAGCCCATCGCCAGCAGCATCACCACGAAGACCCCGACGAGGGCCTGGGTGAGGAGGGCCGCACTGATCCCGGCAGGGCGCGGCGCGGGGGCCGCCGCGCGTCCCATCCGGGCCGCGCGCGCTTCACGTGGGAGCAGGTTGATTTTGATCGCCACGGCGTCCCGTCCTTACTTCCGGTCGTCCGGATAGCGCATCGCCAGCCCCGTCGCGACACTCGCGAGCGGCGCCAACTTCTCGACCACGCCTGCGTCGTTCCCCGTACCCACGTCCACCCGCTTGAAGGGATTGGCCCGGATCACCTCGATCCCCCACTGTCCAGCGAGGAACTCCTGGAGGCCCGGAATCAGCGCGCATCCGCCCGACAGGAAGATCCGCTGGATCCGCTCGTGCTCGGCGGTGGTGCCGAAATAGTCGAGCGTCCGCTGGATCTCCTGGCCGATCTCCTGCGAGACCAGGTCCAGCACCGGCTCGACCTCGACCCAGCTCACCGATCCCTGCTCGCCCCGCACGATGGCCTCGGCCTCGGCCGGCGCCAGGTCAAACCGCTGCGCGATCGTCGACGCGTACTGCCGGCCGCCGACGAAGATGTCGCGCGCGTACACGTTCACGCCGCCCTGCAGGATGTTGGTGTTCGTGGTCTCGTGCCCGATGTTCACCAGCGCCACGACCTCGTTGCCCTGGCCCGGCTCGTTGTGCTGGTACTGCGTCTCGAGCGCGAAGACGTCGACGTCCACCACCACGACGTTGAGCCCGCACGCCTCCACGACGTCGGCGTAGCTCTGGACCTTGCCCTTCTTGACCGCGACCAGCATGACCTCGAGCTGGGGCCCGTCCTGCCGCAGGATCTGGAAGTCGATGTTGACGTCGTCGATGTCGAACGGGATGTGCTGCTCGGCTTCCCAGCGAATGGACTCGCCGAGCTCGCTCTCCGACATCTTCGGGAGGTTCACGCGTTTCGCGATCACCGAGCCGCCCGACACGCCGATGACCGCCTCGGTCGCCTGGACGCCGCCCTGGACGAGGGCCTGCCGGATCGCCTGCTGCACGGCGTCCGGGTGCTTCACCTCGCCCCCCTGGATGGCGCCGGCCGGCACGTGCGCGATGCCGAAGCCTCCAAGCTCGTAGCCCGAGCCCTTGGGCTTCAGCTCGACCACCTTCACGGCGCTCGTGCCGATGTCGAGGCCGACAACTTCCGGTCGCTTCTTCTTCTTCCAGAACGTCATGGGTTATTCCTCACTGCCCGCGAGTCTCCCGCAGCCCCCGCGAATCCCCAAAACTATTTCTCTTGGTTCTTCCATCGCCCTGTTTACAGGTCTTTGTAGTAATTGAGCGTTCGTGAGTATGACTCGCACGCCCAAAGTAGTCAACTTTTAAAAACGTCAACGATGACGGGCTGTTAGGAGATGGCTAGCCGCGTTTGCGGCCGGCCAGAAGCCCGCGAACGGTGGTCAGGAACTCCTGAATGTCGAAGGGCTTGGAGATGACGAGATCGACGCCGAGTTCGCGCGCTCGGCGGGTCGCGCGGGCACGGTCGAAGCCGGACAGGATCACTACGGGCGTGCTCGCGTCGACCTGCTTCACCGCCTCGACCACTTCCCATCCCGGCACGTCCGGCATCCCGAGATCGGTGATGACGAGATCGTACGGACCCTCGTGCTCGCGCACCTTGGCGATGCCCTCGAGGCCTGATCCCGCGAGCGTCACCGAGTAGACCGCGCCTCGAAGCATGTCGCCCACCGCGGTCCGGACCGTCTCGTCGTCGTCGACCAGCAGCACCTGCGGACGGTCCGTCTCGGCAGCCGCAAGCGGCGCGGGCGCGCCCTCGCCCGCCGTCGGCAGGCGCAGGGTCACCGTAGTTCCTCGACCTTCTTCGCTCTCGATCGTGGAGTCGCCGCCGTGGCGGGCCATCACGCCATAGACCATCGACAGCCCGAGACCGAGCCCCGTCTCTCCCTTGGTCGAGAAGAACGGCTCGAACGCCCGCCGGCGCACCGCCTCGGACATGCCGACGCCGGTATCGGACACCGAGACCGTGCCGCGGCCGGCATCGAGCCCGGTCCGAATCGTGAGCGTCCCGCCTCTCGGCATGGCATCCACGGCGTTGAGGACGAGCTGCACGACCGCCTCGAGAAGCTCCGACTCCGCGCCGATGAGCTGGGAGTGTGGCCCGAAGTGGGTGATTAGCTCGATGGACGCGCCGCGAGTCGACGGCTCGTCCCGCCACTTCGCCCGGGTCTGCTCCACGGCGCGCTGGACGATGTCGTTCAGATCGACGGGGGCGAACGGCTCCGCCGGACGGGACCGGCTGAATTCCTGAATGCGCGAGAGGGCGTCGATCCCGGTCCGGGTGGCGGTTTCGATCTCATGGAGGCCGGAGGCGATCTCGCGCGACTTTTCCCGAGAGGCGCGCTTCACGAGGAGCTGCGTGCGCCCCAGGATCCCCGCCAGGACGTTGTTGAAGACGTGGCCCACCCCACCGGCCATGTTCAGGAGGGCCTGCATCTTCTCGTCGACGGGGATTCGGCCTGCGCGCGCCGCAAGCTGATCCTGCACCGTCTCCAGCTCCTCGAGTCGTCGGCGCAGCCGGCGAAGCTCCTCCTCGTCGATCTTGGTGGTGTCGCGGAGGACCTCGCGCACCACCTCCCGGTCAACCGCCACCTCGCGCACGATCTCCACCGGGACGTCGCGGACGATCTCCTTGATCACCTCGACGGGAACCTCGCGTACGACCTCCCGGTCGACCGGCACCTCCCGCACGACCTCCACCGGCACCTCACGGATGACCTCGCGGTCGACCGGGACCTCGCGCACGACCTCCTTCACGATCTCGACCGGAACCTGGACCGGAACCTCCCGGACGACCTCCACTTCGCGAATGACCTCGACCGGGACTTCCCGCACCACTTCGCGCACGACCTCGCGGTCGACGGGCACCTCCCGGATGACTTCCCGCACCACCTCGACCGGCACTTCCCGCACGACCTCCCGGTCGACCGGCACCTCGCGGATGACCTCCACCTCGCGGACCACCTCGCGGTCGACCGGAACCTCGCGCACCACCTCTTTGACGATCTCCACGGGGATCTGCACCGGCACTTCCCGGACGACCTCGACCTCGCGGACCACCTCGACCGGAACCTCGCGCACCACCTCCCGGTCGACGGGCACCTCCCGGATGACTTCCCGCACCACCTCGACCGGCACTTCCCGCACGACCTCCCGGTCGACCGGCACCTCGCGAACGACCTCCACCTCGCGCACGACCTCGACGGGGACTTCCCGCACGACCTCCTTGACGACCTCGACGGCCGGGGCCGCCGCAGCCGGCTGGATGGTTCTGAGGGAGGAGGCCACGAGGCTAACGGCCAGCTGACAGGCGATGATCTCGTCCGGCGTGGCGGCACTGTCGCCGGAGCGTCCGACCAGCAGGAGGCCCAGTGACGCGTCCCCGGCCCGGAGAGGCAGCACTCCAGCTGTCCCGACCCCCTTGCTCGGGCGGGTCAGCCACAGCGGCTCGTTACGGCCCAGCACCTGGCGAACCTTGTCGGCCGGCAGCCGGGAGAGCGCCATGCTCTCGGGAGCGGCGACGACCCAGGATAGGGCCCCATCCGCTCCGGGCACGGCGAGTGCCGCCCATTCCATCCCGGTGGCGCGCGCGACCCCAGGGAGGAGCGACTTCGCGGCCTCTCCCGGCGGCGTGTTGTGTCGGAGCGCCTCCTCCAACGCAGCCGTCAGGGGCTCAAGGAGGTGAATGCCGTCCGTCGAAGCGGCGGCCGTCTCGCCCCCGGCCGCCGGCAGCCCCTCCCCCCGCTTGAGGAGATCGATCAGGAGACGGGCGCCGCGAACGCTCATCACCTCGACGCCGGGGGGCTTGATCGACAGCAGGCGCTCGTACTGCCGTTCGTCCCCGCTGACCTCGAGGACGAGGTTGGCGTCGGTCTTGAACACATCCATCGAATTCTTCACGACCTGGAGATGTAGGGTCTTGGCGAGCTTGCCGCCCTCGGAGCGGTCGCTGGCGTCGGCGACGATGGCGATGGTGACCCCGGGGGCGGCCCGCAGCGCCTCGATCGCCTGGACGAGGTGGATCCCCGTCCCGACGAGCCCTACCTTGTACGCGCTGCCCGGGGAGGACGGCATGGCGCCATTATACGCAGGGGGGCACCTACTCCGAGATGTTGTCGGA
>CAYXBJ010000147.1:0-42405 GCA_964463175.1 uncultured bacterium
TTCATGGGCTGGCGCGATCGCGTCCTCTACCCCTTCTCCCGGCGACTTGACGCCCGGGGGATCGAGATCGGGGCGGCGTTCGCCTTCGCCGAGATGCTCCGCCACGGCATCACGACCGTGGTGGACTTCTTCTACGTTCAGGGCGGCGGCAATGCCAACGCGGAGGCCGCGATCCACGCCGCGAAGCGCGTCGGCATCCGGCTCGTCCTCGCCCGCGCCTTCTATGACTGGACCGGGGCGCCCCCGGAGTATCGCGAGACGATCCCGGAGGCGACCGCGCGCTGCCGGGAGCTGATGACCCGATACGCCGGCGATGCGACGGTGAGCGTCCAGCCGGCGCCGCACAGTCTTCACGCCGCGTCGCCCGAGATGATCCGGGCCGCGGCGGCGCTGGCCGACGAGGCCCGCGTGCCGTTTCACATCCACGTCGCCGAGTACCGGGCCGAGCGCGACCAGGTCGAGGCCCGCCACGGTCTCACCCCGGTGCGCTACCTCGACCGGCTCGGCGTCCTGGGCCCGCGGCTCATCGGCGTCCACTGCGTGTGGCTCGACGGCGGCGAGGTGGAGCTCCTGGCGGAACGCGGCGCCCGCGTCGCCTACTGCCCGTCCTCGAACATGATCCTGGGAGATGGGGTGACGCGCCTACGCGAGATGCGCTCCCTGGGCGTGCCCGTCGCGCTGGGCACGGACGGCGGCTGCACGAACAACCGACTGTCGATCTTCGAGGAGATGCGGATGGCCGCCCTCCTGCAGAAGGTCACCCATCTCGACGGCACCGCCTTCACCGCCGAGGAGGCGTTCCGGCTCGGCACGGCGGGCGGCGGCGAGGTGCTCGGTCTCCCGGTCGGCGAGATCGCACCGGGTCGGCTCGGGGACCTGGTCGCCCTCGATCTCGGGCATCCGTCGCTTCACCCGCCGAACGCGCTGATGAAGAGCGTGGTCTACGCGCTGTCGCCGCAGGCGATCACCGACGTATGGGTGCATGGCCGCCGGGTGGTGCGCGACGGCCGCCTCGCGACCGTCGACGAAGCCGAGCTCCTTGGAGAGGTGCGGACCCTCACGCGTGACTGGGGGACGAAGCTGTCTCATCCGGGCGATCTCCGCACGGAGTGACTGGAGGCACCGGGTGTCCGTAGGGCGAGGCCAGACCCGGCGCGCGATCCGGTTCGGGTTCATCCCGACCGAGGGCGGGCATCTCGCTCGGGAGGCGCTGGCGGAGGTCGACCACGCGGAGGCGCTGGGACTCGATTCCGTCTGGATGGAAGAGCACCACGGGGTGAAGGGCCACTACTGGCCCTCGCCTCTCGTGGTCCTGGCGGGCTTCGCGACGCGCACCTCCCGCCTCCTCCTCGGGAGCGACGTGGTCGTGCTGCCGTTCTACGACCCGGTGCGGGCCGCCGAGGATGCCGCGATGGTCGATGTGCTCTCCGAGGGGCGGCTCGTGTTCGGCGCCGCGATCGGATACCGGCCGGACGAGTTCGCCCTCTACCGCACGCCGCTCGAGAAGCGGGGCGCGCGATTCGAGGAGGCCCTCGCGGTCATCCGGGCTCTCTGGACCGAGGACACCGTCACCCATCCGGGGCCGCACTATCCGCTCGACAGGGCGCGCATCGAGCCGAAGCCCGTCCAGCGACCGCATCCTCCGATCTGGATCGGCGGCTGGGGCGAGCTCATGATCCGGCGGGCGGCGCGTCTGGCCGATGCCTGGATCCCCGGCCCGACCGCGCACCTGGAGAAGCTGCTCGACGGCAAGGCGCGCTACCGCGCCGAGCTGCGCGCGGCGGGCCGTCCGGACCCCGCGGAGTGGCCGCTCACGCGAGACACGGTCATCGCCGACACCGACGCGGAGGCGCTCGAGCTCGCCGAGCGGCACCTGCTCGTGAACTATCGCGACGAGTACGGCGGCGGCCGGTGGAAGCATCCGCTCATCGGCGCCGAGGACGCGACTCCGGTGGACCAGCTCGACGCCCTCGGGCGCGACCGCTTTGTCATCGGCGGTCCGGAGCGGTGCCGAAATCAGGTGCGGCGTTTCATCGAGACGTTCGGCGCGACGCACGTCATCTTCCGCCTGTACTTCCCGGGTATGCCGCACCGCCACATCCTGCGGGAGCTCGAGCTCCTGGCCCGCGAGGTCGTGCCCGCCTTCCGCTGATCCGTCGCGCGTCGGCGGAGCGCCGCGCACCCCGGGCGTACAATACCGGGGATGCGCAGGAACGCGCTCTTCTGGGGCCTTCTCGGGCTCGCGCTCGCCGTCGGCGTCGTCGCCACGATCGATCGCTATCAGCTCCAGGGGCGGACCTCCCCCGGATTCTGGGTGATGGAGAACCTTCTCGTCGCGGTCGGCGGTCCCGAGCGGGGACCCCTTCAGCCGTTCGACGTCGTCCGCGTGGTGGATGGCCAGGTGCTCACGAGCGGCCGGGACATCCAGGCGGCGGTCGGGCGCTACGAGCCCCCGACGACGTTCCACTACATCGTGTATCGTCGCGGCCAGCTGGTGGAGGCGGACGTCACGAGCCGGCTCATCACGCGGCGTGACTTCGCCCGGTTCCTGGTCGAGGGGCTCATGCCGGGCCTGCTTCTGCTCGCGACTGGGAGCGTGGTCTTCCTGATACGGCCGGGGCGTCCCCAGAGCTGGCTCTTCCTCGCGTTCGCCCTCATCGCGTACGTCGTGAGCGTCACGTACTCCGATGCCCACCTCACGTATCGCTTCACCCTGCTGTTCCTGACCGCGTGGGCGTTCTGGCCGGCGACCCTCGTCCACCTCGCCCTGACCTTCCCGCAGCGTCGGCGGATCGTCCGCCGGTTCCCGCGAGTCGTGTGGCTGCCCTACGTGATCTCCGGGGTGATCGCCGTGCTCCTCCAGCTGCCGGGCATCCGTCCGCTGCCGTGGCGGTTCGCCGACGTTCGATTCCTCCTCGCGGTTCCCGTCGCCGCGGCGGCGTACTGGGGCGTGGCGCTGATCCTGCTGGTTCTCGCACTGGCCCGGGCCAGCGTGGCGGGCGGAACGCCGTTGATCCGGCAGCGCGCGCGGATCCTGTGCGTGGCGTTCGTGGTCGGGTACGTTCCGCCGATCCTCGGGACCGTGGCGGAAGCGCTTCTCCAGGCGAGAGTGCCGTACCTCAACGCGATATGGCGGCTCGCCCTCCTGTTCCCCATCGTCATGGCGTACGCCATGGTTCGCTACGACCTCTTCGACGTGCGCGCGGCAATCCGGGCCGGCGCCGTCTACTCGGCGGTCACCGGGCTCGTCGTCCTCGCCTATACCGGAGCCATCACCGCGATGGACATCGTGCTCGCGAACTGGGAGGCGGCGCAGTCGCCGATCGTCGCCGGCGCGGTGATGGCGGTCCTGATCGTGGTGCTCCTGAATCCGCTGTACCTCCGCTCCCAGCGGCTCGTCGATCGGCTCTTCTTCCGACAGCGCGTGGACGTGCAGCGATCGATCGAGCACGTCTCAGAGGTCATGAGCGGGCTCCTCGATCTCCGCCGGCTCGTCGAGCTCCTGACCCAGACCGTGGAGGAGCAACTCCATCCGGAGCGCCAGGAGCTCTACCTGTTCCGCGCGAGCCGGCAGGGCTACGTGCAGGCCGAGGAGGAGGAAGGGGACGACCCCGGTGGGCCGGCGCCGATCGCCGGCGATTCAGCGCTGGTGCGCTGCCTCGAGATCCGCGGCCAGCCCCTCACGCGCGAGCGGATCGAGGAGGACCCTGGGCTCGAGGAGCATCGGGACGGCTGCCTGGCGGCGATGGACGCGATCGCGGCGACTCTGGTCGTGCCCTTCCTGTTCCAGGGTCGCGTGACGGGCTTCCTCACCCTCGGCCCGAAGCGAAACGGGCTCGGCTACTCGAGCCAGGACCTCGGGCTCCTCCGTCTACTCGCGAACTCGAGCGCGCTCGCCCTCGAGCATTCCCGGGCCTACACCGCCCTTCAGGAGACGAACGCCGAGCTCCGGGCCGCGCTCCGGCGCGTCGAGATCCTCGAGAGCATCCGGACCAACCTGGCGAAGTTCGTGCCCCGGACCGTGCAGGACCTGATCGAGCGGGCGCCGGAAGCGCCGGAGCTCGACAAGCGAGAGATGGACGTCACCGTGCTCTTCGTCGACCTGGTCGGGTACACCCGGCTGACCGAGCGGCTCGACCCCGGCCGCGTCAACGAGGTGGTGGAACGGTGCTTCGGCGCCTACCTCGACGAGATCCTCCGGCGCGGGGGGGACGTGAACGAGACCGCTGGCGACGGCCTCATGGCCATCTTCCGCGACCCGGATCCGCGACGACATGCCCGACAGGCGGTGAAGTGCGCGCTCGGCATCCTCCGCCGGACGCGTGAGCTGAACGAGACGCTCGACGGACTGCCGGAGCCGGTTGCCATCCACAGCGGCGTGAACTCGGGGCTTGCGACCGTGGGAGCGACGAAGATCGAGGGCATGAACGGGACCCGGTGGACCTACACCGCGTCGGGGCAGGTGACCATCGTGGCGGCCCGGCTGGCCGCGCTCGCCCGGGGCGACGAGATCCTGGTGGGTGCCGGCACTCGTGAGCGGCTGGGGGACGAGTTCCGCTTCGGGTCGCTCGGAGAGCGTCCGCTCCGGAACGTCGAGCTACCGGTGCGCGTCTTCCGGCTGGCGCTGAGCGACGGCGTCCCCGCGACCCTGACCGCCTGAGCCCTCGGGGCTCCCGGTCGTCCGCGCCGCTTCGGTCAGATCGGCAGCGGCCTCAGCCCCGCGCCATCGACCAGAACGCAGCCCCGAAGTGATCCCAGGGGAGACGCCACTCGTCGTTCTGGTCCGGCTCGGCGCTGAAGTACTCGTCGACGGCGTAGAGCATGCTCTGGGGCTCGGTGCCGAGGTTCGCTACCCCGTGGGCGACGCCGCGGGGAACCCGCAGCCGATGGCAACGACCGGCGCCGAGGACGAGGGGCTGCGGAGCCGGCTGCGCCTGACCGTGCCCGTCACGCCGGAGGTCGACGAGCCCGACCAGCAGCGTCGAGGTCGGCGGCACGATGAAGAGGTCGTCCTGCTCGAGGTGGAGGTGCCAGGCCTTGACCGCGCCCGGCTGGAGAAGGCTCCAGTTCCACTGGATGGGCCGGAATCCCTCGAGTCCCTGGACGCTGCCGCTTCCTCGCTCGACCCGGGCGAGCTCCGCGAACAGCCCGTCGGCGCTCCGGAAGACCGTCTGCTCCGAGAGCTCGACTCCAGCGATCGACGGACGGGGCGCATACGACTGCCGGGTGAGATGCTTGCGCGCGTCGTCGACGAGGTCGGTCAGCTTGAGCGGATGCGACGCCATATCGCCGGCATCTTATCATCGAGCACGGCGGGCGCGCCGGGTCAGGTCGGCGTGAGCTCTCTCGCCGGCCCCTCGCGATAGAAAGTGTCGAGCGCGGCGACGACGCCCGGCTCCGCCAGGGTCGGCGCGTGGCCGACGCCCGGAACGTCGACCCGCCTGAGGCGCGACTGCCGCCGCTCCATCGCGGATGCGGTCTCGGCGGCGAGGATGTCGCTCTCCGATCCCCGGACGAGAAGGATTGGGCATCGCAGCGCCTCGAGGGCCGCCCACCACGCCTGGCTTGCGGCGTGGGCCGCCTCCGGCGATGGCCGGGGCGCGTGTCCGATCGCCGGATCGAACTTGAATTGCCACGCGTGGTCCGGTCCCCGCCGGACGGCCCAGCGAATCGAGTCCGTCACCGCTTCGGACGGCAGCTTCTCCAGCCAGGGATACTGGACGACCGCCCATGCGATGGCCGCCGCGAGGTCGGGGAACCGCTCCGGGACGGAGGCCGCATACGCGGCGACGCGGGCGGCGCCCCGCGGGTCGATCTCCGGCCCGATGTCATTGAGCGCCAGCGAGCGGAGCCGATCCGGCGACACCCGCGCGAGGGAGAGTCCGACAAGCCCGCCGAGCGAGGTGCCGAGGACGTGGACCGCCCGGAGCCCGAGCATGTCGAGGAGCGCATGCACGTCCGCCACGTACTGCGGGATCGTGTAGGTTCCCGGAGCCCAGTCGCTCTCCCCCCGGCCGCGGAGATCGAGCGCGAGGCACCGGTAGCGCCGCGCCAGCGCTGGCGCGATCGCGTCGAAGGCGTGGCTCTGCTGGGTCAGCCCGTGGAGAAAGAGGAGGGTCTCCGTGCCGGCTGCGTCGGCCGCCGACCCGTCCCGCCAGTCCTGGAAATGGAGCCACACCCCGTTCACGTGGCGCCACTCGTCGGTATACATGCGCGCCGGCCATGATGCGGAGCAGTTCGGAGGCTGTCAATCGCGCGCCTTCGATTGCGAGCCGTGAGGGCCCCGGGTAGGATGGCCTCGCCATGGCCTCGCTCCTATCCTTCGACGCCCTCCTTGGTCTGGCGACGCTCACCCTCATGGAGATCGTCCTGGGCATCGACAACATCGTGTTCATCGCGATCCTGGTGGCGAAGCTGCCGGCGAGCCAGCAGGAGCTCGCGCGCCGGCTCGGGATCGCGCTCGCCCTGGGCATCCGTATCCTGCTGCTTTTGACGATTTCGTGGATCATGGGCCTCACGAAGCCGCTGATCACCGTCGGCGAGATGAAGGTCTCCGGACGCGACCTCATCCTGCTGGGTGGAGGCCTCTTCCTCATGTTCAAGGCGACGCGGGAGATTTACGAGAAGGTGGAGGGAGGGCCGCACGAGACGGAAGGGGCGGGGTCGAGCGCGGTCTTCGGCTGGGTCCTGGTGCAGATCCTTCTCCTCGACATCGTGTTCTCGCTCGACTCCGTGATCACCGCGGTCGGCATGGCGAACCAGGTGTCGGTGATGGTCACGGCGATGGTGCTGGCGATGCTCGTGATGCTGCTGTCGGCGGGCGCGGTGAGCGGCTTCGTCGAGCGGCACCCGAGCGTCAAGATCCTGGCCCTGGCCTTCCTGATGCTCATCGGAGTGATGCTGGTGGCGGAGGGAATGGGGAGCCACATCTCGAAGGGCTATGTCTACTTCGCGATGGCGTTCTCCCTCTTCGTGGAGATGCTGAACCTGCGCTACCGGAAGCGCCAGCAGGCGCGCCGCGCCCGAGCCTGATCGATGAGCCCCGAGAGCCGGACCGCCCTCGTCACCGGCGCCGCCCGGGGAATCGGCCTGGCCATCGCCCGCCGGCTCGCCGCGGACGGCCTGCAGGTCGCTCTGCTCGACCTCGACCGTGACCGAACCGAGGCGGCGGCGCGCGCGCTCGGCCCCGGCGCGGTCGCGATCGTCGCGGACGTCACCCGCAGCGCCGAGGTGGACGGCGCGGTCCGCACCGTCGTGGATCGCTGGGGCCGGCTCGACGTTCTCGTGAACAACGCGGGAATCACGGGGCGCTCGTTCCCGATCTGGGAGCTCGACGACTCGGACTGGGAGCGGGTGCTGACGGTCGACCTGACGAGCGTCTTCTACTGCTGCCGCTCCGCGATCCGGGTCATGCTCCGGCAGGGATCTGGGCGGATCGTCAACATCGCCTCCATCGCCGGCAAGGAAGGGAACCCCACGCTGGTCCCGTACTCGAGCGCGAAGGCCGGCGTGATCGGGCTGACGAAGGCGCTGGCGAAAGAGGTGGCGACCCTCGGGATCCTCGTCAACGCGGTGGCGCCGGCCGTCATCGGCACCGAGCTGCTCCAGCAGATGGAACAGAGCACGGTGGATCTCCTGGTGTCGAAGATCCCCATGGGCCGGGTCGGACGGCCCGAGGAGGTCGCCGCGCTGGTGGCCTGGCTCGCCTCCGAGGAATGCTCGTTCAGCACGGGCGCCGTGTACGACCTGTCCGGCGGACGGGCGACGTACTGAGGCGCGCATGCACGTCGGCCACCTGCTGAGCCGCGCCGCGCAGCGCTGGCCGGATCGCCCCGCCTGGCTCGAGGACAGCGTCGTTGTGCCGTTCCGCGAGGCGGAGGCCCGCGTGAATCAGCTGGGGCGCGCGCTTCTGGCGGGCGGCGCGTCGCCCGGGGACCGCGTCGGCATGCTCGTCCCCAACTGCCGCCAGGGTCTCGAGACGATCCTCGCGCCGATGAAGGCCGGCATGGGCGTCGTCCCGATGAACGTCCGCCTCCATCCCAGCGAGCACGAGTACATGCTGAACGATTCGGGCGCGCGCGTCCTGGTCTATCACGAGGACCTGCGCCCGCACGTGGCGTCCATCCGCGCGCGGCTGCAGACCGTCGAGCGGTTCATCGTGATCGGCCGCGGCGAGTCGACGGACCTCAGCTTCGAGGGGCTTCTGTCGGGTGGGCCGACCACGCCCCCCGACGTGTTGATCCAGCCGGACGACCTGGCGTGGCTCTTCTACACCTCAGGCACGACCGGGCGCCCCAAGGGCGCCATGCTCACCCACCGCAACCTGCTGGCGATGGCGCAGCTCTTTCTCCTCGACTTGAACCCGGCGCGAGAGACCGACGTCCTCCTCCATGCGGCCGCGATCACGCACGGATCCGGTGTCTCGATCTTTCATCACCTCGCGCGCGGCGCCGCTTCGGCGTTTCCCGCCACGCGGGCGTTCGAGCCGCGGCGAATTTTCGAGGCCATCCAGCGGCATCGGGTCACGACCATGTTTCTCGCCCCGACGATGATTCACATGCTCGCGACGAGCGGCATCCACCACGAGTACGATCTGTCGAGCCTCCACACCGTCTTCTACGGCGGTGGACCCATGTACGTCGAGCAGCAGCAAGAGGCGGTGCGGGTCTTCGGGCCGATCTTCTGCCAGCTGTTCGGGCAGGGCGAGGCGCCCATGGTATGCACGACGCTGCCCAAAGAGGCCCATGTCGCCGGCGAGGATCCGGTCCGCCGGCGTCGCCTCGGCTCGGCGGGACGTGAGACCACCGGGGTCCAGGTCCGGATCGTCGACGATCGCGATCAGCCAGTTCCGTCGGGTGCCTCCGGCGAGATCGTCGTGCGTGGCGACCTGGTGATGAAGGGCTACTGGAACCGGCCCGACGCGACGGCGGAGACGCTGCGGAACGGCTGGCTCCATACCGGCGACATCGGGCACCTGGACGAGGACGGATACCTGTACGTCACGGACCGCAAGAAGGACATGATCATCTCCGGCGGCGCCAACATCTACCCTCGGGAGGTGGAGGAGGTCATCTGCACGCACCCGGCCGTCCAGGAGGTGACCGTGATCGGCGTGCCGGACAAGACATGGGGCGAGTCCGTCAAGGCCCTGGTGGTCCTCCGGCCGGCGGCGTGGGCGGCCGAGGCCGACATCATCGAGCACTGCCGCGCGCGGCTGGCGTCGTACAAGAAGCCGGCGTCGGTCGAGTTCCTGGCGGAGCTTCCGAAGAGCGCCTACGGCAAGATTCTCAAGCGCGAGCTACGCGAGCCCTACTGGGCCGGGCGCAGTCGCAACGTGTAGGGGAGGGAGGAGACCACGGTATGGCCGATGTCCTGACGGTGGTGGCGAAGATCTACCCGAAGACGGGGCGAGCGGGCGACGTCGAGGCGCTGCTCGTGAAGATGGCGGCCGCGGTGCGGCAGCACGAGCCGGACTGTCTCGTATACCGGCCGCACCGTTCGGCCGGCGAGCCGGCGACGTTCTACTTCTACGAGCAGTACCGGACGGACGCGGCCTTCGAGTTCCACCGGACCGCGCCGCACCTCGCCGGCTATCGCGGCGAGATGAAGGAGCTGGTGGCTCGCCCGACGGAGATCGAGATCTACCGCTCGCTCACGGCGTGACGATCAGGCCGGCGCGACCTCTCGCTCCGGGGCAGGGACCTCGGAGATCGCCCACGACAGGAAGGCCGCGGCGGCCGAGAGCGTCGCGCCGAAGATGATGAACGCGGAGTAGCTGCCCGTCAGGTCGTGGGTCAGCCCACCGGCGTAGGAGCCGACGGCCGACCCGATCTGGTGGCTCAGCGCCACCAGACCGAACACCGTCCCCGCCGAGCGCCGGCCGAAGATGACCGTCGAGAGCGCGGTCGTCGGAGCCACCGTCGAGAAGTCGACGATGCCGAAGGCGACCGCGAAGATGAAGAGCGACGTGGGGTCTCGCGCGAATGCGAGGTACACGAGCGTCACCGCCCGACCCGCATAGATCCAGCCGAGGAGCCGGGTGTAGCCGAACCGGTCGGACGCGGCCCCGGACAAGGTCGTGAAGATCATGTTCACGAACGAGAGGAGGCCGAACGCCGTCGCGGCGGTGACGGCCGCCACGTGGTGATCCAGCGCGTACGGGATGAAGTGCGTGTCGATGAGCCCTGACGTGGTCACGCCGCACACGAAGAAGGACAGCGCGAGGCACCAGAAGCTCGCGTGGCGCACGATCTCGGCCAGTGGCATCGGCGGCCCCGCGAGCGCGGCGTCGGCGCGGGTCCGCTCGGGTGTCTGCTCCGGGTCGTCCCGGAGCAGAACGAGGATGATCGGCAGCGCGACCACCAGGATCGCCGCCCCGAGCCAGAGGAACGCGACCCTCCAGCCCAGCGCGCCGATCAGCGCGGCCATGACGGGGACCAGGACGAATTGCCCGGCGGCCGATCCGGCGGCGACGACGCCGAGAGCAAGCCCGCGTCGCGCCGTGAACCAGCGGCTGACCGCAACCGCGGAGGTCGGGCTGGACGCGCCGCCGATGGCGAACATGATCAGGATCCCGAAGATCACGTAGGCCTGCCAGAGCGTCACGATCGAGCTGACCGCGGCGGTGCCCACACCGAGAAGCGCGATGCTCGCCCCGAAGATGACCCGGGGCCCGAGGCGATCGGCCCATCGTCCTGAGAGCGCCTGCGCGACCCCGTAGACCACGAACCCGAGCGAGGCGGTCACGCTCACCGCGGCCCGGCCCCACCCGAACTCGGTCTCCCACGGGCTGACGAGGAGGCCGATCGTCCCCCGGACGCCCAGGGCCACCGCCTGGGCGAGGAAGAGGACGCCCACGACGACCCATGCGTACCCCGGCTCCCGTCTGTGCTCGCTCGTCACTGCGGCCTCCCGTGCCGTACGGACCTGACCATTGGGATGGGTGCCGGGGCGCTCCGGATTCGCGTCGGTCGGCGCGGCTCAGCCCGTCCGCATTATGACGCGGACCGGCCTCTCCGCTATGATCGGGGCGCCATGGACGGAGCCGGCGAGCGCCGCGCGCACGTCAGGATACCCGATCCGGAGCACTCGCCAGCCGCGTCGTCCACGCCCTCGACGCTCGCGGAGCGGACCGCCGCCGATCCGTACGCGCGCTGGCTGGGCATCGAGCTCCTCGAGCTCCGCCCGGGATACTGCCGCGCGGCGCTCTTGCTCGAGCCTCACATGGTGAACCTGCACGGCAGTCCCCACGGGGGCGCGATTTTCTCTCTGGCCGACTTCGCCTTCGGCGGGGCGTGCAACAGTCACGGCGAGCCGGCCGTCGCCCTGACCGTGACGATCCAGTTCCACGTGGCTGCCCGTGTCGGGCAGCGCCTCGTCGCGGAAGCGCGCGAGGCGCGCCAGGGCAAGCGCGCCGGCTTCTACACGATGACCGTGAGCGACGAGGCAGATGGCACGGTGGTCGCCACCTGCCAGGCGGTGTCGCTCCGCACCGACGCCCACCGGCCGCGGTGACTGACGAGCCGGAGGTCGGCGGGCCGGGGACCCGGCGGTCGTGAGGACGGGCGCGGTCTTGATGCGCGCGCTCGCTCGGGCCGTTGTGCGCCTGTTCTACCACCGGGTCGACGTCGTGGGCGTCGAGCGCGTGCCGCGGTCCGGGCCTCTCGTGATCGTCGCGAACCACCGGAACGCGCTGATCGATCCACTGATCCTCATCGCGACGCTCCCGCGGGCCCTCCGGCCTCTGGCCAAGGCGCCGCTCTTCCGTCATCCGCTCCTCGCGCCGTTTCTCCATCTGGCCGGCGCACTGCCGGTCCACCGCAGAGCGGACGCCGGCAGCGACCCTGCGCAGAACGCCGCCATGTTCCGGACGGTGGCCGCGTCGCTCCGGGATGGCGGCGCGATTCTTCTCTTCCCGGAGGGCGTCAGCCAGGCCGAGCCCGTGCTGATGCCGCTTCGAACGGGTGTCGCCCGCATCGTGCTGGGAACCGAAGACCGGGCTGCATCGCCGCCGCCGACGCTGCTGCCGGTCGGGCTCACATTCCACGAACCCGGGACGTTCCGGACCGGATGGGCGCTGGTGCTGGTCGGGACGCCGGTGCCGGTCGACGAATACCTGGCCCTCGCGACGCGCGAGCCGGAGCGCGCCGTCCGCGAGCTCACCGCCCGGGTGGCCGAGGCGCTGCGCGCCCTGATCGTCGAGGTGCAGGATCGGGAGACGCTCCACCTGACGGAGGGCCTCGAGGCGATTCGCCGCGCCGAGGCGGAGGACGCGGCGGGCGCCGTCGCGACCAGCGCATCGACCGCAGAGCGCGTGGCCTGGATCCGGGCGGCCCTCCGCGCATACCGGTGGCTCGAGCCCCGCGCGCCGGCCCGGGTGGCGCAGCTTCGAGCCGAAGTGGAGCGGTACCTTGCGGATCTCGAGGGGCTGGGTCTGTCGCCCCGCGTGGTCGGCCGTGGGTACCCGCCGGGAGTCGCTCGCCGCTACGCGCTGAAGGAGGGACTCGCCTTTCTCGGCGGCCTTCCCCTGGCGGCGTGGGGTCTCGCGAGCCATGCGCTGCCGTACTGGCTGACGGCGCTCGCCGCTCGTGGGCTGGCCACGTCCGCCGACGTGACGGCGACCGTCAAAGTGGTCGCGGGGGTCGTCTTCTATCCCGTCTGCTGGGCGATCGAGGCGTGGGTCGTCTGGCGAGTCCTCGGACCGTGGGGACTGGTTGTGTTTCTCGTGGGCCTCGTCCCGAGCGGTCTGTTCGCGCTCGGCTGGCAGGCCCGGCTGGCGCGCGTCCGCCGGGACGCGTGGGGCTTCCTCCGCTTCCTCCGGGACCGGGATCTCCTCGCGCGCCTCGCGGCGCGCCGGCACGCCCTGGTCGACGAGACGGACGCGCTGGCGAGGCTCGTGCCCGCCGAGGTGCTCGCCGGGGGCGCCGGACCCGGCGAGCCGGGGCGCTAACCCTCAGCGCCCCGACAGCTTCAGGAGTTCCTCCAGCGCCTTCGCGTTGAAGGGCTGGGGGCCGCGCAGGATGAAGTGCTCCACTCCGGCCTTGACCAGATCGTCGATCTCACCGTAGAGATCGGGGCTGATCGAGCACGTGCGCTCCACGGCCTTCGGATTGCGGCCGACCTTGTGGCACCACTCGGTCAGGATCTCGTTCTTGCGCCGCCAGTTGTCGACGGGCGCGAACGTGTTCCACATGTCCGCGTACTGCGCGGTGAGCTTGAGCGTGACCTTCTCGCCGCCGCCTCCGATCATGATCGGCACGCTGCCGATCGGCGGCGGAACCAGCTTCGCGAGCCGACTCTTGATGCGGGGCAGGGCAGCTCGGAGGTCGCGCAGCCGGGACGGCGCGGTGCCGAACTCGAACCCGTATTCCTGGTAGTCGCGCTCGAACCAGCCGGCGCCGATCCCCAGGATGGCGCGGCCGCCGCTCAGGTGGTCCATGGTCGTGATGTCGCAGGCCAGCAGCTCGGGGTTCCGGTAGCTGTTCGCGTGCACCAGCGATCCGAACCGCGCGTGCCGGGTCTCAACGGCGATCGCAGCCAGGAGCGGCATGCAGGCGAAGTGGTTGCCGTCGGTCGGCCCGTAGAGCGGGAACATGTGGTCCCAGACCCAGAGGGTGTCGACGCCGAGGGTATCGGCCGCCCGGTAGGCGTCGCGGATCTGCTGGGTGGTGCAATGCTGGGGATGGATCTGATAGCCGACGCGGAATCGCATGGGCGGTGAGCCCTCCTCTGATCAGTAGCCCCGAACCCGGTCGACCAGGTTCAGGAGCGGGGCGCCGGCCAGGTAGCGGCGCAGGTTCTCGGCGAACAGCTCGGCGCAGCGGTCGTCGTAGCTCGGCATGAAGCCGGACACGTGAGGCGACAGGATGACATTGTCGAGATCGTAGAAGGGATGGTCGGGCGGCGGCGGCTCCTCGGCGAACACGTCGATGGCCGCCCCGGCGAGCCGGCGCGCCGCCAGCGCCTCGGCAAGCGCGGCCTCGTCCACGGTCGCGCCCCGGCCCACGTTGACGAAGTAGGCGGTCGGCTTCATCCGGGCGATCGCGGCGGTGTCCACGAGACGGCGCGTCTCGGCGGTGAGGGGCGCACAGAGCACGACCACGTCGCAGCGCGGCAGCATGCGGCCAAGCTCGGCCGGCCCGTACCAGCCGGCGGGAAGCGCCCCGTCCGGGTCGCCGGTGCCCGGCAGGCCATACCCCGCATCGGCGCGCGCCGCCGGGTCGCGCTTGCAGGCGAGCACGCTCATCCCGAGCGCGGACGTCGCGATGCGCGCAAGCTCGCGGCCGATGCTGCCGTAGCCGATCACCCCCATGGTGGCGCCCCGGATCTCGGTCGGGACGAACAGCGGCCAGCGCTCTCGGTCGGGGGGCCAGGTCTTCCGCGCGTGCCACTCGACCATGCGCGGGACGCGGTGCGCGAGGGCGAGGATGACGGTGATCGCGTACTCGGCGATGGTCGCGGCATGGACGCCGCTCGTGGTGGTGAGCGGGATCGCCGTGTCACGGTAGAGGGGATGATCTTGGAGCGCGTTGACGCCGGCCATGTGGAGCTGCACCCACCGGAGATCCGGCGCGCGCTCGAGGTTCCGGGGCGGCTCGCCCGCGTAGAGAACCTCGGCTCCGCGATAGTCGGCCGCGGCGGGATCCTCGCGCGTCACCGCGAGGCGGGGAGCCGCTGCGCGGATGCGGTCGAGCTGCGACTCGCCGAACGGCATGGTCACGAGGACACGAGTCACGGCTTGCCTCCTCCGGCGCGCCCCCGGACTCCGATCCGTCATGGCCAGTAGGACTTCACCTCGAAGATCTGCCGCTTGATCTGCCCCCGGAACTCGGGAAAGCGCTTGATGTCGTCCGCCGACGCCTTGCGCTCCGGCGAGGCGAGCGCGGCGTCGAGGTCGGCGCGCGAGTCGAACCAGAGGTCGGCGACCTGGTAGACGTCGTCCCCCGGTGCGCCCTTGGCCACGGTGATCCTGCGAATCCGCGGCCACTTCCGGACGGTGGGCAGGTGGGTTCCCCAGTAATAGGCATCGAACGCGGCCGGATCGGCCGGCTGCCCGACGTACATGACCGACATCCTGAACATGCGTGTGTCCATCCGCGGCCATCGGCCGCCGTTCGATGGTGAGCGCGCGCCCCGGGAATCTTACGACCATCCGTCCCGCGCACGAAGAGGGGGTCGGAGTGTTGCAGCCGATGTCCATATTCTCAAGGCGCGCGATGCCGGGGTACCCTACGACCGCGCGTGAAGACCCCGAGCGACCGATCATCGGCACGGTGCCCGAGATGAGCTCCGGGAGCGCGGCTCGGCCGGCGCGCGTCCGTGAGCCCGTCGGGCGGTGCGCTCCGTGACGGCGGCCATTCCCGAGGGCGATCCGGCGGTGCGGCTCAGAGTCGCGGTCACCGGCTCGACGGGACTCATCGGCAGCGCGCTCGTGCCGGTGCTGCGCGCGGCCGGGCACCGGGTCGACTGCCTGAGCCGCCGGCCGCCGAGAGCCGGCACCACGGACATCCAGTGGGATCCCGCGCGGGGACAGCTCGATCCCCGGACGCTCGAGGGTGTCGATGCGGTCGTTCACCTGGCGGGAGAGAGCATCGCGGCGCTCCGCTGGACGGCGTCCGTCAAGGAACGGATCCGCCGGAGTCGCGTCGACGGCACGCGCCTCCTCAGCCGGACGCTCGAGGCCCTGGGGCGGCGGCCCCGCGTGCTGGTCTCGGCGTCCGCCGTCGGCTACTACGGGGATCGGGGTGAGGCGCCGCTCACAGAGGAGAGCGCACCGGGCGCCGGCTTCCTCGCGGAGGTCTGTCGCGAGTGGGAGGCGGCCGCCGATCCCGCGCGCGCGGCGGGCATTCGCGTGGTCCATCCGCGCCTCGGCATCGTGCTGGCGGGGCAGGGGGGCGCCTTGCCGCGGATCGCGCGACCCTTCCGCCTCGGCGCGGGCGGCGTGGTCGGCACCGGCCGCCAGTACTGGAGCTGGATCGGCCTCGACGACCTCGTGCGGATCATCGAGCTCTGCCTCGGGCTCGACGCTCTGGCCGGACCGGTCAACGCGGTCGCGCCCGCTCCCACGACCAACGCCGAGTTCACGCGCGCGCTGGGCCGTGTCCTCGGCCGTCCGACGCTCGTGCCCTTTCCGGCAGTGGCGGTGCGCCTTCTCCTCGGCGAGATGGGCCAGGCGCTCCTCCTCGACAGCGCGCGCGTCGTGCCGAGACGCCTCGAGCGCGCCGGGTTCCGGTTCCGCCACCCCGATCTCCAGGCGGCGCTTCGCGCCGCGCTCGGCCGCGCTACGACATGAGACGCCTCGAGGCGCGATTCGTCGCCGACGTCCGAGGTCTCCGCGAGCGGGATCCGCGCGGTGCCCTCCTGCTCGTCGTCCCGAGCCGTCTCCTGGGCGTGCGTCTCCGATCGGGGCTCGCCCGCGTCCTGGGCGGCGTGGCGGGCCTCGACGTCCTGACGCTGCCCGAGCTGGCGGAGCGCGTGGCGCTCCTGCCGCTTGCGCTTGCCGGGCGCCAGCCGCTCCCGGCGGTGGCCGACCGCCTCCTCGTCGACCGGGCGATCCGCGCAATCGTGCCGCCGGCAGGCGGCTACTTCTCCGAGGTCGTCGACGCGCGGAACTTCCCGTCGGCGATGCTCCGCACCCTCCTCGACGTCAAGCGGGCCGGCATCGGGCCCACGGACCTCGGCGCGGCCTTTCCGGACAGCGCGAAGATCGAGGAGCTCGCGGGCGTCTATCGCCAGCTCGAGGGCGCCCTCCGCCAGCACGGCTATTACGACACCTCGGACCTGCTCGTCGAGGCAGCGCGTCTCGTCGGGGCCGAGCCGGCCCGGCTCGGCGCGACGGCGGTGCTCGCGTTCGGGTTCGTGGAGCTGAATCCGCTGGAGGCACGCCTCCTCGAGGCGTGCGGGCGGGCGGCACCGGTGCTCCGCTATGACGCCGACGTCGACACGGCCGAGCTGCCCTCGGCCGGTGCGATCGAGATCGTCGCGACCGCCGGCGAGGAGCGCGAGGTGCGCGAGATCGCGCGCGTGATCCTGGCGCACCTCGAGGCCGGAGGGCGGCTCGACGAGGTGGGCGTCCTTCTCCGTCGGCCGGCCTCGTACGTGGCGCAGGTGCGGGACGTGTTCCTGGCGGCGGGCATCCCGTACACCCTCGGGACGGCGCCGGCCATCGGCGAGACCCGGGCCGGACGGAGCCTGCGCCTTCTGGCAGAGGTCCACCGGTCCGGCTTCGAGCGCGCGACGGTGATGGAGTTCCTGGCCTTTGCCGACCTGCGACCCCGGCCGGGCACCAGCCCCGCGGAGTGGGAGCGCCTATCGCGACAGGCGGGCATCGTCGGCGGCGCCAAGGAGTGGCGCGAGCGGCTCGATCGGCTCGGGCGCCGGCTCGAGCCCGCGCCGGAGGTCGACGGCGACGAGGAGCGCGCGGCGCGGCGTGCAGGCGATCGGGACGCGGTCGGGGGCCTGCGCCGGGCGGTGCGTGCGCTCCTGCGTGGTCTCTCGCGGCTCCCGGACCCGGCGCCCGTGGACGCGCTGGTCGACGCGTTCACGCGAACGTTCCGCCGCCTGGTCGCGACGTCGCCGGAGGCCGAGCTGGCGCTCGGCGCGCTCGGCCGCCTCCGCGAGCTGGCGACGGTGGACGCGGTTGTGCCGCTCGAGGAGTTCTGGTCCCTGCTCGAGGCTGCGCTGGCCGCGCCGTCCGCTCCCGGCCCGGAGCTGATGCCGGGCCGGGTGTTCGTGGGCGAGCTGGGGACGGCCCTCGGGATCGATTTCCCGCTCACCATCGTGCCGGGGCTGGTCGAAGGTGGCTTCCCGGCCGCGCCGCGCCAGGATCCGATCCTGCTGGACGCCGAGCGCCGGCGCATGACCGGCCTCACGCACTCCGAGGACGTCCGCGCTCTCGAGCGAGTGCGCTTTGCCCTGGCGATCGGATCCGGCGCACAGCGCGTCGTGCTGACGTACCCCCGGGTGGACGCGGAGAGCGGCCGCCCCCGCGTGCCGTCGTTCCTGGTTCTGGACTTGCTGGAATCCGTGACGGGACAGCGCCACGACTTCGAGGCGCTCGAGCGGTTTCCGGGCTGGCGAACGGTCCCCCTCCACCCGGCGCCGCCCTCGGCGCGCGAGCGTCCGCTCGACGCGCGCGAGTGGCTCGTGACCCGGGCGCTGGCCGCGCGGCCGGAGCCGGAGGCACTGCTGCGCCAGCTCCCGGGTGCCCGCCGCGGCTTCGAGGCGATCCGGTCGCGCGAAAGGACGGACGCGCTCACCGTCTACGACGGGCTCCTCGGCCAGGGCGTCGATCTCGGCGTGACCGCCCTCGCGCCGACCGCGCTCGAGCGCTACGCGGTCTGCCCGTTCCGATTCCTGCTCGAGCGCGTCTATCGGCTGGAGGCGGTCGAGGAGCCGGACCGGATCCTCATGCTCGACCCGAGGGATCGCGGCGACCTCGCCCACGCCGTTCTGGAGGCGACCTTCCGCCGCCTCGCCGAGAGCGGCGCCTTGCCCTTGACGCCGGAGCGGCTTGCCGCCGCGCGGGAGGCGTTCGACGCGGCGTTCGACGAGGCGACCGCCCTCGCCGAGCGACGCGGCGTCACCGGGCTCCCGATGCTGTGGGCGGGGGAGCGGGCGCGGCTCCGCGAGGAGCTCCTGTCCGCCATCGAGGCCGAGGCGGACGACCCGTGGAGCTGGCAGCCGGTGCTCTTCGAGATCGCCTTCGGGATCGAGGGAGCCGAGGGATCGGCGCCCGCGCTCGTTTATCAGCTGCCGGACGGCACCACGCTCCACCTGCGCGGCCGGATCGACCGCATCGACGTCTCGCCGGACGGGCGGCGCGCCCGCGTTCTCGACTACAAGACCGGCCGGCTGCGCTCGCTGAAGACCGCCGACCGGCTGGCCAAGGGGCGCGCGCTCCAGCTGCCGATCTACCGACTGGCGGCCGGGCCTCTGCTTGCGGATCGCGGCGCGGTCACCGTCGACGAGGCGCAGTACTACCACGTGATCGGCCCCGACGCGGGGACGCGAGTGCGATTCACGCGCGACGGCTGGGAGACGCGGCGCGCCGACTTCGATCTCGCGCTGGCGACGATCCTCGAGGGCATCCGGGCCGGCCGGTTCTTCCAGCGGCCGAGCATCTGCGCGGCTCGCGGGCCCTGCGCGTTCGACCTGGCGTGCGGCGCGGAGCGCGGACGCTGGGCCGACGCCAAGCGCGCCGACCCGGCGGTCGCCGCGCACGAGATCCTGGACGGGATCGAGTGAGCTGGCGGACCGTCACCGCGCGCCTGGTGTTCGATCGACTCCACCGTCCGGCGAACGCGTCATGAGCGACGATTTTCGCCTGATCGACGAGATCGAGCGCCGGCGCGCGCGGGAGGACCTCGACACCACGTTCCTGGTCGAGGCCGCCGCGGGGAGCGGAAAGACGACCCTGCTCCTCGCTCGCATCGTGAACCTCGTCCGCAGCGGGCGGGCGCGCCTCGGCGAGATCGCCGCCGTCACGTTCACCGAGAAGGCGGCGGCGGAGCTGCGCGTGCGTCTCCGCGGCGTGCTCGCCCGCGAGGGCCTCCACGAGGCGCTGCGCGAGCTCGAGATCGCGCGGATCGGCACGATCCACGCCTTCGCGGCCGGGCTTCTCCGGGAACGCCCCGTCGAGGCCGGCGTCGATCCCGGGTTCACCGTCGCCGATCCGCTGACCGCGCGCCTTCTCGAGGATCGGACCTGGGAGGCGTGGCTCCCGGAAGCGCTGTCGGACCCGGCGGCGGCCGACGCGGTGCGGGAGGCGATCGAGCGGGGGCTCGGGCTCGGACGGCTGCGCGATCTGGCCTTCGCCCTCGTGGACCACCGGGACCGGCTCGAGGGGCTCCCGGAGCCGGCGCCGCTGCCCGAGCCGCCCGCGGAGCTCAACGCGGACGCGCGCGAGACGCTCGTGCGGCTCGCCGATGTGGCCCGCGCTGCGGCTCGGGATCCGGAGGATCGGGCGGCGCGCGCGCTCACGGACCTGGCCCTGTGGGTGCACCAGACGGCGGGGCTGCCCGAGGCCGACCAGGTGAAGGCGCTCCTGGGACCGTCGCGTCTCCCCGACAAGCCCGGCCGGCTCGGCAACAAGGGGAAATGGCGGAGCAAGACCGCGCTCGAGGAGTGTCGGACTGGCCTGGCGGCGCTGCGCGAGCGGATCGAAGCGGCGCGCGCGACGGCCCGCCACAATCTGATCGCCGATCTCACCCGCTGGGCGACCGGCTTCGTCCGCGCGTACGATCTCGCCAAGGCCCGGGCGGGCTGCCTGGACTTCCTCGACCTTCTCCTGCGGGCGCGGAACCTCGTCCGCGATCGGCCGGACGTCCGGCGGGACTTCCAGACCGGGATCCGCTACCTGCTGGTGGACGAGTTCCAGGACACCGATCCGCTCCAGCTGGAGATGGTGCTGAGCCTTGTGGAAGGCGCGCCGCCCGGGAGCCTCTTCGTCGTGGGCGACCCGAAGCAGAGCATCTACCGGTTCCGCCGGGCCGACATCGAGACCTACGAAGACGCCAAGACAGGGCTCGCCGGTCACGGCGAGATCTTGACGATCCGCGCGAACTTCCGCAGCACGCGCGCGATCCTCGATGCGGTCAATGGCGTGTTCGAGGGTGTCATGGTGCCGCCGCCCGACGGCGCATATCAGCCGGAGTACGTGGCGCTCGAGCCGTCCCCGCGCACCGAGGCCGGCGGCCCGCCCGCTGTTGTCACGCTGTCTCCCGACATACCGCCGCCCGGCGGGGTCGGCGAGGCGGCGGCCGAGGAGGCGCGCATGGTCGCCGCGTATCTGGTCCGCGAGGTCGAGCAGGCCGGACGCTTCCGCTACGGCGACGTCGCGCTCTTGTTCCGGGCCATGACCACCGTCGGGGCCTACGAGGACGCGCTCCGGGCGGCGGGGGTCCCGTTCCGCACCGTGGGGAGCCGCACCTACTACGACCGCTCCGAGGTGGGCTGGACGATCGCGGCGCTGGCGGCGATCGAGGACCCGCACGATCCCGTCGCGCTGGTGGGCGCCCTCCGCTCCCCGTTCTTCGGGATCACCGACGAGGCGCTCCTCAGGCACCACACCCGGCGGGGAGAGTTCTGCTACCTTCGGCCGCTCCCGGTCGGCGCTGACCCGGCGCTCGCCGGGGCCTGGGAGCTCCTCGGGACGCTCCACCGGGAGCGGAATGCGGTGTCGCCGGCGGCCGTCGTCGAGCGTCTCCTGTCGGAGACCGAGATCCTCGCCGCCTATGCGCTCGAGCCCCAGGGTGAGGCGCGAGTGGCGAACCTCCTGAAGGTTCTCGACACCGCGCGGGCGCTGGAGGCGACCGGCGCCCTCACCTTCCGGGGATTCGTCCGGTGGCTCCGCGATCGCGGGGCGTCGCGCTACGAGGAGGGAGAGTCGGCGGTGGACGCCGACGACGCGGTCCGCCTCATGACGATCCACAAGGCGAAGGGCCTCGAGTTCCCGGTGGTTGTCGTGCCCGACCTCGGGCGCGAGGGACCGTGGCGGGCGCCGGTGCTGCTGGCGGACCGCGCGACGGCCCGGCTCGCCGTGAACCTGGGCGATCTCGGCGACGACGCGATGACCACGCTCGATTGGGCGGATGCCGAGGCGCGAGAGATCGTCCGCGTGGACGCTGAAGCCCTTCGCGTGCTCTACGTCGCCCTCACGCGAGCCGAACGGTGTCTTGTCCTTCCGGTGCCGTCGCGGGCCACGGGGAAGGGCTTCTATCAGTACCTGGGCACGCTGCTCGGTGCGCCGACCGACGTGCTCGCCCCTGAGGATCTCGACCGGCGGGGCGTGGGCTCCGAGGAGCCAGTCGCTCCGGTCGGGGCCGGCGAGACGCTGGAGGCGTGGCGCGCGCGGAACCGGGCGCTGATCGCGCGCGGCGGAGCCGTCGAGGCCGCTCCGCCAGAGGTCGCGGCGCCGCCACCGGTGCGTCTGACGCGCGCCGCCCGCCAGCACGCGGCGGCGGTGGCGCTGGCGCGCGCCGCCTTCCTCCTCGTCGATCTGTCTCGCCCCGGCGAGCACCCCAAGGCCGTGGCGGCGCTCGGGATGCGGCGCGGCGCCAGGGGAGAGGTCGTCGACGAGGCGGCGCGTCTCCTGGCGCGGGTGCTGGCGACTCCCACGCTGGCGCGCGCGCAGCGCGCCTCGTGGCTCGCGCGTGACGTGCCGGTGACCGTGGATGCCGGTGGCACGATCGTCGATGACCGTCTGGATCTGGTCTTCGAGGAGGAGGGGGAGGAGGGAGGCGTGGTGGTCGTGCGGACCGGAACCCAGGCGAACGGCGCCTCGCCCGGGCTGCCCGCGGAGGCCCTTGCTGCGGCGCTCGGCCGACCCGTTCGGGACGTGGTGGTCCTGGATTTCGCGGGCGTCTGAGGGGCCGCGAGCGCCGTCAGCCGCGACGCCCGGCGGGTCCCCGGTCCGCGCTCTTTCCGGTCGCCGCGCTATACTTTTCTGCGGTCGAGGTGATGCGCGCCGTGGCCGATCCGGTCCCCGTGATCATGTGCATCGACGTCGAGCCCGACGAGCGGGCGACGGGCCGGAATCGCCCCCGACCGTGGGTCGGCTACCAGGAGCTCCAGCGACGGCTCGCCGATCTCCGGCCGCGCTTGCCGGGCCTCGGGTCACCGGCGCACTTTGCGTGGTTCCTCCGGATGGATCCCCAGATCGATGTCGTGTACGGCACGCCCGGCTGGGGCGCTGCCACCTACCGCGCTCACCTCGATGGGGCCCTCGCGGCGGGCGATGCCCTCGGGCTCCACGTGCACCCGTTCCGGCGGCGCGACGGCCTGCCGGGCTGGGTGGCGGAGTTCGGGGACCAGGCGTGGGTGGATCACTGCCTCGACGTCAGCATGGCCGCCTTCGAGGCGGAGTGGGGCGGCACGTGCGGCCACTTTCGCTTCGGTGACGGCTGGATGAACGATGCGACCATGGCGCGGCTCGAGGCGCACGGGGTCCACTACGATCTCACGCTCGAGCCGGGGAAGTACGAGCCACGTGGGATCCGCCCGTGGGAGCCGATGACCGGCGTGGGACCGGACCTGAGAGCATTGCCTCGAGAGCCGTATCACCCGTCGGTCGCCGACTTCCGCCGGCCCGATCCGACGCGGGCCGACGGCCTCTGGGTCATCCCGGTGACGACCGGGCGGCCCCGGCCGCGTCTCGCCCGACTCCGGAAGCTCTATCGCGCGCTTCTCCGTCCCGGGTGGATCACCTCGGAGAGCCTGGTGCTGAATCCCGCGCTCAGCCCCATGCTGTTCGACGATCTGCTCGACCAAGCCCTGGAGCTGTCCGCCACGCGCGTTCTCGTGCTCGCGGTCCGATCGGACGCGGGGCTCACGCCCTGGCGGCTCGGCCACGTGTGCCGGAACCTGGAATCCCTGGGGCGGCCCGGGCGACGCGCGGCGCTGGCGCTCTGCACGCCGGCACAGGCGCTCGGCGCGCTCGGGCTCCGCCTGCCGCAGAGAAGTCCCGCCGCCCGGATCGTCCCGGACGCGTGAGCTGCTCGGCGCGGCCGATCTAGACCACGCCCGCGGAGACACGCGGGCGCGACGCCGGGACCGTGTCGAGGCGGGCAAGGGCGTGCTCGAGCGCCAGTCCCAGCCGTCGCGCGCCCTCGACGATCCGCTCGGGCGGCAGCGCCGCGAAGCAGAGGCGCATGTGCTCTCCGCCGCCGCCATTCGGGCTGAACGAGGTGCCGGCACGGAGCCCCACCCCGTGCTCGAGGGCGATCGGCAGCAGGGCGTCGGCAGTCAGCGGCGCCGGCAGCGTGGCCCAGAGGTAGTACGACCCTCCCGGGACGCGGAAACGGAGCCGCGGACAGTACTGGCGGAGCGCGCCGACGAGCGCGTCGCGCCGGGTCCGGCACTCGATCCGGAGGCGGGCCAGGTGACGCTCCGCGTGGGGGCTTCCGATGAAGGCGGCGGCCAGACGCTGGGTCAGCGCCGCGGTGTGGAGATCCTCGAAGGTCTTGGCGACCGTGAGGGCGGCCATGGCGGGGATGGGGGCCACGAGCCAGCCGACGCGGAGCCCCGGCAAGCCGAGCTTCGAGCCGCCCCCCTGGTAGATGACGACGCCGGTCGCGTCCATGGCCTTCAGCGACGGTGGCGGCTCCTGCTCGAAGTACAGGTCCCCGTAGAGATCGCTCTCCACCACCGGCACCCGGTACTGCAGGGCCAGTTCGAGCACGCGCCGCCGCCGCTCGGCGGTCAGCACGGCGCCCGTGGGATTCTGGAACGCCGGGATGAGGTAGAGGAGCTTCGGCCGGTAGCGCGCGAGTGATTCCTCGAGAGCGTCGACGCGCACGCCTTCGTGGTCGACCGGCACGCCCACGACGTCGGCGCCAGCCCAGCGGAACGTGAGGAAGGCGCCCGGATAGGTCGGCGTCTCGGTGAGCACGACGTCGCCCGGGTTGATGAACGCCCGGGCAATGACGTTGAGCCCTTGCTGTCCGCCCGTCGTGACCAGGATCTCCTCGGGCGTCACCCGGATGCCACGCGAGCGGAGCCACCCCGACAGCGTCTCCCGCAGCACGGGATCGCCCCATGCGGGCGCCGGATTGTAGAGCGCTCCGTCGCCGCGGGGCAGCGCGTTCAGGAGCGCGTCCAGCGTCTCGACGGGATAAAGGCGGGGGTCGGGCAGCCCGACCCCGAAACCGACGACGTCGGGGTCATCGGGCGCGGTGTACGCGACCTGCATGCCCTGGATCGCGGCGGGCGCGATGCGCTGGGCCCAGGGGAGCGCCGCGTGCCGGGCGTCGGGCAAGGTCCCCACCACGATGGTGCCGCGGCCCACGTGCCCCCGGAGGATGCCCCGCGCCTGGAGCTCCTGGTACGCGCCGGTCACTGTCGTCCGGCTGACGCCCAGATCTAAGGCCAATTCTCGCTCTGCCGGGAGCCGATCCCCGATCCTGAGGCGTCCAACTCGTAGAGCCTCCTCGATCGCCCTGGCGACCTGGAGATACAGAGCCTCGCCGGTGGTCGTGTCGGGACGTGCGATCAATGGCTCATTACGTTCCGTTTTCATTGGCTGGCTCCTCTATCGCTCGCGCGCCTTGGGGCCGATCCGCGTCATGATCACGATCCTGATGGATGAGTCCAAATGACACGATTGGATATTGCCACTGGGCGAAGCATACCATACCCTCTGCGTGCAAGGAGGGACGACGATGTTTAGCTCGAACGACTTGTTGGTGACGGTGATGATCCGGGACCGGGAGCGCGAAGCTGCGAAGGCGGCGGCCCTTAGCACGCTGATGCGGGACGCCTACCCGCGGCGGGAGCGCCCGCACTCATTCCGCGCGCGAATCGGCCTGTCGCTGATCCAGGCTGGGCGCGCGCTCCTCCGGCACCGGCCGGCGTACGCCACGGCCGGGCGCCGCCTGGCTTAAGGGAGGACCCGATGACGATCCTGGCTAACCTGTTCTCGCTGACGCTGGCCTGCCTCGTGGGAGTCGGCCCGGTCGCACTCCTGGCCACTCTGCAGAACCGCCGGGACCGCCGAGCCTGGGCGCTCTTTCACGAGGCCGCGAGGCAGCTGCCGTCCGAGGCACTCCGGAGCGACATCGCGCTGAGCGTGCGCTGCGGTCTCGTGACGCGCAGCGCGACCGTGCAGCTCGACCTGGGCCAGGCCTCGTCCCGGCACATCTGGGAGACCGCGGCTCAGCTTCGCCGGGGGCTGCCGCCCTGGGTGAAGCTCGAGGTGGATGGGCACGTGGACGGCCCCCTGGCCGTCCCGAGCCCGGTCCACATCACGGTCGAGAGCCCCGAGCCCGAGATGCTCCGCCGCGCGGCCTGAACCGGCCCGCGTCAGAAGCGGCTGCAGACTTTGCCGAAGTGCTGGCCGGCGGGGAGGGCCTTGATGGCCTCGCCCACCTGCTCGAAGGCGAACCGCTGCTCATCGACGGGCGGTTCGGTCCGGTGGAGCTCCATCGCGCGGGCCATGTCCTCGAAGAGCTCCCGGCTGCCGACGGTCACGCCCTGGAGGCGGATGTTCTGCGTCACCACCGGGCCCAGGCCTAGCTGAGCGTTCGCGCCGGCGAGCACGCCGATCAGCGCGAGCGTACCGCTCGCGCGAACCGCGCGGATCGAGGCGTCGAGCGTGCCCGCCACCTCGACCACGAGATCGACGCCCACGCCGTTCGTAACCTCCCGCGCCACCTTGTGCCAGTCGGGGTTCGTCTTGTAGTTGACGACGTGGTCCGCCCCCATCGCGCGGACCCGCTCGAGCTTCGCGTCGCTCGACGAGGTGACCAGGACGCGCGCCCCGAGCATCTTGGCAAACTGAAGCGCGAAGAGTGACACGCCGCCTGTTCCCTGGACGAGCACCACGTCGCCGGCCTTCGTCCGGCCCTGAGCGACCACCGCGCTCCAGGCGGTGACGGCGGCGCAGGGTAGGGCGGCGGCCTGCACGGCGTCCAGATGACGCGGGGCGCGGACCACGCCCTCCTGGCTGAGTGCCATGTACTCCTGCATCGCGCCGTCGCGCGGGCCGCCGAGGGTCCCGGCCCAGTGGGTCTCACGGAACGGACCGCTCGCCCACGTCTGGGCGAAGATCGGGCACGCGAGATCGCCTACCGTTACGCGCGAGACGCCGACCCCGACCTTGACGACGCGCCCGGCCCCGTCCGAGCAGGGAACCAGCGGCAGGGTCCCGCCCCGGCGGCCGTAGCCGCCCCGAGCCATCACGTAGTCGCGATAGTTGAGGGATGCCGCCTCCATTCGCAGCAGCACCTCGCCGGGGCCCGGCTCGGGGACCGGGCGCTCGGCCAGCTTGATGCTGTCCGGGCTCCAGGCGTCCTGGATCTGCATGACCTTCATGCTTGGCATCCGTGCGCTCCTCTCGCGGGCGAACCGGGGCTCGGGTGACGGCTCACGGGAAGGCATGCTAGCAGGCTGGCGCGGCCGGCTCCACCCCGCGCGAGTGTGGGCGACCCCCTGGCGTGGCCGGCGCTCCGGGCAGCGGCCCCGGGGACCCGCTCAGCGGCTCAGAATCGCGATGCCGGCCACGGTGAGGGCCGCCCCGGTCGCCGCGCGCCACGTGACGCGCTCGCCGTAGGCCAGGAAGCCGATCGGCAGCGCGAAGAGCGGCGACGTGGACGACAGCACGGTGCCGAGGGTGACGCTCGAGTACTTCAGTCCGGCGACGAAGGCGACGGCGCTCAGCGCGGTGAGGACGCTGAGGGCGACGACGCGGCGGCCGACGATGTGCCACTGCGCCCAGAGCCCGCGAGCCGTGCCTCGCGCCCAGGGAGTCGCCCAGAGCAGGAGCGTGCTGAGCGGCAGGCGCACGGCCTGGATCGCGAGCGGCTCGATCTCCCGGATGGGCGGCTTCATCATGGCCGCGCTCACCGCCCAGGCGAGCGCCGCGATCGTCGCGAGGCCCAGCGCCCGCCGCCGGCCCTCGATCGGCCCCAACGACGCGGCCCCGCCCTCGCTCACGATCAGCACGAGGCCGCCGAGCGTCACGGCCGACCCGAGCGCCATGGCGAGGGTGATGCGCTCACCGAACCACCAGAGCGCCAGCCCGCTGGCGACGACCGGATAGCCCGCCGTGGAGATCGTCATCGCGCGCGCGACGCCCAGGACCTTGGTGCTCTCGAAGAAGGCGGTGTCGCCGATTCCGAGGGCGATGAGGACGCTCAGGACGAGACAGGCCCAGGCAAGCGCGCTGGCGCGGCCGACCGCGGGGAGATCGCCGAGCACCATGGCGAGCGGCACCAGGAGCACGCTGCCGCCCGCCGAGCGAATGATGTTGAGCGAGAGGCTCGGGAACCGGACGGTCAGGTCCCGCGCGATGAGCGAGACCAAGGTCCACGCGAGGGCGGCCACGAGCGCGGCGGCCATCCCAAACCCGGGCCCCAGGCCGGATGGCTCCACGGCGCACGACTCTATCACGCGCGCACGGGCGGCCCCCCATCACGCGCACGCGCCGGTCACCGCCGTCTCGCCTCCGCGCGGTCGCGCCGAGGGACGGCGCCGGGGTGCGGTCAGTCCTTGCCGACCTCTGCGCGTGCGGCGCGGATGAGCTCGGGGAAGCTGTAGCTGGGGATCGCGCACCCGGGGGAGACGAAGAGCTTCCGCGACCCCGCCTCGGCGATGGCCGACCGGATCTCCTCCCGGATCTTGGCAGCGGACGTGTACGGGAAGCCCGCGTGGTCGATTCCGCCCATCAGCGCGCGCGGGGTCATCCGGCGCATCGCGGTTAGCGGCGGTCCCGCTTCCCGGTCGGCCCAGGAGATCGCATGGACCGGGTAGTCCTGCAGCCGGTCGAGGTAAAGCTCCTTGCCGTGGGCGTGGAGCACGTGGAACTCGCCGAACGGGCGGATGGCCTCCAGGAACGCAAGATCGAACGGGCGCATGAACCGCTCGTACTGCTCCGCCGTCAGCGACTCCGGCGTGGCGGGCACGGAGTAGAAGATGCCCGACGCCCCCCCGTGGAGGCTGGCGATCGCGTAGCGGATCAGATTGTCGTTGACGACGGTCAGCGCGGCCTCGAGCTCCGCGGGGTGCTCCTGCATGAGCGGGCCCATCGCCTCCTTCAGGACATTGCGCTTCAGCGTGTTCCAGGCGTTGAAGACCGTGTCCACCACCAGCGCCTTGCCCCGGAGCGACTGGCCGATGAGGCGCACCGTCTCGAGCTGCTCGCCGAGCGGACCCTGTCGGACGTCGAATGCGATGATCCGCTTGACGTCGCGGGGGTCGGCGACGGTCTCGATGCCCCGTGGCATCGGGTACGAGTAGTCGTTCATGACCTTGAGCCAGTCGAGGTTGTAGGCCTCGAAGAACTCCACGTGAGCCTGGGCGGTGCGCTCCGCCGGCGCGTGCTGGAGTCCGAAGTGGTACCAGACGCTGAACGGAGGCCGATCCACCTCGGCCCCCGACAGGGCAGCCCGGACGCGCTCGATCTTGGTCATGGTCATGGCAACGCTCCTTGGGAGGTCAGAGGACGTAGAGCCACGGTCGAGTGGACAGGTCGTCAGTCTTCCAGGATCCGGTCTCGGCCAGCCAACCGATGGCCTCGTCGGGGTCGGTCGTCGGCGCGACCACCACCGTGCTTCCGTCGCGGAGGAACCCGCCGAAGACGACGCGGGCAGCGCCGCGGAGCTCGACGAGGGCGAGCTGGGCCATGTCGCGGTCCGCCGTGGGCCCCTCGACGACAAGGGCGGGCCGGGTGCCGTCCAGAACGACCGCCGGCTCGGCCTCCCACGGATCGACGAACGTCTCGTACTCTCGCGCCGTGTAGCCGGTCCATCCACCGACGAGGTGGTAGGGATCCTCCTCGACGAGAGCGCGGAGGGTCCCCTGGTCCAGCGCCCGGTAGAAGATCTCGGCGCTCCGACCATCGGACGCCGGACCTCCGCCCACGAGCGCGCCGACCGCGCGCAGGCGCACGAGCCGCTCGATGTGGGCCTGGCGGACCGGGGCCCGGCGCGCGACGTAGTCCTCGGCGCACGAGATCCGCACGTGGACGACCGTCATCGGTGCTCCTCGAGCCGCCTGAGGGTGGTGACCCTGGTCTCGGAGAACGCGGAAACGCCCAGCCGTGGTCATCATACCCCTGGAGCGGGGCCAGCGGGGGCCGGGGGGTCCGCCCCCACCGCGACCGCAACGAATCGGCCAACCGCGCCATCGAAGGGATATGGACGGCCTGGACTTCCTGGTCCGGTACGGCTATGTCGTGCTCTTCGTGGTCGTGCTGGGGGAGCAGCTCGGGCTGCCCCTGGTCGGGGCGCCGGTCCTGATGGCCGCCGGCGCGCTCGCCGGCGTGGGGCGCTTCTCCTTGCCGCTCGCGGTCGGCCTGGCGGTGTCCGCGTGCCTCCTCGGCGACCTGGTCTGGTTCGAGCTGGGCCGCCGTCGCGGGGCGCCGATCCTGAGCTTCCTCTGCCGCATCTCCCTCGAGCCCGACTCGTGCGTCCGACGGACCGAGGACATCTTCTCCCGCTGGGGTGCGCGGGTGCTCCTGGTGGCGAAGTTCATCCCGGGGCTCAACACGGTTGCCCCGCCGCTCGCGGGGGTCGTCGGGATGCCACGGAAGCGCTTCCTGCGCTGGGACGCCGGCGGCGCGACGGCGTGGACGCTCGTCTACGCCGGGCTCGGCTACCTGTTCAGTGCCCAGATCGAGGCGCTGGCGCGCGCCCTCGCGGGGCTCGGTCGAGAGGCGGCGCTCGTCGTGGGCGTCGCGCTGGCCGCGTACGTGGCGTTGAAGTACTGGCAGCGGCACCGCTTCCTCCGGAGCCTCCGGATCGCGCGGATCACGCCCGAGGAGCTGCTGGCGCGGATACAGGGCGATGCGCCGATGATGATCGTCGACCTCCGGAACCTGGACCATCTCGCGAGCGAAGGGCTGCGGGTCCCCGGGGCGGTTCACATGGATCCCGACGATCTCGAGCGTCGCCACGCCGAGATTCCGCGCGACGAGGAGATCGCCCTCTACTGCTCCTGACCGAACGAGGCGACGAGCGCCCGGGTGGCGCTCCGGCTCCGGCGGTTGGGCGTGACGCGCGTGCGCCCCCTCGCGGGAGGATTCGAGCGCTGGCGCGAGGGCGGTTTCCCGGTCGAGCCGGTGCTCGGCGCGGAGAATCGCGCGGCCTGATCGGCTACTGGCCGCGGAGGACGGGCAGGGGCTTCCGGCCGAGCAGCCGGAAGGTGCCGAGACAGCCGACCGCGACGGCGAGCGCGACGGTGGCCAGGAGCGCGATGCCGACGGGCACCGGCTCCCACGCGACGGGCACGTCCAGGACGAATCGCAGCACGAGCGCCGCCGTCACGACGCCGGTCGCGGCCCCGCCGAGCCCGGCCACCAGGCCGAGGCAGCCGTACTCGACCGCGAACGCGCGCGCGACCCGCCCGCGCGTGGCGCCGAGCGTGCGGAGGAGCACGGACTCGTACAGCCGCTGCGCGCGACTTTGGGCCAGCGCCTCGGCCATCACCGTGAAGCCGGCCCCGAGGACGAAGAGGGCGACCAGCCTCACCGCAACCGCGATGCGGTCGACCACGCCGGTCACGCGCTCGAGGACGTCGCGGACGGGAATCGCGGTGACGTTGGGGAAGGCCGTGACGACGCGCTCCTGGACCGCGGCATCCGCGCCGGTCGGGACCCGCGCCGTCGCCAGGTAGGTGAGCGGCGCGCCCTCGAGCGGCCCCGGCGAGAAGATCACGAAGAAGTTCGCGCCGAGTGTCTGCCAGTCCACCTTGCGGAGGCTCAGCACCTCCGCGGTGACCGGCACCCCCTCGACGTCGAAGGTGAGGGACCCGCCGAGGTCGACGCCGAGGGCGCGTGCTGCCTCCGCCTCGACGGAGATCCACGCGTGGCTCCGGTCCTCCGCGGTCCACCAGCGGCCGCGGGTCACCACGGTCCCGCTCGGCGGCTCGTCGGCGAAGGTCAGCGTGTACTCGCGCGTGAAGCGCCACGCGTCCTCGCGGCCGGCCCAGCGCTCGCGGACGATCGGCTGGCCGTTGATGGCGGTGAGCCGGGCGCGGACCACCGGGACGAGCAGCGGCGGCGCGGCGCCGGGGACCGACGTGATCGTCTGCCGGAACGCGTCGGCCTGATCCGGCTGCACGTCGACGAAGAAGAAGGACGGCGCCTCGCGCCGGCGCTCGAGATCGAGCTGACGGGCCAGCCCGCGCTCGAGGAGCGCGACCGCGGTGAGGAGCGTCACGCCGATCCCGAGCGCCACGGTCACCCCGATCGTCTGGCTGCCGGGCCGGGCCAGCGCGTGGAGACCCTGCCGCCACGCGAGGGATCGCGGGCGCGGGAGGTGTCGCGCGAGCCGCCGCGTCCCCCACGCGAGGAGGGCGAGAAGCCCGAGGGCTCCGGCGGCCGCCGCCAGGAAGATGGCGCCGATCTTGAGCGGGCCCGCCTGCCAGAGCGCGAGGACGACGAGCCCGCCCGCAATGATGGCCGCGGTGGTCCACGGGTGGCGCGGTCGCACGCGACCGGCGTCGACCGGATGCCGCAGGAGGATCGCGGGTGGAATCGCGCGGGCCGACAGGAGCGGCCAGAGCGCGAATAGAAGCGTCGCCAGGCAGCCGGCGAGGAGTCCCGTCGCCACCGCGCCGGGGGCCAGCCGGGCCTCGAGCTCGAACGGCACGAACGGCTGAAGCAACGGTCCCAGCGTGAGCTGGGCGACCGTGCCGAGGGCGGCGCCGGCGACGCTCCCGAGCGCGCCGAGGACGAGCGACTGGACGACGTACACCGCCGTCAGCGTCCGCGCGCTCGCCCCGAGGCAGCGGAGGATCGCGATCGTCCCGACCTTACGGGCGAGGAACGCGCGGACGGCGGCCGCGACCCCGATGCCGCCGACGAGAAGGCTCGTCACCCCTACCAGGCGGAGGTAGGCCGTGAGCTGGTCGAAGAACCGGCGCAGGCCGGGCTGGGCCTCGTCGTAGGTCGCCACCCGGATGGCCGGATCCGCCATCGCCTGCACCAGCGCGGCGCGCGCCGCGCCGGGCTCGAGCGCTCCCGGCAGCCGCACCAGGGTGCGGTAACGCACCCGGCTCCCGAAGCGGACGAGTCCCGTCGCCTCGAGGCTCGTGGCGTCCAGGAGGACCCGCGGGCCCAGCGTGAAGAGGGACGCCGCCCGATCCGGCTCCTTCCGGAGGACGCCCCTCACGGTGAGCGTCGCGTCGCCGACGGCGAGCGTGTCGCCGGGAGCGAGGCCGAGCCGGCCGAGGACCGCGTCCTCCACCACCACGCCGCCGCCGGCGAGCAGCTCGTGGAGCGGACGCGCGGGCGCGGTGTCCAGCCGTCCGTAGAGCGGATAGCCGCGATCGACCGCCTTGACCTCGACCAGGAGCGTGCGGCCCTGGGCGGGATTCCGCGCCATCGCCACCATCTCCTTCACCCGGATGACGTCGGCGCCGCGCCGCGCGAGGTCCTGGACCGGTGCCTCCGCGGCGGGATCGAGAGGGCGCGCGGAGCGAAGCTCGATGTCGCCACCGAGGAGGGCGCGCGCTTCCTTTCCGAGCGAGCGATCGAGGGAGGCGGCCACGCTCAGGACGGCCACGAGGGCGCCGACTCCGAGCGCGATGCAGACGAGGAAGCCGGCGAAGTGCCGCCAGGCGCCGCGCGTCTCTCGCCACGCGAGCGCGGCGACGAGTCGCCAGGGCAGCCGGGGCGGCGCGAGCGCGCCGCCGACGAGCGACCGCGTCACGCGATCGCGCGATCGGCCACGACGCGGCCGTCCCGGAGCTCGACGACTCGGCCGGCCTGGGACGCCAGCGCCGGGTCGTGGGTGACCAGGATGAGGGTGATGCCGTGGCGGCGGTGGAGGCCGGCCAGGAGATCGATGATCTGGGCGCCGGTCGCCGAGTCGAGATTCCCGGTCGGCTCGTCCGCGAGCAGGAGGGTCGGATGGTTCGCGACGGCGCGCGCGAGCGCCACCCGCTGCTGCTCGCCACCCGACAGCTCGGCCGGGTAGTGGCCGACGCGGAGCTTGAGCCCGACCTCCTCGAGGAGGGCGCCCGCGCGGGTCTCGGCGTCCGGCGCGCCCGCCAGATCGAGCGGGACCGCGACATTCTCGAGCGCGGTGAGGGTCGGGATCAGATGGAACGACTGGAAGACGTAGCCGATCTTGGCCAGGCGCAGCCGGGCCAGGGCATCCTCGTCGAGCGACGCGAGCTCCACGCCCTCCATCCGGATGGATCCGGACGTGGGGCGGTCGAGGCCGGCGATCAACCCGAGCAGGGTGGACTTGCCGCTGCCGGAGGGGCCGGTGATCGCGACGAACTCACCAGGCGCGACGTCGAGCGAAACGCCGTCCAGGATCGTCACGACACCGGCGGCGCTCCGGAGCCGCATGACGAGGTCGCGGACGTGAACCATCCGCACCTCATATTACACTGGGCATATGCGGAGCCTCCGTTCGGCCGCGCTCGCGCTGGGGATCGGTCTCGTCGCCGCGCTGGCTCCGCCGGCCCGGGGAGCCGAGCGCGTGGTCGTCGCCCTCGGCGACAGCCTCACCGCGGGCCTCGGAGTCGCCGCGGAGGAGGCGTGGCCGGCGCTGATCGAGGCCCGGCTCCACCGCGAGGGCTATCCGTACCGCGTCGTGAACGCCGGCGTGAGCGGGGACACCACGGCCGGCGGGCTGCGTCGCGTGGACTGGGTCCTGCGAAACCGGCCCCAGGTCGCGGTGGTCGCGCTCGGCGCGAACGACGGGCTGCGGGGGCTCGACACCGACGCGATGGAACGGAACCTCGTCGCGATCGTGGATCGGCTCCGGGCGGGCGGCGCCCGCGTGCTCGTGGCGGGGATGAGAGTCCCCTCGAACTACGGGGACGCGTACACGCAGGCGTTCCGCGAGGTCTTCCCCGACGTCGCACGGCGGACCGGATCGGCGCTGATGCCGTTTCTTTTGGACGGCGTGGCGGCCGACCCCCGGCTGAACCTCGCCGACGGCATCCATCCCAACGCGGCCGGCCACCGCGTGATCGCGGAGCGGGTGTGGCCCCACCTGGTCGCACTCCTCGCGCGATGAGCTCTGCCCGGGCTGCGAGGGCCGCGCATCCCCGCCGCCGGCGCGCGGTGGCCTCGATGCTCTGCGGCGCGCTCGTGCTCGCGGGCTGTGCGGGCACGACGCCCGGAGCGGGCGCTCACGAGGCGAAGCCGGTCGTCATCGGACCCGACGCGGACGTGGGTGCCGCCGTCCGGCTGGTCGCCGACCGCGCGAAGAAGGCGGAGGTCGTGTACCTCGGGGAGCTGCACGACAACCCGCAGCATCACGCCATCCAGGTCCAGATCCTCGAGGCCCTCCTGGCCGACGGAAGCCGCCCGGCGCTCGCGTTCGAGATGGTGCCGGAGACCCGTCAGACGGCGCTCGACGCCGCTGTGCGGAGCGACGCGGATCGCGCCGACGTCGATCGGCAGCTCCAGTGGAGCGCGCAGGGCTGGCCCGACTTCGCCATGTACTGGCCCCTCTTCGAGCTGGCCCGGCAGAACGGGCTGCCGGTGGTCGCCACGGATCTCGACCCGGCGGTGAACCGGCGCATCAGTCGGAGCGGCCTCGGCGCCGTGGGGGAGGATCCGGCCCGGCTCCGCTCGGCCATGCCGGACGACCCCGCACGCGACAAGGCCATCGCGCAGCGGATCCGGGAAGCTCACTGCAACCAGATCACGGTGAGCCGCTCAGAGCGCATGCTCGAGAGCTGGTACGCGCGCAACGTGGTCATGGCCCGCCGGGTCAGTGAGGCGCTCGGCCGCGCGCACCAGGTGGTCGTGATCATGGGCCGCGGCCACGCGTCGCCGGGGGCCGTCACGGAGCAGTTGCTCGCGCTCCGGCCCGGGACCCGCCAGCTGGTGGTCGCGCTGTTCGAGGGTCAGGCCGACGGCCCCGTGGAGGAGATGGCGGACGTCCAGTGGATCACGCCCGGGCGCCCGCACGAGGATCCGTGCTTGAGCTTCTTCCAGCGTGTGGGCCAAGGCCCGGGAGGAATCACAGGATGACCGGCGGCGACGCGCTCGTCCAGACCCTGCTCGCCCACGGTATCGCCCAGGGCTTCGGCGTGCCCGGCGAGAGCTACCTCGCGGTCCTCGAGGCCCTCCGTCGGGAGCGCGCGCGATTCCGTCTCGTGGTGACGCGTCACGAGTCGGGCGCCGCGTTCGCCGGCGAGGCGTACGGGAAGCTCGCGCGGCGCCCGGCGGCGGTGTTCGTCACTCGCGGACCCGGCGCCACCAACGCGGCGATCGGGATCCACACCGCGGCGCAGGATTCGACGCCGGTCCTGCTCTTCGTCGGCCACGTCCCGACGCATGCCAAGGGACGCGAGGCCTTCCAGGAGATCGACTATCACCGGATGTACGCGCCGATCGCGAAGGCGGTGCTCGAGCCGGTGACGGCGGCCGACGTCGCCGAGTGCACCGCGCGGGCGGCGCGGCTCTCGGTCGCCGGTCGGCCTGGCCCCGTCGTCGTGGTCCTGCCGGAGGACGTTACGGAAGGGGACGCGGGCGCCGCGCCGATCCCGACGGCGCCGCCGCGGCTCCCGGCCGCTCCCGCACCCGACGGCGTGCGCGAGGCTGCTCGCCTCGTCGCATCGGCGCGCCACCCCATCGTCATCGCGGGGGAGATGGTGGCCTTCGAGGATGCGAGCGCCCCGCTCGTGCGCTTCGCCGAGGCGAGCGGGGCCGGCGTCGTGACCGCGTGGCGCCGGCAGGACACGTTCCCGAACGACCATCCGGCCTACCTGGGCCATTTCGGGATCGGACGGCCGCCCTTCCAGCGGGAGGCGTGGGCGGCCTGCGACCTCGTGATCGCGGTCGGCACGCGTCTGGACGACATCACGACCGAGGAGTTCACGCTCCTCCGCGCCGACCAGCGCCTCGTCCACATCCACGCCGACCCCGGGATCCTCGCCCGCTGGCGCGCCGACGTGCCGCTCGCTGCCGACACCGGTGCGGCGCTCGTCGCGCTGGCCGAGGCGGTCGGCGGCCCGGCGCCCGCCGCGCGGGTTGCGTGGCGCGAGCGGGTCCACGCCGCGTACCTCGCGTTCCGGCGCCCGGGGCAGGTGGCCGTGCGCGGCGCCGTCGACCCGGCGCGCGTCGTCGAGGCGGTGACCGCGGCGCTTCCGGCGGAGGCGGTCGTGGTCAACGACGCGGGCAACTTCGCCGGCTGGGTGCACCGCTACCACCGCTTCCGTCTCTCCGGCACCCAGGCCGCGCCGTCGTCCGGCGCGATGGGGTACGGGGTGCCCGCGGCGATCGGCGCCACGCTCGCCCGTCCGGACCGCCCGGTGGTCGTCTTCGTGGGAGACGGCGGGTTCCTCATGACGGGACAGGAGCTGGTGACCGCCGTGCAGGAGGAGCTGCCGGTGAAGGTGGTGCTGGGCGACAACGGGGCTTACGGCACGATCGCCATGCACCAGTACCAGCGGATCGGACCCGACGCGCTCTTCGCGGTCCAGCTCCGCAGTCCGGACTTCGCCGCCGTCGCGCGCGGGTACGGCGTCGCCGCCTTCACGGTCGAGAAGACGCAGGAGTTCGCCGACGCGTTCGCCGAGGCCCTCGCGCATCCCGGTCCGGCGCTCGTCCACGTGAAGACGGACCTCCGCGACATCTCGGCGTCCGGCTCGCTGCCGGCCTGAGCCGCGCGACGCACGCCACGGCGCTCACCTCGGGGCCGGGCCCTGGCGCCGGTCGTCCGCGGCCGGCCGGGGCCTCGGCGTTCCGCGCGCGAACGCTCTCCACGCGACCCGCAGGAGTGGTCTGGTGTTGACGCGGTCGGAGCGGTCTGGGAACATCGAGCGCCGGGCTTGTGCAGCTTTCTTCCGACATCGACCGCGACGGTCTCTCACACGAGGAGACGCACGATGAAGATCGGCAGGTGGTTGTCGATGGCTCTCGGCTTGACGCTCGCCATCGCGGGCTCGGCCTCCGCCCAGACCGTCGAGATCGAGTACTGGCAGTACACCTTCGCCCAGCGCGTGCAGGCGATCGACGAGCTAATCAAGCGCTTCGAGGCGGAGAACCCCAACATCAAGGTCAAGCAGACCACCGTGCCCTACGACGACTTCCGGCTGAAGATCGCCGCGGCCATCCCCGCCGGCCAGGGGCCCGACGTCGTTCAGCTGTTCAACGGGTGGCTCCAGGATTACCTGAAGGCGAAGCTGCTCCAGCCGCTGCCGGCGGAGATGTTCCCGGCTGCCGAGATCGAGCGGGACTTCTTCCCGCTGGTCAAGCAGATGAAGGTGGACGGTCAGTACTACGCGCTGCCCACGGCGGTGCGCTCGCTCGCCCTGTTCTGGAACAAGAAGCTCTTCGCCGAGGCGGGCCTCGATCCGGCCAAGCCGCCCCAGACCCTCGACGAGATGCTGGACATGGCGAAGAAGCTCACCAAGCGCGACGGCGCGGGCAATCTCACGCAGGCCGGCATCGCGCTCGACATGGGCCTCCAGGACCATCACTGGCTGCGCGAGGTGCTGATCCGACAGATGGGCGGCCAGCCGTACTCGGCCGACGGGAGGACCGTGGCCTACAACACGCCGGCCGGCCACCGGGCGGTCGGGTGGTACACGGATCTCGCGACCAAGTACAAGGTCGGTGAATTCGGCTTCCTCACCGACGGCGTGACCGCGTTCAAGGCGGGCAAGGCGGGCCTCATGATCGACGGCTCGTTCCGCCTGGCGGCCTTCGACGCCCAGGCCGGTCTCGACTACGCCGTCGCCGAGCTGCCCGCGCACCAGGGCAAGCGATCGAACTTCGCGTCCTACTGGGCCAACGGGATCACGCCCAAGGCGACGGGAGCCAAGCGCGACGCGGCGGTGAAGTTCCTCAAGTTCGTCACCACGCCGGCGGCGATGGAGCTGTGGCTCGAGAAGGTCGGCGAGCTTCCGGCGCGCAAGGCGATCGCCGAGCGCGACGCCATCCGGAACCACCCGAAGTACGGCGCCTTCACCCGCGGCCTCGGCTACGCCGAGGCGACGTTCTTCGTCAACGAGACCGCGCAGCGGAAGCTGTTCATGGACATGACCGACCGGATCGTGCTCAAGGGCCAGCCGGTGCCGGAGTCGGTCGCCCAGGCGGCAGCCGAGGAGCAGAAGCTGCTGGACGCGTTCTACAAGTAGGACCCGGCGGGGCTCGGGGGCGCGCCCCCGGAGCCCCGCCTTCACCGTCCGCGATGCTCGCCCGGCTCTCGCTCCGCTCGCGGCGGACCCTGACCGCGTGGACGTTCCTGGCGGTCCCGATCGCGTTCTTCGTGACGATCCGCTTCTACCCGGCCGCGGACGCGCTCCTCACGTCCCTGACCGACTGGAACATCGTCGGACCCCGGCGGTTCGTGGGCCTCGCCAACTACCGGCGGCTCCTGGCCGACCCGAGCTTCTGGCAGGTCATGGGCAACACGTTCGAGTACCTGGTCGTGGGCGTGGTCGTGAGCCTCGGGCTCGCGTTCGTCGTCGCCTACCACCTCGATCGGGTCCGCGTCGGCCACGCGCTGCTCCGCGGGCTCTACTTCGTCCCGCACATCACCACGGCGGTCGCGATGGCCTGGGTGTGGCGATGGCTCTACCAGCCGGTGCCGATCGGCGCCATCAACACCCTCCTGGTACAGGTGGGTCTTCCCCAGCAGCCCTTCCTGCGCTCGACCGAGCAGGCGCTCTACGCCGTGCTCGTGCCGGCAATCTGGGCGGGGATCGGATTCCAGATCGTGATCTTCCTGGCCGGGCTCAAGGCGATTCCGCACGAGTACTACGAGGCGGCGGCGATCGACGGCGCGGGGAGCTGGCGCGTCCTCGCGAACGTGACGCTACCGCTGCTCCGGCCCACGATCGTGTTCCTGCTGGTCGTGAGCTCGATCGGGTTCCTGCGCATCTTCGACTACGTGTACAGCATGACGAACGGGCAGGGCGGGCCGCTCGACTCGACCAAGCCGCTGGTCCTCAAGATCTACGAGACCGCGTTCGGCCACTTCCAGATGGGCTACGCCGCCGCTCAGACGGTCGTCCTCTTCGCGATTCTCCTCGCGATCTCCCTCCTCCAGCTCCGGTTCCTGCGCGCCTCATGAGCATGGCGGGGGGGCGCGGGAGACGCCGCTCGGCGGGGCGCAGCCTCGCCTGGGCGCTCCTCCTGCTGGGCGGCGTGCTGATGGTGCTGCCCCTCGTCTACATGCTGTCGACCTCGCTCAAGTCGAACGCCGAGGTCTACGAGCTCTCGCTCCTGCCGCGCGCGCCGACCCTCGACAACTACCGGAAGCTGACCGGCGCCTCCGGGTTCCCGCGCTGGTTCCTGAACTCGCTCGCGGTCGCGTGCGCCACGACCCTCTCCGTGCTGTTCTTCGACAGCCTCGCGGGGTACACGCTCGCGAAGTTCCGCTTCCGGGGCCGCCGGCTGGTGTTCCTCGCGATCCTGAGCACGCTCATGATCCCGACCGAGATGCTCGTCCTGCCCTGGTACGTCATGAGCAAGAATCTCGGCTGGCTCGACACGTACTGGGGCATCATGTTTCCGGGCATGATGACCGCCTTCGGGACCTTCCTGATGCGGCAGTTCTTCGAGAGCGTGCCGGACGAGCTGCTCGAGGCCGGCCGGGTGGACGGGCTCGGCGAGTTCCAGATCTGGTGGCGCATCGCCATGCCGCTGGTGGGCCCGGCGCTCTCGGCGCTCGCGATCTTCACCTTCCTCGGGAGCTGGACGGCCTTCCTGTGGCCGCTCATCTCCACCACGAAGCCCGAGCTCTACACGCTGCCGGTCGGGCTCGCCTCGTTCTCGGGCGAGTTCCAGCGCGAGTGGGAGATGGTGATGGCGGGCGCCAGCGTCGCGACCCTCCCGATGCTCCTCGTGTTCGCCGTGCTCCAGAAGTACATCGTCCGCGGCGTGATGCTCGCGGGGATCAAGGGGTAGGGCCGGTGTCCGGCGCCGCCGACGAGGAGCGATTCCCGGCCCCGGTGTACCGGGAGACCGTGCTCGCGCCGCTCTTCGAGGGCGTGAAGCAGCACCACTGGCGCCAGCAGATGCGGATCAACCGCGCCAGCGCGATCATGCTGGCCGCGCAGGGACTGCTGTCGCGATCGGAGGCGGCGGCGATCCTCCGGGCGCTCGACGACGTGGAGCGCGGCACCGACGTCGCGGCGCTCGCCTACACGGGCGAGCACGAGGACTTCTTCTTCCTCGTCCAGACCGAGCTCGAGCGGCGCCTCGGCGTCGAGACGGCCGGGAAGCTCCACACCGGCCGGAGCCGCAACGATATCGACCACACGGTGTTCAAGATGGCGCTCAAGGAGCGCCTCGCGTCGCTGCTCGCGGATCTTCTGGAGGCGATCGGGACCCTGCTCGACGTGTCGGAGGCGAACCGCAGCACGCTGGTGGTCGCCTACACCCACGGCCAGCCGGCGCAGCCCACGACCTACGGCCACTATCTGGGGGCGCTCGTCGAGCTCCTGCTCCGTGACGTGGAACGCTTGCGCCTGGCGAGCCGATATCCGGATCTCTCCAGCATGGGCGCGGCGGCGATCACGACGTCGGGCTTTCCGCTCGACCGCGCGGCGATGGCCGAGCTCCTGGGCTTCGCCGGCGTGCAGGAAAATGCCTACGGCTGCATCGCTGCCAACGACTACCTCACCAGCGTGTACGGAGCGGTTCAGCTCCTGTTCGTCCACCTCGGCCGATTCGCGCAGGACCTCAATACCTGGACGGGGTTCGAGGTGGGGCATCTCCACGTTCCCGACGGGTACGTGCAGGTGAGCTCGATCATGCCGCAGAAGCGGAACCCCGTGCCGGTCGAGCATCTCCGGCTCCTCTGCTCGCTGGCCGCGGGCCGGGCGGCGGCGACCCTCGCCGTGCTTCACAACACGCCGTTCACCGACGTGAACGACGCCGAGGGGGAGGTGCAGGTGTCAGGCTACGCGGCGTTCGAGGCCGGCAGCCGGGCGCTCCGCCTCCTTGCCGGCTTCATCCGCGCTGCCCGGGTGGATGAAGCACGCGTGCGGCAGCACATCGACGAGAGCTGCATCACCGCGACCGAGCTGGCCGACTCGCTGGTCCGGGCGGAAGGCGTCTCCTTCCGCCAGGCCCATGAGGTGGTCTCGAGGCTCGTGCGCGGGATGCTGGATCGCCGCGAGCGTTTCCCGACGGTGGCCTACGCGGCCTTCGTCGAGGCGTTCCAGGCGGTGACGGGACGTCCGCCCCGGCTCGGCGAGGGGGATCTCCGCCGCTTCACGACGCCCGAGCACTTCGTGAGCGTCCGCACGCTCCCGGGCGGCCCGGCGCCGGCACCGCTGGGCGCGAGCTTCGCCCGCTACCGGAGGGAGCTCGACGACGCGCGCGCGTGGCTCGACGGGTACCGGGCCCGGATCGAGGGCGTGGATCGGCGGCTTGCCGAACGCGCCGGGGCGCTGACCGGGGGCTGAGCCCGTCCGGCGCGGGCCTCGCGCCGGACGGGGCCGGCTACAGACGCTTGTTCGCCCGGACGTCCCAGCCGGAAACCGTCGGCGGCCCCAGGCTGCCGTCGGGCATCTGCGGCCGGTACTCGATCGTGATGCGCGCGTACACGAGCGTCGCCTCGGCGGCAGGCGGCGCCTGAGCCGAATCGCCGAGCCGCACGCCGGTGACCAGCACCTCCTGGAGCGTGATCTTCAGGTACTCGGCCGCCTCGCGGCCGGCGCGGCGACAGGTGAGCACGGCGGACTGCACGTGCTGGGCCGTCGCCCCGAGCAGGAAGAGGGCCGGCACCGCGCGATCGATGTGCTGAGTGATCCGGAGCGGCTGGAACTCGACGTGGGGCGGCGGCCCGCCGCCAGCGCTGGCGGCCGCCGAAGGCGGGTTCGCCATCCCGAGGGACCAGCTCACCAGCTCGATCTCGCCCCGGTGCCGCGCGTCCATGCTGTCGCCGGTGACGCCGTCGACCCGGAGGAAGCATTCCTCGCCCGCCGCCCACGCCGGGGCGTGCCATGCCACGCCGACCACCATCGCGATTCCGGCCAGGACCC
>CAYXBJ010000148.1:0-3636 GCA_964463175.1 uncultured bacterium
GGCGGCAGCGGAGTCGCTGGCATCGCGGCCTCATGGACACCCTCCTCCGGCACCGGCCGATGATCGGCAACCCCCGCTACGGCGCGGTCGGGCTCCTCTCGCTGCCCGCCTTCGTGGTGTTCGAGCTCTTCGGCCCGGTCGTGGAGCTCTCCGGCTACGTGGTGCTCCCGCTCGCGTACCTGGTCGGCATGCTCAGCCTGCGGGCCGTCGTCCCGTTCTTCGCCCTCGCGTTCCTCTTCAGCATGCTGCTCTCGGTCCTCGCCATCCTCCTCGACGACATCACGTTCCGGCGCCACTCGCGCACCCGCGATCTCGCGCTCCTCGTGCTGGTCAGCGTCGTGGAGAACCTCGGCTACCGGCAGGTCACCGTCTGGTGGCGGGTGTGCGCCTTCTGGGAGTACTGGCGCGGCCAGACGACCTGGGGTCAGATGGAACGGCGTGGACTGACCCGCGCCTGAGGCATGGAGCACACGACCCCGTCCGGATCGGAACCGGATCGCGACGCCCTCGCGCGCGCGCGTCAGGAGCTCGACGCGCTGGCGTCCGCGACCCGCGTGCTCGGGACCGGCGGCGACGTCGGACCGGCTCTCGGCCGGATCGCCGCCGCAGCGCTGACGCTCGCCGGCGCCGATCTCGCGTACGTGACCGCGAGCGATCCCGGCAGCAGCGTCCCGCGAGTTCTCGCGCGCGCCGGAACCGAGGGCGCGGGCGGCGACCCTGCCGGGGTTTCGGTGACCGGCGAGGTGAGCCTCCCGGTGGTCGTGGAGGAGGAAGTGGTCGGGCACCTCGTGGTCGCGTGGCCGCGCGGCGGCCGCGCCGGCGAGGTGGACCTGGAGGCCCTCGGACGCCTCGCCGCCCTCGCGGCGCTCGCCATCCGCCACCGACGACTGGCCATGGCACTCGCCGGCGGCTCGCAGCCCGGCAGTCTCCGCGCGGAGGACCTCGCCCGCGCCGCCGGCCAGCTCCGACGCATCGTCGACGCCGCGAAGGACGGGATCGTGACGACAGACGGCGGCGGGCTGATCACGTCCGCCAATCCGGCCGCGGAGGCGTTGTTCGGGCATTCCGCCGCGAGCCTGTTCAGCCGCCCCGTCGGCATCATCCTGCCGGGGGTTCAGCTCGGCAGCACCTCCGCAGCGCGCGCCCCGTCCGGGGCCGAGCTCGAAGGCGTCCGTCGGGACGGCTCGCGGTTCCCGGCCGAGCTGTCCGTCAGCGCGGTGGCCTCCGACGGGGGACGCGCGTTCGTGGTGATCGTGCGCGACGTGACCGAGCGCCGCGCGATGGAGCGGCTGAAGGACGAGTTCGTGGCCACGGTCTCCCACGAGCTCCGCACGCCCTTGACGGCGCTCCGCGGCCACGTCGAGCTCGTGCTCGACGGCGACGGCGGGCCGGTGACCGAGCTCCAGCGCCGCTTCCTCGAGGTGGCGACGCAGAGCGCGGATCGGCTGGGGGCGCTGATCAACGATCTCCTCGACGTCGCCAAGATCGAGGCGGGGCGTGTCCAGCTCCGCAAGGAGCTGGTGGACGTCGGGAGCGTCCTGCGCGAGGTCGCCGCGACCTTCCGGATCGAGGCCACGCGGCGCGGCCTCGCGTTCCGGGAGGACGTGGCCGAGCTGCCGGCGACCGTGGGCGATCGCGACCGCCTGATCCAGGTGTTCGGGAATCTCGTGTCGAACGCGATCAAGTACACGCGCGCCGGCGAGGTCGGCGTCACCGCCCGACCGATCTACGGGGCGGTCGAGGTCGTGGTCCACGACAGCGGCGTCGGCATGAGCGCGGAGGAGCGGCGCCAGCTCTTCACCAAGTTCTTCCGGAGCCGGGAGCGGTCGGGCCCGGACCCCGGCGGGACCGGTCTCGGCCTGGTCATCGTGAAGGGCATCGTCGAGGGACACGGCGGCACGCTCGCGGTGGAGAGCGAGCCGGGCGTGGGGACGCGGGTCCGCGTGGTGCTGCCGGCGGTCAGCGGCCAGCGCGGCGGCGGCGGCGGCGCGCGCGGGACCCAGGCCACCACCGTGCTCGTCGTCGACGACGAGGTCACGATCCGCGACATGCTCCTCGAGTATCTCCAGATGTGGGACTATGGCGCGGTGCCGGCCGGAAACGGGCCCGAGGCGCTGGAGATGGCGCGGCGCCTGCTGCCCGATCTCATCATCCTCGACGTCGGCATGCTGCCGATGAGCGGGCTCGACGTCCTGCGGGACCTCAAGCGGGACGCCGCCACGCGTCACATTCCGGTCCTGCTCCACTCGGTCTCCGACGAGCCCGAGGGGCTGCTGGCCCTCGGCGCCGCGGACTTCCTGCGGAAGCCGGTCAGCGGCGCCCGCCTGCGCGAGGCGATCCTCGGGGCCCTGGACCGGACGCCCGTCCCGGTCTTCATCCTGGACGGCGACGACGCCCGGCGGGAGCGGATCCGCAGCGCCCTCGAGGAGACCGGGGTGCCGGTGAGCCCCGGCCGGACGGTGGGCGACGCGGCCTCGATCGTGCCGGCGCCCCCGCCGATCATCCTGCTCGGCTCCCGGCTCGCGGACGGGGAGTCGATGCCTCTGCTCGCGCGATGGCGCGCCGATGCGGCGTTCCGCGACGCGACGGTGGTCCTGCTCGGTCACTGGCCGGAGGGGCCGGCGCCGGACGCGCCGGGCTGCCGCGCGGAGCGGCTCCGGGGGCAGCGGGCGGCCGACGCGGTCGGTCGCGTGCGCGCGCTGATCGCCGCGCGCCGGGGCGCGCAGCGGAGCGCGGCCAGTGGCTAAGATCCTCCTGGCCGAGGACGAGCAGCAGATCGGCGACATGGTCGCGTTCAAGCTTGGCAACGCCGGGCACGACGTCGTCCGCGTGGTGGACGGCGAGGCCGCGCTGGCCGCCGCCGGGCGGGAGCAGTTCGACGTCATCATCCTAGACGTGATGATGCCGATCCTGGACGGGTTCACGGTCTTGGGCCGACTGAAGGCCGACCCGGCCCTCCGCACGGTGCCGGTGATCATGCTCACCGCACGCGGCCAGGAGCGTGACGTGCTGTCGGGCCTCCAGGGCGGGGCGGCCGACTACATCGTGAAGCCCTTCAGCTTGAAGGAGCTCCTCGCGCGCGTGGACGTGGCGCTCCGCCAGCGCTGACCCGGGGCGCCGGCTGGCCGGCGGCCGCAGCGGCCCACGGGAGCCGCCACGCGGCCCCCGCGCTGGACACCGGCTGGACCCTCTGGTAACGTGACGGGCGCTTCAGGCCGTCCTTCAGGGTTGGCCGCTCGGTGGACAGGTAGCTCAGTTGGTAGAGCACGGGACTGAAAATCCCGGTGTCGGGGGTTCAACTCCCTCCCTGTCCACCATTTCTTTTCGGTAGTTAGCGCCATGGCCTCACCGCTCGCCACACTTGACTTGTACCTAACCTGTACCGAACGCGCGGAGCGGCACCACGACGCGCAGCGCTGACATCGCGGACTCGCCATCATGCAGCGCGGCCAGCTTCATGGCGGCCTCGCGCAACATCCCTTCCTCGGCGATCGCATACCGCGAATAGATGGACTGGGTCTTGTGGCCGACCATCTTCATCGCGGCCGAGCGCGGGACGCCGGCCCGCTCCAGGTTGCGGACCGCGGTTCGCCGGAAGTCGTGGGGGATGCGGGCGGGGAGCCCGGCCTTGAGGCA
>CAYXBJ010000149.1:0-14059 GCA_964463175.1 uncultured bacterium
CCACCCTGGGCGCGGCCGGCCGGGCCCACGCGGCCCGCTCCAGCTCCGGGCCGATCGCCGCGGAGTGGGAGGAGATCTACGGCGAGGTGCTGGCCCGGAGCCGCCAGCCGCGCACGGCCACGCCCCGCGCCGTCGTGCCCCAGTCGACGGCGCCGCCTTCGTAGCGCCGCGTGAGCGAGCGACGTCGGGAGGCGGGGCTCAGCTCGACGGGAACGCCCTGATGAGCTCCTGCGCTGCCCGCGCCGGATCCTGGGCGCCCAGGATGGCGGACCGGACGGCGACGCCGTGGGCGCCCGCGGCCAGCACCAGCCCGACCCGCTCGGGCGTCAGGCCGCCGATCGCGAAGACCGGGGTCGGCGCCACGATCCCCGCCAGCCGCGCGAGCGTCTCGAGGCCTGCGCCCGGATGCCCGGGTTTCGATCCCGTCGGGAACACCGGGCCGACGACGAGATACGTCACGCCCTCGGCGAGTGCTCGTCGCGCCTCGTCCTCGTCATGAGCCGCCCGGCCGTAGAGCGCCGGTTTCGGGGATGCCAGCGGCGGCGCCGCTGCCGGCAGGTGAAGGCCGGTCCCGAGCGCCCGCGCGAGCCCGGCGTGGCCGTTCACGAGGAGGTGTACCGGCGCCCCGCGGAGCCGCTCGACGAGGCAACGGAGCAGCGCGGCCACCTCGGCCTCCGGCAGGTCACGCTCCCGCACCTGGACGAGGCGCACTCCGCCGGCGACCGCCGCCGCCACCACGTCGACCAGATCCCGCCCGCGGGTCTCGTGCCGATCGGTGACGAGCATGACCCGCGGCAATCCGGGCACCGGCGTTCCGTACGGGCAGGGTCAGTGGCCGGGGTCGCGTCCCGCCTGGATCCGGCCGGCCCACGGGCTCGACGCCTCCGCGTAGAACTTCCGGGGCATCCGGCCGGCGAGCCAGGCATCGCGGCCCGCGAGCGCCGCGTGCCGCATGGCGCGCGCCATGCGAACGGGATCCTCCGCCCGGGCGACCGCCGTGTTGAGCAGCACCGCGTCCGCGCCGAGCTCGAACGCGATGGCGACGTCCGAGGCGGTGCCGACGCCGGCGTCCACCACGACCGGGACCCGCGCGCGGCTCCGGATCAGCTCGATGTTGTGGGGGTTGCGGATCCCGAGGCCCGACCCGATGGGCGCGCCGAGCGGCATGACCGCCGCGCACCCGAGATCCTCGAGACGCTTGGCGGTGACCGGGTCGTCGTTGGTGTATGGCAACACCCGGAATCCCTTGCTCACGAGCTCGCGCGCCGCGGCGAGGAGTCCCTCCACGTCGGGCAGGAGCGTGTCCTCGTCGGCGATCACCTCGAGCTTCACCAGGTCCGTGCCGAGGGCCTCCCGCCCGAGCTCTGCGGTCAGCACGGCGTCGCGCGCGGTGAAGCAGCCCGCCGTGTTCGGCAGGAGATGGAGGTGCCGTTCCCGCAGCACGTCGTAGAGGTTGTCGGCCCCCGTGCCGAGCCCGACGCGCCGGACGGCGATGGTGACGAGCTCGGTGCCCGAGGCCTCGAGGGCGTCCAGGAGCACCTGGCGGCTCGGGTAGCGCGCCGTGCCCAGGAGGAGGCGCGACTCGAGCGACAGCCCGGCCAGCTCCCAGCGGTCTTCCGCCATCTCTCTCACCCCCCCTGCACGGCGCCGACGACGTCGATGCGATCGTCCGAGGCCAGCACCGTCGTGTCCCAGGCCCCGCGGGGCACGATCTCGCCGTTCCGCGCGACCGCCAGCCCGCGGCCCCCCGGGTCGAGGCCGAGCGCCACGAGCAGGCCGCGGACGTCCGTCGCGGGGACGCGCCGTCGCTCGCCGTTCACCCACAGCTCCACGGTCGTTTCCGTCGGAGTCGTCACCGGCGTGGCGCCGCCGCTCCGGCCACGGCGTGGCCAGCCAGCCGCTCGACGCCGAACGGCGCGAGCGTGGCCGGCACCGCACCGCTCACGATCCACTCGGCCAGGTAGTGGGCCGTCGTCGGCGCGAGCAGGACGCCGTTGCGGAAGTGGCCGGTGGCGACGTAGAGCCCCCCCGTCCCGGTCGCGCCGATGACCGGCTGGTGATCACGGACCGCGGGCCGGAAACCGACCGATATCTCGGCGACGGCCAGATCGTACACGGCAGGCAGAAGCCGCCAGGCCTCTCGAAGGAGATCGAGAACCGCTCCGGCCGTCGGCATGGCGTCGAGTCCCTGCTCCTCCATCGTCGCACCGATCAGGAGCTCCCCGCCTCGCCTCGGAACGAGATAGACGTCGGGCGAGCGGACGATGTGGCGCACCAGCTCGGGCCCGGTCACCCGGACGAGCTGACCCTTGACCGGCCGGAGCCCGAGGGGCGGCGTCGGCGCGGTCACCTCCTCGCTCCAGACGCCCGCCGCCAGGACGACGACGTCGGCACGCACCTCGAAGGGTTCCCGATCCGTGACCCCCGTCACGCCTTCGACCCGTCCGGCGGCGTGCTCGACGCGCGTCACGCGGCAGCCAACGGCCACGCGCCCCCCGAGCCGAGCGATTGCCGCGGCGAGGGCGCGCGCGAGGGCGCGTGGGTCCACCTGGTGATCGCCCGGGGCGAGGAGCCCGGCCACGATGCGACCCGACACGTGCGGCTCCCGGTCCACCACTTCCGCGGGCGTCAGCCGGCGCGCCGCCAGGCCCTTCGCGCGTTGCATCGACGCGAGCCGCTCGAGCTCGCCGTCCTGGTCCCGGTCGAGGGCGACCCAGAGCGTCCCCTCGGTCCGGTAGCCGCAGGACTCGCCGGTCAGGCCCTCGAGCGTCGCGACGAACTCCGGATACCGGGCCAGGCTGTCGAGCTCGAGGCCCACCATCACGCGATCCGTCAGATCGGCTTCCGACGTCGGCGCGAGCATGCCCGCCGCCGCGCGCGTGGCCACGCCCGGAAGGTCGTCGCGATCGAGCACGAGCACCTCGCGACCCCGGCGCGCGAGCTCGTAGGCGACGGCGAGACCGACGACGCCGCCGCCGACGACGATCACCTCGCTCCGACTGGGCAGCGCGCTCATGCCGCTCGTGCTCCCCGCCACGCGTCGATCGCGACCCGGAACACGCGGGTCGCCTCCGCCGGATCCGGTTCGCAGACGATCGCCGAGAGGATCGCCACCCCGTACGCGCCGGCGTCCAGCACGCTCCGCACGCGATCCGCGGTGATGGTCCCGATCGCGATGACCGGCTTCCGCACGGCCTCGACGATGGCCCGGAGCCCGTCGAGTCCGAGCGGCGGCGCCGGGCTGGCCTTGGATCGGGTCCCGAAGACCGGTCCGACGCCGAGATAGTCGACGTCGGTGGCCGCCACCCGGAGCGCCTCCCCGAGGCTGTTCGCCGTGCCGCCGATCACGGCCTGCGCGCCGAGGAGCATCCGGGCCGTGGCGACATCGAGGTCATCCCGGCCGAGGTGGACGGCCGGCACCCCCGCGGCGAGCGCGACATCGGCGCGGTCGTCCACCACGAGCTGGGCCGCCGTCCCCTCGAGGGCGCGGCGCATGGCCGAGGCCGTCTCCACCAGGACCCGCGTCGTCACCGGGCGCTTCTCGCGAAGCTGGATCGTATCGGCCCCGCCCCCCGCAGCGAGGCGCGCGAGCTCCACGTGAGAGAAGCGCGTCTGGAGCACCGCGTCCGTGATCACGTGCAGACGGCCGAGCGGCGGCTTCACCGGAGCGCCTCGGACCCCACCACGCGCCCCAGCCAGCGCGCGCAGTCGCCGGGCTGCCGCAGGTAGAAAAAATGATCCGTCGGCCCGATCCCCTGCCCGATCGGCAGCCCTCCGCGGATCGCCTCGGTGACGTAGGCCTTCGCCCGCCCGATCGCCTCTTCGAGCGAGCGGCCGAGCGCGAGCTGGGTCGCGATCGCCGCCGAGTAGGTGCAGCCCGTGCCGTGGGTGTGCCGGGCGTCGATGGGCTCGCCGGGGAACACGCGGACCCCTTCGGGCGTGACGAGAACATCGGTGGCTCGACGCTCCTTGAGGTGCCCGCCCTTGACCAGCACCGCGGTCGCGCCGGCCGCGACGATCCGACGGCCCGCCGCCTCGGCCTCGGCCGGCGTCCGCACCGGAATGCCGGTCAGCGCCTCCGCCTCGTGGACGTTCGGCGTCACGAGCGTGGCCACCGGAAGGAGCATCTCGCGCAGCGCTCCCACCGCATCCGGGGCGAGGAGCGGGAAGCCGGTCTTCGAGACCATCACGGGATCGAGCACGTAGTACGGGGGCCGGTAGTCGCGCAGCACCTTGGCGACCGTCTCGATCACCGCCACCGAGGCCAGCATGCCGGTCTTGACCGCCGCCACCCGGAGATCGGTGAAAACGGCGTCGGCCTGCGCGCGGATGAGCCCGAGGTCCACCTCGGCGGCGGCAGTGACCCCGCGCGTGTTCTGCGCGGTGATCGCGGTGAGGACGGAAGCGCCGTAGCCGCCGTTGGCGGAGATGGCCTTGAGGTCGGCCTGGATGCCGGCCCCCGCCGATGAATCCGAGCCCGCGATGGTGAGAACGACCGGGATCATTTGCGCTCCCTACGCCGGCATTACCCGGGTCAGGTTCGACGGGTATGATCTCAGGCTCGGTCGCGCGGACCGAACCACCCCGGTGAAATCACTTCGATGATAGCGCAGGCCCCGCGGTTTGCAAGGACCGGCGCGAGGAGGGGCCGCCGCGGGCGGACGGCTAGTTACGGGTGGAGAGCACTCCTTCGGGGCTGAGGGCCCGAACCAGGCACTCGGCGCTCGCCAGGTTCGTCGCGAGCGCCACGTTGTGCACGTCGGCCACCCGCAGGACGGCCGTGACGTCGGGCTCGTGTGGCTGCGCCGTCAAGGGATCCCGGAGAAAGATCAGCGCGTCGATCTCGCCGGCGGCGATCTCGGCGCCGATCTGGATGTCACCGCCGCACGGACCCGACAGCACCGTGCGCATCCGGAGACCGGTCGCGTCGCGCAGCGCCTCGCCGGTCGTGGCGGTGGCCAGGAGCTCCCAGTCCTTGAACTGAGCGCGGTGGCGCTGAACGAAGGCAACCATCGCCGCCTTCTTCACGTCGTGCGCAATCAGGGCCACCCGCCATCGGCGCGGGCGCCCGTCATCAGGAGTCAGCATCGTTCTCGTCTCCTCTCGCATGCGTTCACTCGTTCTCATCGTCGGCGAGTCTAGGGTCAGGTGGTGACAGCGGCATTACGTGCGAGTGAACTCTGGGAGACGGCGGCCACCCGCGTCGGGCGCGAGCGTGGCGCGTGGCTGGCCGGTCGACGCCCTGCTACGCCGAACCGTCGACCGGCAGCCGTGAACTGAACCGTGAGAGACCCGCGAGGGCCGAGTCGTCAGGAGACCGTCGCCGCGCGCAGCTTCGGGTGCGGCGCGTCGGTCGACGAGGCCGGCGGCAGGAGGTCACCCTCCTGGAAGCGTGACCAGCGGAAGGGCCGGAGGTCCCACCCGCTCGCCCGGCCCTCCATGACGGCCTCGGCCATGATCGCGCCGATCGCCGGGGAGTGCTTGAAGCCGTGGCCACTCCACCCGAAGTCCGCGTGCAGCCCCTGGTACTCCGCGATCGGCCCGAGCACCGGCTCGTGATCCGGCGTCACGTCGTAGACGCCGGAGTACCCGCCCATCGACAGGCCGTGCTCCATCACCGGGAAGCGATTCGCGATCAGCTCGGCATTCCGCATCACTTCCTGGGGATCCGCGCCCTCGTTGTACTGATCGGGATCGACGACCTCCTGGTAGGCGGAGACTCCGTAGATCGTGAGGTTGCCGGTCTCCGGGCGCATGTACGTCCCGCTCGGCCGGTCGATGATGCCCGGGTGAACGGCGAAGTCGGGCGGGCGCCGGAAGAAGCACATCTGGTGGCGCTTCGGGGCAACCGGCACCTTGATGCCGAGCGGCGCGAGCAGCGCCGGCGCCCAGAGTCCCGCGCAGACGACGACGGCCGGCGCGTGGATCTCGCCGGATGCGGTGCGCACGCCGATGGCGCGGCCGCCGGACACGAGCAGCGCCTCGACCGGGACGTGCTGGACGATGGTGGCCCCGAGCTCCCGGGCGCTGGCCGCGAGCGCGTTGGTCGTCGAGGCGGCGTCCGCGTAGCCGGACTCGGGCTCATACGCCGCCACCGCGAGGTCGTCCACGGCCATCGCCGGCACCAGCGTCTTCAGCTCAGCCGGCGTGAGCAAGTTGACCTGCACGCCGAGGGCGCGCGCGCGTCGCACGTTCTCCTCGAGATTCGCCGCCCGGTCGGGCCCGGCCAGCCAGAGGATGCCGACCTGGCGGAAGCCGGGATCCCCCCCGCCGATCTCGTCCGCCCACCGCTGGAAGATCTGGGCCGACGCGTTTCCCGTGCGTGTCAGGAAATCCATCGCGTAGAAGCGCCGGACCAGCGCCGACGAGCGGCCCGTCGGACCCGACGCGAGGAACTTCCGCTCCACGAGCACCACCCGGCCGGCGCGGCGGCGGGCAAGATGATAGGCAACGCTCGCTCCATGGACTCCGCCCCCGACAACCACCACATCGGCCGTGCGCGGCAGGTCAGCCATTCGGATCCGGCTCCTTTCGGCGGTCGTTCACGATCGCGATCGCTCCGGCGATCACGAGCCAGTAGGATAGCAGAGGCCCGGGTGCGCGAGCCGACCTAGCGGACGCGTCCCGATGGCCCGGCGCCGGGGCCAGGCGTCCCGGCCAGCGTCCGGGACATGAGAGGAGGCTCGCGCATGGGTCGTCTTCGTGCCGGCGTCTGCCGCGTCGACATCACTCCGCCCCTCGGGGTCGAGCCCGGGGCCTGGCGGCTCCGGACCGGCCGCGCCGACGGCGTGGACGAGCCCCTCCTGGCGCAGGCGCTCGTCCTCGACGACGGTCAGCGCCGGATGGCGCTCGTCGCCACCGATCTCCTCTGGATGCCGCGTCACGTGGCCGAGGCGGCGCGGCGCCGCATCATGGCGCTCACCGGGATTCCCGCAGCCGGCGTGCTCCTGAACGCCTCCCACAACCACAGCGCGCCCGTTCTGCTCGAGTCGGACAGCGTGCGGGCGCTCGTGCGCACCGAGGGCCTCGACGGGTACGCGTCCGCGCTGCCGGACCGGCTGGCCGGGGCCGTCTACGGCGCCAGCGCGCGCCTCCGCCCCGCGGCGGTCGGCGCGGGCACCGGGCGGGCGCCCGGGATCTCGGTCAACCGCGTCGACCCGCGGCGATCGGTCGACGACACGGTGACCGTGCTCCGCATCGACGGCGAGACCGGCGTGCTGGCGGCGGTGGTAGGCTTCGCCTGCCACGGCACGTGCGTGGGCGGCCAGACGCTCCACTGGAACGCCGACTTTCCTCACGCTCTCCGCACCGCCGTCGAACGGGCCCATCCGGGCGTCGAGTGCCTGTTCCTCCAGGCGTGCGCCGGAGACCTCGCGCCGCTCGACTACTGGTTCGGGAACGACACGCCGGTCCCGCATGGCCTCCCCGCCCGCGATCGGGTCGGCGGCGCGCTCGCGGGCGAGGTGCGCCGGGTGCTCCCGACGATCTGGACGACGGGGGACGCCGCGCTCGCCGTCGAGAGCCGGGTGGTGTCGCTCCGCCGGCGACGTCTGCCGTGGTCCGACGCCGATCTGGACCGCGCGGAGCGGCGGCTGGCCGCCCAGCCCGAGCCGGCGTTCCCGGAGGTCTGGCCCGAGGAGGTCCACACCTCGACGTCCGCCCAGCGCTTCCCGGTCCACTACCAGCGCGGCGCGCTCGCCATGTACCGCGACATGCGGCGGCGCGAGAGCGTCCCGCTCGAGGCCGAGGTCCAGGCGCTGGCCGTCGGCGACGTCGCCATCGTCGGCACCGGGTTCGAGCTCTTCAGCGGCCCGGGCCGGGCGCTCCGCGAGCGGAGCCCCTTCAAGAGCACGCTCGTCCTCGGATACTCGAACGACTACCTCGGGTATCTCCCGCCCACCGAGGACTTCGACCGGATCGCCGACGTCCCGCTGGACCAGGTGCTCGATCAGGATCGCTATCGCTGGGCTTACGGGATCACGAACACCCACGTGGACCGCGGGGAGATCGACCAGGTCCTCGGAAGCGGTGACGCCGCCCTCCGAGCGCTCCATCGGGCGCTCTGAGGCAGAGGAGGCCAGCGATGGGTACGCCTGGCGCGCGACTACCGGTCCTGTTCGTCTCCCATGGGTCGCCCATGGTGGCGGTCGAGGCGGACGACTACACTCAAGCGCTCCGGGCCTGGCCGGGGACGATCCCGCGGCCGGAGGCGATCGTGGTCGTCTCGGCCCACTGGCAGGCGCCACGGCCGGTCCGGGTCGCGACGAGCCCGGCGCCGGCGACGATCCACGACTTCTACGGATTCCCGTCCGAGCTCTACGCGCTCCAATACGCGGCGACGGGCGCGCCCGCGCTGGCCGCGGCGATCATCGAGCGGCTTCGCGATGCGGGCGTCCCCGCCGAGGCGGATCCCGGCCGCGGGCTCGATCACGGGGCCTGGGTGCCTCTCCGCTTCCTCTATCCCGGCGCCGACATTCCGGTCGTGGCGGTCTCCCTCGCGGCGCCGGCCCGCCCGCGGGATCTCCTGACACTCGGACAGGCCCTGGCGCCCCTCCGCGCGGCCGGGGTCCTGATCTTCGGGAGTGGCGGCGTCGTGCACAACCTCGGGCGGCTCGACCGTCGCGGCGAGCGCGCGCCCGTCACCGGGTGGGCTCAGGCCTTCGACGACTGGACCCGGAGCCGGCTCGAGGCGAACGACGTGAGCGCGATCGCCGACTACGAGCGCCTGGCGCCCGAGGCTCGGCTCGCCGTTCCGACCAGCGAGCACTTCGATCCGCTGCTGGTTGCCCTCGGCGCCGCGGACGGCGACGGGCGGGTGGACGACATCTACGCCGGCTTCCGGTACGGCAGCCTGTCGATGCGGAGCTTCGCGCTGTCCGGTTGACGCGGCCGGTCGGGCGGGCGCAACCGCGTCGCCTCTAGGCGGGACCCGCGGTCAGCGCCAGGCCTTGCGTCCGCTCTTCCGCACCTCCGCCCAGCACTCCTGGAAGGCGGAGCGCGCGGCCTGTCGGCGCGCATGCTGGCGCTCGACAAGGAGACCGGCGACGAAGCCGGTCCGGCGGCCCGTGGTCTCCCGGGCGAGCGCGCGGAGCCGCGCTTCGGCAATCACCGCGTCCTGGTGCTCGCCGAGGACGTCCTGCAGCTTCTTCAGCCGGTCCACGAGCCGCTCCGCGGCGTGGCCAGCCTCGCCGACGACCAGCTCCGTGGCATACCGGGCTCGCTTGGCCTTGACCCGCACCGCGTGGAGATCCTCATCGGTCGGCGTCTCCGGAAGCGCTCGGACCCGCTTGCGGAGCTTCCGGTACTCGCGGGCACCGAGATCGGCCAGCGAGACGTCCGCGTTGACCACCGGCGGGTGGGCGATCGTCTCCTCGACGTGGTCGAGGAGGGTGAAGTAGCGCGGGCTGTCGAGGGCCGCCAGGACCTCGTGGCGGCTCTGCTCGCGAGCCCGGTCCACGCGCCGGAGCAAGGCGCGAGCGACACCCCGATCGGCGACGTCGAGCGCCCTGATCTCGCCGCGGAGGTACTCGCGCATCACGTCGAGGTCGCGTCGGACCCCGAGCGCCGATCCGAGCCACTTGAGCTCGGCCCGGAGCGCCTCGATGGGCTTCTCCTCGAACATCGGGCGCGCGGCCCGCAGGACGGAGCGCAGGCGGCGGACCGCGACGCGCATCTGATGGAGCTCCTCCGGGTCGGTGTCCAGGCGGGTCCCCGGATCATGCGCGCGGATGATCTCGAGCTGCGCCCGCATCATGGCCTGTACGCGCTCGGGCGCGGGCGCCGACGGATCCGCGGGCTTGGCGTCGACGGCGATGTCGAGCCCGAGGGCCCGGAACACCTTGGGAGTACCCGCGCTCGCCCGGGCGCCGCTCTCCCGGAGCGTCGCCCCGAGCCGCTCGAGCACGCGCTCGTCGCCGGCCCCGACCAGCTCGATCTCCACCTCGCGGAACCGCCGCTTGACCTTCCGTCCGTCCAGCACGGCGACCGAATCCAGGACGACCTCGGCCACGGGCTTCCCGTGCTCGGTCACGAGGACGCCGGCGCGCCATGTCCGGAGGGCCGCGACGGGCACGAGCATCGCCTCGCGCGTGTACACGCGGAGCAGGCGCTCGAGCTCGTCCGGCAGCCGCGACGGCGAGCCCGGCCACTCCAGCTCGAGGCGCGCCGCGCGACGGGGCAGCTTGACCTGCCAGCGGTGCTGTCCCTTCTCGCTGCGGCATCGGAGGGTGACGCCCTGGCGGGCGAGACGGTGATCGGGCGTGTCATGGTACGTGGACACGAACACGCGGGGCGTCAGGGGCCGGCCGGGAAGCCCGGGCAACCGGAAGCCCGGCTCGACGTCGAGCTTCAATTCGCGCTCGAGAGTGCGCTTCACGATGCGACAGGCCCGCCCGGGGACGTCTGCGTTGACGCCCACGATCAGCATAGCCCAGAGCCGGCAACGCGCGCCACCGGACGGCGGGAGGCGCCACCCCGGCGTCGCGACGGGTGCTCGGCGTACAATCGCGCCGATGACCACGCCCATGCTCGAGCGCCGATCCGCGTCGCGGAAGCCCCGATCGTGACTCCGTCGCTCGATCTCCGGCGGCTCGGGTGCGGGCTCCTCGCGTTCTGGGCGCTTTACTTCGGCATCGTCGCGCTCTCGAACCTGGCGGACCTCTTCCGGAGCCTCGGCGCCCTGCCGCCGGGTTGGTGGTGGGTCTCGGGGAACCTCGCGTTCATGGCGACCGGCACGAGCAAGTTTGGCGTCCCCGCCTGGGCGAACCAGATCCTTCTGGCGGGGGTGATCGCGTGGGAGGGCGTCGCGGCCGTCCTGTTCTGGCGAGCGGCCCGACGCGGCGACCCTCGGGCGCTCGGGCCGCCTTTCGCGGTCGGCATCGGGCTCTGGGCCGTGTTCGTTCTCCTGGACGAGCTCCTGCTCATCTTCGAGACCGGCGCCGAGGCGACGCACCTGCGCCTCCTGATCGCCCAGCTCCTCACCCTGGTCGTCCTCCGGTCGGGACGCCTCCTGGAGGACCCGATGACACCGCGCGTCTAGGCGCGATCGCGGCCTATGCGCCGCGTGACCGATCCGCTACCGTGTCCGTAGGGACGCGCGGGGCGCGCGGACCGAGATGGAGGTCAGGTCATGACACGCAACGGCGCCTGGTGGCCGGCACGACGAGCGTTCCTGCGATCGGTCCTCGCCGTTCCGGCCGTGGTCCTCGGCGGTCGCCGGGCCCGCGCGCAGGGGCAGACGCTGGCTCCGACGCCGAGCTGCGTCGACCGCGGCGCGCCCACCCTCACCCAGACCGCCGGCCCCTTCTTCAAGCCCAGCTCGCCTCAGCGGGCCTCGCTCCTCGAGCCGGGGATGCGCGGCGCGCGGATCGTCGTGACGGGAGCCGTGCTGTCGACTCGCTGCCAGCCGGTGGCGGGTGCCCTTCTGGACTTCTGGCAGGCGGACGACCGGGGCCAGTACGACAACGCCGGCTTCAGGCTGCGCGGTCACCAGTTCGCGGATGACCACGGTCGGTACCGCCTCGAGACCGTCATCCCCGGGCTCTACACGGGGCGGACGCGCCACATCCACGTCCGCGTGCAGGCGCCCCACCGGCCCGTCCTCACGACCCAGCTCTACTTCCCGGACGAGCCCGGCAACCGGAGCGACTTCATCTTCCGCCCCGAGCTGGTGATGGTCATGCGGGACGAGTCCGGCGCCAAGGCGGGCGCGTTCAACTTCGTGCTCGACGTCTGATCCGGAGGCGGCCCGATGGGAAACGTCGACAAGGTCGACCGCACGCTGCCGCTCAACCAGATGATGTTCTACGTCCGCCGCGATGCCGAGCTCCGCCGGCGCTGGCGCGAGGACTTCGACGCGCTCGCCCGCGAGTTCGGCCTTTCCGCGGAGGAGACCACCGCGGTGAAGACTGTCGATGTCCGGCGGCTCAACGACATGGGCGTGCATCAGTACCTGGTCTCCCAGATCCTGCGACTGTCCTTCGGCGCGGCCGGCGCATCGAACGCGCATCCAGCGCTCGAGGCGTTCCGCCGTGCGTACCCCGAGCACGCCGGCTAGCGCGAGACGACATGGCTACCGTCGTCGCCGCGATGGCCGCGACTCACGCGCCAGGCCTCACCGGGTGGTTCGATCAGGCGCCCGAGCCGGACCGGAAGCTCGTGCGCGAGGGCTATGGTGAGCTGCGTCGCCGGCTGGAGGCGGCCCGCCCGGACGTCATGCTCATGCTGGCCAACGATCACCTGCTGAACTGGCCGATCAACAACATCCCCGACTACACCGTCGGGATCGGCGCGGAGCACGTCGGGCCCGCGGACTGGTTCGACGAGTGGCTCGCGCTACCGAAGTACCGCGTCCAGGGCCGCCCCGATCTCGCCCGCGCAATCGTCCGGGAAGGCGCCCGGCTCGGCATCATGTTCGCGTACCTCGCGCGGCTCGAGCTGGACGACGGGATCTCGGTGCCGCTCCACTACCTCACGCCCGGAATGCAGATCCCGCTCGTCCCGATCACGCTCAACTGCACGGTGCCGCCGATCCCGTCGTCGGAGCACGCCTACCATCTGGGCAAGGTGCTTCGCGAGATCGTGACGACGCGCTGGCCGGCCGACGTCCGCGTGGCGGTCATCGCGACCGGCGGACTCTCCCACGAGCCCGGCGGGCCGCGCTACCTCCAGGTGGACGAGGCCTTCGACCGGTGGTTCCTCGAGCGCCTCGTCGAGGGCGACCACCGACGTATCGTCCGCGAGTGCACGGTCGAGCGGATGGAAGCCGCCGGGTCAGGCGGGACGGCAGAGCTCCTCGCCTGGATCGCGGCCCTGCCCTTCACCACGGGGCCCGCCGAGGTACTGGGTTACACCCCAGCCCTCGCCTGGCGCACCGGCACCGGCATGGTGGCCTGGCCGCGGGTAGTAGGCTGATCTCCAGCCGGTGGCACACCTGGACCGCGGCCGCCCCCGCGACGGTGCGATGGCGATCCTGCACCGCCCTCGGTCCGACCGGAGCTCCAGCGCGTTCGCGGGGCGGAAGGGGAATTGCTTCACTCGAGACCGTGGTGCTCGCCCGACGGAGCATGGTACTGGAGTGCCGGCGGCTCGCGTCCGCCTCGTCTGGATCCAGCAGATCGTACCCCGACTGAAGGTTCGCCGCCTGCCGAGGTGTTCCGGGCCTAAGGAGCAGTGCCGTTTGGTCTGCCGAGATACGTGAGCACGTGACTGAGCGTGATCAGAGCTCTCTTGAATCGGTCGGGCACGGTCGGATCCCTCACGATCAGGTCGGGCTCCTGGGTCGTGGAGCATGAGAACCAGCCGAGCGTTCGGCCGGCGATGTCCTCGAGGTGAATCGGTCCACATTCTACGTGCGCCGCGATCTCGGATCTGAGGCGCTGCAGCGCCCGGTGGATACCCTGGCGCCGATCAGACAGTAGGAACACTTACAGGCTCCACTACCAGGCTACCCGGCCCGGCGGGAGCCGGCGGGAACCGCCGAGGCGCCTCGACGCTATCGCCGTCGCTCGACCGGCACGAGCCGCAGACTCGGAGGCGGGCCCGCGAACACGCCCCTGCGAACCGGTGTGACAGCGCGCCGCTCCACTCCGCGCAGGTTCCACCTCGAGATGATTGCGGCCAGGGCCAGCTTCATCTCGAACTGGGCGAAGGTCATGCCGATGCACCGTCGCGGGCCCGCGCCGAACGGCAGGTACTCGTAGGGCGAGTACTGCCGTTCGAGGAACCGCTCGGGGCGAAAGTGCGTCGGCTCAGGGTAGAGATCGTCGCGGCGGTGCGTCAGGTAGAAGCAGGGCACGAGCTGTGTGCCCGGCTCGAATGGGGACCCCATGATCTCGAGCGGCGCGCGCAGTACCTTGGGCACGCCGACCGCTCCCGGGTAGAGGCGCAGCGTCTCCTGGCACACTGCGCCGAGATAGGGCAGGCGGGCGATCGCGCCCGGGCCGGCGTCGCTTCCCAGGGTTGCAAGCTCGCGGCACAGCGCTTCGCCCACGTGGGGATGCTGCTGCACATTGTACAGCGCCCACGTCAGCGCCGACGCCGTGGTCTCGTGGCCCGCGAC
>CAYXBJ010000150.1:0-17541 GCA_964463175.1 uncultured bacterium
CGCCCGCGAAGCAGTTGGTGGTTCCCCGCGGCAGGAGGCGCGCGAGCGCCGTGAAGTCCGGTCGCAGGGCCGCCACCTCGGCCTCGCTGTCGAGCGCGACGTAGACGTGGCGCGGGCCGTTGTCGTAGAGCTCGACGGGCAAGGTCGCGCGCGTGACGCCGAGGGCCCGGAGCAGCGCGGGCGCCTCCGGAAAGCTCTCGATCCGCGGCACCGGCTGGGTCATCCGCCCGAACACGATCCGGGGCCCGTCGCGCTCGATCCGGACGGGCACGAGCCCGACCCCGGTCTCAAGCACGATCTCCGGGAGCTGGAGCGGCGCGGCCAGGACGAAGGCCGATCCAAGCACCGGGTGTCCCGCGAAGGGCAGCTCGTGGTCCTGCGTGAAGATCCGGATGCGCACGTGGCCGGTGGCTCGCGCCGGGTAGCAGAACACGGTCTCCGACAGGTGCATCTCCAGGGCGAGCCGCTGGAGGAGCGCCTCCGGCATCCCGCGCGCGTCCGTGAAGACGGCAAGCGGGTTGCCCTCGAGCGGCCGATCGGTGAAGACGTCGCAGATCACGTAGCGGAACTCAGGCATCTGCCCTCCCACGACACGCCGGACATGACGCCCTACGAGGGTCGCCGGCTCGGCGGATCACCGCTGGATCTCTGGCTCCAGGAGCCGCAACACCCCGGACGTGTCGAGCTTGCCATACCCGGCCTTGCTGGCCCGCTCGTAGAGCGCTCGCGCCTGCCGCCCGAGCTCCGCTTCTGCGCCGACCTCGGCCGCCAGCTGGAGCGCCAGCCCGAGATCCTTGTAGCCGAGGTCCACGTGAAATCCGGGGGCGTAGTCCCGCTTGATCATCGCTCCCAGCTTGCGCTCGAGGATGAAGCTGTTCCCCGATGACTTGCCGACCACGTCGCCGACCGTCTCGCGCGGGATCCCGAGGCGGTCCGCCAGCGCCATGACTTCGGAGAGCGTCGCCTGGTTGGTCAGGGCAATGTAGTTGTTGAGCAGCTTCAGGATGTTGCCACGGCCCGTCTCGCCTAGGCAAAAGACGCTCGATCCCATGGCGCGAAAGACCGTCTCGTAGGGCGCCACAACGTCCGGGGGCGCGCCGATCATGACGGCCAGCGTGCCCGCTTCGGCGCCGCTCACGCTGCCGCTGACCGGCGCATCGACCAGCCGCACGCTGCGCTCGGCGCAGCGTGCGGCGAGACGACGCGTACTGTCAGGCCCTACCGTGCTCAGATCGAAGATGACGTCGCCCGCTCGGGCCCCGTGCATCAGCCCGGAGGCCGTCGAGGCCCCGAAGACCGCCGCTTCCACCGCACGGGCGTCGGGCAGGCTCAGCAGTGTCACGCGCACGGCGCGCGCCAGCGCGGGCAGATCATCCGCGCGCGCCGCGCCCAGTGCTTCGAGCGGAGCGGTCGCCTCCCGACTGAGATCGAAGATCGTGAGCTGGTGCTTTCCCTTGACGAGGAGATTCCTCGCCATGGGCCGGCCCATGTTTCCGGTACCGACGAATCCGACGTGCATGATCGCTCCCTAGGTCTCGATGAGACCACCGCCGCGTGGGGCCGGGCTCACGCGTTCCGGTACGCAGGCAACAGTACACGAGGACGGCCGCGCATCGTCACCGCGTAACGCGCCTTGAAGATCTCGCGAAAGGACACCGCCGCCGGCGACAGCGCGCGAACGCCGAGGGTCAGGATCCCGACCCGCCGGCGGGATCGGCCGCTAGACCTCCGCCCAGTCGCGGCCTTCCTTGACATCGACGCGGAGGGGCACGGCGAGCGTCACGACAGCTTCCATGACCTCGGGCAGGAGCGCCCGCACCGCCTTCGTCTCGGCCTCCGGGACCTCCACGAGCAGCTCGTCGTGGACCTGGAGCACCATGCGACTCCGGAGCCCCCGCTCGGCGAGGGCCGGCGCGAGCCGCACCATCGCGAGCTTGATGATGTCGGACGCGGTCCCCTGGATCGGCGCGTTGGCAGCCATCCGCTCGGCCGCGTTCCGGGCGGTCGGATTCCGTGCGCCGAGCTCCGGCAGGTAGCGGCGCCGGCCGAGGAGCGTCGTGACGTACCCCTGCGCGCGTCCCTCCGCCACGATCCGGTCGATGTACGCACGCACGCGCGGGTGGCTCGCGAAGTAGTCGTCGATGAACTTCTGCGCCTCGGACCGGCCGATCGACACCGCCTGCGAGAGCCCGAACCCGGACAGCCCGTAGAGGATGCCGAAGTTCACCACCTTGGCGAGCCGCCGCATCTCGGCGGTGACCCCGTCGGGCGGCACCCCCATGATCTGCGCCGCGGTACGGGTATGGATGTCCTCGCCCCGCTGGAACGCCTCGACGAGCGCTGGCTCCTCCGAGAAGTGCGCGAGGATCCGCAGCTCGATCTGCGAGTAGTCGGCCGCGATGAAGCGCCAGCCGTCCTCCGGGATGAACGCCTGGCGAATCCGCCGCCCGAGCTCGGTCCGGATGGGGATGTTCTGGAGGTTCGGATTCGACGACGAGAGCCGGCCGGTCGCCGCGACCAGCTGGTTGAACGACGTGTGGATCCGGCCGGTCCGCGGGTGGATGAGCGTCGGGAGCGCGTCGGCGTAGGTGCCCTTGAGCTTGCTGAGCTGGCGGTACTCGAGGATCTTCCCCGGAAGCGGGTGCCCGAGCGCGAGCTCCTCGAGCACGTCGACGTCGGTGGAATAGCCGGTCTTCGTGCGCTTGAGCGGCGGGAGCTTGAGCTTCTCGAACAGGATCACCGCCAGCTGCTTCGGGGAGTTCGGGTTGACCGGCTCGTCGGCGAGCTGGTGAATCTCCCGGAGCAGCGTGTCGAGCTGGGTGTCGAGCTCCTTGGCGAGCCGGCCGAGCCGCTCGGGATCGGCCCGGATCCCGGTCCGCTCCATGTCGGCGAGGATCGGGACCAGCGGCACCTCGAGGGTCGCGTAGAGAGGCTCGAGCCCGCGCTCCCCGAGGAGCGGCGTCTGGGCCTCCGCGAGGCGCCACACGCCCTCGGCGCGGGCGCCGGTCCACACGGCGATCCGGGCCGGGTCCGCGTCGGTTACGGGCGCGCCCTCGAGGAGGGTCTCGAGCGCGCCGGGGATCGCGGGGCTCCCGGCCTCCGCGCAGAGCTGGTCGAGCGGATAGCCGCTCCGCCCGGAGTTCAGGAGATAGGCGGCGATCGCCGTGTCGTCGAGACCGCCGGCGCCGAGCGTCACCCCCGCCCCGCGCGCCCACGCGACGAGCGCCTTCGTGTCGTGCCCGACGACTCGCGCCTCGGCGGGGAAGGCCGGCGGGCCCGCATGATAGACGGCGCCCGCCGCCGGCGCGTAGGCCGCCACGCCGTGAAGCGTGAGGTCCGGCAGGGTCCCCGTCAGCACGGGCTCGACGGCGAGCGGGCCGCCGGCGCGCGCGAGAAAGTCGCGCCAGCCGACCGCGTCCACCACCGGCACCACCCCCGCCGGCAGGCTGACCGCGCGCGCCGGAATCTGGCGGAGCAGCGTCGTGAACTCGAGCTCGGTCCAGAGCGCGCGGAGGCGCTCCCACTCCGGCTCGCGGATCCGGAAGCGCTCGAGGTCGAACTCGACCGGAAGCATGCCCTCGAGCACCGCGAGCTGGCGGGAGAGGAACGCCTGGTCCCGGTTCTTCGCGAGGGACTCGCGGAGCTTCGGGCCGGTGACGACCGCGAGGTTCGCGTAGAGCGCCTCGAGACTCCCGAACTCCCGGAGGAGCTTCTGCGCCGTCACCTCGCCCACCCCGGGCACGCCGGGGATGTTGTCGATCGAGTCGCCCATCAGCGCGAGGATGTCCGGGATGCGCGCGGGCGGCACGCCCCACTTCTCCTCGACCTTCGCCGCGTCGTACACGATCCGCTCCCCGGTCCGCCCGAGGACCGAGAGCACGGTGACCCGTGATCCGACGAGCTGGAGCGCATCCTTGTCCGCGGTGACCAGGACGAGCTCGATCGGCGTGTCGTGCAGCCGGCGCGCCGCGGTCGCCAGGATGTCGTCGGCCTCGTAGCCCTGCAGCTCGAGGAGTGGCAGGGCCAGCGCCTCGAGCGAGCGGCGCACCCAGGGGATCTGCTCGACGAGGTCCTTGGGCATCCCGGGGCGCTGGATCTTGTACGCCTCGAACTGCTGGTGCCGGACGGTCGGCCCCGGCGCGTCCCAGGCGATGCCCATGTAGGTGGGCCGGTCCTCGCGCAGGAGCTTCCAGAGCATCATCGTCATCCCGAGCGTCGCGTTGGTGGGCAGCCCGCGCGACGTCGAGAGATGGCCGATCGCGTGATAGGCGCGATAGAGGTACGACGGGCCGTCGACGAGGTAGAAGCGCTCGGGCTCGCTCACGCCGCTCCTCCCTCGCTCCCCGGGGCGCCCACGACCCGAAAATACTCCGCGCGCACGAACTCCGCCACCGCGCGGTGGCGCACGAGGAGGGCCCGGCCGCTCTCCTCCCCGACCTCGCGCGCGAGCCGCGCCAGCACGTGGCCCGCGAGGGGGAGGCAATCCAGCGGCCGCGTCTGGCCGAGACGGAGCGATCGCAAGAGACGCCGCAGGAACTCGTGGGCGTCCAGCAGCTTCGCCGCCGCGGGCGCGGGCACGAGACCGGCGGCGCCGAGCGCCGCCAGCGCCCGCCGCGTCGAGGGAGACCGGAGCGCCCCCCGCTGCCGGCCGTGCGCCAGCTGGAGGACCTGGACGAGGAACTCCACGTCGACCAGCCCACCGGCGCCGAACTTGAGATGGATGCGACCCGGGCCCTCGCGGCCGAGCTCCTGCTCCATGCGCATCCGGACGTGATGGATCTCGGCCCGCTCGACGTCGGAGAGCCCGGGGTCGAAGACCCGCGCGCGGCGGAGCGCCATGAACCGGCGCGCGAGCGCGCCGTCGCCCAGGATCGGGCGGGCGCGCACGAGCGCCTGGCGCTCCCAGAGGGCCGCTTCCTCCCGGAGGTAGCGGTCGAGCGTCTCAAGGGAGTGGGCGAGGGCGGAGGCCTTGCCGCCCTGGCGGAGGCGAAGATCGACCCGGAACACCTGGCCGGTGCGCGTGATCGCGGTGAGGAGCGTGTAGAGACGGTCGACGACGCGATCGAAGAAGACGTGCGCTTCCGGACCGGTCTCGCTCGGCCCGCCGTAGAGGACGACGAGGTCGAGATCGGAGCCGTAGTCGAGCTCGCGGCCCCCGAGCTTGCCCATCCCCACCACCAGGGCCGGCACCACGCGCCCGTCCGCCCGCGGCTCGCCGAGGGTCGCGCGGGCCTCGGCATACGCCATGTCCCAGGCGAGCCCGACACACGCCTCGGCGAGCTCGCCAAGGGCCCATGCCACGCGCGACGGCGCCTCGCCGAGGATCAGATCGCGCCAGGCGATCTCGAGCTCCTCCCGCTGCTTGAAGAGCCGGAGCCGGTCCGCGTCGTCCGCGGCCGGCAGGGCGACCTCGCGGAACGCGGCCCGCAGCCGGCGCGCGGAGCGCGGGACCGCCCCGGCAGCGGGGCCGAGGGCATCGAGCAATTCCGGGCGCGAGATCAGCGTTTGCGCGAGCCGCTCGGACCGCGTGAAGAACGTCAGCACGCCGCCGAGGAGCGCCGGAGTCGCGGCGAGCCGCGCGAGGTAGGCCGTCCGCGGCCCGGCGGTGGCGACGAAGCGCTCGAGCGTGTCGAGGGCCGCGTCGGGATCCGGGACCGTCCGGAGGGCGTCGAGCGTGGCGGGCAGGAGCGTACGCAGCGCAGTCCGGACGGCGGCAGGCACCGCGACCAGGGCCGGACCCTCCCACAGGAGCCGGAGGTTCTGCCGCGCGCGATCGGGATCGGCGAAGCCGACCGCCGCGACGCCCGGCGCGTCCCACGGCGCCGCGTCGCCGCGCTCGCGTCCCGACGCGTCGAAGAACCCCTCGAACGCCGCGCGTACGGTCCGGCGGGTCTCGTTGTAGTCGAGGAGGAACGCACCGGCTGCCGCCGCCCCGTCTCCGGGGTAGCCAAGCCGCCGGGCGAGCTTCCCGAGCTCGTCCGGATCGGCGGGCAGCGTGTGGGTCTGGAGCGCGTGGAGGATCTGGAGCCGGTGCTCGACCGTCCGCAGGAAGACGTAGGCGTGCGCGAGCCGGCCGGATTCCTCCCACGAGAGATAGCCGCGCTCGGCGAGCCGGTGGAGGGCGCGCAGGCTGTTCCGCTCGCGGAGCCAGGGGTCCTGTCCGCCGTAGAGGAGCTGGAGCGCCTGGATGTGGAACTCGATGTCGCGGATCCCGCCGACGCCCAGCTTGACGTGGCGTTCCTGCTGGCCGCGCGCGCGCAAGCGCCGGTCGATCTGACCCTTCGTCGCCCGGATCTCGCCGAGGGCCTCGCGCTCGAGTCCGGGCCGGTAGACGATCTCCCCCGCCAGGTCCAGGAACGCCTGGCCCACCCGCTCGTCTCCGGTCGCCACGCGAGCCTTGATCAGCGCCTGGCGCTCCCAGAGCGCGCCGCGCGTCTGGTGATAGGCGTGATAGGCCGCCAGCGGCAGCGCGAGCGGCCCGCCGGTGCCCTCGGGGCGGAGCCGGAGATCCACCCGGTAGACCGCCCCTTCCTCCGTCATCGCCGTCAGCGCGCGGACCAGATGCTCCGCCAGGCGCGCGAAGTACGTCCGGTTCGACACGACCTCCGGCCCCTCGGTCTCGCCCTCGGCCTCGTAGACGAAGCAGAGATCGATGTCCGACGAGTAGTTGAGCTCGGCGCCCCCGTGCTTGCCGAGCGCGATCACCGCGAACCCCGTCCCGGCCTGCCCGCCGTCCGGCGCGACGTGCCCCGGCGCTCCGTAGCGCTCCAGGAGGGCCGGCGTCACGATCGCGAGGGCCTGCGCCAGGCACGCGTCGGCGAGCTCCGACAGCTCCTGCGTCGTCGTCACCAGGTCCGCGTCCCCGAGGAGATCCAGGAGACCGATCCGGCAGAGCTCGCGGCGCTTCACCCGCCGGAGAGCGTTCAGCCGCGCCTCCTCGGTGCGGAACGGCCGGCAGGCGGCGGCCACCTCCGCGTGCATCGCCTCGCGGGAGCGCGTCCGCATCACCCGCGGATCGAGCAGCCAGGGAACGGTCTGCGGGGAGCGGATCAGCGCGTCGGCCAGGAACTGACTCGCCGCCGCGAGCGTGGACAGGATCGGGATTGCCTCCGGGTGGGCGACGAGCAGGGCATAGAAGCTGCGCCGGTCGAGCGTCGCGGCGGCCAGGCGCTCGAGGTTGTTGAGCGCCATGTCGGGATCGGCCGACGCGCCCAGATGGTGGAGGAGCCGCGGCAGGAGCGGCACGAGCTGATCGCGCACATCCGGTGTCTCGGCGAGGCGGCGGAGATTCGCCAGCGCGCCGCCGGGGTCGCGGAATCCGAGGTGCGCGAGAGCCGCGAGGCAGGCCGGCGGGGGGACCGCCGGATCGAGAAAGTCGGCAGCGGGTGGGAGCCCCGCGGGCGCCGGACGCTCCGTCAGCACGTCGGCATCCCCGCCCCGCCGGCGGCGCGAGCCGCTCCGGAGCGCGAGAGGGCCTGCACCATCAGCCCCGCCGCCGGGCGGGTCGCGAGCGGGCTAGATCGCGTCTTCGCCCCGCTCGCCCGTCCGGATGCGCACGGCTTCCTCCACGGGCAGAACGAAGACCTTGCCGTCGCCGATCGAGCCCGTCTTGGCGGCAGCGATGATCGTCTCCACCACCTTGTGCACGAGAGGATCGGCGACCACCAGCTCCACCTTCACCTTGGGCAGGAAGTCGATGGTGTACTCGGAGCCGCGGTACAGCTCGGTGTGTCCCTTCTGGCGCCCGAAGCCCCGCACCTCCATCACCGTCATCCCGATGACGCCGATCTCCGTCAGCGCTTCCTTCACGTCATCGAGCTTGAACGGCTTGATGATCGCTTCGATCTTCTTCATGCATGCCTCCGGGCCTTGCGAATGGCCCTCCGGTAGCAGGTGACGTACGACTCGGCCGAAGCGTCCCAGGAGAAGTCGGCCGCCATGGCGTTCAGGACGAGGCGGCGCCAGGCGGCCGGGTCCGCGTGCGCGGCGAACGCGCGCGCGAGCGCCGCCCCGCACGCCTCGGCCGACAGGTCGTCGAAGAGGAACCCGGTGCCCTCGCCGGTCGACGGGTCCCATGCTCGCACGGTGTCGGCGAGCCCGCCGGTCCGGCGGACGACCGGCACGGTGCCGTAGCGAAGGGCGATCAGCTGGCCCAGCCCGCAGGGCTCGTAGCGCGAGGGCATGAGGAACACGTCGGCGCCGGCATAGATCCGCCGGGCGAGACGGGCATCGAAACCGAGCCGCACCGCGACCGACTCGGGATACGTCCGGGCCTGCTGGCGGAGGAGCTGCTCGAGAGGCTCCTCGCCGGTCCCGAGCACGACCAGCTGGCCCCCCGCCGCCCGGAGGGCGGGCACCGCTCCCGCGACCAGGTCGATCCCCTTCTGCGCAGCGAGGCGGCTCACGACGCCGACGAGCGGCGTCCGGCGCCCGGGGTCGGGCAGTCCCATCTCGTCCCGCAGCGCCGCGGTGCTGGCCGCCTTGCCCCCGAGGTCCTCCCGGTCGTAGCGCTTCGGGATGTCCGGGTCGGTCATCGGGTTCCAGGCGGCCACGTCGAGCCCGTTCAGGATCCCCATGAGGTCGCCGCTCCGCTCGCGCAGGACCCCGTCCAACCGCTCGCCGCGCTCCGGGCCCTGGATCTCGCGGGCATAGGTCGGGCTCACCGTGGTCAGCTGGTCGGCGAAGACGAGGCCGCCCTTCAAGAAGGAGAGGTGCCCGTAGAACTCGAGGCCCGCGGGCGTGAAGAGGTCCCAGCCGAGCCCGGTCATCGGCAGGTCGTAGTGCCAGAAGACGCCCTGGTACGCGAGATTGTGCACGGTGAAGACGGTGGCCACGTCCGCGTAGGCCGGCGTGTCCCGGTAGAGGGTCTCGAGGTACACCGGGATCAGGCCGGCCTGCCAGTCGTTCGCGTGGACCACCTGCGGCATCCAGCCGAGCATCGGCAGCGCCGCCATGATGCTCCGGCAGAAGAAGACGTAGCGCTCGCAGTCGTCGGGGGCGCCGTAGAGGGCCGGGCGGTCGTAGTACCCGTCGTGGGCCACGAAGTAGACGGGCACGCGGTCGTCGAGCCACCCTTCCAGGAGGGCGCCGTCCACGGTGCGGTCGCCGACGGGCACGCTCACCCTCGGCAGGACGACCCGCAGCGCGCCGGCGGCCGCCGCGGCCTGGCGATGGAGCGGCATCACCACGCGGACGTCGTGGCCGAGCCGCGCCAGGGCCGGCGGCAGCGCGCCCGCCACGTCGGCCAGGCCGCCGGTCTTGGCGAACGGCGCGACCTCGGCCGCCACGTAGAGGATGCGCAGCCGCTCGCGGGCCACCCGCGCGTCTTCGGGACGGGCGCTCGGGCTCATTGCTCGATGATCGGGTACACGAGCGCCGTCACGTGCGAGCTGATGCGCTTGAGGTTCGTGAGCACGTCGAGGTGGATCTCCGAGGTCTCCACCGACTCGGCCAGCCCCGCGCGCAGGCGGTCGATGTGCGATTGCCGGAGCTCGCGCTCCCGCTGTCGCACGATCGGCCGTTGGTCGAGAACCTCGAGCGCGAGCGTGCGGTCGCTGGCGGTGAACGCCACCACCGCCCGCTCGAAGTTCTTCGACACGAGCGCATGGAACTCCATGAGCTCCGCTTCGCCGGGCTCGGAGAATCGGCGGCCCTGGTAGAGCTTCTTGCGCGCGAGCTCCATGAGGTTCTTGTCGATGATGTCGCCGATGTTCTCGAGGTTACCGATGAACCCGAGGAGCCCGATCTCCCGGCGCGCGAGGTCCTCGGTCATGATCTGGCGGTCCAGCCGGGTGAGGTACAGCTTGACCTCCCGCTCGAGGTAGTCCACCTGATCGTCGCGTCGGACCACCTCCTCCAGGAGCTCCTGGCTTCCAGAGCGGAAGACGACGGCGGTGTCCCGGAACATCCCCTGGACGATGTCGGCCATCCGCGACGCCTCGCGGGAGGCCTGGCCGATCGCCAGGCTCGGCTGCTCCATGAACCGCGCGTCCAGGTAGCGCGTGCCGAACCGCTGCTCCGATTCCGGCCGGTCCGGCACGGCCGCGGTGATCAGCCAGGCGGCCAGCGGCTGGAAGGGGAGGAACAGGAGCGAGATCGCCACGTTGAAGAAGGTGTGGGCGTTGGCGATCTGGCGCGCGGGGTCTGCCGCGCTGGCGGCCACGAGCGAGACGAACGGGTCGAGGAACGGGAGCACGATCGCCACCCCGAGGAGCTTGAAGCCCACGTGGGCCACGGCGACCCGCCGCGCCTCCGTCGAGGAGCCGAGCGACGCGGTGAGCGCCGTCACGCAGGTGCCGATGTTGGCCCCGAGGACGAGCGGGAGCGCGCCCGGCAGGGTGAGGAGCCCGTGCGACGCCAGCGCGATCACGAGCCCGATCGTGGCTGCCGAGGACGCCACCAGGGCGGCGAAGGCCGCGGAGGCGGCGACCCCGAGGATCGGCGTCTCGGCGAAGGCGACCAGCGCCTGGGAGAGGATCGCGCTGTCCTTGAGGGGCTCCATCCCTTCGATCATGAGCTTCAGCCCGAGGAAGATCATCCCGAAGCCGAGGACGGCGTGCCCGACATCCTTGAGGAAGCGCCGTTTGCCGAGAAAGGTCAGGGCGAACCCGAGCCCGACCAGGAGGAGCGCGTAGTCGTAGATGTGGAATGCGAGCAGCTGGACGGTGAACGTCGTCCCGATGTCGGCGCCCAGGATGATGCCCATCGCCTGGTAGAGGGAGAGAAGCCCGGCCTGGACGAACCCGATCACCATGATGGTGGTCGCGGTCGACGACTGGATCAGCGCGGTGGCCCCGGCGCCGGTCAGGAGCGCCGCGAACCGGTTCGCCGTCAGGTGGGTCAGCAGCTGTCGCAGGCGCGCTCCGGCCACCCGCTGGAGGCCGTCGCCGGTGTGCTGCATCCCGTAGAGGAGGAGCGCCATCCCGCCGAACAGCGCGATCAGGACCCGCGAGGTCACGGCGCCAGGGCCTCCGAGACCGCATCGGTGAGGTGGTCGGTCTCGTTCCACCCGAGGAGCCGGCCCGTCGGCAGCACCACTCGCGTGATCGAGGCGTTGTCCAGGCGGAGGGACCAGATCGCGTTCAGCGGACGCCCGAGCCAGCCGCAGAGGGCGCTCGAGATCGCGGCCCCGTGGGAGACCACGAGCACCCGACCCTCGGCGTGCCGCAGCGACAGCGCGTCGAGCGCGGCGCGCACCCGCCCCGCCAGTCCCACCATCGGCTCCCCGCCCGGCGCCGGGTGATCGACGGGGGCGTGGAGCCAGCGCCGGTAGTGCTCACCCTGCTGCGCCAGCACCGTCTCGACCGTCAGACCCTCCCACGCGCCGAGCCCGATTTCTCGCAAGTCGTCGACGGGGACCGGATCGAGGCCGAGCGTGGTCGCGCACGCGCGCGCCGTGTCTCGCGCACGGCGGAGCGGGCTCGTGTAGAGGGCGTCGAAGCGTGTCGACGCCAGCCCGGCGGCCAGGGCCGCCGCCTGGGCCTGGCCGCGCCGCGACAGCGGGGCGTCGAGCCCGCCCTGGAAGCGCCCCTCCGAGTTCCAGGTCGATTCGCCGTGTCGGACCAGCCAGCATTCCATCGGTCGCGGGCCTAGGCGCGAGGCAGGCGATCCTGGAACGCGCGGATACGGCGCAGCGTCGTCTCGCGCCCCAGGTCGGCCATCATGGAGAACAGCGGTGGACTGGCCGTCTCCCCCGTCAGCGCGAGACGAATCGGCTGCGCGAGGTCCACGAGCTTCAGCGACAGCTCAGCGGCGAGCTGCCGACAGGCTCCCTCGAGCTCGCTCTCGCCCCAGGGCTCGAGGCTGGACAGCCGCGCGACGAGCCGATCCAGGCGGGCGCTGAGCGCCGGCGTCGCCAGCTTGCCGAGCGCGGTCGAGTCGTAATCGGTCGGATCCTGGAAGTAAAAACGCGCCTTCGGCGCCATCTCGACCAACGTGGTCGCGCGCGTCGCCAGGTGGGTGACCGCGTTGACGAGCAGCGTCTTGGATGGATCGCGGATACCAAGCGGCAGCAGGTACGCGCCGAACTGCTCGGCCAGCTTCTCCTTTGTCGTCGGGTCCTCCACGAGCTTCTTCATCCACGTCTGGTTCAGCCACTCGAGCTTGGTCCGATCCCAGATCGACGGGGTGGCGCCGACGTGCTGCAGATCGAAGAAGCGGATCAACTCCTCCCGCGTGAAGACCTCCTGGTCCCCGTGGGCCCAGCCGAGCCGCGCGAAGAAGTTCACCATCGCCTCGGGGAGGAACCCCTCGTCGCGGAACGCGAGGACCGACGTCGCCCCGTGGCGCTTGGACAGGCGCTTCCGGTCGGCGCCGAGGATCAGGGGAATGTGGGCGAACACCGGCAAGGGGTACCCGAGCGCCTGGTAGCAGAGGATCTGCTTCGGCGTGTTCGAGAGATGGTCGTTCCCGCGGATGACGTGAGTGATCTTCATCGTCACGTCGTCCACCACGACGCAGAAGTTGTAGGTCGGCGTGCCGTCCGACCGGACCAGGATCCAGTCGTCGAGCGTCGCGTTGTCGAACGCGACGTCGCCGCTGATCAGGTCCGGCACCACCGTCGTCCCCGCGTCCGGGATCCGGAGCCGGAGCGCCGCGGGCACGCCGGGCCGTGGCGCCGCGTCGCGGCACCGACCGTCGTAGCGGAAGGTCTCCCCGCGGGCCTGGGCCGTCTCGCGCCTCGCGTCGAGCTCCTCGGGCGTGCAGTAGCAGCGGTACGCCCGGCCCTCCGCGAGGAGTCGCTCGGCGTGGGCCCGGTAGATCTCGAACCGGCTGGTCTGGCGGAAGTAGCCGCCGTACGTGCCGTCGTCCTCGGGGCCCTCGCGGTCCCAGTCGAGGCCAAGCCAGGTCATCGCGCCGAGGATCTGGTGGATGGCCTCGTCCGTCGACCGATCGCGATCGGTGTCCTCGATCCGGAGGAGGAAGGCCCCGCCGTGATGGCGGGCGAAGAGCCAGTTGAACAGCGCCGTCCGGCCGCCGCCGATGTGGAGGTGCCCGGTAGGGCTGGGCGCGAAGCGCACGCGGACAGACTCAGCCGATGAAGCCATAGAGAGTTGATTCTAGAGGAAATCCACCCCGCCCCTCAAGGAAGCGCGCCCTCTGGTTGCCCTGCGGAGCCGCGAGGTGCGCTAGCGAGCCGTCCCGGCCCCCCTGCCCGGCAGGCGGCCGCCGCCTGGACGACGCCCGCCCTCAGTGGGCGGCGTGCCCGGCGTGGCCCCGGCGCCGGCGCGCCGCCAGCTCGGGGGCTTCTCGGATCGTCGTGGCGAGGATGGGGAGGGAGCGCGCGAACGCCCGCGCTCCCGTCCGCCGGATGACCGCGGGCGCCTCGCCCACCGACGGGAAGCCCTGCGCGTCCGGAACGAGGGACTCCCAGTTGGCGAAGAGCCGCCCCCAGTCGCTCTCCAGGGCCGCACGCATCTGCCGGCGGCCGAAGACCGGGTACCAGAAGGAATCGTGGTACAGGACGCTCGCCAGGTACGCCCACGGCGCCAGCACCGTCTTGAGCGACCACTCGATCGGCCGCTTCAGCGGCCCCCAGTAGATCTGGTGCTGCATCCGGGAGGCGAACGTCATGCGGCGGAACGGGCCGACGAAGTGCCAGTTCTCGGCGGCGGCCGTCGCGTCCCCGACGAGCTCGATGTCGCGCACGTCACCCACCCCCAGGCCGGCCTCGTGGGCAAGCCGGATGTACCGGATCGTCAAGGGATCGAACCCCATCAGGCGGGCGGCGACCGCGTCGATCGCCACCTGGTCCCGACTCGCCAGGATCACGTTCTTGACGTACGGCACCATGCAGCGGGGCCCCGGCCCGTCGCCGGCGAACGTTCCGTCCATGACCGCGAAGACGCCCCGATGGATCTTCTGCTGGATCATCAGCAGGTCGACCAGCGTCTCGTGGATCACCGGGTGGGTCCAGTGCCGGCGCTCGTTGAGCAAGCCGCCGAAGGCGTTCTTCATCGCCCCGGTGCTCGTCGTGAACACGTGCGTCTTCACCGTCGGGAGATGGATGATGTTCTCGCCCAGGAACCGCCGGGGAATGTGGAAGCCCTGCGGGTAGACGTCGTTCAGGCAGAGGAAGCGCCGGGTGAGATCGCCGACCGCCTCGCGGATCGGGATCCAGTCCTCGCCCTCGTAGAGGTGGACGTTGCGGAGCCCGTGCGCCTCCACGACCGGCAGCTGCTTGTTCTCCCGCTCGCCGAGGTGCGCGTCGATCACCACCGTGCGGTTGTGGCACGCGTGGATGCGCGCGGCGTCGTAGCCGTCCTGCTTCATCGCCCGGATGACGCCGTCGAGCTGCCACGGCGTGGTCGAGCTGGCCGGGAAGAAGAAATGCCAGGAGATGTTGACCTTGAGCGCGGTGTCGGCGGCCGGGTCGATGACGTCCCGGTATCCCGCCAGATTCAGCAGCTCGTGATAGTCGGCGAACACCGTCCGCGGAGAGGTCCGCAGGATCGCCACCACGCTGCGCGATGTCTTGCCGGATGCCATCGCAACGATTGTACTCCCTGCAGCCCCCGGGGGCCGCCGACCGGGGCGACCCGCGCGCCCGCGCCGGTGAGCGCGGCGGTCCCGTTGACAGCCCGTGCCCGCTGTGGTCCGATCCCGCATTGGGTCGCGCTCGCCGCCGTGGCGGGCGGCGGCCCGACTTCATACTCCAGACGGGCCGCGACGTCGACCCAGGAGGCACCCGGATGACGCAACGGAGTCGCCGTATCGCAGTGCTGATCGTGATCGGACTTCTGGCGCTCGCGGCGTGGCCGAGCGTCGGCCGCGCGCAGGCGCCCGCTGCGCAGGACACGCTCCAGGCAGTGATCAAGAAGGGCGAGCTCACCGTGGGCACGTTCGACTTCTTCCCGCCCTGGGGCTTCCGCGACGCGCAGAACAACATCGTCGGGATGGACGTTGACATCGCCAAGGATCTCGCCGAGCAGATGAAGGTCAAGCTCACGCTGGTGGCGGTGCCGACGGCGCCGGACCGCATCAACTTCCTGGTGGCCGGCAAGATCGACGTGGCGATCTCGAACTTCACGGCGACCGTCGAGCGCTCCAAGACGATCACGTTCACCGACCCCTACGTGATCGACGGTTTCGGCGTCATCTTCAACAAGTCGGCGAAGATCAAGGACTGGCCGGACCTCAACGGCAAGAAGGTCGCGGTCACCACCGGGTCCACCGGGGAGATCCTCATCGGCCAGAAGGCGCCGAAGGCGCAGGTGCTGCGCTTCGACCAGGCCTCGGCCGCGCTGCTCGCCGTCCAGCAGGGGAAGGCGGACGCGCAGATCGAGGATTACACGTACACCGTGTACCACGCCGGTCGGGATCCCAAGAAGAGCCTCGGGTTCATCGAGAAGCCCTTCGACCTGAATCCGTACGCCTTCGGCGTGCGCAAGGGCGACCAGGAGTGGCTCAACTTCCTGAACTTCTACATCTACAAGCTGCACCAGAGCGGGAAGATGAAGGAGCTCTACACGAAGTGGTTCAACGCCGAGCCCGCCCGGGTCTCGCCTAACTGGTAGTCGGCTCTCGGTCGTCGCGCCGTCCGGACGGGATCATCGCTCCGGACGGCGCGGCCTGGCCGTCTCGCACGACCCTCCCGGCCTCCCGTGCCCGGCTACGTCTTCCAGTTCCGGCTCGTCCTCCAGGAGTTCCCCTCGCTGCTCGAGGGCGCCTTCACGACGATCCACCTGTCCCTGTTCACGCTGGTGCTGAGCCTGATCATCGGGACGCTCGGCGCCATGTGCCGGCTGTCCCCGATCACGTGGCTCCGGCGGCCGGCCACGTGGTACGTGGAGGCCATCCGCAACACCCCGCTGCTCGTCCAGCTTTTCTTCATCTACTTCGGGCTCGGCCAGCTGAGCATCGACGTCCCCAACTACCTCGCGGCGCTCATCGGGCTCGTGCTGAACAACGGCGCCTATCTCACCGAGATCGTGCGGGCCGGCATCCAGGCGATCCCGAAGGGGCAGCACGACGCGAGCGTGTCGCTCGGGATGAGCTATCCCCAGCGCATGCGCCACGTGATCTTCCCCCAGGCCTTTCGCGTGATCTACCCGCCGCTCAGCAACCAGTTCATCGGGATCATCCTCTTCTCGTCGCTGGTCTCGGTCATCGCGGTGGAGGACCTGTCTCTCCGGGGCAAGATGATCATCTCGCGCAACTTCCGCTCGTTCGAGACCTACATCGTGGTGACCCTGATGTACGTGGTCATGACCCTCACCATTTCCGCCACGCTCAAGCTCCTGGGCCGGCGCATGTTCCGGCAGGCCGTCTGACGTGGGCAACGGCAACGTCCCCAACTTCGTCCAGGACCAGCTGAACGGGTGGGACGCGCTCCTGCTGGCGCAGGGGCTCTGGAACACCGTGCGGCTCTGCGTCTTCGGGCTCGTGCTGGGGACGCTGATCGCGTTGGTGGTCGGCCTCGCCCGCGGGTCGAAGCGGCCCTGGCTCTGGGTCCCGGCGGCCGCCTACATCGAGGTGATCCGGGACTCGCCGATCCTGATGCAGCTCTACGTCATCTTCTTCGCGCTCCCGATCCTCCTCAAGGTGGAGGTGCCGGTGTTCTGGGCCGGCGTCGCCGCGCTGGTGATCAACGCGAGCGCGTTCATGGCCGAGATCGTGCGGGCCGGCATCCAGTCCGTCGGGCGGGACCAGTGGGAGGCGGCGCGGAGCCTCGGCCTGGGCTACGTCCAGATCATGCGGTGGATCGTCATCCCCCAGGCGCTGCGGGTCATGATCCCGCCGGGCGTGGGCCTGTTCATCGGGCTCGTGAAGGATTCCTCGGTCGTCTCGGTGCTAAGCTACGTGGAGCTGACGCGGGCCGGCCAGATCCTGATGGAGAAAACCTTCCTGTCGTTCCAGGTGTTCGGCATCGTGGCGGCGCTCTACTTCGCGATCTGCTATCCCCTCTCCCGTCTGGCGCTCTACTCGGAGCGGAGGCTCAGGCTCGGTGGTTAGGATCAGTCACATCCACAAGTACTTCGGCCGTTTGCACGTGCTGGACGACGTGAGCCTCGAGGTCGCCCGGGGCGAGGTGGTCGTGGTCATCGGGCCGAGCGGCTCCGGCAAGAGCACGCTCCTCCGGTGCCTCAACTACCTCGAGCCGGTGCAGTCGGGCGAGATCTGGATCGACGGCGTGCGGCTCGACCATCACCGGACCAACATCCGGCAGGTCCGCGCGGAGGTCGGGATCGTCTTCCAGTCCTACAACCTGTTCCCGCACTTGACCGCGCTCCGGAACGTGATGCTCGCGCCGGTCGTCGTCCGCAAGCGACCGGAGGCCGAGGTGCGCCAGGAGGCGCTCCGGCTGCTCGCGAAGGTGGGCCTCGCCGAGAAGGTCGACGCCTATCCGGGGCAGCTGTCCGGCGGCCAGCAGCAGCGGGTCGCCATCGCGCGGGCCCTCGCCATGCAGCCGAAGCTCATGCTGTTCGACGAGGTCACCTCCGCGCTCGATCCGGAGCTCGTCCGGGAGGTCCTCGACGCCATGAAGCAGCTGGTGCGCGAGGGGATGACGATGCTCGTCGTGACCCACGAGATGGGCTTCGC
>CAYXBJ010000151.1:0-12604 GCA_964463175.1 uncultured bacterium
AAGCACGGCGTCGAGATCCGGACCGGCGCGACGCTGAGCGCAGTCGAGCAGCACGCCGGCCGGCGCCGCCTCCGCTTCAAGGACGGCGGGGACCTCGACGCCGACGTGGTGATCATGGCGACCGGGATCCGGACCAACCTCGGCTGGCTCGAGGGCTCGGGCATCCGCGTGAACCGGGGTGTCGTCGTGGACGACCACCTCCGGTCGAGCGCGCCGAACGTCTACGCCGCCGGCGACGTGGCCGAGGGCCGGGACCTCGTGACCGGCCAGCCCGACGTCCACGCGATCGAGCCCACCGCGATGGAGCACGGCCGCGTCGTCGGAGCCAACATGGCCGGGCGTGACGTCGCGTACCGCGGCAGCCTGCTCATGAACATCGTGGAGGTCTGCCACCTCGACGTGGCGAGCTTCGGGCGCTGGGACGACCCCGCGGCCGAGGTGATGCTGTCCGTGGACCCCGACCGGCCCGCCTACCGGAAGCTCCTCTGGCATGACGACCGGCTCACGGGCGCGATGATCCTGGGCGCCTCCGGCGACATCTGGACGACGAACGACGTCGGGATGCTGAAGGGCCTCGTCCAGTCCGGCGTGTCGCTCGGCCCGTGGAAGGAACAGCTCCGGCGGAACCCGTTCGACGTGAAGCGCGCCTACGTCGCCTCGCACGCGGCGCGGCAGCTTCTCCCGCAGACCGTGCTCGGTCGAGCGGCGCCCGCTCCAGCGGTGCTCTGGAGCTAAGGAGACCTGAGATGACGCAGGCGGCGACCGCAGAGGCGGCCAAGCGAGCCGATCTCCCGGGAGGGTACGCGGGGCAGATTCTCCGCGTCGATCTTTCGGCGGGGCGCGCGTGGGGCGAACCGTGGTCGCCCGCAGACATGCGCACGTACATCGGCGGCGCCGGGTTCGGCGCGAAGATCCTGTGGGAGGAAGTCCCGCCCGAGGTCAGCTGGGACCACCCCGAGAACCGTCTCGTGCTCGGCACCGGGCCGCTGGCCGGGCTGCCGGTGTGGGGGACGGGCGGCCTCACCGTCGTCACGCGCGGCGCCATGACGAACGGCGGCACCTCGACGCAGGCCAACGGCTTCTTCGGCGCGAACCTCAAGTACTGCGGGTACGACGCGATCGTGGTCCAGGGCCAGGCGCCGGAGTGGACGTACCTCCTGATCCGGGGCGACCGGGTCGAGCTCAAGGACGCGCGGCACCTCGTCGGCAAGGACACCTGGGAGACGCAGGACGCGCTGAACGGCGAGCTCGGCTGCTCGGGCCACATGCTGAGCGTCTACTCGATCGGCCCCGCCGGGGAGAACCTCGTGCGCTTCGCCGCGATCCAGGGCGACTACGGCCACGTGGCGTCCAAGAACGGCGTCGGCGCCGTCATGGGGAAGAAGCGCCTGAAGGCGGTGGCCATCGTCCGGGGCAACCGGGCGCTCCGGGCGGCCGATCCGCGAGGCCTCATCGCGGCGGCCGACGACATCGCCCACGAGCTCCGGACCAACCCCGCGTCCAAGACGCTCTACGAGTACGGCACCTTGCCGGGCGTCGTGAACCTCCTCGGGCTCGGCGCGCTCCCGATCAAGAACTACACGACCAACCTGGCGCTGCCCGGCGTCGACATGAAGCAGTGGGAGGCGCCCGCGCTCCGGAACGGCTTCGACCACCGCGGCCACCAGTGCAACGCCTGCGGCATGCACCACTGCCACATGCAGGTTCTGCCGAGCGGGAAGCACAAGGGCGCGGTCGTCGACGAGCCGGAGTACGAGGGGTGGTCGGGCGCCGGGTGGACCATCGGGTGCACCGATCCGGTCGCGGTCTCCTGGCTCAACACCCAGCTCGACCGCGCCTGTGTCGACGTCAACGAGTTCGGCTGGCTCTGCGGCTGGGTGATGGAGTGCCAGGAGAAGGGCTACATCACCGAGAAGCAGCTCGGCTTCCGGATCGCCTGGGGCGACGCCGAGGCGGCGAACCAGCTCCTCCAGATCATCAGCCGGCGCGAGGGGCTGGGCGATCTGCTTGCCGAAGGCACCAAGATCGCGGCCGAGCGGCTAGGCGGCGGCGCCGCGGAGTGCGCGATCTTCACGGGCAAGAACGCCTCGCCCCGCGGCCACGACCACCGGGGCCGCTGGGAGGAGATGCTCGACACGTGCACCGGCTCGACGGGCACGCTCGAGACGGGGCCGGCGGTGTTCCCGGCCGAGCTGGGCCTGCCCGCCCGCATCAATCCCTACGATCCCGAGCAGGTCGCGCGGCAGGTGGCGGGCCTCAACGGCCGCCGCAACTTCGAGGATTCGCTCGGCGCGTGCATCTTCACCACGCGCACGTACCTCGAGAACCTGACGCGCACCCTGTCCGCGGCGACCGGCTGGGAGTACTCGCGCGACGAGGCCACGCGCTTCGGGCGGCGCATCGGCGCGATCTTCCGCGTGTTCAACCTCCGGTGCGGCATCGGCAATGAGCTCGAGCGCCCCTCGCGACGCTACGGATCGACGCCGGTCGACGGCCCGGGCAAGGGGCAGTCGATCGAGAAGCACTGGGAGCGGATGCTCGATGTCTGGTACGAGGGCATGGGCTACGACCGGGCGAGCGGGCGGCCCAAGCCCGAGACGCTCCGGGCGGTCGGCCTCGAGTGGATGATCCCCGCGGTGTGGGGCGAGCATCGGTGAGCGGCACGCCCACCGCGACGCACCCGATCACGATCCACGTCGAGGTGCTCTCGTGGGTGAACCGGTTCGTGGGGGGACCCGGAACGGGCGAGGAGACGGTGGACGTCGCGATGACCCGCGGCGCCTCCGTCCGCGACGTGCTCCGGGCGATGTCGGAGCGATTTCCGGAGCTCGGACGCGCCCTCTGGGACCCGACCCGCCCCCGCGAGCTGGGTGACAACATCGAGGTGCTGGTGAGCAACGCCGTCCTCGGCGTCTCCCACGACCTCGACAGTGAAGTGCTCGATGGCGAGCGGGTCACGCTGCTCGGCCAGTACATGGGCGGGTAGCCCGGGCCCCATCACGGTCCCGGCCCGTGTGACGGAGGACGCCGAGTGGTCTTCCCGGACGCCTCGATGCTGGGCCTGTTCGTCGTGGCGGCGGTGGTGCTCCTGATCACCCCGGGCCCGGCGGTCCTCTACATCGTGGCTCGCAGCATGGAGCAGGGGCGGCTCGCGGGCCTGGTCTCCGCGCTCGGCGTCCACGTGGGCACGCTCGTGCACGTGGCGGCGGCCGCGCTCGGCGTATCGGCGTTGCTCGTCTCCTCCGCGCTCGCCTTCGACGTCGTGAAGTACCTTGGCGCGATGTACCTCGTCTACATCGGCGTACGGAAGCTCATGGGCTGGGATCAGCCTCCCGGGGGACCAGCCGTCGCTCCGCGCAGCCTCCGGCGGCTCTTCGGCCAGGGCGTGGTCGTGAACATCCTGAACCCAAAGACGGCGCTCTTCTTCCTCGCGTTCCTCCCGCAGTTCGTGAACGTCTCGAAGGGGGCGGTGGGCTTCCAGATCCTCGTGCTCGGGATGGTCTTCGTGGCGCTCGGCGTGGTGAGCGACGGCCTCTACGCGATCGCCGCCGGCACCGCCGGGGGCTGGCTCAAGCGCGACGGCCGCGTCCTGCGGGCCGAGCGCTACGTCGGCGGTACCGTGTTCGTCGGCCTCGGCGTGACGGCGGCCCTGGCCGGGAACGGTCGGAAGTAGCGCCGCGCGTCTTCGCCAGATCGCCCGGACAACCCCTGTCGTCTCGTGATACATCGTGTCATCACCAGGCTGAGCCAGCTGAACAGCGCATGAGGAGGTAAGCGTGATCCTCAAGACGACCGAGCGATCGACGTTCCTCGACCTGGCGAGCATGGAGTGGAAGCCGAGCGGGTTTCCCGGAGTGTGGACCAAGACGCTCTACGAGGAGCCCTCGGGCCGGCGAACGACGCTCACCCGCTTCGACCCGGGCGCGACGCTTCCCCGTCACCGCCACGTGGGGCTCGAGCAGTCCTTCGTCCTCGAGGGCTCGCTGGTCGACGACGACGGCGAGTGCACCGCCGGCAACTTCGTCTGGCGGCGGCCGGGTTCCGTCCATCGGGCCTGGTCCCCGGGCGGCTGCATCGTCGTCGGTATCTTCGACCGCCCCAACGAGTTCCTCGAGGGTCCCGGCCGCCCCTAGGACGCGGAACGGCGACTCCTGCCCGAGCGGCGGACTCCGCTCGCGGCCGGGACGGGAAGGGGTCCCGCGGTCTTCCGCTCCGGCGCGGCGCGCCGGAACGGAATGTGTAGCCGGAAGTGACGCGGCCCTAGCGCCGGGCGAGCGCGTTCTGCGCGAGCAGCTCCCCGACGATCTCGTCGAACGCCGCTACCGTCTCGTCGATGTCCTGCTCCTCGTGGACGGCCGACGTCATGCCGCCGTTGTACGAGAGGAGCTCGATCCCGCGCACCCGGAGGCCGTTCTGGAGCGCGCGCACGAGCGCCGGATCCATGCTCTTAAGCGTGACGGCGTCGAGCCAGCGGTAGTCCTCGGGACGCGACACCAGCGGGCGGGTCCCCGGCGCCTCCATGAAGATGTGGAACACGGAGCTCTCGCCGTAGGCGAGGCCTCGGACCGCGCGACGCTCGAGCACGCCGTTCAGCCCGGCGCGGAGGCGCTCGGCGAGGGCGTCCGCGCGGCGAGTCGGCTCTCCGGTGGCCACGATGTTGAGACAGGCAATGCCCGCCGCGGCGGTAAGCGGCGTCGCGTTGTACGTCCCCTGGTGCGCGATGCGGCGGAATCGGTCGTGGAACGCGTCGCCGGTGATGTCGAAGACGCGCATCACGTCGGCCTTTCCGCAGATCGCGGCGCCCGGCACCCCGCCGCCGATGATCTTCGCGTGGCTGGAGAGATCCGGCGTCACGCCCAACCGCTCCTGGGCGCCGCCGGGCGCCCAGCGGAAGCCGGTGATGACCTCGTCGAAGATGAGGAGCGTCCCGTGATGGCGGGTGACCTCGCGAAGGCCGGCCAGGAACCCCGGCCGGAGCGGCAATCGTCCCCACGAGCCGCCGCTCGGCTCGAGGATCACCGCGGCGACGTCGCCCCGCTGCCTGAGGATCCGGTCGACCTCATCGAGATCGTTGGCCGGCGCCATCACCGTGCCCAGCCGGTAGCCGGGCATGAGACCGATCGACGGCGGCACGTCAAAGGGCGGCGCGAAGCCGGTGACGAGCTCGTCGCCCCAGCCGTGGAAGTGGCCCTCGAGGCGGAGGATGGTCGGCCGGCCCGTGTGGGCCCGCGCCACGCGGCAGGCCAGCATGTCGGACTCGGTGCCCGAGTTGGTGAACCTGACCCGCTCGGCGCACGGGACCAGCGACTGGATCCGCTCGGCCCACTCGATCTGGAGCGGATGATCGCTGCCGAAATGGGTGCCGAGCGGCGCCGCTTTGATGACGGCCTCGACGATGGCGGGGTGGGCATGACCGAGGAGGAGCGCGCCGTTGCCGAGGTGGTAGTCGATGTAGCGGTGGCCGTCGACGTCCCACTTGTAGGCGCCCTGCGCCCGCGCGATGTAGGTCGGGAACGGCAGCGCGTGTCGCATGTCGTGGCCGAGCGCGCCCCCGACGGCCTGCTGTGCCCGCGCGTACAGCGCCCCCGATCCGCTCCGGGTCGCCTGGATCTCTTCCTCGAAGCTCCGCGTCATGACGTGTGGTCTCCACTCTCGGGCTGGTGGCTCGCGCCGGACCGCGCCCTCGTCAGATGGTCGATGTCCCCCGGCTCCCTGCGATCCGTCCTTCAGGCGAAGCAGCTCTCGACGGGCGCCGCCGTCTCGCCCACAGACTCCGCCACGCCGGCGTAGGTGATGCGGCCCCGGCAGACGTTCAGGCCCTTGGCCAGCGCGGGGTTTCCCCGGAGCGCCGCGGCCACGCCCTTGCCGGCGAGCTCGACGACGTAGGGGAGGGTGGCGTTGGTGAGCGCGAAGGTGGACGTCCGCGGCACGAGCGCCGGCATGTTCGCGACGCCGTAGTGCACGACGCCGTGGACGCGGTAGATCGGCTCGGCCAGCGTCGTCGGGTGCATCGTTTCGACGCAGCCGCCCTGGTCCACCGCGACGTCGACGATCACCGAGCCCTCCTTCATCGTCTTCACCGTCGACTCCGGGACGAGGACGGGGGCGCGCGCCCCCGCGACCAAGACGGCGCCGACCAGGAGGTCGGCGCGCTGGGCCAGGCGGGCGATGTTGAAGGCGTTCGAAACGAGGGTGACGACCTGGCCCCGGTAGAGGTCGTCGACGTGGCGGAGCCGGTCGACGTTCACGTCGAGGATCGACACGTCACCGCCCAGACCGACCGCCATCCTGAGCGCGTTGAGGCCGACCACGCCGGCGCCGATGATCATGACGTTGCCGGGTGGCACGCCGGGGACGCCCGAAAGCAGGATGCCCCGTCCGCCGTGCGCCTTCCCGAGGTGGTAGGCGCCTTCCTGCACCGCCAGCCGGCCGGCCACCTCGCTCATCGGCGTGAGGAGGGGAAGGCTGCCATCGGCGCGCTGCACGGTCTCGTAGGCGATCGCGACGGTGCCCGCCTTCTGGAGCGCCCGCGTGAGCTCGGGCACCGCCGCCAGGTGGAGGTAGGTGAACAGGACCTGATCGGCCCGGAGCCGCGGATACTCCGCTTTGATGGGCTCCTTGACCTTGAGGACCATATCCGCCTCGGCCCACACCGCCTCGACCGGGCGGAGGACCGCGCCGAGCTGCGTGTAGTCGTCGTCACGGAAGCCGCTGCCCAGGCCGGCGCCCGGCTCGAGGAGGACCCGGTGGCCGTGGTCGACGAGCGTGTGGACGCCGGCGGGTGTGAGCGCCACGCGCTGCTCGCCAGTCTTGATCTCCTTCGGAACACCGATGATCACGGGGTCGTCTCCTCTAGGTGGTCGGTTGGCGCCGCTCGAAGAGCAGCGTCTGCTCGCAGGCCCCGAACGGCCCGTCGAGATCGGACAGGGTGCCGCGCGCGACACCGGTGCCGCGGTCACCGGCGATGGTCTCGGCGCGGAGCAGGATCCAGGGCGCGCGCGGCGCGCGCCAGAAGAGCACCGTCAGGTCGGGATTGATGAAGGACCAGGCGCGGAGGTCCACGATGGCGGAGATGCCGCTGGCGAGATCGGCGGCGGCCACCGCGTGGGCGAATGGCGAGGTCTCCTCGCCGAGGACGAGCGGGCGGCCGAGATTGAACCACGCCGCGGCGGGTCCCGGTTTGAGGAGATCGCCCTCGACGACCCGCGTGTCGACGCCGGTGAAGAACGGGCTCCAGGCGCGGACGTGGGGCGGCAGCGGCCGGCCGTCGTCCGGCCCGAGGGGCGGAGGCGCCATGACCGGAGGGAGCGGCGTCGACGCGGCGTCGGCCTTCAGGAAGACCGCCGTGCAGCGCGCCACCGACTTTCCGGCCTGCGCGAGCGCGGCTTCCAGGGTCCGGGCCTTCCGGCCATCCCGCAAGATGCTGGTCCCTGTCGTGAGATGCTCACGCGTGACCGGCCGCCAGAGGTCGAAGGAGAGACGCGAGAGCAGCATTCCGGGGGCCTGGTCGCTCCGCTCGAGCGCGCGAACCAGGAGGGCGCCATAGGCGCTGGCCTGGAGCGTGTCTGATGACCAGGGTCCGACCGCCCACTCGGTGGGCTCGAGGCCATCGGCCTCGGCCACGAACAGGCTTTGCTGGGTCACGCGAAGGTTCCTCCGAGGGCAGCGGTGTTCGGGGGGATCGCGCTCATGGTACCGCTCTTTGCGGTGACGCGGGGGGCAAGAGTTGCGTCCGGCAAGACCCTCCGGGTCCGCGCCCGACACGACCGAGCGATGCGCCGACGGTTCCGGACTGCGGGGTGCCGCTGGGCGGTCATGGACGCACCGAAGGCGGGCGCCCGATCGGACGCCCGCCCTCGTTCCCCTCGCCGCCGTATGCGCGCTACGCGCCGAACTTCTGCGGGAACTGCTTCACGATGGCCTCCGCCAGCGGGTCGGCGATCATCCGCATGTGAGCTGTCGCCGTGCGGAGCATCGTGTACACGCCCGTCTGATCGCCGGCAGCCTGGGCGTCGATCACCGGCTTGAGCGTGAGGATGTGGTCCTTGACGAGCTCCGCCACGACGTCCTTCGGCAGGTTCGGGTTGGCGGAGGCGAGGAAGGCGCCGAAGTCCTGCGAGTATCCGACCAGGTCCTGGACGGCCTTCTGCTGCTTCTGCTGGTCCTTGCTGGCGACGCCGACCGTGTAGTCGACCACGAAGCCGATGTGGCGCCGCCAGAGAGGCAGGAAGGCGTCCTGCGCGCCCTGCCCGTACACCGAGCCGATCGCCTTCGAGATGTCGACGCCGTTGGCGTCCAGCGCGGCCGCCGCCGCCTTGAACTCCGGGTCACGCCCGCCGAGCGCCGCGCCGGTGGCGCGCGCCGCCAGGTAGGTGTGCTCCTGGAACGCCATCGTCAGCGTGCTCCGGAGCCCCGCCGCGGCCGACGTGGTCGATCCGGGGAACCGATCCGGGAACTGCTTCGCGATGGCGCCGGCCAGCGGATCCGCGATCATCGCCATGTGGGCGTACGCCGCGCGGGTCGCCCAGAAGGCCTTCGTCTGGTCGCCGGCGGCCTGGGCGTCGATCACGTCCTTGAGCGTCAGCACGTGGCTCTTCACCAGATCGGCCACCGCGTCCTTCGGGAGATTCGGATTCGCGGAGGCGAGGAAGGCGCCGAAGTCCTGCGTGTACTGGACCAGCTCGGTGACGGCCTTGTCCTGCTTCGCCTGATCCTTCGTGGCGACGCCGACGGTGTAGTCGACGACGAAGCCGATGTGGCGGCGCCAGAGAGGCAGGAAGGCGTCCTGTGCGCCCTGCCCGTACACCGAGCCGATGGCCTTCGCGATGTCGACGCTGTTGGCGTCGAGTGCGGCGGCCGCGGCCTTGAACTGCGCGTCCCGGCCTCCCAGGGCGGCGCCGGTCGCGCTCGCGGCGAGCAGCAGATGCTCGCCCATGAGGTAGTCGAGGGTCGCGCGAAGCTCGGCCGCCTTGGTCGCCGACGTCGTCATCATGGCGTCGGACGCATTCGCCTGCCCCATTGCCATGTGGCTGTGGGCGGCGCCGGACATCCCGCCGCTGCACCCGACTGCGAGGAACGCGGCGATCGCCGCCGCCCCGAACTGCCTGGCCCATCCCGTCGTCTTCACGTGCGTGTCCTCCCTGTGTGCCGGATGGTGGGGGTCTCGGTCCGTCTACCCGGCTCTACGAGGGACTCGACTCGAGCGGATTGGAGGGCGCGATCCTTGCGGGGCTCCGGCGGCTTTGTTATGAAGGGGAGCATGGACGCGGCCGCGCCGGGTCTGTCGGTCCGGCTTCTCGGCGAGATCGCGCGGGGTGACCACGAGGCGTTCGCTCGCTTCTACGACCTTCACGCGACGCTGGTCCACACGTTTGCGCTCCGCATTCTCCGCGAGCGCGGGGAGGCGGAGGAAGTCGTGCAGGACGTCTTCCTCCAGGTCTGGCGTCAGGCCGGGACGTATAGCGCCGACCGGGGAACGCCCGAAGCGTGGCTCATCACGATGACGCGAAGCCGAGGCATCGACAAACTTCGTTCTAGACGTAGACGGGGTGAGATGGTGCGCCCGGCCGAGACCACGGAGCGGCTGCCCGAGCCCGTCGCGCCCGAGAGCGCGTCAGGGCCGGCGGAGGCTCGCGCGACGCTCGGGGGGGTGCTCGCCGACCTCCCGGCGGCGCAGCGCAGCGTCCTCGAGCTCGCGTACTTCGACGGGCTGACGCAGAGCGAGATCGCCGCGCGCCTCGGCGAGCCGCTCGGCACGGTGAAGACACGCATGCGCAGCGGACTCGAGCGGCTCCGGGGCGCGCTCTCGGCGCGGGGCGGGGCGGAGCGGTCATGAACCACGACGCGTGGCTCGAGCTGGCGGACGTCTACGCACTCGGCGCTCTCGAAGGAGACGAGCTCACCCGGTTCGAGGCGCACCTCGCGACGGACTGCGCGCTCTGCGCGGCGCGGCTCCGCGAGACGCGCGAGGCGCTCCGGGCGCTGCCCGAGTCGCTGCCGGGCGTGCCTCCGTCGCCTGGACTGAGGGCGCGGATCCTCGAGCGGATTGCCGCGGAGCGCCCGCCTGCCGTCCCGGTCGCGGTACGGCCGGCGCGGCGGCCGGGACGCGTCATCTGGTGGGCAGGCTGGGCCGGGCTCGCGGCGGCGGCCGTCCTTCTGGTCGTCGTCAACGCGGAGCTCAAGACGACGCGGCGGGAGCTCCAGGTGCTCCATGATCGGCTCGCCACGCTCCAGGCGGAGCTGTCGCAGCGCGAAGAGGCGCTCCGGTTCCTGTCGGACCCGAACGTGCGCTACGTGAGCCTGGGCGGGCTCAAGCCCAGTCCGCAGGCGAGCGCGTGGCTCCTCTGGAATCCCGGCACCCGGCAGGGGCTTCTCCTGGCGCGCGGACTGCCTGCGGCTCCGCCGGGACACGCGTACGAGCTCTGGGCGCTGGCGGGGGTCGAGCCGGTGCCGGCGGGCGTCTTCTCGGTGGACCCCGGGGGCCGGGGACTTCTTCGTCTCCCGCCGCTTCCCGGGGGTCACACGTTCGATGCGTTCGCGGTCACGCTCGAGCCGGTCCCCGGCGTCCCGAAGCCGACCGGCCCGATGCACCTGCTCGGGAAGGTCTGAGGACGCTCAGACTTCGACTTTGAGTCCGAAGAGCCCGCTGATCGACTTGAAGGGGATCAGCACGCCGTGCTCCGAGAGGCGCACCGGCGCCTCGGGCTCGTCGAAGAGGGAGAGCAGGGCGGCTTGCTCCGTGAGGGGCCAGTCGCGATGCCCGGGGCCGAGCCGGTGGGACACGCGGGTTCCCGGCAGCGCCTTCATCAGCTCCTGCCGGAGCGCTCGTACCACCGCCTCGAGCCCCGCCCAGCCCGCAAGATCGAGCAGGTAGGCCTCGAGGGACTCCTGGCGCTCACCGAGGGCGATGACCTCGGTCTCGAGCGCCGGCCCGAGCGTCAGGACGAACGCGATCCCGCGCTCCGCGCCGGTGAGGTGGCGCGCGATCGCGTGGCCCGTGAAGCTCGGCCCCTCGGCGAGGGTGACTCGCGTCGGGGCGACGGCCTGGACTCGCACGACCCGGAGCCGGGCGACCGGCGCGGCCAGCTCCACCGCCCGGGCCGCCATGGCGCGCGTCGCGTCCCACACCGGCGCCGGCGCGTCTTCGCGGCGGCGGTACCGGGCTAGCCGGAGGATGGTCCACGGATCGACGGCGACCCGGGCGGGCCGCCAGGCCTCGACGCGGCCGGGCCGAAGCAGCACGTCGCCCACGTTAGCGTGGAATGCGCGCCGGCGGTACCGTCGGCGGCGGCGGAGCGACCGCCACTTGACGGGTCTCCCGCGCTTCCTATAATCGTCCCGTTCTCCACGTCCCGGCGCGGGCGTGGGCGGCCCGCCTCGAGATTCCCCGCGAGCGACTGGGAGGAGACGGAACGTCATGCACGGACCGATCGGATTCATTGGACTCGGGATCATGGGCCGGCCCATGGCCAAGAATCTCCTGAAGGCCGGCCACGCCCTGGTGGTCCACAACCGGAGCCAGGCCGCGGTGCAGGAGCTGGCCGGCCTCGGCGCGAAGACGGCGGACTCGCCGGCGGCGGTCGCACGCGCCGCGGGGGACCTGATCATCACGATGCTGCCGAACTCCCCGGACGTCGAGGTGGTGGCGCTCGGTCCCAAGGGGCTGCTCGAGGGCGTGCGGGCCGGGCAGGTTCTCGCCGACATGTCGACGATCTCCCCGATCGTGTCCCAGAAGGTGGGCGCCGCGCTCGGCCAGAAGGGCGTGAAGATGCTCGACGCCCCGGTGTCGGGCGGCGAGAAGGGCGCGATCGAGGGCATCCTCTCGATCATGGTCGGCGGCGAGCCCGCGGTGTTCCAGCAGGTCCTGCCGGTCTTCCAGGCAATGGGGAAGACGATCACCCTCCTCGGCCCGCTGGGGTCCGGCGGCTTCACCAAGCTCGCCAACCAGATCATCGTGGCGATCAACCTGACGGCGCTCGCCGAAGCGCTCACGCTGGCGGCCAAGGCGGGGCTCGACATCGAGCTCACGCTGAAGGCGCTGGGCGGGGGGCTCGCCGGGTCCCGCTGCCTCGATCAGAAGACGCCGAACTACCTGGCGCACGAGTTCAAGCCGGGGTTCAAGATCGACCTGCACTACAAGGACCTGGGCCTGATCGCCGACGCCGCCGGCGCGCTGGGCGTCCCGCTCCCTACCACGGCCGTGGTGCAGGAGCTCTTCAAGGCGGCGCGCGCGCGGGGTCGCGGCCAGCTCGACCACTCCGGCATCCTGACGGTGCTCGAGGATCTCGCCGGCGTCCAGGTGAAGAAGCCCGCATGACCCGTCAAGTCGTCGGCGCCCCGCGGGTCCTGTCGCCGGTTCGCCCCGGAGGCGCCTCGGCTCCGGCACGTGAGCCTCGCCCGACGCGTCTCGCGTCAGTCGCGCTGCCTCCGAGCCCCAGCGCGGCGGGGTTCTCGACGACAGCCCCGCCGTGTCGCGCGTTCGCGCGGAGCTCCGCGAGCCGATGATCAAGGTCCGACGGGTCAAGAAGGGCGACCTCTCGCGCATGCGCGAGGTCGTGGAATCGGCTTTCGGCGACTTCTTCGAGCGCCAGCTCGGCACCCGGCC
>CAYXBJ010000152.1:0-13974 GCA_964463175.1 uncultured bacterium
GTCGTGCCAATGGACACCGCCTCCTCGATCGCGTGCGTGACGAACACGATGGTCTTGCCCGTCTCCGCCCAGATCCGCTTCACCTCGCCCTGCATGATGCGGCGGTTCTGTGCGTCCAGGGAGCCAAACGGCTCGTCCATCAGCAGGAGGGCCGGCTCGATCGCGAGCGCCCGAGCGATCGCCGCGCGCTGCCGCATGCCGCCCGACACGCGATTCGGGTAGTAGTCCTCGAACCCGGTGAGGCCGACGAAACGGAGGTAGCGGTGAGCGGTCTCGCGGCGCGCAGGCGCGGCGAGGCCCTGGGCCCGGAGAACGAGCGTGACATTGTCGGCCAGCGTCATCCACGGCAGCAGCCGGTCCTCCTGGAACACCACGCCGACGTGCAGATCGCCCGCGCCGTCGTAGGCTACCGGGCGGCCGTCGAAGCGCACCTCGCCCGCCGAGGGCGGCTCGAGGCCGCCGATGATTCGGAGGAGGGTCGTCTTGCCGCAGCCGTTCGGGCCGAGCACGCAGACGAATTCGCCCTTCTCGATCTGGAGGGACACCGCGTCCAGGACGGGGATGGCGTAGCGCTTGGAGACCTCGTGCACGTCCAGCCCGACCGCAAGCCCCATGAGGGCTTCATCGTACCGTACCGGTTCGAGCCGGGCAGCGCTTTCGGGCTCGGCGGGCCGGCCGCGTCAGCGCCAGCGCTCGAGCCGGCGTGTCAAGGAGTCGAACACGAGCTTGTCGGCCACCAGCATGATGGCGATCATGACGAGGGCCCACACGAAGACCATCTGCGTCGCGAGGGTCTCTCGGCTGTAGTTCATGACGTAGCCGATGCCGCGGGTCACCCCGAAGATCTCGGCCACGACCGAGACCTTCAACGCGAGCCCGAAGCCCACCTTCATGCCGGCGACGAGGTGCGGGACCGTCGAGGGGATCACGATCGATCGGAAGGCTTCCCAACCCGAGAGCCGGTACACCTGGCCCATCTCGAGGAGCCGGCGGTCGACGCTCGCCACCCCCTCCACGACGTTCGCCGCCACCACCGGCAGCGTGATCATGAAGGTCGTGAAGATCGGTGCCATGTTCGTCAAGCCGAACCAGATCAGAGAGACGACAATCCACACGAACACCGAGGTCGAGTTGAGGACGGTCACGAGGTCCGCCACCGCGATCCGCGCGGGCCGCCAGAGGAACGAGGCGAGCCCCATCAGCACCGCGCCGACCAGCGCGCCGCCGAAACCGATCGCGATGCGAGCAAGAGACGCGCCGGCGTGCGTCCACACCTCGCCGGTGAGGACGATCTGGACCAGCCCCTCCGCCACCGCCCGCGGGGACGGCATCACGTACGCACCGTAGCGGCGTGCCACCGACTCCCAGAGGGCCAGGAGCACGACCAGAACGACGAGCGACGGCAGCCGCAGCCGGTCGCTCCAGCGCGTGCCGGAGTCCGCCGAGCTCAGACGCGCCAGAGGAGCTCCAGGGCGACGCGCGCGCAATGGCCCAGGCGCCGGGCGGGTGGCGGGGAGTGAAGCACGGCGAATCCTGGCACGACACGCGAGCCTTCCGCAACCGCCACGGGAGAGCGCGAGACAGCCACACCGGGGAGCCCGGGACCGGGTCTGGCTCCCTCACCCGGCTTCCTGATAGGCTGCGGGCGATCGGCGCCGCACCCGTGGTTCAGCACGGCTCTGAACGCGCGGCACGCTCATGCGGCGGGGGTCGCGCACCGCAGTCGAGTCCCGCGAGGCGAGCGGTTCAGTCCCTCCGCTGGATCACCGCCGTCGAGCCTCGAGACGCCGGCTCCCCTACGCCGGCCGCCAGAGAAACTCCTTCTTGATGCGATCGGGGCTGTCCCAGATGTCCGACTTGAGAAATCCCGACTCCTTGGTGAGCTTCAGCTGGAGGACCAGGGTGTCGATCTGCTCGTCAGACAGGCCGGAGAGCATCTGCACGGTCTGTCCGTAGGCGAACTCGACCACGTCCCGCGGCAGCTTGGTGACCTCGGTCACGATGTCGAGCGTCCGCGGCTTGTTCTTGTACCAGATGTCCACGGCGTCCCGCTGGGCGTCGTTCAGGTCCTTCGGGAACGCCGGGTTCTTCTCGATGAACGACGGGTTCACCAGGTAGCAGACGTGGAGCGGGTAGCCGGTCGAGCTGCCGGTCGCCTGCCGCCAGAGGTCGATATGCTTCACCAGATACTTGCCGGCCCCGCTGAACACGACCTGCTCGGTGGTCGGGGTCCAGCTCAGCATCGCGTCGACGGCCTTCGAGTTCAGCGCGTTGACCATGTCGGGCTGCCCGGTGGCCGTTACGATCTGCACGTCCTTCTGGAGGTCGAAGCCGTGAGACTTCAGCGCCAGCGTGCGCATGTCGAGGAACGACGTGCTGCCGACGATCGCCGCCATCCTGCGGCCCTTCAGATCCTCCAGCTTGTTGATCCCCGCGTCGCTCCGTACCACGATGGCCCCGAGCACCGCCGTCGCGACCCCGGTGACCTTGAGCGGCACCTTGTCCTCGAACATCTTGGCCGCCAGTGCGAACGACATGTCGATCGCGTCGACGTTCCCCGCCCCGAAGGTGGCGATCAGCGGCGCCGGCGGACCGCCGATCACGGCGTACTCCGTCTGCCAGCCGTGCTTGCCGAGCAGATCCTCCTTGTGGATGATCTCGCACGCCGCCCAGCCGAGCTGGAGGTAGGCGAAGCGCGCCTTGCCCTTGGCCTGGGCCGCCGCCGGACGAGGCGGGAATCGGGCGGCGGTCAGCGCGGCGCCGGCCGCCACGCCGGCTCGCAGGAAATCTCGCCGTCTCAGCTCGTGCCCCTCAGGTCGCATCGCCTGCCCTCCCTGCTTCCCCAGTCACGGGTTCATGAGAACGAGCGCGTCGACGGCCACCAGCCGGCCGCCCGACGCGATCAACGGGTTCAAGTCCAGCTCCGCGATCCTCGCGTGGTCTCCCAGGAGGTGTCCCACGCCGACGACGACGTCGGCCAGGGCCGCCTCGTCGACGGGCGCCGCTCCGCGATAACCGCCGAGGATCGCCGCCCGCCGGCCCTCCCCGAGCATCGCGCGCGCATCGGCCGTCGCGAGCGGGGCAAGCCTCACTGACACGTCGCGCACGAGCTCGGCCATGACTCCCCCGAGCCCGACCAGCACGGTGGGCCCGAACGTCGGATCGCGGCGGCCGCCGACGAGGAACTCGACGCCCCGGGGCACTTCCTCCTGGAGCAGGAGCGGCCCCGGGCCGAGCCGGGCCTCGATCGCGCGCGCCGCGCGCCCGAGCGCGTCCTCATCCGTCACGCCCAGGACGACGCCTCCCGCCTCCGTCCGGTGGAGCACGTCGCGCCGCGCCGTCTTGACCACCAGAGGGTAGCCGATCCCTCCGGCCGCCGACAGGGCCTCGTCGAGCGTCGCGACAATACGCTCGCGTGCGAACGGCACGCCGTAGGCCTCGAGCAGCCCCCGCGCGTCCCGGTGCCCGAGCGGGCCCCGGACGGTCGCCAGCCGCGCGGCAAGGGTCTCGGACAGAACGGGCCGCGCGCGGGGCCCGCTGTCCGTCTCGACTGGATGCCGGAGCTCCGCGTGACGGACCAGCGCCCGGTAAGCGCGAACCGCGCGCTCCGGTCCCGGCACGAGCGGGATGCCGGCGGCGCGAAGAATCCGGTCCATCTCCGGCGTGTCGACGGTGCACGCGATGACGGGCTTTCCGGTCGCGGCCTGCGCGGACGCCAGCGCATCGGCGTACTCGGGCCGGTCGAGGCCGATGTCGATCGCGACGGCGCCGGCGACCTCCGGGGCTTCGAGCACCAGGCGCACGCTCGGCTCGAAGCCCGACGGCTCGATCTGCGGCGTCATGTCGACGGGATTCCCGTCGGCGCCGAAGTCCGGCAGGTGAGCCCGGAGCGCCCGGCGGCGCGACTCGGGAAGCGGCGGGACGCGGAGGCCGGCCGCCTCCGCCGCGTCGGCGGCGACGACCGACGGTCCGCCCGAGATGGTGAGGATCGCCACCGCCCGATCGCGGGGCGGCCGGCCGGCGTGAGCCTGGAGCGCCGCCATCGCGTCGAAGAGCTCGTCGGTCGCGTCCACGGGGACGACGCCGGCGGCCTCGAACGCGGCGCGGTACGTCTCCCACGCGCCCGCGAGCGAGCCGGTGTGAGAGCCCGCGGCGCGGCGTCCCGCTTCCGCCCGGCCTCCCTTCAGCGCGACGACCGGCTTGGCGCGCGTGAGCCGCCGCGCGGCCGCCACGAACGCGCGGCCGTCCCGGATGCCCTCGACGAAGAGCCCCACCACGCGCGTGTCGGCGTCGTCGGCCAGCCAGTCGAGGCACTCCGCGAACCCGAGATCGGACTGGTTCCCGATCGACAGGAACTTCGCGACCCCGAGCGATCGTTCGCGCACCTCCCGGAAGAAGAGCCCGCCGTACGCGCCGCTCTGCGACACGAAGGAGATGCCACCTGGCCGCTGCGGGACGTCCCAGAAGTACGACCCGTTGAGGCGGCCCGGCACGTTGACGACGCCCATGCAGTTCGGGCCCACGATCCGCATCCCGCTCGTCCGGGCAATCGTCTCGATCTCCGCCTGTGCGGCCTGGCCGGCCTGCCCCGTCTCGCCGAAGCCCGAGGCGAGGACCACGCACATCCGGCAGCCGAGCGCGCCGAGCGCGCGGACGGCCGGCAGCACCGCCCTCGCCGGCAGGCTCACGAGCGCGAGATCGAGCCCTCGAGGAAGATCCTCGACGCGGGTCACCGACGCGCGTCCCAAGATCGCTTCGCCGCTCGGGTTGACGGGGAGGACGTCGCCGGCGAATCCCGGGCCGATGAGGTTCTGGACGAGCCGGTGGCCGAGCTTCCCGGGATTGCGCGAGGCGCCCAGCACCGCGACCGCGCGCGGCGCGAAGAGCGGCGTGAGATCGACGGTCACGAGCAGTCCAGCACGGCCAATGTCAGGCGTGGACGTCCCGGGAAGGCCGTCGGATCAGCCCCGGCGACGCCCGGTGAGCTCCGCGAGATCCTCGATCTCGTCCACCCGGCCGAGCGCGTCGCGGAGCCTCGCGGCCTCGCGTGCCCCGAGTCGCGGCTCGGCGAGGGACTGGAACTTCACGCCGAGCTCCCACCGGAGCCGCTCGGGATCGCGGTTGAGCCGGAGGTCCCCCACCTGCTCCAGGACCGACCCGTCGCGGAGTCGTACGACGGCCCGTGCCCGGGTCTCGTCGAGGTCGCCCTGGGGAGCGAGATGCACACGCTCCGCCAGGGCGCGCACCGCCTCGTCCCGGACCGCCTCGGCGGTGAAGTGCTCCTCCCGGACGTGACCGCGGCGGAGGGCGCTCGCGGCGCAGTAGGTGATGCTGAACTTACCGCCGAGACCGGTGTCGGGCCGCCGCTGGTCGGCGACGAGCAAGGTCGTCCGGCAGACGTCGAGGTCCACCGACTCGATCGCCGCCGCGTCGAGCCGGGGGGCGAGCTCGAGCAGCGCCGTCAGCGCCGCGTGCGTCGCGAAGCAGCACGGGAAGCGCTTGAAGAAGACCTCGTGCACCGCCCAGTCCCGGCCGAGCTCCTCGGAGAGTCGCGACGGCGCCCAGTCCGGCGACAGCCGTCGGGCCCACGACGGACGGTCGAGAATGCCCGTCGCTCCCGCTCCGCCTTCCGCGGCCAGCATGGCGGACAGGAGTCCGTCGGCCGCGGCGCGACCGACCTGGAAGGGCTTCCCCATCGTCCCGAACGACTCGTGGATGCCGCCCATCTGGGCCGCGGCGAAGCCCACGGCGCGATCGATGCCCGACGCATCGAGGCCGAGCAGCCGGGCGCACGCCGCGGCGCTGCCGAGCCGGCCGAGCGTCGCGGTGGCGTGCCAGCCCGCGCGGTAGTGCCCGGGGGCGAGCGTGCGGGACACCCGGCACATGACCTCGACGCCCAGCACGAACGCCGTCAAGAGGTCGCGACCGCTCGCCCCCCGGGTCTCCGCGAGCGCGAGCAGCCCCGGCAGAAGAGGCGCCGTCACGTGGCCAGGCAAGGCGGTGACAGTGTCGTCGTAATCGAGCGCATGGGACGCGGTACCGTTCCAGAGGGCCGCCGTCAACGGCGACGCCGTGCGGTCGGTACCCAGCACCGAAGCCGCGCCGGGTGGCTCGGGCATGGCCTCGCGGAGCAGGCGCGTCACCGGCTCGTCGACGCCGCCCACCGCCACGCCCCACCAGTCCAGGATGGCGAGGCGGCCCATCTCGACCGCGGATTTCGGCAGCGCGTCGAGGCGCGTCTCGGCGACCAGGGCGAGCAGCGCGGCTCCGGGCGTCGTCGCGGCGCTCACGAACCCGCTCCCACACGCGAGAAGAACGCCTCCGCGCGCCGGCCGATCTCGCGGGCCGAGAGGTCCTCCTTGTGCGTCGCAAGCCCCCACTCGTGGCCGAAGGGATCGGCGACCTTCGCGTAGCGGTCGCCCCAGAACATGTCCGCGACCGGCATGCGGACCTCGGCGCCGGCGGCCACCGCCCGCCGGAAGGCCCGGTCGACGTCCTTGACGTAAAGATGGAGCGTGCCCGTCGCGCCGCCGAGGGTCTGCGGCGCCCGGCAGCCCATGTCGGGAAACTCGTCGGCGAGGAACACGATCGAGTTCCCGATCTGGAGCTCGGCGTGCATGATCGTCTTCCCGTCGGGCAGCGGCATCCGCCCGCGCTCGCGGGCGCCGAACGCGCGCTTGTAGAAGTCGATCGCGTCGACCGCGCCCCGGACGGTGAGGTGCGGCGTGACCGTGTGGTAGCCGCGCGGGATCGCCGCCGCCCGGCTCTCCTTCGGCTCCGCGTCTCGCCGCCTCGGCCGGCCGCGCTTCCGGTGGGTCGCCCGTGGCCTGGCCATCTTCTTCATGGCGCTCCTGTCCTTTCTCGTCGGTCCACGACACGGACTGACTTGCCGGGCGACCGCGGGATCGCGCCGACGGGCATCGCCCGGATCTCCGGGGTCAGACTGAGGCGGTCGCCCAGTTCGCGCAAGAGCCGCCTCTCCGCGACGCGGTCAAACGCCGGCCCGGCCTCGACGCACAGGACCAGATGGTCGCCGCGCTGGGCGTCCCGGTCCAGCAGGATCTGGTACTCGTGCTCGAGCCCCGGCTGGCGGAGGAGGATCTGCTCGACCTGGCTCGGGTAGAAGTTGACGCCCTTGAAGATGACCATGTCGTCGGTGCGGCCGTGGAAGCGGTCCAGCCGGACGCCGGTCCGCCCGCACGCGCACCGCTCGCGCGAGCGGACCCGGGTCACGTCGCGCGTCCGGTAGCGGACCAGGGGCAGCCCGTGCCGCGTGAGCGTCGTCACGACCAGCTCGCCCCACTCACCGTCTGGCAGGACGCGGCCGGTCGCCGGATCCACCACCTCCGGCAGGTAGTGATCGTCCCAGACGTGAATGCCGTCCCGGACCCGGCACTCGATGCCCATCCCCGGCCCGCCCGTCTCGGTCATGCCGATGATGTCGTAGGTCCGGATGCCCATCTCGGTCTCGATCCGAGCGCGCAGCTCCTCCGACCACGGCTCGGAGCCCAGCAGGCCGACCCGGAGGTGCGTCGCCTTCCAGTCGAACCCCTCCTGGCGCGCGACCTCGATCATGCGCAAGGGATAGGTCGCGATGCCCGCGAGGACGGTCGCCCGCAGGTCGCGCAGGAGCTGGAGCTGAAGCGTCGTCCGCCCCGCCCCGGCCGGGATGACCATGGTCCCGAGCGCGTCGGCCCCGAACTGGAAGCCGAAGCCGCCGGTGAACAGTCCAAAGGACGGCGTCACCAGCATCACGTCCGTGGCGGTCACGCCCGCGGCGACGAGTGAGCGCGCCATCACCTCCCGCCACTGCCCGATGTCCGCCGCAGTGTACGGATTGACGATCGGCGCCCCGGTCGTACCCGAGGACATATGGACCCGGAGAATCGGCTCGGGCCCCTGGCAGGCCATCCCGTAGGGGTAGGCGTCGCGCAGCTGCTCCTTCGTCAGGAACGGCAAGCGCCGGAGAGTCTCCAGCGAGGCGAGGTCGCCAGCCGAGGCGCCGCCCAGATGGGCTCGATAGACGGGGTTGTGGGCGGAGATCCGGGCGATCGTGCCGCGAAGCCGCTCGAGCTGGATTGCCTCGAGCGCGGCCCGGTCGCGCGCCTCCTCGGCGGGCTGGAACACTCTGGCTCCGGGTCAGCCGGCCGCCCCGGGGAGGACGCCTCGGAGCTCGGGATCGGAGGCGGCGCGGAGCGGCGCGCGACGTGTCCAGCCGCCGACGGTCTCCTGGGATTCACTCACTGGCGCATGTCCTCCGGTACCGCCGCGCCTGGCGCGTTCCGATCCGAAGCGGCCCCCATTGTATGTCAGGAGCCGTCGCCGGAGCCTCCGGCGGATCCGGTCGGAATCCCACCGCGGCCGCGCTGCGTCCAATAGGCGGCGTGAGAGGCGGGGCGGCAGGCAGCCCGGCCGGCGCCGGGAGGATCGAATGCCCAACACGACTGAAGGCTCCGCCACGCTCGCGCTGACGGAGCGGAATTTCTCCGAGATGGTCGCGGCGACACCGCTGCTGTTGGTGGACTTCTGGGCGCCTTGGTGCGGGCCGTGCCGCGCGGTCGCTCCGGTGCTGGAGGAGATCGCGCGGGCCGAGGCCGGGCGCGTCGTCGTGGCCAAGGTCAACGTCGACGAGCAGCCCACGCTGGCGCAGCGCTACGGCGTCCAGGCGATCCCGACGCTGCTCCTCTTCAAGGACGGCCAGATCGTCGACACCATGGTCGGCGCGCCGCCGAAGGCCGAGCTGACCCGCCGCGTCGCTGCCCTCGTTTGACCGGAGCGCCGAGCGCGGGGCCACGGCCCCGCGCTCGGTTCCGGTCCGGCCCCCCGCGCTCGATCGCTCTCCTCTGATTCTCTGACCGCAGCATCGCCCCGGTCCCTCCGCCTTGCGAGGGAGTCCGCGCCCCCGTATCCTCGCGCCCATGAGACTCCTCGTGCTCGGGGGCGGCATCGCCGGCGTCACGGCCGCGTACTTCCTCGCCAAGGATGGCCACGAGGTCACGCTTCTCGAGGAGCAGGAAGGCGTCGGGCGCGACGCGAGCGCCGCCAACGCCGGGATCATCGCGCCCGGGCACTCCTTCGCGTGGGCGTCGCCGAAGGCGCCCGGCATGCTCGTCCGGTCGCTCTTCGGCCACGAGACCGCGATCCGCGTGCGCCCGCGGCTCGATCCCGCGCTCATCGCGTGGGGCCTGCGGTTCCTCCGCGAGTGCACCGCCGATCGGGCCCGGCGGAACACCATCGTCAAGCTCCGCCTCTGCCAGTACAGCCAGGCCGTGATGCAGGAGCTGGTGGGCGCCGAGGGAATCGAGTACCACGCGGTAACCCGCGGCGCGCTCTATCTCTACCGCGACCCGCGCGAGCTGGAGGCGGGTGTCAGGAAGATGGCGCTCCTCGCCGAGCACGGGCAGCGCCAGGAGGTCCTGGATGCCGGCCAGGTCGCGCGACTCGATCCGGCCTTCGAGCCCGTCCGCCACCGGTTCGCCGGCGCCGTCCGGGACCTGGGCGACTCGAGCGGTGACTCCCATCTGTTCACCGAGAAGCTGGCACGCCTCTGTCACGAGAAGCTGGGCGTCACCGTGCGGCCCGGGGTCCGCGTCACCGCGCTGTCGGCCGACGGAGATCGCGTGACGGGCGCCCACACCAGCGCCGGCGTGTTCACGGCCGACGCCTACGTCCTCGCGCTCGGCGTCGGCTCGCCGGCCGTCGCCCGCACGATCGGCGTGCGGCTCGGAATCTACCCCGCCAAGGGATACTCCTCGACGTTCCCGGTCCGAGCCGATGGTCTCGCACCGACCGTCCCCGGGGTCGACGAGCAGTGGCTGGTGGGCTGGTCACGCCTCGGTGATCGTCTCCGGCTCACGTCGACTGCCGAGTTCGCGGGCTACGACCGCAGCCACACGCCCCGCGACTTCAACAACATCCTGCGCCTCGCCCGGGACCTCTTCCCGACCGCCGCCGACTGGGAGCACGGGCAGTTCCGCGCGTGTCTCCGACCGATGACGCCGGACGGCCCGCCCGTCCTGGGTCGCGGGCGCCATCGCAATCTCTATTTCAACGCGGGCCACGGGCACATGGGCTGGACGATGGCGTTCGGCACCGCGCGGATCGTGTCGGACCTGATCGCGGGGCGGAAGCCCGATCACGACCCGGCCGGCCTCGGGCCCCGCGCGGTCGCGGGAGGGCGCTGAGACGGGAGCGTAGGTCCGGCCCTGGGATGGGTCCACGTTGATAGCCGGGGATCGGTCCACTCGACTCGGGCTCGCCGGCGGTCTGGCGGTCGCGGTGCTGCTCGCGACCGCGCTCCGGCTCTACTTCGTTCTCACGCCCCACGGGATCCTGGACGCCGACGAGGCGATCGTCGGCCTGATGGGCAGGCACATCCTCCGGGGCGAGTTCCCCACTTTCTATTACGGCCAGCGGTACATGGGCGCGCTCGAGCCCAACCTCGCGGCCCTCGGCTTCGCCGTCGCGGGCGCCAGCCCGATCACCCTGAAGCTCGTCTGCCTTGTCACATCGCTCCTGCTCGTCGGGCTAACCATGGAACTTGCGCGGCGCGCTCTCGGCCTCGGCCCCGCGATCGTGGCCGGCCTGCTCATGGCCGTCCCGCCCCTGTTCATGACGGTCTGGAGCGTCAAGGCCCGCGGCGGGTTCATCGAGACGCTCGTCCTGGGCACGGTGGTCCTGCTGCTCGCGCAGCGCATGGTCGAGGCCGACGGGACGCGTCGCCTCCGTGTCGCGCTGGTCCTCGGCCTGGTCGGCGGTCTCGCGTGGTGGACGTGCCAGCTGATCGTGTCGTATCTCGCGGCTGCGGTCGTGCTCATCGTTCGCGGCGCCGGATGGCGCGCCGGGCTCCGCGCGCTCCCAATCGCGGCCACGACCTTCCTGCTCGGTAGCCTCCCCCTGTGGCTAGCGGACTGGCTCGGGGAGCTCGGGGCCAAGCCCGTCTGGGACGCCGCCCCTCCCGTCACGGCGGCAGCCCAGCTGGTGAACACGCTGACGATCGGGCTCCCCGCCCTGCTCGGACCCGGCAGCTTCTGGCCTTCGGCGCCCGCCATCGAGGCGCTCACCGCGCCGTTGCTGGCCATCTACGCCCTGGCCTGGCTCTCGCTCGGATGGACCCGGGTTCGTGCGCGGCGGCGCGGGACCCCGGAGGGAGCCCGGGAGACCGGAGCGACCCTGGACGCGATCGTCACGCTTCCGGCGCTCACCATCCTCGCGTGCGGACTGAGCTCATCGGGGGCTTCCGTTTCGGAGCCGCGCTACCTCCTGCCGGCAGCGGCCGCGATGCCGCTCGTGCTCGCCGCCTGGCTCAGCGGCCTCTGGCGCCTGGGATGGCGCGGGACGGCCGCCGCCCTCGTGGTGGCGCTCCTCGGGATGAACATCGCGGGGCACTTCCTCGCGCCCTGGACCTGGGCGCCTGTGGCCCCGGCCTCCCTGGACGAGGTGGCGGCCTTCTTCGAAGCCCGCCGGATCCCGGTCGTGGCGACGTCGTACTGGGTCGGGCCTCGCCTGTCGTTTGAAAGCGGTGAGCGTGTCATCGGCGTGTCGATGCGCAACGCGCCGGAGCGCCATCCCCCGTACTCCGCGCTCGCGCGCCGCGCCGACAGGTTCGCCTATGCCTTCCTCAGAGGCACCGACGACATCGGGGTCGTCGCAACGAAGCTCGGCGACCTCGGAGTGCAGTACGCGCGGACGCCCGTCGGGGGCATGGTCGTCTTCCACGACCTCCGGCTGCCCGGCCTCGACGCCCCGCCCTCGGGGCTCTTCTTCGAGACGCTGGAGCGCCTGCCGCCGCTGGACGCGCGACTCAGGATCGCGGCGGCGTACGAGGCGGCGGGGCAGAGCGCGCGCGCCATCCCCTACCTCGAGACCGCGCTCGCGGCCGGAACTCCGGCCGGCTCGGCGGCGATCGACCGCCTGCTCGCCCTCTACGGCGCGAGCGGACCGGCGCGAAAGGCCGTCGACCTCGCCGCCCATCGCGCCGCGGTCTTCACGCCCGCCGAAGCGCGCGACGTGCGCTTCGGCGAAGTCGTGCGCCTGAGCGGGTACACGCTGAGCGCCCGCACCGTGCCAGCCGGTGATCCTCTCGACCTCGTCCTCTTCTGGTCGACCCACCGGGACCTGGACGTGGACCTCTATCTCGGCGTCCAGCTGACTGGCGGCGAAGACGCGCGTCAGCCCGGGACCTTCGGGCCGATCACCGGAGGGTATGGGACGACCGCGTGGCTTCCGGACGAGGTGGTGCGGGGGGCGCATCGGGTCCCCTTGCCGCGAGATCTCCGGCCGGGTCGCTACGCGCTCCGGATCCGGCTCTGGGAGCCGGAAGGGGTGGAGACCGATCTCCGGCCTCGGGTGTCCGGGACCACCAGCCGGTGGCTCACCCTCACGGAGATCCAGGTCACCTCGCCGCTGCCATAGATATGGAGGGCGCTTGACACCCAACACCTGATGAGTACGATGCTACCAAGACCATGCTCGCGCCGGTGGAGCAGACATCCCTCTTCGGCGGGGGAGAGCCTCGGCTCGACCCGGCTCTCACGGGTGCCCGTCGCATGGAGCTGAGCGGCGGCGCCTGGGTGGAGCATCTGCCGGGGTGGCTCGAAGGGCATGCGGTGGTCTTCGAGACGCTCCGTCGGACCACGCGATGGGAGCATCATCGGCGCCGCATGTATGAGCGGGTCGTCGACGTGCCGCGCCTGGTCGCGGACCTGCCGGACGACGGGCCGGGGCATCCGGTGCTGATCCAGGCGGGCGACGCGCTCTCACGCCGCTACGGCGTCGATCTCCCCCGGATCTCCCTCGCGTACTACCGCGACGGCCGGGACAGCGTCGCGTGGCACGGCGACCGCCTTGGTCCCCTCGTCGACGACACGGTGGTGGCGATCCTCTCCCTCGGCGAGCCGCGACGATTCCTGCTCCGCCCTGTCGCCGGAGGCGCATCGCGCACATTCGACCTGGGCTGGGGCGACCTGCTCGTCATGGGTGGAAGCTGTCAGCGGACCTGGCAGCACGCGGTCCCGAAGGCCGTGCGGGCAGGCCCGCGGATGAGCGTCCAGTTCCGGCCGGCCGTGGAGGACCAGGAGGACGGAACCAGGGTGCCGGCGTGATCGGGGACGTCCGCGCGGTCAGGTTCCCGTGAAGCGAGGCGGGCGCTTGGCGAGAAAGGCCTCCATGCCCTCCCGCGCGTCGGCGGTGTGGATCACTTCCGCCGCCGCAGTGGCCTCGATCGCGAGTCCCTCCTCGAGCGGACGTCCGTATCCCCGGTAGACGCAGCGCTTGAGGAGGCCGATCGCGCGCGTGGGGCCCGCGGCGAGCCGCACGGCCATCTGGAGCGCGGTCTGTTGGAGGAGGTCCGCGGGAACGACCTCGTCGACGATCCCGATGGCGAGCGCCTCGTCGGCCGTCAGCCGGCGGCCTTCCATCATCAAGCGGAGCGCGCGCGCCGGTCCCACGAGGCGCGTCAGCCGCTGGGTACCGCCGGCGCCGGGGAAGATGCCGAGCTCGATCTCGGGGAAGCCGATCGCGGCATCCCGGGCCATGAGACGGACGTCGCAGGCCAGAACCAGCTCCGCGCCACCACCCAGGGCGTACCCGTTGATGGCCGCGATCACCGGCTTGGCCATTCCCTCGAGGCCCGCCTGTACGTCGACCCACCGGCGCGCGTGGCGCTGGTTCTCGGCGGAGACGTCCCGGAGCATCGCGATGTCGGCGCCGGCACAGAAGCGCCGGTCGCGACCAGTGACGATCACGGCCCGGACGGCGCGATCCTCGCCGAGCTCCGCCACGACGCGCAGGAATTCCTCGATCACCCGGAGGTCGACCGCGTTCACCGGCGGGCGGTCCAGGGCGACGGTCGCGACCCCGACGGATTGCGTGACGACGAGGTGGCGCAGCGCCTCAGCCATCGTGGTCCCTCGTACTGGGGTGAAGAGCGCTCTCCGACGCCGTGCCCGTGCCCACCTGCGAGGGCCGCGTCCT
>CAYXBJ010000153.1:0-40899 GCA_964463175.1 uncultured bacterium
GCTGCCGTAATCCGTCAGAGGTCCGCCCGGCGACCCGCGGGGGGTCCCCACCCGGACAGCGCGAACCGGATCGAGTGGACAAACGCCTTACCCTGGATCGCGAGCGGCTGATCTGGGCACGATCGGATGGATGTTGCGCCCTTGATCCGCCGCTCGCTGTACCCGACGCAGATCATGCTCCGGGAATCGAGCGGATGCAAGCTGTCGACTCCGGACCTGGATCACCTGCGCTCGACCCGGGTCACGGCTCGCTCGTCGTGAGGAGCGCCGCTCGGATCTGCGCCGCGGGATCCCACTCCGCGGAACTGAACGTCAACGCGTCGTGGGCTCCTGTGGCGGTCATGAGGCGAACCGTGCTGATCTGGCCGGCCGCGTCGCACTCCACGGCCCAGATGTGCCCCGTGCCGCCCTGGGCCACGGCGTCCTGATTGAGCTGATCGAGCGTGTCGACACTGGCCCGAGCGCAGCTCTCGCCCACGACGATGTTCGTGCTCGAGCTGCGATCCTCGGCGAGGCTCGCCGCCCGCGCGCGCTCCTCCGCGACCGCTGCGCGATTCGCCGCGTCGACCCGCGCTTCCACCGCTACGGCGTCCTCGGTCCGCCCGGTTGCCCGGAGCCATTGCCCATACCGGGTCAGTAGCCACGCCAGGTCTTGCGGCTTGGTGTCGGCGTTGCCGTCTCGAATCCGGACCGCGCGCTCGTAGAGCGGCCCGATCTCCGGATCGGCCGGCGTCGCCTTCTCCACGAGGCTCGCCAGCGTCAGCGCGGTCATGGCCGCGTCCTCGGACTCGCCCGCGCCCGCACGATCGAGGATCCCGAGGCTGTCACGGTAGAGCCGGACGGCGTCCCGGGTGCTGTGCTCGCCTTCCCGCGTCTGGCCGAGATCGTGCACCGCCCGCGCGGCCGCTACCGTGTCCGGGCCTCCGCCTTCCTCGCAGGCCTGGCGAAGGCGAGCGACCTGCTCCCGATTGTCCTGGGACGCCTTGGCGGTCCATCGACCCATCTCGACCGGCGCCGCCACCGCCAAGACCAGACCCTGCACGTTCCCGACGGCCGTCCCGGCCAGCCCGATGCCGACCGCCAGCGGCGTCAGGATCGCCGAGGCGAGCAGGCGGGCGCCGACGGACTTCTCGGCGTATCCGAAGCGCTTGGGGAAGTCCTCGCAGCGCTGCGCCACCCCGGCGGACGCCGCGGTATCCGCCGGGCGTCCGCCCGGCGCGGATGCGCCCCGAGACGTCGCGCACCCCACGAGCGTGAGGCCGATCATCACGATGGCGCCCAGCGACCGTCCCGCCGATCCCATCCGGTCCATGGCGTTCCCCCCTTGGTGGCTTGCTGTGGGAGTCGACACGCGGGGAGGTGAGGGCAGGAAGGATGCCAGGCCGAAAAGCGTGCAGTCGTCGGAACTTGGCGTGACGGGTGGGGTTGGAGCCCGGACGATCCCCCGGGCGGGTGGGGGAAAAGCCGGCAGCGACGGCGCGGATGCCGCCCTCGGATGCCCCTCCGACCGTCTCGGACCGACGGGATGCGGCCACACGGGACGCGGTCGCGGCCGGTGACTCCATCCGCGCGGGCGAAGCGCGATGACGATGCCGCGGGCCGGCCGGTCTTGACGTGGTTGGCGTGGGCATGCTCTGTTCGCTAAGAAGCCGGTCGTCCCTCGCTGGCGCGGCGATGGGGGGAACATCCGGACCCCGCGGGTCGTTGCGTCAGGAGAGGCTCTGGCCTCCACATCCCAGAGCACGACCACCATCACACCGACACACCGGGGGGCACTATGGCGAGCGGATGGCGCTGGGTGATCGGCGGGGCGTTGGCGACCATGCTGGCCGCGTGCGCGGGCCAGGCGGCCGCGCAATCGGGACCGGGCCCCGTCAAGATGGAGTGGTTCTCCTGGTCGATCTTCCGGTTCACGTCACCGGGCGGGAAGATCATCGTGACGAATCCGTTCGTCACGAACCCGGACAGCCCGGTGAAGGTGGCCGACTTCCCGAAGGTCGACGCCATCCTGGTCGCCGACGGGCATCCCGACGAGGTCGGCTCGACGGCGGATATCGCGATCCAGACCGGGGCGAAGGTCGTCACGCCCCACGAGATGTGGCTCACCTACTTCCAGCCGCGCAACGTCCCCGAGGCGCAGATGTTCCGGAGCCAGCCCGGCGACTGGTTCAAGCTGGACGGCATCACCGTCCGCAACGTCGCCTCGGTGCACGGCTCGGGGACCGCGGACAAGCTGAGCGGCGGGCCGGCGATGGGGTTCATCATCCAGTTCGAGAACGGGCTGACCGTCTACTTCGCCGGCAGCACCGCGCTGACGATGGACATGCAGCTCTGGGGATCGCTCTACAAGCCCGACATCGCGATCCTCCCCCTGAGCTCGAGCCGTGATCCCCAGGACCTGGTCCACATGGTCCGGCTGCTCCGCACGGACAATCCCAACCTGAAGACGATCATCCCGCATCACCATCGCCTTCAGCCGCCCCTGGGGGCGGCGACGCCGGCCGACATGGACGCCACCTTCAAGGCGTCCGGGCTCCCGGTCACCGTGCTCAGCCCTGATCTGAAGAAGGTGTACGAGCTCACCAAGTAGCCGCTTCGAGTCTCGCGCCGGGCACGTGTCGCCGGCGCGAGACTCGGGTCCGGGCCCCGCGACGGGTGCCCCGCCCGGGAGCAGTCGGGCTCCGCAGACCGCAGCCTCGCAAGGGGCAAGAGGCCGGGAACTCGACGTCAACGCGCACCACCACATCACACCGAAAGGCCGGAGGGACACGATGGCACGACGATGGCGCTGGGTGATCGGCGGGGCTCTGGCGGCACTGCTGGCGACGTGGGCGGGACCGGCGCCGGCGCAGCCCGGTCCGGTCAAGATGGAGTGGTTCTCCTGGTCGATCTTCCGGTTCACGTCACCGGGCGGGAAGATCATCGTGACGAATCCGTTCGTCGCGAACCCGGACAGCCCGGTGAAGGTGGCCGACTTCCCGAAGGTCGACGTGATCGTGGTCGCCGACGGGCATGGTGACGAGGTCGGCTCCACGCACGAGATCGCCATCCAGACCGGGGCCAAGATCGTCACGCCGTTCGAGATGTGGTCCAACTACTTCCAGCCGCGCAACGTTCCGGAGGCGCAGATGTTCCGGAGCGGGCCGGGCGACTGGCTCAAGCTCGACGGGATCACGATCCGCAACGTCGGCGCGGTGCACGGGTCGGGCACGCCGGACAAGATGTACGGCGGCCCCGCCATGGGATTCGTCATCCACTTCGAGAACGGGCTGACCGTCTACTTCGCCGGCAGCTCGGCCCTGACGCTGGACATGGCGCTCTGGGGGCGGCTCTACAAGCCCGACGTGGCGATCCTTCCCCTGAAGGCGACCTCTGACCCGGAGGACGTCGTCGAGATGGTGCGGCTCCTCCGGACCGAGAACCCGAACCTGAAGATGGTGGTCCCGCACCACCACCGGCTCCAGCCGCCCGCGGGCGGAACGACGCCGCTCATGCTGGAGGCCGCGCTCAAGGCCTCCGGGCTGCCGGTGACGCTGCTGAACCCCGATCTGAAGAAGGTGTACGAGCTGACGAAGTAGCCCTGCCGGGGGTCAGGCCCTGACTTTGGTATCCGACGTCAAAGCCTGGGCCTGACCCCGACGTGTCTCAGTCGCAGCGCTTCAGGAAGATGTCCCACATCTTGGCCGGGCGCCCGCTCTCGTTGCGGACGTCGTGGGGCGTGAGCCCGGGCATCCAGTAGGTGCCACCGGGGGCCAGCTGCTGCCGCCCGGTCGGGCTCTCGACCATGAGATCGCCCTCCACGACGATCCCGATCTCCGACTCGATCCCCTGGTGGCGGCCGGTGGCGCCACCCGGCGCGAAGGTGAGCAGCGTCACCCGGATCGACGCGTTCTCGAGCACGATCTGGCTCGCCGGCAGCTGCGCCGACGCGGCCGGGGGGAGCAGCGCACCGGCGAGGACCGCGAGCGCCACGAGGGCCATCTTCATCTCGTCTCTCCTATCTCGATTCGACGATCGGCTGGGCGATGATCCAGAGGCTCACCACCGTGTATCCCACCATGAGGACCAGCATCGGCAGCTGACTCTTGAGCGCCGCCCGCCGGTCACGGTACTCGCGGAGCGCGACGGCGTGGGCGACGTACACCGCGAGGACGTGGCCGACGACGATGGCGACGACGGCCGTGTACCACACGGCGCGGGCGCCCACGATGCCGATGTCGGGCCGGAACCGGGCGGTGCCGAAGAGGTCCCAGCCGAATCCGAAGGGATCGGAGACCAGCCGGATCATCAGCTGGCCCTGGATCAGGAGATACGTGAAGTAGTGGGCGAGGTGGTACGCGATCGCGATCGGCACCAGGGAGAGGACGAAGAGCCGGGCGACCGTGCCCGTCGGGAGCTGGTCCTCGCCCATCCGCGCCATCCAGCGGGCGAATGCGAGGTACACGAGCACGAAAAGGACCGGAAACGATGCGAGGCCCAGCGTGTCGATGATGGTGAGCCGCGCCTCGCCGAGCGGCTGGAGGCGCGCGTAGAGGGCGCCCTCCAGGCTTGCCCAGGCGGGGGTCGCGGTGAAGCCGTCGAAGGTCACCGTGGAGAGCAGCAGGAGGACGAACACGACCATCGAGGGCGTGACGTCGTCCGTGTTCAGGAGCCCCGCGGCGAAGGGCCGTAGGTTCCACTCGCGACGGCCCGGCGCGGCGCGCTCGAAGCAGTCGCCGCAGCCGAGGCACGTGCCGTCGCGACCGGCGCAGGCCAATGTGCAGCGCCGGCAGGCGGCGCCATCCATGACGCGGATCTCCGTCGGGGCGAAGCGCGCCAGGACGCCGAACGCGGTGGCGAACGGGTCCCCGTAGCGGAGCCACGCCGCGCGGCCGAAGACGGCCATGCCGGTCCACGTCAGCACGGAGTAGCCGAGGATCAGGTGCCCGAGCGCCGCCGGCATGCTCCGCCCCGTGTAGATCAGCTCGACCCACGCGAAGCTCAGGAAGAGCACGATTGCCGGCCAGACGCCGAGCCGGACCGGATAGCGACGAGGGGCGCGGCGCGACCCCAGAGCCGCCTCCGCCCACCCGAAGAGCGCGGCCCAGGGGTTGACCCACGCCCACACGTTCCCGACGAGGGCCGAAAGGTATGCGACGCCCACCCACCACGTGACCCAGACGAACGTCGGCGTGATGTTGCGCGTCGGGCTCTGGTCGCCCGCCAGGCTCGCGGCCACGACGAGGACGAGCACGCTGACCGAGACCAGCCGGGCGGCGAGCCGGAGCCGCCGGTCGGCGAGGGCGCGTCCGACCGGGAAGCGCAGGAGGTTGAGCCGCCCGTATCCGTGGACGCCGGGGCTTGCCTTCACGAACAACCCGATGATCGCGAAGGAGAGCGCGACGGCGGCCGCCGCGGCGGCGGCCCAGAGCCAGAGCGGCACCGGCAGGTCGTACCGCTGCCCGAAGCCGTGCGCCAGGGCGCTCCGAGGCGCGAGCGCCAGGAGGGCGAGCCCCCCCCACGTCAGCCGGCGTCGACGCGCGGTCACCGGAGCCCGGGGCGAGGGGAGATCAGCGGGGATGGACTTCGAGATGGCCGACCGTGCGCTCCGTCCCGGGCCCGTGGATCTCCATCGGGTAGCGTCCCGTGGCGCGGGCCGTGAACTTGAGCTCGGCCGGCGTCTCGGGCGCGAGCTTCGCTTCGAGCTCGTACCCGTGGATGTGGAGCGTGTACGGTCGGTCGGTCGTCCAGGTGAGCGTGACCTCGTCGCCCTGCGTGACCCGCACCAGGCGCTGGCTCTCGGGGAGCTGACCGTTCTTGAGGGTCAGCTCGAACGCGCGCGTCTCGGCGCGGGCCGCGCCGATCGCGATTCCGGCGAGCGCGACCACGAGGAGGATCGACCAGGCGCGCGCTCTCGTCACGGGCGGTTCCCTCCTCGCTCCACTCAGTTGCCTCGCACCTGCTGGATCCGGGCCGCGGCCTGACCGAGGGCGGCCGACACGGCGGAAAGGTCCTTCACCGGCAGGTAGAGCGTCGTCGGCACTTCCCAGACCGCCCGTTGCAGGATGGTCGGCAGGTCGCCGGTCTGGACGTAGCCGATGGCCTCGCCGCGCATCTGCAGCACGCCGACCCGGACCGTGCCGCCGTGGTAGTCCGCGTCGATCGTGTCCGGGCGCGGCTCTGCCGGCGCCGCGGCGGTGATCCGCGCCATCTCCCCGACCGCCTGGGCCAGCGCCGGCACGTCGGGGCCGTCCAGAAGCCCGGTGCCGAGGCGGAACAGATCGCCCCCGGGCCCCGTGGTCACGGACATCGTCACCCGCAGCGCGACCGACTTCCAGTCCGGCCGGCCCGGCTGGTGCGCGCGCAGCACGTCGATCACGATCTCGCCGGCGCGTCCTCCGCTGGCCGTCGCCGCGCGCGGAAAGCCCGGCAGCGCGACCGGCGTGACGGGCAAGGTGGCGATCGGAAAGGATTCCCGGACACAGGGAGAGCAGGCCGACAGGACGAAGCGCTCGTACACGGTCGGCGGGCCGAGCGCGACGGGGTCGCCGTCAGCGTGGAGCAGGGAGGGGATCGCCGCCAGCGCGACGGCCAGGACGAGCGGCAGCGGTCGCGGCATGAGACCCTCCGAGCCCTCGACGTCGCGCGGGCCGCGGACCCGCGCCACGCCGATCTTACCGCGTCCCGGGGCGAGCCGCTGGCCGGCCCGCCCCGGGATTTCCGCCGCCCTCGGGGTCGGGGCTACAGCGATCGGAGGAAGTTCAGCAGGTCCTGCTTGACGGATTCCGAGAATCCGTTGAATCGATCTACCACGGCGTTGGCCTCCGACGCCGGGAACTTCGAGTTGCCGACGCTCTTGTGGGCCTGGATCGCCTCGATGAGATCGGTCGTGCGCCCGTCGTGGAGGAAGAAGATCCGCTTCCCGAGCCCCCACAGGGGGGCGGTCCGGAACTCCGAGGGGCCCGCGTCGCCCTGGATGATGTCGTCCGCGAGTCCCGGACCCATGTTGTGCACCGCCAGGTCGGAGTAGAGGTTGACGGCTTGGTCGCTCAGCGCCGCCACCGTGGACTGGGGATTGGTGCGCAAAGTCGGCGTGTGGCAGTAGACGCAGCCGGCGTCCGCGAACCGGGCCCGCCCGCGACCGATAGACTGGGCGCCGCCGGGCGTGTCGGGCGAGGGCGTGGGCGCCGCGAGGAACCGCTGGAAGTTGGCGAACTGCTGGATGGCGCCGATCTGGCGGACGCTCGGGGTGACGTCGTTCGGCACCGTGGCGAACTGGCAGCTCGGGGTCTCGTCACGCTCGTTCTGGAACAGCTCGTTGGTGATGCCCATCTCGACGTTGTAGGCCTCGCCCGAGAAGAGGAGCAGCGACTTGTTCTGCGCCTTCCACCCGAAGCGGGAGATGGTGCCGTCGTTGCCGCTGCGATTCGCGGTGCCCGAGACGTTGATGCGATTGGTGCGGCCGTGGATGCCCAGGGCCGACTTCTGGCTCGACGAGGCCGCCAGGTTGGCGAGGATCGCGCTGTCGGGGATCTGCTCGATGAGCCCGGCGCCGAAGACCGGCGTCGGGACCCGGAAGCTGAGATTCCCGTTCCGGAAGGGCACCTCGAAGTTCTCCTGCGGAATCCCGCACCCCGCGGCGTCGGGATGACCGCTGATCACGAAGATGGCGTGAACGCCGCCGTCCCGCGTGCCGTCGCTCTTGTAGCGGAAGCGGACCTCGCGCACGGGGCCGTTCGGCGTGATGAACGAGGGGATGAGGTTCTTGCTGGCCGAGAACTTCAGGTCGCCGGTCACGCGGAACAAGGGATTCACCGCCGGGCTCGTGCCTCCGACCTCCGGCTCGGCATGGCACCCGGCGCAGCTCACGAAGTTGAAGCGCGGACCCACACCCTCGTCCACGGCCTCTTCTTCCACGAAATCGCCGCGCCCGGCGTCGAACATCTCCTGCTCGTCCGCGCTCAGGTTGGCGATGGGACCACCAGCGCCGGCCGGCCCCTTGCGAGGCCCCAGGTCCCGGGCCCGCCCGCCGAACTGCGCCTGCAGCAACGGGGACGCTCCGAGCACGATGCCGACGGCGACGATCACGATGGCAAGCTTGGTCCTCAATGGCGCACCCTCCCGGGTTTTCGTGGCGAACGGTCCACTGCGGAACGTGGATTGGAGAGCAAGGGGGGTGCCATTTCCGAGCGCCGTCCGGATGCCGCAATGGCGGGCTTAGCGGCGCGGCGAGTTCGTCGGACCTTCTCGCGACAGGGAAAATACGGCTCGAGCCTTCTCAGACGTGAGAATGGAACCGACGCTCCGAGCCGCCGGTTTCAGTACTTCGACCTTGTGAGGCGAGGCCGGAGCGCGCTACTCTCCAAGAAAGCGCGGGCAACGAGGGCGTCCGTCGGCAGACGCCTCGACGTACCGATCGGATCGATGGATCGCATCGTCGAGGAGACCGCCACCCCCCCGCGCATCAAGCCGGGCACGGCCATGCCCGCCAGTGAGGTCACACGATGACGGCCTCGATTCTCGTTGTCGACGACGAGACCACGACGCAGGACACCCTCGGGATGTTCCTCGAGACCGAGGGGTACCGTGTGGCTACCGCCGGGAGCGGCGAGGAGGCGCTGGCCCGCATCGAGCAGCAGGAGTTCGACGTCATCGTCGCCGACGTCGTGATGCCGGGTCTGAGCGGGCTCGAGGTGCTCGAGCGGTCCCGAGAGCTCTCCCCGCGGGCGGCGGTGATCCTCATGACCGGCCATGCCACGGTGGAGATGGCCATCGAGGCCTTGCGTAAGGGCGCGGGCGACTACTTGCAGAAGCCGTTCGTGCTGCACGACCTCGCGCGCTGCGTGCAGCGCCTGCTGCGCCGCCCCGCCGGACAGGCCGAGCCCGCGCACTCGCCGCGGCCGCACTTGCCGCCGCCGGACGACGCGCTGGTGGGAGCCAGCAAGGCGATCCGGCTGGTCCGGGAGCAGATCGCACGCTGCGCGCCCACGCCCAGCAACGTGCTCATCACGGGCGAGAGCGGGACCGGCAAGGAGCTGGTGGCGCAGGCGGTTCACGCGGCGAGCCCGCGGTCCCACCAGCGGCTGGTGCCGGTGAACTGCGGCGCCATTCCCGACTCGCTCCTCGAGAGCCAGCTCTTCGGGCACGTGCGGGGGGCCTTCACCAGCGCGGTGCAGGCGAATCCGGGGCTGTTCGTCTCCGCCCACGGCGGCACGCTCTTCCTCGACGAGATCGCCGAGCTACCCGTGCTGCTCCAGGCGAAGCTCCTGCGGGTCATCGAGGAGAAGCAGGTGTGGGCCGTCGGGGCCACGCGCCCGCAGCCGGCTGACGTGCGGATCATCGCCAGCACCAACCGCGGCCTCGCCGGCGAGATCGACGCCGGCCGCTTCCGCGCGGACCTCTTCTACCGCCTCAACGTCGTGCACGTCACGCTGCCGCCGCTGCGCGAGCGCCGGGAGGACATCCCGCTCCTCGTGGAGCACTTCATCCGACGACTGAACGTCAAGCTGCATCGACGCGTCGTGGGAGTGGAGCCGGAGACGCTGCAGGCGCTCATGACCTACGACTGGAAGGGCAACGTGCGAGAGCTCGAGCACGTGCTGGAGCAGGCGATGATCCTCGGTGAAGGGGACCTGATCGGGCTCCAGCATCTCGCCGGGGACGTCGCGGGGCGCGCCGCCGCCGCGCGGCCGACCGATCTCCGCATGGCCGTTCGCCTCTTCTCCCAGCATCACATCCTCGACGTCCTCGCGCGCACCGGAGCCAACAAGCGCGCCGCCGCCCGTCTCCTCGGGATCAGCCTCGCCTCCCTCTACCGGAAGCTGGGCGGCGAGTCCGGGGAGCGTTCGGACGAGATGGTGGAGGACGAGTAGGAGAGCCCTCCGGCGCGGCCCGGCCGCGCTCGCTCCGGCGCCGACCGCCGCGCCGGCATCACCGGTTTTCTTTCGATGCGGCTCCACCGGAGACTCCGTGTTTTCCCCGTCACGGCGCCGCCCGATGCCCCGGTGGTCCCGCGGGCGTGGGCGGGCGACGGATGGTAGGCTGGAGCCTCGCATCGATGCCGCCGCACGGAAGGAGACCGCCCATGCACCGCGTGTGGACCGCGTGCGCGATCCTGCTGGCTCTGGTCCTGGTCTCTGAGGCGCAGGAGGGCGGCCGCCCGCCCGGGCGGACGTCCGGCCACGTTGCGGGGAAGAAGGAGACACTCTTGGCTCAGGATTCGCTCTATCGCCTCGGCACCCGGACCCTCGAGGGGCAGCCGGCCGATCTCGGCGTGTACGCGGGCAAGGTGGCGCTCGTCGTCAACGTCGCGAGCCAGTGCGGGTACACGCCGCAGTACACGGGGCTCGAGAAGCTTTACGAAGACCTGAAGGGACGCGGCTTCGTCATCCTGGGCTTCCCGAGCAACGACTTCGGGAGCCAGGAGCCGGGTACCGCCACGGAGATCCGCCACTTCTGCACGCTGAACTACGACGTTACCTTCCCGCTGTTCGAGAAGGTCGTGACGCGGGCCGGCGCCGGGCAGTCCCCGGTGTATGGGAACCTCCAGAAGCAGTCCGGGGAGCTCCCCAGCTGGAACTTCGCCAAGTACCTGGTCGGCAAGGACGGCAAGGTCGTGAAGTTCTACAAGAGCGGAGTCACTCCGGACGATCCGGGCCTTCGGAAGGACATCGAGGCCGCCCTCCGATAGGCCTGATGGACCAGACCGACCAGGGGCGCGCCGCCGCCCGATGATGACCACGTCCCGAGCGCTTCTCGGGTGGCTGCGGCAGCCCCTGCGCGTCGTGGTCCCGGCCGCCAGCCTGTTCTTCGCCGCCGCGTGCGCGACGCCGGTCGGCGTCGATCCGATCCCGCCCCAGGATTTCGAGCGGGACCTGACCGCCAGCGCGCTCTCCGTCGACAAGCCGAGCCGCTTCTCGGACCAGGTGCTCCAGCGCTTCAACCTGTCCGAGCGATTCACGACGGATCCGGTTGGCGCCCTCGCCGCGCTCCGCGTGACCCTGGGGACGGCCGGCGAGGAGAACCGGCTCTTCGCGCTGGCCGAGCTGTCCTACCTGCACGCCGAGCACGCCCGGGTGCGCGCGTACCATTTCGCCGCGGCCGCCTACGCCTACGCGTTCCTGTTCCGCGGGGAGGGCCAGGCCGCTCCTGACGCGCTCGACCCGCGGACCCGGATCGCCGCCGACATCTACAATCGCGCGATCACCCAGGGGTTCATGGCCCCGGATCGCGCCGAGGTGCTCGTCGCCGCCGGCGAGAAGCCTCTGCCGTTCGGACGTCTCGACGTCGTCCTGCCGGGCGGCCCGCCCGTGTGGGCGGGGCGTCGCCTGGAGGGTTTCCTGCCGGCCGCCAACGTGGCGGTGCGGGGGCTGCGGAACCGGTATCGGCAGGCCGGGCTCGGGGCGCCGCTGGTCGCGGGACTCGGTCCCGCGGAGACGGTCGCCCCCAAGTACAGCCTCGTCCCGCCCAGGCTCAAGGTCCCCGTCACCATCTTCCTGCGGTTCGACAGCGTCCGGGAGGGCATCGCGAGCGGCCAGCTCCACGCATCGCTCGAGCTCTACACGATGGACGCCGCCGCCCGGATCACGGTGGAAGGGCGCCAGGTGCCGCTGGAGTTCGAGCCGAGCACCGCGCTCGCCTACTCCCTCGAGCGCGCGCAGGTGTGGGAGTCCGAGATTCGCGGCTTCCTCCGAGGAAACTACCTCCAGGACGGCGGCGGCGCGCTCTACACCCTCACCCCGTACCGGCCGGGGCACGTGCCGGTCGTGCTGATCCACGGGACGGCGTCGAGCCCGGCCCGCTGGGCGGATCTGGTGAACGAGCTCAACGCCGATCCCCAGATCGCGCCCCGGATCCAGTTCTGGCTCTTCGCCTACAACACGGGCAACCCCATCCTGTACTCGGCCGGCCTGCTCCGCGAAGCGCTGATCAAGACAGTCGCCGAGCTGGACCCCCAAGGGACCGACGCGGCGCTCCAGCACATGGTGCTGATCGGCCACAGCCAGGGCGGCCTCCTGGCCAAGCTGATGGTCGTCGACAGCGGCACGCGGTTCTGGGACCATATCAGCGAGACGCCCATCCAGGACCTGCAGGTCTCCGCCGAGACGCGCGCGGTCCTGCAGCGCTCGCTGTTCATGACGCCGCTGCCGTTCGTCGATCACGTCGTGTTCGTGGCCACCCCGCACCGCGGCAGCTCCCTCGCCGGCCTCCTCATCGGGCGGTTCCGGTGGCTCATCGACTGGGCGCTCAGGCTGCCGCCGAACATCCTCCGGATGACGGGAGAGATCCTCACCGGGAGTGAGGACCCGCTCCTCCGCTACCGGCTGCAGCAGGGACTTCCACGCAGCGTGGACAACATGAGTCCCGGTCATCCGACGATCCAGATCCTCGCGAGCCTGCCCGTCGCCCCGGGCGTGAAGGTGAACTCGATCATCGCGATCAAGGGCGGCGGCCGCTCGCTCGACGAGGCGGGTGACGGCGTCGTGAGCTACCGGAGCGCGCACCTGGACGAGGCCCAGTCGGAGTTGATCGTGGAGTCCGGTCACTCGGTGCAGGGGAACCCCGATGCGATCGAGGAGATCCGGCGGATCCTGATCGAGCAGCTCGCCGCTCGGTCCGCCGACCGCGCGGGGTGAGGGCCGGACGCGCTCGAAGCCGTCGCCCCCGGGCGTCATGATTGCCGGGACGGCCCGCGTCCTGGGCTGGGGGATCGCGGCCCTCGCCGTGCTGGGCACCGGCCTCTGGGGAACTCTGGCGCTCCACTACTCGGACCTCTCCCCGGGCTGGCTGCGCGACGCGCTGGCCGGGCTGTACGCCCTCCTGGCGCTGACCGCGCTCGTCGCGTTGGCCGCCCGGCGGCGCCGCCGGGTGCTTCTCGTGCTCTTCGTCGCGGCGTTCGTCGGCCTGCTCCTCTACTGGCGCACGATCACGCCGTCCAACGACCGGGACTGGGCGCCGGAGGTCGCGCGGCTGCCGTACGCGACGATCGCCGGCGATCTGGTCACCGTCCACGACATCCGGAACTTCGACTACCGCACGGAGACCGACTTCGCGCCGGCCTACTACGATCGGACCTTCGACCTCCGCCGACTCGACGCGGTGGACCTGGTCACCTCCTACTGGATGGGGCCCGCGATCGCCCACGTGTTCGTGAGCTTCGGGTTCGCCGACCAGCACATCGCGGTCTCGATCGAGGCGCGCAAGGAGCGGAACGAAGGCTACTCGTCCATCCAGGGCTTCTTCAGGCGGTACGAGCTGATCTACGTCGTCGGCGACGAGCGCGACCTCATCCGGGTCCGGACCAACTACCGCCGCGACCCGCCCGAGGACGTGTACCTCTATCGGGTCCGCGGCCCGGCGGATAACCTGCGGCGCCTGTTCCTCGAATACGTCCGGGCGATCAACGCGCTGCGGGACGAGCCGCGCTTCTACAACACGCTCACCACCAACTGCACCACCACGATCCTGCTGCACACGCGGGTCAATCCCGGACACCTGCCGCTCAGCTGGAAGGTCCTCCTGAGCGGGCATGCCGCCGAGTACGCATGGGAGCAGGGCCGGCTCGACCCGAGCCTGCCCTTCGAGGAGCTCCAGCGGCGCTCCCGGATCAACGACGCCGCCCGCGCCGCGGATCAGACGCCCGATTTCTCGCGCCGCATCCGTGAGGGCCTGCCGGGCTTCGGCGGCGGCGCGGCCGGATCCTGATCCCGGCCGCCGGGCGGCTCGGTCAGCGGCCCGCCGCGCCGAGCTGACCGCGCGTCGCCAGCGCCTCGAACCAGTGCCCGTAGGGATGCAGCAGCGCGGTCTGCAGGAGATACCATCCGCGGGCGTGACCCCGGGCCCAGAACTTCTCCACCCAGCGTCCCGCCTCCACCAGGAGCGCCTCGTCGGCCACGACGGCGTGAACGCGCTCCGGCGGGACCACCTCGTCCCAGGCGGCGGTCGCGAGCGAGTCGACCACGGATCGCGTGCGGTCCGCGACGTCGTGCGCGTAGCTCCGCAGAGCCGCGGTGTCGATCCGCGCGTCGAGCGCGTCCACCTCGGCGTCGCTCATGCCGGACCCGACGTCGCGCCGATCGACCCCGAGGCGCCGGTCCCAGCCTCCCTCCACCAGCGCCTGCGGCCGATCGCCCACGAAGCGGCTCACCGCGGCGTCCTCCACCCGGGTCGCGTGCCACACGAGCCATGCGACGGAGTTCAGGCCGTGCGGCCGCGACCGGGCCTGGGCGTCGGTCAGCCCGGCGAAGAGCTCGTCGACGAAGGCGCCGTGGATGGCGTCGTATCGCTGGCGGAACAGCCCGAGCGCGTCCATGAGATCGATCCTCCTCCGGGTGACCGAGTGGAATCCGCCGACTCGCCCAGGGTGCCACAGCCGGGGTCAAGCGCGCGCGGAGCGGCGTGCACCCGCGACGCCGGGACTGCGGCGACCGGCGCGCGGCCTCGACCTCCCGCGGGCTCCCGTTGCTCGGCCGCGATCCGGCGCGTTATGCTTCGGGCAACCCGGCGAACCCTGACGCGCGTCGAGAATCGAGGCAGTGCGGGGAAGGGGGCCGGGGCGACGATGGGCGCGATCGAGATCGTGGTCTTCGACATGGACGAGGTGCTCTGTCGCTACCGCATCGAGCGACGCCTCGCGCTCCTGGCGTCCTGGTGCGGGCAGAGCCCGGACGCGATCCACGCCGCGATCTGGCGCTCCGGCTTCGAGGACGAGGCGGAGCGCGGAGCGTGGACGGCGGACGCCTACCTCCGCGAGTTCGGCGACCGCCTCGGGTATCCCCTGAGCGCAGCCGAGTGGGTCGCCGCGCGCCGGGCGGCGATGGAGCCGGACGATGCGGTCCTTTCGGTCGCGCGGCGCGTGAGCGCCGGCCGGCCGGTCGCGATGTTCACCAACAACCCGCTGCTGCTGAAGCGGCACATCGGCGAAGTGTTCCCGGCGGTGCCCGAGATCTTCGGCGCGCGCGCCGTGTTCTCGGCCGAGCTCGGCCGGAGCAAGCCCGATCCGGAGGCGTTCCAGCGGCTGGCGCAGCGGCTGGACGTGCCCCCCGGCGCCGTGCTGTTCTTCGACGACGACGCCGGCTACGTGGCCGGCGCGCGCCGGGCCGGGCTCGAGGCCTACCGGTTCGAGGGGGCGCCCGCCCTGCGCGAGCGGCTGGCCGCGCACGGGGTCGAGGCGTGAGGCGTCAGCGGTCCGGGCCGGCCGGCGGCTCCGCGCGCGGCGCGCGCGCGTGGCCGAGGGTCGCCCAGGTGACGAGACGGCACGGCGTCTCATCGATGGAGGAATCATGAGCCAGGAGCATCTCGAGAGCGAGGTCGCCCGCCTCCGGGCGGAGAACGAAGCCCTGAAGGCCCGGACGCAGCGCGGCGGTCACCTGCGAGTCAGTGACAAGGGCGGAGTGTCGGTGTACGGGCTGGGCCGCTTCCCGGTGACGCTCTACAAGGAGCAGTGGCGGCGGCTGCTCGACATGGCCGACGAGATCCGCGCGTTCATCCGCGAGCACGAGAGCGAGTTGAAATCGAAGGACTGACGCCGCCGGTTGCCGGTCTGACGTCGGGCCGCGGGGCGGGACGGGCCCGGCGCGCGATCAGAATCGGATGCTGAATCCGAGGATGGGGCCGTGCATCGTCACGTCCCACCGGAACCGATTGAGACCCGATCCGGTCGTATAGTCCTCGCTGAGCGCCTTGTATCCCGCCAAGACGGCCCACTCGAGCCCCGCGCCCTCCCACTTGTAGCCGAGGAGCCCCATGAGGGACCACGCGAGGTCCGAGCCGACGCCGAACCCGCCAATGTCCCCGGAGACGAGCAGGAACACGTGCTCGGAGAAGTGCACGCCGACGCGGGCGCCGACGAGCGGATCGATCCAGTCGACCTGCTGGTTGAGCGATGGCCCTGCCGGCCGGTCCACATCGAGCTCGAGATTCGCGTACCGCCCGCCCGCGTAGACGTCGAGTGTCAGCCCCGGCACTCGTTCGATCCTGGTGTCGAAGACCCGGTACTGGGCGCCGAACTCCGCGAACCACATCTTGGTCGTGACGTCGAGGCCGGGTATCCCCGCGTCCTCGACCTTGGTCTTGACGTAGAAGAAGTCGCCGTAAACGCCCAGCGGCCCGCGCGCCGCCTCGAGGTGGCCCTGAAGCCCGACCAGGGTGTCGGTGTGATCGAGGATGTCGACGAAGCTGGCGTCGAGATGCGCGTCGACGCCGTGAACGGTCACATCGCCGTAGAGTCCCGCTGCCCAGAGATAGGGCGTGAAGGTGATGTGCCAGGCGGTCGGGTCCTCATCCTGGGCCTGGGCCACCGAGGCCGTCGCGGCGACCAGCAGGCCGGCGCCCAGCACCATGGCGAGTCGCGCTGTCTTCACGTCGGCTCCCCTCTCGCGGCCGATGGCTGACACGCCCGACATGCGGCGGAGGCAGCGCCGGACGGCTCCACGGCCAGCGCCTGCCCTCCTGAAACGATAGTAGTCTACTTGTACCATGCCGCAGGGGGCAGCCATCAACGGATCCCCGCCCCGCGGGCGTCGTGGACTCACCCGGCCGCCGATCTCGCTCGCGCTGATCGGCCTGGTCACGCTGCTGACCGCGGGCACCGGCCTGATGCTCGGGGCGCTGGCGTGGCGGGAGAAGCACGCCGGGTCGCGGGCGCTCGTCGACGGCGCGATGGCCCAGGCCGCGCGGATGACCGCCGACCACGCCGCCGAGTTCCTGCGCCATGCCGAGAACACGGTGCGTCTGGGGCCGAATCTCGTGGCGCGCGGGTTGCTCGCGCCGGCCGACTTTCACGCGCTCGGCGAGTACGCGCTCGGCGTGCTGCGCGCGAATCCCCAGCTGGCCTGGGTCAGCTACGGGGACCGCACGGACCGCTTCGTGGGCGCCTGGAACGACGGCACCGGACAGATCTTCCTCAACCGGAGCTTCCCCCGCGGTGACCGGATCCGGCTGGAAGAGGACCGGATATTGCCCGACGGCCGCCGCGTGCGAGCCAGGGAGTCCGACGACCACGGCTACCGCCCGAAGGAGCAGGCATTCTTCCGGCTCGCCGCGGCGCGACGGGACGTCGCATGGACCCAGCCCTACCGCTTCTACGACGGCAAGCTGGGAGTCACCTGTGCGATGCCGCTCCTCGATGCCGCCGGCGCGGTCCTCGGCGTGTTCACGGTCGATCTCTCGCTCGGCGGCCTGTCCCGCTTCGTGAGCGATCTTCGCGTCTCGCCCCGCGGGCGCGTGTTCATCGCGACCGGCGACGGCCTTCTCGTGGCGGCGCCCGGCGGGGTCGACGTCACCGGGAAGGCCAACCAGGAGGATGCCGCGCTGGTCACCGAGATCGTGAATAACCTCGGCACGAGCATGTCGGTGGGGCACACATTCTGGCGCGCCGGCGAGCAGTATCTCGGCCGGGCCGCGGCGTTCCCCGTCGGTGACCGGCAGTGGTTCACGGGCGTGGTGGTGCCGGAGCGTGACTACACGGCGCCGATCGATGCCCAGGCATGGCGCGCTGCCGCCCTCGGCCTCCTGGCGCTGCTGGTCGCCGTGGGAGGCGGCATTGCCCTCGTCCGGTGGATCGCCCAGCCGCTTCGCGAGCTCGGGGTCCAGGCGCGGAGGATCCGCGAGGGCGACCTCGACGTCGCCATCGTGCCTCACAGCCGGGACGAGATCGGCGCGCTGGCCCGGACCATGGCCGAGATGGTGCAGGGGCTCCGCGATCGCGACTTCATCCGGGACGTGCTCGGCCGCTACGTCAGCCCGGAGCTGGCGGAGCAATGCGTCCGGGACCGCGGCGCGCTTCGGCTCGGCGGCGAGGTCCGGACGGTGTCGATCCTGATGTCGGACCTGCGCGGGTTCTCGGGGCTCACCGAGCGGCTCGGTCCCGCGGCGATGATCGGGCTCCTCAACCGCTATCTCGGCGTGATGACACCCGTCATCCTCCAGCATCGCGGCACGATCAACGAGTTCATCGGGGACGCGATCCTCGTCCTGTTCGGCGCGCCGTTCGAGCGACCCGATGACGCCGAGCGGGCGGTGCGGTGCGCGTGGGCCATGCAGGGCGCCATGGCCGGGTTCAATCGTGAGAGCCGGCTCCACGAACTGCCGCCGCTCGTCATGGGCATCGCCGTCCATTCGGGGCAGGTCGTCGCCGGCAACATCGGGAGCCAGGACCGGATGAAGTACGGCGTGGTGGGGCCGGCGGTCAATCTCGTCGGACGGATCGAATCCCTCACCGTCGGGCCGCAGGTTCTCGTCTCCCAGGCGACTTTGGACCGCGTCGGCCACCTGGTGACGGCCGGACCGGCGATGGAGGTGGCCGTCAAGGGCGTGCCGGCGCCGGTGACGGTGTACGAGGTCAAGGGCGTGGCCGGTGAGCCTCCCCTGGACTCCTCCGACGAGCGAGAGCCGCTGGCCGACGTCGTGCTGCCCGCGATCGCGCGGGTCGTCGGCGAGGGCAAGCGCATCGACGAGACCCCGCACCCGGTGCGCGTCATCCGGATCGGGCGCATCGCCGTGGAGTTTCTCGCGAGCGCCGCATTGCCGACGAGCCACCCCGACCTGAAGCTCGACATCGCGTTCGACGACGGCGCGCCGTCCGAGGGCAGCTACGTCCGCGTCGCGTCCCGCGAGTCGTCGGACCGCCTGGGCCTTTCGGGAACGCTCGTCCGTGCGGTGTTCACGTCCCTCGCCGCCTCTGACCGGGAGCGCATCGATCGCCTGGTCGATGCCGCGGCGACGAGGGCCGGCGTCGACGCCCCCTCCGCGTAGCCCGCCCGCCCCCCCGGACGCGCCCCGCGCGATTGCAGTAGGATGGCCGGGTCGGACGTGAGGGGCCCCCCGGACCGGGGAGCCTTGCGCCTGGCGTGCCCCCCCCCGGCGCAAGCCTACGGAGGAACAGGATGAGGCCTGGCCGCTCGTGGTGCCGGCTCGTCGCCTTGGTGTGCGTGCTGTTGGTGATCCCCATGGTGGCGGCGGCCGCGTCCAAGTCGGGCGGCTCGAAGAAGGGGGTCGAGCTGCCGGACCCCCTCACCAAGGACGCCATCCGGGAGCTGGTCTCGCGCCTCAGCGACGAGGAGGTGCGCGACCTGCTCCTCGCCCAGCTCGACAAGGCGGCGGCGCCCCCGCCGAGCCAGGCGGCCGGGACGATGGCCGGCGGACTCGCGGGGGAGATGGATCGCACTCGGACCGAGCTCGGCGCCGTGCTCCAGGCCGCGCCCGGTGTACCGGCGGAGCTGGCCGCGGCGACTGCTCGCTACTCGGAGGGCCGGTCCCCCTACCAGCTTCTGATCGTGACCGTCCTGTTCGTCGTCCTGCTGGCGCTCGGGTGGATCGCCGAGCGACTCGTCGCCCGGCTGCTCGGAGACGTCCGCAAACGAATCGAGAGCCACGCCGAGAGCTCCGGCGTGGAGGTCGGCGGTCTCGTCGTTCGGGTTGTCCTGGACCTCTTCTTGCTGGCCGTCTTCTTTGCCACGGTGATTGCGGGCTTCCTGGCCCTCTACCAGGGCCATGAGGCGACTCGCGAGCTGATCGTGGCCGCCCTGCTGACGACGATCCAGGTGCGGCTGGCGATCCTGGCGGCCCGTCTCCTCCTGTCGCCGCGCAAGCCGGCTCTCCGACTCCTGTCGTTCGACGACATGTCGGCCGGCGTCCTTTACCGGGGCGTGGTCGTTCTCGCGTGGCTCTACGGCTTCCTCGACATCCTCGGGTTCTTCCTCGTGCGTTTCGAGGCGCCGCGGGAGACGTACCTCGTCATCGCGACCCTTGGTCGGATCGTCTTCGTCATCTTGCTGCTCCAGCTTGTCTGGCGCGTGCGTCACCCGATTGCGATTGCCATCCGGGGTCAGGACCCGGGTACTCTGCGCCGCGTGCTGGCCGAGCTCTGGCCCGCGCTGATGACCGCCTACGTCCTCGGCCTACTCGTCGTCCTCACGGTCGAGCAGCTCGGTGGCGGGCAGCGCACCGGCCGCGCTGGCATCTTGAGTCTTCTGGTCGTGATCGCGATGCCGATCGTCAACATGGCGATGTGCGGCCTGCTCGACCGGCGGCGGCGGGACGCGTCGGGCAGCGGCCCGGACGGGGAGACGAGCTTCGGGCCCGTCCTCCGCAAGGCCGTCCACATCCTGGTCACCGTCGCGGGCGTGATGGTGATCGTCGGCCTGTGGGACATCGACCTGATGAGCATGGCCAACCGGGCGGCGGGGGCCAGCGTCGCGGGCGTCCTGGTGGACGTCGGCGTCACCCTCATGCTCGCGTACCTCGTCTGGCAGCTCGCCAAGACCACGATCGACCGGCGGATCGCGCGAGAGGCGGGGCCGAAGGCGGTGAGCGATCAGGGAGAGGCCGGCGGGCTCGGCGCATCGCGGCTCCGGACGCTGCTCCCGCTGGCGCGCGGGTCGATCTTCGTGGCGGTCTGCGTGATGGCCTCGATGACGGTGCTCGCCGCCCTCGGTGTCAACATCGGCCCGCTGCTGGCGGGCGCGGGAGTGATCGGGCTCGCGGTAGGCTTCGGTTCCCAGCAGCTCGTGCGCGACATCATCTCGGGCGCCTTCTATCTCCTGGACGACTCCTTCCGCCTCGGCGAGTACATCAACGTCGGCGACGCCAAGGGCACCGTGGAGAAGATTGGGATCCGCTCGATGCAGCTGCGGCATCACCGGGGGCCGCTGAACATCGTCCCGTACGGGGGAATCCGGCGCATGACCAACGAGAGCCGGGACTGGGTCGTCGAGAAGCTCGAGTTCCGGCTGACGTACGACACCGATATCGCGAAGGTGAAGAAGATCGTGAAGCGGATCGGCGAGCAACTGGCGGCGGATCCCGAGCTGGGACCCCACATCCTCCAGCCGCTCAAATCGCAAGGCGTCATGGCGATGGAGGACAGCGCTCTCCTCGTCAAGGCGAAGTTCACCGCCAAGCCCGGCGAGCAGTTCGTCATCCGGCGGGAAGCCTATCAGCGGCTCAAGCAGGCGTTCGACGACGCAGGGATCCACTTCGCCCACCGGCAGGTCACGGTGTTCGTGCCACCGGGATCAGATGGCGGGGCGGTCGCGGCTGCCGGCGCCGCTGCCGCGCTTGCGACGGCCGCCGAGGCTCCGAAGGAGGAGGCCCCCACCTAGCCTCTCGGCAGCGATCCAGCGCGAGCGGGCGATGCCGTGACGCGAGCAGTGGCGGCTCCCAGCGCGCCGGGCGGCGGAATCGCGGCGGAGCGGAGGATCGGGGAGACCTGAAGGATGTTCCCGTACCGGGACGAGAACGAGACCCTTCGCACGCCGTACGCCACCTTTGTCCTGATCGGACTCAACGTCCTGGTGTGGCTCCTGATTCAGGGTGCCGGCTCGCCCCTGGCGCTGGCGCGCTCCATCTGCAACCTCGGGCTCATCCCCGGCGAGCTGACGCTGAGCGTGCCGCCCGGGACGGCCTTCCCCATGGGCGATGGGCTGACGTGCCTCACCGATCCGGGCCGGCAGACCTCGCACATCCTCACGTCCATGTTCCTGCACGGCGGCTGGATGCACATCCTCGGGAACATGTGGTTCCTGTGGATCTTCGGGAACAACGTCGAAGACGCCATGGGCCGGCTCCGGTTCGTGGTGTTCTATCTCCTGACCGGCGTGACGGCCGCGCTGACCCAGGTTGCGCTCACCCCGGACTCCGTGGTGCCCATGGTCGGCGCCTCCGGCGCGATCAGCGGCGTGATGGGCGGCTACATCGTGCTGTATCCGCGTGTGCGCGTGTTCATGCTGGTGTGGCTCGGGTTCTTCGTCACCTCGATGGCCTGGCCCGCCTGGATGATGCTCGGCTACTGGCTGGTCCTCCAGTTCGTGAGCGGGCTGGGCGCGGTCGGACGGGAGGGGGGCGGCGTCGCCTTCTGGGCGCACTTCGGCGGGTTCGTGGCCGGTGCGATCCTCGTCAAGCTGTTCGCGCGGTCGGATTACCTGGCCGAGCGCCAGGCGAGCCAGTGGCGCCCGCGCCGCCTGGGATTCGGCCCGCCGCAAGACGCGTGACGGTCCCGCGGGATCGTCGTTCGCATCCGCGGAGTCTATGGGCGGTCCTCCCGGTCCCGGCGTCGACGACTGCCTCGGCTCGGATTTGACGGTCGCCTGGGCCGGCGATAGACTCTGCTGGTCGCGTTCGCGCCGACAGCCGATGAGAAACGACCACCGTCGATCGCTGATCCCCGGGCTGCTGGCCGTCGGCCTGCTGTTCGGGTTCACGGCTTGCAGCGGCACGCGGCTCAGCAGCGTCTGGCGGGATCCAGACTACAATGCCGCCCCCTTCCACCAGGTGGCGGTGTTCGTGCTGGGTGCCGACCCGGCGGTCCAGCGCCTGGCCGAGGACGAGGTCGTCCGGCGTCTCCCTATGAGCACGCGTGGTATGTCGGGCTCCGGGATCGTGCCCGACGCCGAGCGGGGCGACATCGACAAGGCGCGGGAACGGCTTCGGGCGGGTGGATTCGACGGCGTCCTGATCGCGCGGCTGGTCGGCGTGGAAGGCCCGCGGCCCTGGGCTTCCGGGAGTCTCCAGGAGGTGCCCGTCTCGTATCGTACGCTGTCGAACTACTACGTCACCTCGTACGAGGAGACCGTGCAGCAGTCGAATCTCCTCAGCCCGACCGTCGTGCGGCTCCAGATGAATCTCTACGCCGTTGCGTCCGAGGCCCTGGTCTGGTCGGCGTCCAGCCGGACGTACAATCCCCAGGCCACCCGGGACATCGCCGGGGACGTCGGGAAGATCGTGGTAGAGGACCTCCAGAAGGCCGGCATCCTCGAAGCGGAGTGAGCCAAGCCTCCGACTGAGCCGTCCGCTGGCCGCTCCGCGGCCCGTCTCGAGCGCCACCCGCGCCGCAGTGATCCCCCGATTGGTCTCCGAGGACGCGGCGGTCTGCCCAAATGCGGCGCGACGGGGGCGGGGACTGCGCCGCCCGCGCGGGCCCGTCGGGGGCGCCGCGCGGGCGGGTACGGCGGACTAGGACTTGGGGGCGAGTCCGAGCCGCAGCTCCAGGATCATCCGGACTTCCTTCGCCGTGTCGCGCCACAGGCTCTTCTCGGGCGTCGTGGCGTAGGCCGCCTGCATCTGCGACCGGAACTCTTGCAGCGCCGCCTCCTGCTTGTCCTGCGGGGCGATGTCGGTCGTCTTGGCGCGGAGGGCGAACGAGCGCTGCGTCGCGGCGTGCGGACGCTCGGCCCAGCGGGCGATCTCGTTCCAGTCCTGGTCGAAGAAGACCAGGACGGGGATGGACCGGTAGCCGTTGTTGAGGAACGCGTCCGTCAGGTCGAGATTCTGGTCGCGGAAGAGGACGCGCAGCTCGCAGTGCGGCATGGCTTCCACGATGCGCGCGAGCATCGGCGAGTTTCGGTGCACGTCGCCGCACCAGTTCTCCGCCAGCATCAGCGCATAGCGCGCCTGCCGGATGCCGGAGAAGAAGCGTCGCTCGTCGTCGGTCAGGCTCGCGTGGTGATAGTTCTCCTCGGTGCGCGCCCGCGTGTCGCCCATCTGCGCGAGGTAGTCTTTCCAGGTCATGCCGGTCGCGAACCGGTGCGCGTCGAGCGGGATCCTCAGCTGCGCCATGTCGGAATTCTCCTTTGTGGTGCGGTCAGGGGTATGTCGAGGACTGTCTGCCAGCGTGCGCATGTTACCAGACCGCCGGGCCGCGCGGGGCTCAGGCCGTCCCGCGCCGCACGGTTTCCAGGATCTGCGCGGGATGCTTGGCGGCGTCGGCCACCCGCGCCCAGTGCTTCCGAACGGTGCCGTCGGGCCCGACCCACACGGTCGAGCGGATGACGCCCGTGGTCTTCTTTCCGTACAGCATCTTCTCGCCGTAGGCGCCCCAGGCGGTCATGACGGCGCGCTCGGGGTCCGAGAGGAGCGTGAAGGGCAGCCGGTACTTCTGCGCGAACCGGGCGTGAGACTCGGCGCCGTCGGCGGAGACGCCGAGGACCGCGACGCCGGCCTTCTGGAGATCGCGCCAGAGATCGCGAAATCCACACGCCTCCTTCGTGCAGCCGGGCGTGTCGTCCTTCGGATAGAAGTAGACGATCACGTCCTTGCCCTTGAAGTCGGCGAGCGAGACCCGCCGTCCCGTGCCGTCCTCCAGCGTGAAATCGGGTGCCTTGCGACCTTCGACGATCTTCGCCATGGGGTGCGCTCTTCCTCCTCGCCGGCGGGGACTGCCGGCCCGACCGCGGCGTCCGACCGGTCGGGCAAGGCGGACACCTGTTCGCGACTCCGGGCATCGCGCGATGCGGGCGGCTCTCAGTCGGTTGGACGATCCGCGCCGCGCGGTGGATTCGCATCCGTCCGCCCGACCGGCACGCGTCACATCGCCGTCCCTGAGGGTATGGTACCCTGACCTCGCGTTCGGCAGGCGTCCGCCGGCCGGCCGCTCATAACGCGCAAGGAGGAGCCCGTGTCGATCAAGGTCGGAGACCGTTTGCCGGAAGGCACCCTCACCGAGTTCTTCGAGCAGGAGGCCCCGGGCTGCAGCGTCGGCCCCAACAACTTCCACGTGTCGGACCTGGCCAAGGGGCGGCGCGTGGTCATCTTCGGGCTCCCTGGCGCGTTCACCCCGACCTGCTCGGCCAAGCACGTGCCCGGCTACGTCCAGGCGCACGACCGGCTCCTGGCCAAGGGTGTCGACGAGATCTGGTGCCTGTCGGTCAACGACGCGTTCGTCATGGGCGCGTGGGGCCGGGATCAGAAGGCAGGCGGAAAGGTCCGCATGATGGCGGACGGCAGCGCCGTCTACACGAAGGCGCTGGGGCTCGAGATGGACCTGACGGCCCGCGGCATGGGCGTCCGCTCGCAGCGCTACTCGATGCTGGTCGACAACGGCGTCGTGAGGGCATTGCACGTGGAGCAGCCGGGGAAGTTCGAGGTCAGCGACGCCGAGACGATGCTGCGCGGACTCTGACCGGGGCCCCTCCCGCGCGGCCGCGCCGGCCGGGCTGACCGGGGCGCGCGCCGGCGCCCCCGGGCCGCGCCGGTGACCGGACCGGACGGCGGCGCCGCTGTCTCCGGGGCCGAGCCGGAGTGGGCGACCTGGCCGGACGAGCGTCTCCTCGACCTCCGACTCTCCGACCTCGGGCTGACGATCGGGCCCGGCGAGCTGTCGCAGCGGATCGACCAGCTGTACGACGAGCTCAAGAACCTCGGCCTCCGCTTCCGGCCGCACTTCTGGCTCTCCGACGAGTGGTACTGCCCGGACGGCGTGCCGGGCGTGGCGATTCCGTTCTACCTCGCGCACCCGCGGCTGGCCCGCCTCGAGCTCCAGTACATGCTCGAGGTCGAGGGCGGGACGCCGGAGTGGTGCATGCGGCTCCTCCGGCACGAGTCCGGCCACGCGATCGAGAACGCGTATCGCCTGCGCCGTCGCCGGCTCCGCCAGAAGCTCTTCGGCAAGTCGTCCGAGCGGTACCGCGACTACTACATCCCGCGCCCCTACAGCCGCCGGTTCGTCGTGCACCTGGAGCAGTGGTACGCGCAGAGCCATCCCGACGAGGATTTCGCGGAGACCTTCGCGGTGTGGCTGGCGCCCGACTCGAACTGGCGGGAGCGGTACGCGGGCTGGCCGGTCCTCCGGAAGCTGGAGTATGTGGATGCGACGATGCAGGAGATCGCCGCCCAACGCCCGCTCGTCGTCTCACGGGCCCGGGTGGATCCGCTCTCGCGCCTGCGGAAGACCCTCCGTCAGCACTACGAGGAGAAGCGCCGGCACTACGGACTCGACGAGGACGTCTCGTACGACCGAGACCTCCGCCGACTGTTCTCGTCGGCCCCCGAGTTCCGGGACCGCCCGTCGGCCGCGCGGTTCCTCGGGCGGATCCGCCGCGAGGTGCGGCGCCGGGTCGCGCAGGGGACCGGCGTCTACCAGTACACGATCGACCAGGTGCTCGGCGACATGATCGACCGCTGTCGGGAGCTGGGCTTGCGCGTCGCGGTGCCCGAGGAGCGGGCGAAGCTCGACTTCACCATCGCGCTCACCGTGCAGACGATGAACTACCTCCACCGAGGCCGCCACCGCATCGTGCGATGAAGCCCCTCCGCGTCCTGGCGCTCGTGCACGAAGACCTCGTGCCGCCGGACGATCCGGGCGACGCCGACCTGCTGGCGGCGCCCTGGAAGACGGAGTACGACGTCGTCAGCACGCTGCGCGAGCTCGGCCACGAGGTCCGCGCGCTCGGGGTCCGGAGCGATCTGCGAGTCGTCCGCGAGGCGATCGAGGAGTGGCAGCCGCACATCGCCTTCAACCTCCTGGAGGAGTTCGACGGCCTGGCCACGTACGACCAGAACGTGGTGGCCTACCTCGAGCTCCTGCGCGTCCCCTACACGGGCTGCAACCCGCGCGGCCTGATGCTGAGCCGCGACAAGGCGCTCTCCAAGAAGGTGCTCGCCTACCACCGGATCCCGTGCCCGGACTTCGCGGTCTTCCCGCTGGGCCGCGCCGTCCGCCGCCCGCGGCGCCTGTCCTTCCCGCTGATCGTGAAGTCGCTGACCGAGGACGCGTCCCTCGGCATCTCGCAGGCGTCCGTCGTGGAGAACGACGACAAGCTCCGCGAGCGCGTGGCGTTCATCCACGAGAGCCTGGGGACCAGCGCGATCGTGGAGCGCTACATCGAGGGCCGGGAGCTCTACGTGAGCGTCGTCGGGAACCGCCGGCTGAGCGTGTTCCCGGTGTGGGAGCTCCGGATGGAGGGCCTGCCGGACGAGGCCCATCCCATCGCCACCCAGCGCCTGAAGTGGAGCCGCCCGTACCAGAAGAAGTACGGCATCCGGTGGGGCGAGGCCCGCAGCTTGCCCGAGCCGGTGGGCCGCCGGGTCCAGGACCTCGCCAAGCGGATCTACCGCACGCTCGGTCTGAGCGGCTACGCGCGCATCGACTTCCGCCTGGACGCCGCGCAGCAGCCGTACGCGCTCGAGGCGAATCCCAATCCGGAGATCGCGTACGGGGAGGAGCTGGCGGAGTCCGCGGAGAAGGCCGGCCTGTCCTACGAGGGGCTGCTCCAGCAGATCCTCAGCCTCGGGCTCCACTGGCGCCACGACGTCTACGCGTAGCGCGTCCGCCGGTCCGCCGGCCGGCGCCCGGCCCGTCGCGCGGCGGCTCCGCGTCCGTCCGGCTCAGGGCAGGCGGGACGCGGCCTTGTCGGCGAGACCCTTGACCTGCTGGGGTGTCGCCGTCGGGCTGAAGACGTAGACCGCGAACCCGAGCCCCTTGGCCTCGCTGAAGCACGACGCGAACGTCGGCGCCGTCGTCGAGCCGGCGGGCGGCGTCGCGCGCGAGCACAGGGCGCCGGGCGTGTTGGCGGACTCGACCGTCCAGCCCTTGGCCTTCAAGCCGTCCAGTAGCCGCTTGAGATTGGCCCCGCCCGCCGCCTTTTCCTCTGGAGTCCGAGGGCCCCGGATCACGCCCAAGCTGGCGCTGACCGGGCCCTTCGTCCCCCAGGTGCAGCCGGACATGGTCTCGCCCTTGTAAGCGCCCTGGGTGACCGGAACATCCTTTTCCTGGGCCTCGGCTACCTTCGTGCCGAGCACCGCCTCGATCTCCGCGGCCGTCAGGAGCGAGCACGGCTTGTACTTGCTGTCGGCGCCCCCCGGTGTCGGGACGGCCGCCGCGAGCAGAGCGGTCACGACGAGCAGCGGGACGCCGATCCGCATCATCTTCACCGTGGTGCCTCCTCTGCGGACCGGGCCGCCGTCACGACGTCCGGGCCGATCGCGGTTGACGTGGAGTCGCTCCAGCGCGGAAGCTGGGCCGCGACTGCCGCGTGGATCGCCCGCCATTCCGATGGCCGGACGAACGCAAGGAGTCCCATGTACATGACCGGGCCGAAGAACCGGATGATCATGAGGACGTCGATCGCCAGGTGCAGCGCGGCCGCCTGCGCGAGCGCCAGCCAGCGCGTCGGCCGCCAGAAGACCAGGAACGCGAACGAGAGCTCGATCCAGAGCGTCCCGTACGTCATCAGGGTGAGGAGCAGCTTCTGCTCGAGCAGACCCGGTGCGATGTCGCTGCCGAGGGTGTTCAGCGCGTAGTACACGGCCGAGCCGTCGCGCCACGGGTCGGTGCCGAGCTTCGTCACGGCCGTCACGAAGTACACGAGCGCGACCTGGATCTGGATCGTCTTCAGGGGCCAGAGCGGAATGACGGAGGGAGCGTCGGCCGCGGCAAATCGGCCGAGCCGGCGCCCGAGCGACCAGGCGCCGTCCAAGCGGAGGAAGGGCAGCCACAGGCCGATCTGGAAGAACAGCACGTCCGCGCCGAACAGCATGTAGGGATTCCGCGCCTGCAGCAGGACGAGGCAGCCGAGGGCGAGGACGGAGGCGAGGCGCGCGAAGAGCCCGAGCGTCAGGCACGCCGTGATCAGGACGTAGCCCCAGAACCAGATCCGGAGCGCGAGAGGAGAGTCGAAGCGGAACAGGAGCCCCCGGAAGCCGGAGGCGTCGACGTACCGCGGATCGAGCGTGCCGAAGTAGCCCGCGTGCCCCAGCAGGTCGTCGAGCACGGGGTGGAGGTCCCACAGCATGAACAGACCGGTCAGGCCGTAGGCGATGCGGAGCGCCGCGGCGCCGGCCGCGTCGCCCTCCTCGAAGAACCAGTCGCGCAGCGGGCGGGCCGGTCGCGTCACGACGCCGCGCATTCCTGCTCGTACAGCGCGAGCTGGGCGTCGAAGTCCGTCGGCGGCGGCAGCGGCTGCCCGTACTGGTCTGTCTCGAAGAAGTGCGGCGGCGTATGCCCGACCAGGTAGAAGCGAATCGCGACCAGGTCCGGGATCCGGCCCGCGCCCCGGCAGAAGTAGTCCGCCAGCTCCTGGTAGTAGTGGGCCCGCGCGCTCCGGTCGCTCAGTCCGGCGGGGATCGAGTCGCCATTGGTGGCCCGCAGGTGGACGATCAGTCGAAAAGCGCCGCGCGGCTGGACGAGCCGGCCGGTGACCTCGGAGGTGTAGGGGTCGAGCGCGATCAGGTCGGTCCAGCCGTCGGCGAAGCGGAGCGCGTACTGAATCGACTGCCGCCGTCGGGGTGGCGGCGAGAACATGCTCCACTGCTGATCGAGGTTGTGGGACGCGTACCACGCCGCCAGGGAGCCGAGGACGGGCACGTGCCAGAGCCGGCTCCGGGACGGGAGGGCCGCCGCGATCCCGAGCACAAGATGGGCGACGACCAGGGCTGCGATCACCGGCTCGGTCCAGGAGCGGAAGAGCCGCGCGCGCGGCTCTTCGTGGCCAATGTCCATCCCGAGGCTCATGCCGCTGCCTCCGTGGCCTGTCGCGGCGGCCGTGCACGAGTGGAGTTTTTCCGCTCACGGCCTGCCATGCGCGATGCCACTATAAGCCGAGCGGCGCTCGAAGGATGACATCGGGGTTACCACGCAGCCGTCGCCAGTCGGCGAGGAGGTCCCCATGAACATCGGGAAACGTGGCGTTCTGTGGGTGCTCGGCGTGGCCGCGATCACGGTGGCGCCGGCGACCGGGCCAGTGGCGGCGCAGACGGCCGCCCCCGCCGCTCCCACCGCGCCGGCCGCGCCGGCGGCCGAGAACACGTTCCAGCTGAAGAGTGGGAAGCGGGTGGAGCGGGTGGGCAATCAGCTCTTCCTCCTCGACGAGGCCGGCAAGAGGACGCTGGCCAAGGACGGCACCTACCCGCTGAAGGATGGCCGCCAGTTCGTCGTGCGCAATGGAAAGATCGCGACCTTCGGTCCGCTCTCCAAGACCGCCCCGAAGGGCGGGATCGGACCGACGGGTGGCTTCCCGAGCGACCAGACGACGCTCAAGAACGCCCAGACCACCGAGGTTGACAAGCACACGACGACCGTGCCGAGCACCGGGAACCGCCCCGGGATCACGCAGGAGAACCAGGTCAAGGGCAAGGTGCTCACGCCGCCGCAGTCGCCGGCCCAGTCCCCGTAGGGAGTCGCGCCGCGCGATCCCGCGGAGAGCCGGCCTAGTTCCAGAGCCGCACGAGGACCGGGATCCCCAGGATCGAGAGCCAGGCCAGGGCGAGTGTGCCGGCGACGAGCGCCCGCCGCCCCCGCCCGGCCAGTCGCCCGAGCGCCGTCGTCCAGCCCAGCACCGCGAGCGGGAGCAGCACCACGTCGAACGGGATGCGGAAGCGCAGCTCGCCCATGAAGAACACGGCGGTGACGAGGAGAGACGGCACCAGCAAGAACGGCACGACACGCGGCGCAAATGGCCGGTGGCCCACCAGCAAGAGCCCCATGACCATCCCGGGGACGAGCGCGATCGTGAAGAGTCGCTGGTAGAGCCAGTTGAAGTCGCCGAACGTCCGGACGTTCAGCGGCCACAGGCGATTGCCGGCGAACAGGTAATAGACCTCGCGGCGGCCGCCGAGGAGTTGCGCGGGGTGCTCGCGGATGCACCGGAGCCCCGCCCGCCAGAAGAAGCCCTGATCCTCGAAGTGCGCGTCCCAGACCTGGACCCCGGTCTCGCCCGTGTAGTAGGTCCGCGGCGACTCGTACTGGGCGCCGCTCTGCTCGATGATCCGCGCCCCCGGGCACTTGCCGAGAGCGAACACCGCCCCGCCCTCGGCGGCGATCGGCAGCCAGCGCCCGTAGTACTGGTGGAAGTAGCACGTCTGCGCGCTAAGGACGAGCGCGACGCCGAGGAGGATGAAGAACCACGCGCGCCGGACGCGCCGCCACGATTGAGGCCGCGGGGTGCCTGATCGGCGAAGCGCCCATCCGATGGACCACGCGGCCAGGATCGGGAGGAAGAATGCGTGGGTTCCCTTCCACAGCGAGCCGAATGCGACGGTGAGACCGATCGCGAATGCCGTGCCCGGCTGCCATGGGAACTGGCGCGTCGCGCACAGATAGACGAGCAGCGCCAGCACGGCGGTGAACACCGTCTCCGACAGGTAGAACCCTGCCAGCCCGATGAACGGGAAGTGCACCGCGCTCGCCAGGAGCACCGTCAGCGCGCCGGTGCGGCCGAGGTGGGGCTCGGACGCCCGCCACATCCAGTAGCAGGTGAGGACCCCGGCCGCGAGGTGCGTCCAGACGACCAGCGTGTCGTAGCCGTCGAAGAGGAAGCCCGACAGCGCGAGCAGGAGATGCTCGCCGGGCGGGAAGAGCGTGTCCCGCGGGACGAAATGCCCGTCGAGCACGTTCTGGGCGCGCTGGACGAACGCCAGCATGTCGGAATAGAGGTGAGCGCTCGGCGGATTGAGATCGACGACGAACCGGTAGCGTAGCGCGGCGGCCAGGGCGAGGAGCGCCACGGCGGTGGCCCGCCGGGCAAGGCGCCGCCGATGCATCAGACGCCCCGGCGATCGCCCGCCGCGCCGCGATCGGCGTCGCACGGCGACAGGGCGCTCGGCGGGGGTGCGAAGGCTCGGCGCCCGCCGGCCGGAGTCGGCGGCACCCGACGATCGGCGATCAGCCGATGGACGGGTGGCGGCGGTGCCAGTCGGTGCACGCCTGGTATGCGCGCGCGGCGGCCAGGATCGTGTTCTCGCCCCAGGCGCGGCCGACGAACTGGAGGCCCGTCGGAAGCCCGCGGTCGCCGAACCCATCCGGGACGGCGATCGCCGGGAGTCCCGCCGCGTTGCCGATCGCGCCGGTCGGATCCAGGACCGTCCCGCCGAACGCGCTCCGGAACGGCTCGTCGAGTCGTCCCGCGACGGTGAAGCGACCCGGCGCGACGAGCCCGTCGAGCCCCGACAGGATGTGGTCGATCTCGCGCGCGACCCGGGCGCGGAGGCGGAGCGCCTTGATGTAGTCCTTTGCCAGGATCGCGTCACGCGCGTAGAGGACGTAGCGATCCTCGGGCGCCGTCAGCTCCGCGATGGCGCCGCTCTCGACCAGACCCTCGAAGGCGCTCGCCGCCTCGGCGAACAGGATGGTCCGCGTGATGACCTCGTAGGGGAGAGCGGGCAGCGCGACGTCCTCCACCGTCCCGAGCGTCCGCAGGATGACGAGCGCCTCCTCGAAGCGCGCGCGGACGTCGGCATCCGCGACGTCCGCCGCCGCTCGGAGGACGCCGAACCGGAAGCGCCGGCCGGGCCGATCATCGGCCTCGTAGCGGAACGGACGGTCCTCCGTGCTGGGATCGAGCGGGTCGGCGCCGGCGATCGCGTCGAGCACGAGGCCGCAGTCGTCGGCGGTGAGCCCGAGCGGGCCGACCTTGTCCAGGCTCCAGCTGAGCGTCATCGCGCCGTGCCGGCTGACGCGGCCGAGGGTCGGCCGGAGACCGGTCACGCCGCAGTTCGCCGCCGGCGAGACGATCGATCCCCACGTCTCCGAGCCGAGCGCGAAGGGCACGAGCCCGGCGGAGACCGCCGAGGCGGAACCGCTCGAGGAGCCGCCGCTCCACGCGTCCTCGCCCCAGGGCGAGCGGCCGGGTCCCGTGAACGACGCGCGCGGCTGACGGTAGCCGGCGCCCCCCGCCAGCTCGACCATGGCGAGCTTGCCCACGAGGACGGCGCCCGCGGCCTCCAGACGCCGGACCACCGTGGCGTCGAAGTCGAACGTCTGGGCGCGAAGCGGCGCGGCGCCCCACGTGGTGGGAATGCCGCCGGCGGTCGCGAAGAGATCCTTCGCGCCGTAGGGAATGCCGTGGAGCGGCCCGCGCCAGCCACCCGCCCGGATCTCCTCGTCGGCGCGCCGGGCTTCTGCCAGTGCGCGCTCGCGCGTCACGGTGACGACGGCGTTGTAGCGGGGCCCCAGGGTCTCGAGTCGATCCAGGAACTCCTCGGCCAGCGCGACCGGCGAGACCTCACGCGCGCGGACGAGGGCCCCCAGCTCGCGCACCGGGCGGAAGACCGGGCTCGGGGTCAAGGCGTCGGCGTGGCGTCGGGCCGGCGCGGGAGGAGCGGGCCGTCGGCGTTCTCGAGCCGCACCGCCCGGAGCGACTGCGCCCCCTCCACGATCGCCGTCAGCCCGGTCCGCACCGCCTGGAGCTCCTCGAGGGTGAGGCGGCTGCCATAGCGCTCCCGCAGGAGCAGGAACAGGATGTCTACTTCGCTCCGCGCCGCCTCCGTCTCGCTCATGGCGATCGCTCCGTTCGTCGGACTCTGTGTCGACGGTCTTGCGGTGAGGGGATGCTCCTCGCGCAATGATAGACAGCGGCGCGTGAGGCGACAAGACCGACCCGCCGTCGAGCGAGCCCGCTCGGCCGGGCGCTGACTCGGCGGTCCTTGACAGCGGCCGCAAAGGCCAACAGTATCGCGGCCGGATGCGAGATTCCGCGACGGCGCAAGGCGTCCAGGCGCTCCGGCGACTCGCTCACCGCGTCAAGGTCGGGATCCGCCGACTGCCCGATCGCCTGAGGACGCCCCGTCCGCCGCCCGCCCTCGATGACCTCGACGTGCACTACAACGAGGTTCTGGGCTCGGATCGCGAGATCGAGCGCGCCGTCGGCGCGCTGGGCTGGACGCATCCCCACCACCGTGGCAAGACATGGGACCTCCTGAAGACGCTCCACTACGTCCTGAAAGCCGCACCGGAGCGCGCGCGCCGCGTTCTCGACGCCGGCTGCGCGAACTCTCCGATCCTCGAGCGGCTCCACGCGTACGGCTATCGATCCCTCTTCGGCTGTGACGTGACTGACGTCGACATCCCGCGCGTCCCCGGCCTCACCTTCTGGCAGGGCAGTCTCACCCGCACGGCGTTCCGCGACGGCCAGTTCGACGTCGTCACCTGCCTCTCCGTGATCGAGCACGGGGTGTCGCTCGGGGACTTCTTCGCCGAGATGGCGCGCCTGCTCGCGCCCTCGGGTCACCTGTTGGTCTCGACGGACTACCACGAGCCCAAGCTCTCCACCGCGGAGGTCCGGCGCTCGACCACGTTCGGACAGCCGTGGATGATCTTCTCCCGCGAGGAGATCGGCAGCCTGGTAACGGTGGCGGAACGCCACGGCTTTGCGCTCGTGGAGCCGATCCGCTGGGGATCCGGCGGCGCCCCGATCCGCTGGGCGGGCAAGCAGTACACGTTCATATTTCTCGCCTTTCGCAAGGGGTCGCTCTGACGTCGACGCCGAGCGCCGGCCGGGCCTGACGGCGCCCCGTCGCGGACTCGGCTGCCGGGGCGCGCCCGACTTGCGTCGCGCCGTTCCGGACCCTACCCTCACTCGGATGCGGCGCGGATCGTCCCGCGCTACGATCGGGAGGGACCGGCCCGCGTGCGCCTCTTCGAGCGATTTCTCGACCGACTACCCGTGCGCCGGTTCGCCTCGCGCGCGGAGGCCGAGCCGCTCGCGGCTGCCGCGGTGGAGCACATTCGCCGGGTCGAGTGGACTCTGGTGTCGGCCGCCGCCGGGCTCGCGGTGCTCGGCTTCCTCGGCTACTACGTGCCGGTGTACCGGATGGCCGACCTGTTCCCGTCCGCCACCGTGCCGATGCCGGTCTTCGGCGGGGCGCTCCGGCTACCGTGGGGTGAGTTCCTGTGGGCCATCCTGCTCACGACGATCGAGCTCATCCTGCTGACCTGCCTGAACATCGTCGGAGTCCACGAGATCGCCGTCGCGACGGGGTTCCTGACGCCCGAGACCAAGCGAGACCGGATGCCGGCGCTCCTGTCGATCGGCCTCGAGCGGAGGACCACGGAGGTCACCCGCTACGGCATCGATCCCTTCCAGGGCCTCCACCCGTGGATGCTGTTCCTGTTCAACCTGGTTCTCCGGCTCAAGGGCTGGCTGGCCAACCAGGCGGTTCGCTATCTGGTCCGCCTTCTCCTGGGCCGCTACGCGGTGCGCGCGCTGCTCGACTTTGCCGGCGTGCCGCTCTACATGGCGATCAACGCCTACGCCGCGCACGCGGTGCTGCGCGAGGCGAAGGTAGTCCTGATGGGCCCCGACGCCATCCACGCGATGGTGCGGCGGCTGTCGGGATACGCGCCGTCCACTGCGGAGCAGACCCTCGTGTACGACACCCTCCAGTACATCGCGGTCAGCAAGCGCGACTTCCACCAGAACCACTACCTCCTGACGAAGTCGCTGCTGGAGCTCTGGCAGGTGCCCACCGAGGCGCGTCACCCGGTGCCGTCGGACTACCTCGAGCGACTCGCCGACGCGCCCCCGCGGGCGCGAGCGGTCTGCCAGGCCGTCATCCTGTCGGGCTTCGTCCTGGACGGCCAGCTGTCGTGGCGCGAGCTCCGGCGGCTCGAGGCCATGCGTCAGCTCGGTGTGGTGGCGGACCGTCCGGCGGACGTGCGGCGCCGGCTCCGGCAATTCCTGGTGGGAGGCGGGTTGCCCGTCGACGGACTTCCGGCGGACGGTCTCGGTCGCGGCGAGGAGAGAGCGGGCCGCTGACGATCAGTCCGCCGGCGCGAGCTCGGGCGCGGCGGCCTCGGTCGGCGTGGTGGGGACCGATCGCCGGCTCCTCCCCGAGGTGGGGCCCGGGACCGAGGGCGCTGCCGTCCTGAGGGCCCGCGCGAGCGGGGCGCGCAGGCGCCGCGGCACGACCCGACCGAGCTCCACGTCGTCCGCGCCGGCGAATCGGGCGAGTGACCAGACCGCGTCGGCGACGCCGGCCAGGGCAGCGTCCTGCTCGATCGCGCCCCACGTCGCGGCCGGTGGATCCCCGCCGGTCGCGAACCAGCGCTCGAAGTGGACGCCGCGCACCGCGAGCCGCCGCTCCGCCCGGTGCGCCTTGGCGTCCACGCGGCCGATGAGCTGTCCGTCGTGCAGGATCGGCAGCGTGTAGTAGCCATGGACCCGCTGGGGGCTCGGCGTGTAGACCTCGATCCGGTAGCTGAAGCCGAACAACCGCTCGACGCGCTCGCGATACCAGAGGAGCGAGTCGAAGGGCGAGAGCAGGGTCGTGCCGCGCGACCCACTGTGGCGCCGCGCGGCGCGCGCGAGCGCCGGCAGGTCACGCGCGAGCGCGAGCCAGCGCGCCCGCGAGCCCTTGACCTGGATCTCCACGACCTCGCCCGACTCGAGCAGGCGCCGCAGGGCGCCGCGCCGGACGCCCGGGCCCATGCGCGGGAAGGTGAGGTAGCGGGTGAGATCGGTGTCGGTCGCGGCCCCCATGGCGTGGAGCGACCGCTCGACGTGCCAGGCGCGGAACGCATCGGTCGACGGCGGCTCCGCGCTCGGCCAGTCGGGCAGGACGCGCTCGGTCAGGTCGTAGCGCTTCTGGAAGTGCGGCCGCGAGTGGACCGCGAGGGCGCCGGTCATCCAGAGATAGTGGAGCGCGTGCTGGGCCGGCTTCCAGCTCCACCAGCCCCCGCGGCCGGCCGGCCGGCGATGCTCGAAGTCCGCGGTGCCGGCGGGACCGTTCGCGCGGATCGCCTCGGTCACGACGCCGAGCATCCGCCGGTGGCGCCGGAGCCACGAGGACCACCCGGTGTGCCGAACCCGGTAGTCCAGCATGGCCCGCCGCCAGAGGCCGAGGTGGGAGGCGGCCACCAGACACGCGGCATGGGCCCAGTACTCGAAGAGGAGACGGCGCCGGTAGACGAGCCGGTCAAGCCGGGCCCGGTCGTAGGGACCGAAACGGCTCCAGAGCGTCAGGTAGTGGGCGCGGTCGAGCACGTTGATCGAATCGAGCTGGAGGCCGCCGGCATCCTCGACGAACGCGACCAGCCGCCGCGGGGTCAGCCGCCGGGCGCGCGGGCGCGCGAGATGCTGCCGCTCGAGGAAGAGCGTCGCGACCGCGCGAAGCGGAAACGTGGGACCGGCCACGCGCGGCGGCGCCCTCAGGACGCGAGGCGCACGCGCAGGACCGACGCGGAATGCGCCGGGAACTCGTGCTCGAAGCGGTGCCCGGAGACGGGCCGCCGGTGCTCCCGGACGCCGACGCGGTCGGGGTGCTCGAAGGAATTCGTCGAGTCGACGCCGGGGCCGTTGATCTCGGTGATCTGGAGCTCTCCGCTCGCCGCCGCCCCGCCCAGGTCGATCGTGGCCCGGTGGCTCCGATCCCGGTCCCGGTTGACTACCCCGATCGTCAGCTCGCGCCCCGCGGCGTCGCACGTCGCCACCGCGTCGAGGAGCGAGAACGGCCCGAGGTCCGCCACGTGGTGGACGCGACCGTGGGTTCGCTCCTCGAGCCCAGCCGGCAAGTCGTGGGTGGGCGCGTCGACCTGAACGTCGAGGGCGATGTCCCGCATGTGCTCGGCATAGAGACGAAGCGGGTGGTAGATCGTCTGGAGGAACAGGCCCTGCCGGCTCGTGAAGATCGGCGCGATGGCGTTGACGAGCTGGGCGAGATTGGCCATCCGCACGATGCGGCAGTGTCGGATGAAGCCGTGGAGGTAGGTCGCGACCGCCAGCGCGTCGCTGAGGCTGTAGCGCTCCTCGATGCCGCTCTTCCGGTCCTGGTCGGTGCGCGTCCGGTACCAGACATTCCACTCGTCGAACGCGATGTGGATCGGATGGGCGAGCCGCTGCGCGTAGCGAGCGCGCTCGATGAGGGCCGCGCAGATACGGATTGCGCGCTCCGCCTGATGGGACTGGAAGACGGTCGTGTAGTGATCGGCCTGGCCGGTGTAGAGGTGGATGCTGTACCAGTCGATGATCGGCGCGAGCCCGTCGATGACGATCTCATCCCAATCGCTCCAGCCGTTGTGACCGCAGCCGATGAGCTCGATCTCGGGGTCGGTGCGCTTCATCACGAGGGCGAAGGCGCGGGCCTTCTTGACGTAGTCCTCGGGGCTCAGGTGCCCGATCTGCCAGCTTCCGTACATCTCGTTGCCGAGGCCCCAGTACCGGACGCGGTACGGCTCGGGGTGGCCGTGAGCCCGCCGGAGGTTCGCCCAGTGCGTGTTGCCGGTGCCGTTACAGTACTCGACCCACGCCTGGGCTTCGTCCATGGTGCCGGAGCCCATGTTCACGCAGATGTAGGGCTCGGTGCCGAGAACGCGGCAATAGTCGAGGAACTCGTTGGTGCCGAAGCGATTCGACTCCTCCGCATACCAGGCGAGCTCGCTCCGTCGTGGCCGATCGGCGCTGGGGCCGACTCCGTCGAGCCAGTGGTACCCGCTGACGAAGTTGCCGCCCGGCCAGCGGAGTACCGGGATCCGGAGCGGGCGGGCCGCGTCCAGCACGTCTCGCCGGAAGCCCCGCGCGTCGCTCAGCGGCGAGCCCTCGTCGAAGATCCCGCCGTAGATGCAGCGACCGAGGTGCTCGATGAAGTTGCCATAGATGCGGCGGTCCACGGGACCGATACGCCGCGAGAGATCGATGCCGATGTGCGCCATGCGCCGGAGTCTAGGGTCCGTCTCCGGGGCTGTCAACGCGATGCCCGCCGATCCGCGGCGCGATCTGCATGCGCGCACGCGTTGCCCGCGACGCCGCCGGCCACGGCGTTGACGCTCCAGGCCGGACTGTCTATAGTCCCAGCCAGATAACCGGGCACTGTCCGACCACTCGAGCCGATCCTGTCCGTCACCGGATTCTGGTACTGGCAGAGGAGGACGTCATGAACGACGTCAGGAGCGAGAAGCCCACCACCGTCAGCCGGCGCCGGTTCCTCGGGAGCGCGTTGGGCGCCACCGCCGCGGTGCCGGTCATGACGCGCCGGGCCCGGGCCCAGGCCAAGCCCACGATCACGTACTGGAACGGCCTCACCGGGGCCGACGGCAAGGTGATGGACGGGCTGATCGAGCAGTTCATGAACGAGACTGGCATCAAGATCGAGCAGCAGCGCATCCTCTGGCCCGACCTCTACGCGAAGCTCCAGGTGTCGGTGCCAGCCGGCGAGGGCCCGGACCTCTGCCTGATCCATACCGTGGAGGTGCCGCACTTCGCGAGCGACGGGATCCTCGACGCGATGGATTCGGGTGTGCTGGCGGCGAAGGGCTTCAAGGAGGACGACTACCTGGCGGCGCCCTGGCAGGGCGGCGTCTTTCAGGGGAAACGCTACACCGTGCCGCTCGACGTGCCGCAGCACCTCTTCTACATGAACATGAAGGTCATGCGCGAGGCGGGCCTCGTCGGAGCAGACGGCAAGCCCAAGGTGCCGGCGAGCGGGGCGGAGCTCGTCGCCATGGCGAAGCAGATCACGAAGGGCGACACCTTCGGCTTCGCGATCGGGACGCTCGCGCTCGGCAAGTACACCTGGGGATTCCATCACATGCTCTGGCAGAACGGCGCGAACGTCTACGCGCCGGATCTCAAGCGCTCGGCGTTGACCGAGCCGGCGGCGATCGAGGCGGCCGAGTTCTGGGGGTCGTTCTTCGCCCAGCACAAGGTGGCGCCGCCCGCCAACGCGAACGCGCGCGACGCGTTCATCGCCGGCAAGCTCGGCATGTGGATGGCCGGGTCGTGGAACGTCGCCGGGCTGCGCGAGGCCAAGGTGGACTTCCAGGTGGCGCCCATGCCGCGGCTCTTGAAGCAGCCCGTCGTCTGGACGATCCCGCATCAGTTCTCGCTCCCCAAGCCGAAGGCCGCCGATCCCGCGAAGCGCGAGGCGACCTGGGCCCACATCCGCTGGATGACCGACCACGTGGTGGAGTGGACGCTGAAGGCCGGGCAGGTCTCGGCGTACAAGAAGCCGCACTCCGACCCGCGGATCCAGGCGGACCCGGCGCTCCGGACGCTCCTGGCCCAGGCGGGGAGCTGGCAGGTGGGCCAGCAGACGCCGACGTGGGTGGCCGCAGAGAACCTGACGCGCCCGGTGATCGAGAACGTGTACATCGGCCAGACTCCCGCGCGCGCCGCGATGGAGGACCTCGCGAAGCAGATCAACGCGCTGCCCACCTAGCCCCGCGGGCGTCGCTCCATCGTGCGCGCGGCTGACGGCCGGCCCGCCAAGGCTCCGGGGGCCGGCCTTTCCGGACGCGGAGGGCGCCGCCGGTGACGGCGAGATCGCCCGGCCGGAGCCCGCGGCGGGCCGGCTACCTCCGCCATGGGCCCCTGACGCCCTATCTCTTCCTCTTGCCCGGGCTCCTGCTCTTCACGGCCTTTCGGATCTACCCGCTGCTGGACGGCCTCCGGCTCTCCTTCACCAACGCGCGGCTGGGGCGGATCCAGTACGATTTCGTCGGGCTCGCGAACTACGCGAAGCTGCTCGAGGACAGCCGGTTCCAGGTGAGCCTCGTCAACACCGCCTTCTACACGGTCGCGAGCACCGTCCCCATCCTGGCGGTCCCGCTGCTGCTCGCGGTTCTGCTGGACCGGGGCATCCCGCTGCGGACCGCTCTCCGGAGCGCGTTCTTCTTCCCGTTCACCCTGTCGGTCGTGACCGTCGGGCTGACGTGGCTGTGGCTGCTCGACCCCGTGGTGGGCCCCTTCAACTACTACCTGAAGTCCGCCGGCGTGCCGGTGCGCGCATGGCTCGCCGACCCGTCGACCGCCATGTGGGCGATCATCCTGACGACGGTCTGGTGGGTCACCGGCTATTACCTGGTCATCTATCTCGCCGGGCTCCAGGACATCCCGCCGGAGCTCTACGAGGCGGCGGCGATCGACGGCGCGAGCGGCTTGCGGCGCTTCTGGTCGATCACGCTGCCGCTGCTCCGGCCGGTCCTGCTGTTCGTGCTGGTCACCCACGTCATCGGGTCGTTCCAGATCTTCGGACAGGTGTACATCCTCACCGAGGGCGGCCCGGGCGACGCCACCCGCACCGTCGTCCAGCATCTCTACGAGACGGCCTTCCGGAACTTCTTCCATTTCGGCTCGGCGACCGCCATGGCCTGGGTGCTCTTCGTGATCATCCTGGGCTTCTCGCTGCTCCAGTTCCGGATGCTGCGCGGCCACACGGAGTACTGATGGCGCAGGGTGTCGGCCGTGTCGATCGCGGCGCCGCCCGGTGCCGGGCCATCCTGGCGGGCGTTCTGGTCGTGGTCGCGGTGCTCTGGCTCCTGCCGGCGGTCTGGGTCCTGGTCACGTCGCTCAAGCGCACCGAGAACATCATCCGCGTGCCGCCGGAGTGGATCCCGTGGCCGGTGACCCTCGAGCACTACCGCGAGGTCCTGTTCTCCTCGTCGAGAACCGCGCGGATCGGCCGCGCCTTCCTCAACAGCGTCGTCGTCTCGGTCGGCGC
>CAYXBJ010000154.1:0-18872 GCA_964463175.1 uncultured bacterium
AACGTCCGGGCCTGGGACTCACGCATCGCGCGATCCTCCTGGGTCTCTGTCGGCGGCGGGCGAGGCCGCCGCCAGCTGTCTCGAGAGGGTCTCGCGCCGACGGAGCATGGCCTCGACCCGCCGGGGAAGATCGCGCCCGGCCGACGCCCGGTCGCCGGCAACCTCGGCTTGGAGCTCGCGCTCCCACGCGTGCCAGACTCGCTGCACGGCGCGCGTGCGGCCGGCCGGCTCGCGCATGACCTCGTCGCCGAGCGCCTTCAGGAGCCACCACGTCGATCCGCGGTCCGGCTCGCCCGTGCCGGCGATGAGCGCGTCGGGCAGGGCGGCGCCGACGGCCACCGGAAGGAAGACGCTGGTGCACGGGGTCGTCTGGGCGCACCAGGCGATGATGGGGCGCTCCCGGCCGAGCTCCGCCACCATCGACGCCGCGGTCGCGCCAGTCGCCGGCTCCGGATGCATGCAGACGGACCACCCCTCGGGGTCCCCGTCCTTCCGGCCGGGACGATGGACGGTGCCGCCGTCGTAGTGATCCCGGAGGTGGCGCAGCATCTCGGGCACATCGGGCCGGCCGGTCGCGGCCAGGAACCGACAGCTCGCGTCGTATCGCGCCTCCGCCCGGTAGCGCGGCTCGGAGTTCTCGAATGCGGCCCGGAAGTCGAAGCGGCGCCCCGGCGCGGGCGCCCACCATCCGCGCTCGGTCGCGTGAGCCTCGATGCCGGGCGACGCGTCGTCCCAGTCGTTCCCGATCGTGGCGAGGTTCGAGATCGCCGCCCGGCCCCGGACGCGCCGGGCGACCCAGTGGCGGCCCGACGTCTCGAGCACCCACGCCGTCCCCGGGTCCGCGATGATGAAGCTGTTGTGGTAGTAGCGGCGCCCGGCATATTGCGCGCTGCCGCCCTGGCCGTGGCGCGCGAGGAGATCGGTGATCACCCGCTTGGCGTCATCCGCGGTCCGTCCGCGCTCGAGCCCGAGCCGGAGGAGGTCCATGCCGAGGAGGCCGATCTCCGCGGGCGTCTCGCGGGTGTGGAGCGCCTCGTTGCCGATCGCCACGCCGGCCTCGTTGACGCCGTGCTCGAAGCCCCAGATCCACCAGGGCCGGCTGCCCAAGACCGCGAGGGTCTCCGGCGCCTCGGGGATCTCGAGGTACGTGCAGCGGACCGTCGCGCCGGGCGGATGTCGCCGCGCGGGCACCGCCTGGAGCGGCTGACATTCCGTCGCCGGACGGTCGCTGTTCTTGGCGAAGAGGGTGCGGCCGCTCCGGGTCTCGGAGCCGAGCGCGACGAGCGTGTCGCAGCTTGTGTTCACGAGAGCCTCCCGCTCGTGGCCGCCGTGGCGGCGGCGCGTCCGAGCATCCCACCGGTCCTTCGGGAGCCCGGCGCGGGCTTCGGGCTAGGCCGTTTCCGTCGGCGCCCGGGGCCCGCGCGGGGCGATCGGCAGCACGCGCTGGAGCTTGACCAGCGTGAAGAAGAACGAGATCCGGAGCCGCAGCGCGAGCGAGGGGCGCCAGTTCCCGGCGAGGATCGACAGCACGGCTTCGAAGAGTCCTCCGCGCGTGGTCCGCTGGAACCACAGGTCCCGGAAGTTCGGATTGTAGAAGCCCACCGCGAAGCGCCGGAAGTGGTGGTAGCGCGCCCGTGCGAGGCGCTCGTAGCGCCGGAATCGACGGCGGGACAGATCGCCGTCGCGGAGCCCCGCGTCGATCGCCTCCGCGATGTCGAGCGCCCCCTGCATCGCCAGCAGGACCCCGGTGGAGAATATCGGGTCGAGGAACGCGGCGGCGTCCCCCACCGCCACCCACCGGTCGCCGGCCAGGGTCGATCCGAGATACGAGTAGTCCGCGTCGAACCGGGCCGGGGTGACGCGCCGGCCGGCCGCCAGGAGCTTGGCCGCCATCGGCGTGCTGTCGACGTAGTGCCCGAGGCTCTCCTCGGGCGTCGCCCGGGACTCCCGGCGATGGACCGCCTGGGGGATGACCGCGCCCACGCTCGTCACGGTGTCGGACAGCGGAATGAGCCAGAGCCAGCCCATGTCGGGCCGCGTGAACATCCGGATGTCGCCCGCGCGCCGTCCGGTGGGGCGCGGGATGTCCTCGAACTGCGCGTGGACCGCGATGTTCCGGAGCAGGGGGTCGAACACGTGGCGCCCGAGCTTCTTGGCGAGGAAGCCGGCCCGCCCGGACGCGTCGACCACGACGCCCGCGCGCACGGCGTGCTCCGCGCCCTCCGGATCGGCGAAGCGCACGGTCACGCCCCGGGCGTCGAACGTCGCGTCGAGCACGCGATGCCGCTCGCGGACGTCCGCGCCGCACTTCTCCGCATGACGCAGCAGGAGATCGTCGAACGTCTCCCGGGACACCTGGAACGTCTGCGGCGTGGGGGTTTCGGGAGCCTCCGCGAAGTCGGCGTATTGCTCGAAGGATCCGTCGAGCGTCCAGAAGCTGGCGCCCCACTTCCGGACGAAGCCCGCCGAGGCGATCGTGTCGTGGACACCGAGGGCGCGGAAGATCTCGTTGCTCCAGGGCAGCTGGGACTCGCCGATATGGAAACGAGGGAACTGGTCCCGCTCCAGCAAGAGGACCCGGCGCCCGCGGCGCGCGAGAGCGGCAGCCGTGCTGGAGCCGCCCGGGCCGCCGCCGACGACCACGGCATCGAAGTCCCACGTATCCGCGGAGGTCATGCGCACCTCGTCAGTCTCTCCCGTCGAAGGCCGTCGCGCCCGCGGACCGGTCCGGCTACCGCGCCGCCCGCGCGACGGATTGCTCGTAGTCGCACGAGCCCATGGCGCCGGCGGCGAATATGCCGTGCTCGGCGATCCACCGGACGGTCTGGTCGAAGACGTCCTTGGTGTAGGGCTCGAACACGAGGCGCTCCCCGGGGCCCCAGCGCCGGGTGTCCATCTGCGCGTGGAAGCGGACCGGGAACTCGTTTCGATAGTAGTGCGTGTAGAGGTCGGGCCGGACGTCGATGTCCCGCTGGGCCCGCTGGAGCGCCCGGAAGAACCGCTGCAGGTCCTCGGGGTCCGGCTGGCCGTGGATCATCGTCGTGATCATGAACGTGGTGTCGATGATCTTCCGGAAGCCGAGCTGCTCCGCGAAGTAGTACGGGCCGCTGAACAGCGCGGCGGCCGGCGCGTGCCCGTCGATGAGGAGCTCCATGCGGCGGAAGAGCATGCCGTCCTGGAAGGACAGGTTGATCTGGCCGATGGGGAGGTACGCCTCGAGCGCCTGGAGCGTGGAGTAGTGGCTGCCGGACTGGTAGCCCACCGAGATCGGGACGCCGGCGAGCTGGTCCGGCGTCCGGACCGGCGAGTCGGCGGGGACGAAGATGCCCGCGGGCGCCACGGAGTACGCGTCGGGATAGAGCTTTCCGTGGCCGGCGGACGCGGCGACGCCGACGGTCCAGTGGCACGCACAGCTCACGTCGGCGGCGCGGCCCGCCTCCAGCGACTGGTAGGCGCCGACGCGATCGCCCCGGTCGTGGATCTTCCCGTCCGTGGACTGGACGAGCTCGCGGAAGACGTAGTCGAGACCTTCCTGAGCAAAGTAGCCCTTCTCCTCGGCGACCCATTCCTGCAGCCGGAAGTGCGGCTCGATGACGAAGCGCGACATGGCGACTCTCCTCGATCGGCACTGCCCCGGCGGCGCGGCATGGCTCCCGCCGCGCTGACCGCGGGGCCTCGCCGCACGGTGGCGTGACCGCGAGCCATTCTACCTCCCGAGCCCGCCCCTCGCCCGCCCCTCGGCGCGAGGGCCGGCTCAGCGGCCCAGCGCGTCCTCGCGGAACCGATACCGGCGCACGGCCGACTCGTCGACGTCGACCCCGAGGCCCGGGCCTTCGGGCGCCGAGACCCAGCCGTCGATCTGCCCGATCGGGTTCGTCACCAGCTCGTGCTGCATCGGCGAGGGCACGGGCTTCAGCTCGAAGAGCAGGGTGTTGGAAGCGGCGACCGCGAGGTGGAGCGAGGCCGCGGTGTTGAGCGCGCTGCTCCACGAGTGGGCGTTCCACGCGCGACCGGCCGCGGCGGCCATCTCGATCACCCGCCAGGCGCCCGTCACCCCCTCGGCCCGGCCCGGATCGATCATGATGACGTCGATCGCGCCGGACTCGATGAGGCCCCGGTAGTGCGCCGCGTGCCACCCCTTCTCGCCCGTGCAGATGCGGGTATCCACCGCGGCATGGAGACGCCGGTAGCCGTCGAGATCCTGCTCGACCAGCGGGTCCTCGAACCAGAACAGCCGCACCTCGTCGTCGATCGCCCGGCACATCCGGATGGCGTGGCTCGCGTCCCAGCCCATGAGCGCGGCCACGTCCACGATCATGTGGATGTCCGGCCCGATCGCGTCGCGGACCGCCCGGGCGATGGCGCGGTCCCGCCGCTCGTCGCTGCCGAAGGCGATCGAGAGGTCGTGGCCCCACCCACCCTTGACGTAGCGGTAACCCTCGGCCACGAAGCCGCGGAACTCGCGGCCGACCCGGTCGAGGTCATGAGTGGCGAAGATGGTGGAGGCGCAGGCGGGGACGCGGTCGCGGCGCTTGCCACCGAGGAGCCGGTAGAGCGGGGCGCCGGCGGCCTTGCCCGCGATGTCCCACAGCGCCATGTCGATCGCGCTGATGCCGAAGGTCACAAGCCCGCCGTTGCCGTCCCAGAAGGTCGCATCGCGGAGCCGGCTCCAGAGTCCCGCGACGTCCCGTGGGTCGCTGCCGAGGATGATGGGCGCGAGCCGGCGCTCGACGACGAACGCCACGGCGAGCGACGCCTCCTGGCCGCCGGTGATGGCCTCGCCCCAGCCGACGAGGCCGTCGTCGGTCTCCACGCGGACCAGTGTCAGCGCGCGGATCTTGCCGTCGTTGTTCGGCTCCGGGTAGCGGACCGCGAACGCCTCGACACGACCGACTCGCATGGAGTCTCCCCCCGGCTCGGATGTCAGGGCCGCCGGGCGTCGCGCTCGGCAGCCCGCCGATTCTACCGCGCGCGCCGGATCGGCGCCGCACTGCGGCGTGACGCGGCGAGCGTCCGCCGGGAGTCAGTCGTGGCCATCGCGCCCGCCGAGTCGCGCCGGAATCCGACGCCGCCGCTCGGGCGCGGGCCGCGCGTCAGCCGCACACCAGGTGGCCGTCGTCGTTGCGGATCGGGGCCTTGCAGCGCGAGAGGTCGAGATCCGTGTCCCGCCAGTCGCCGTTCTTGCGCCGGCAGCGCGCCCCGAGGTGGTTCTTGTCGACGGAGAAGTCGCGGCAGCTGTCGCGATAGCTGCCGGCGGGCAGGCGGGCGAGCTCCGGCTGCCGCTGGCACTGGAGCCATCCGTCGTTGTTCACGATGCCCCGGTCGCAGTCGCGGAGATCGACATAGGTCAGGTGCCACCGCCCGTCGCGCCGCTGGCACTCGGCCTCGAGGCGATGGCGGTCGCGATCGACGGCCATTTGCCGGCAACTCTCGGTATAGGTGCCCGCGGGCAGCGGCCCCCGGTACTCGGGCCGGCTGGACGAGCTCCCGTACCCGCTGCCGTACGGGGCGTCGTATCCTCCGCTGTTGCCCTGGTAGGAGCTCGACGGCCCCTCGTCGTCCGACAGCGGGAGCATGCACCCCGTGAGGAGGAGGGCGGCGGTCCCGCGGGCCACCGTCCACCGGAGCGCCCTCCAGATCGTCATGCGTGTCTCCTTCGCCCCGCGCGTGCGGCGGCGTGACGTCGTCGGATGTGACCGGCTCGGCCCTAGCGCCCGGCCGTCTGAGCGGGACCTTGCAGGAGCGCGACCAGGCGATCCACCGCCCGCGAGCGGCCGAACACCGCGCTCAGGATGCGGCCGTCCGGGGTCGGAAGGTCGCGGATGACCGCGTAGCGACCCCCAGCTTCCTCGGCGAGCACCTGGCTCGGGGCGAGGTCCCAGACGTGGTTGTGCATGTCCACCATAGCGTCGGCCGCGCCGCTGACGGCGGCGGTGTGGGCATAGGCCGCGCGATAGATCCGATGGTTGGGATAGGCCCGCGTGAGGCGATCGAAGAGGGCACCCTCGTCGACCCCGCGCGTGAAGTTCACCCGCGCGCTCAGGACGAGGCGAAGGTCTTCGGGCCGCGCGTCCGGCGCCATGTCCTCGAGCCGCACCCGCCGGCCGTTCCGGAAGGTGCCCAGCCCGACGCCGGCGTTCACGCGGATGTCGAGCGCGGGGTGGTCGATGACGCCGACCAGCGGCACGCCCGCGCGGTGGAGGGCGAGCATCGTCCCGAACGTCGGGATGCCGTGGACGAACTCCTCGGTGCCGTCGATCGGATCCATGATCCACTGGAACGCGCTCTCGGGACGCGTGGCCGGATATTCCTCGCCGAGCGCGCCGTGCCCGGGGAACCAGCGCGCGATCAGCTCGCGCCAGCGGCGCTCGACCGCGCGGTCGACGTCGGTGACCAGCGAGCGATCCGCCTTCGTCTCGACCCGCAGGCCTCGCTCGAGCGCCGGCCGGACGATGCGTCGCGCCTCGTCGGCGAGCTCGAGCGCGGCGGCGTGGTAGCGCTCGATGTCGCGCGCCGGCGTTTCCCGGTGCGAGGGCCCGGTCATGACGCGTGATCGTAGCGCAGAGGGTCCGGCGCTGGGAAGGGCCGCGGGGCGCGGCCGCGCGCGTCAGCCCCCGCGCCGGCGCAGGGACTCGACGAGGGCGCGCGCGCTCGGCTCGGCGGGATCGAGCGCCGCGAGCTGCTCGGCGTACTGGAGCGCCCGCTTCACGTCGCCCCGCTCGCCGAGGTAGGTGGCGAGCGCGGCGAGCACGTCACGGTCGGCCGGGCGCTGGCGGTGGGCGCCCTCGAGGACGGTGATGGCGTCGCCGGCCCGGCCGGTGTCGTGAAGCGCGACCGCGTACACGTAGGCGAAGCGCGGGGCGTCGGGGCGGGCGCGGGCGGCGCGGCGCAGGAGGTCGACGGCCTCGGGGAGGCGTTTCTGGCGCACCCGGAGGAGCGCCAGGGCGTGGAGCGCCTCCGCGTGGTCGGGCGCGACGCGGAGCGCCTGGTCGAGGAACCGCTCGCCGTCCGCGTCGCGCCCCTGGGCCCGCAGCAGATCCGCCAGGTTCAGGAGCGCCGGGACGAACGCCGGATCGAGCCAGAGTGCGGTGCGGAGCTCGGACTCGGCGTCGGCCGGGCGCCCGAGCCGCGCGTAGAGGTTCGCGAGGTTCAGGTGGGATTCGGGCCGCTCGGCGTTGACGCGCTCCGATTGCACCAGCTCCGCCGCGGCTCGGTCGAAATCGGCGCGCTTGGCGTCTGTGAGCGCGCCGCGCGGCGCGCCGGCGAGCGTCTGGGCGGCCGCAATGCGCACGCTGCGGACCGGATCGCGGAGCAGCGGCGCGACGAGCCGCGCGAGGCGATCGGGTGGCACGGCCTCGGCTCCGCGGAGCGCCCCGAGCCGCACGAGCGGATCGGGATCGGCGAGCGCGCCCTCGATGACCGGCGCCATCGCGGCCGTGGTGAACTCGCCGAAGTGAGACAGGGCGGTGGCGCGCGCGATGCCGGGGACACCCCGGTCGGTCGCGACGCCGATCAGTCCCGGCGCGGCGTCCGGGAGCCCGCGTCGCGCGGCGTCGAGCGCGCGGGCGAAGTGCGGGGTCCCCGGGCGCGTCCCGCCCCAGGCCTTGACCCGCTCCGCCGCCCACTGCGCCGGGCGGTCGCGGTGACAGCCGGTGCAGGCGTTCGGCGTGCCGAGCGCCGCTGAGAGATCCGGCCGCGGGACGCGGAGGCTGTGGTCCCGGCGCGGGTCGACCACCATGTACGTGCGGGTGGGCATGTGGCAGCTCACGCAGCGGGCGGCCTCCGATCCCGGACGGTGATGATGGTGGCCCTCGCTGTCGAATCGCGCCGGGAGGTGGCACTGCGCGCAGACCGCGTTGCCGGGAGCCCGGAGCGCCGCGCGATGCGGCTCGTGGCAGTCGGAGCAGGTGACCCCCGCGTGGTGCATGCGGCTCTGGACGAACGAGCCCCACTCGTAGACCTCACCGAGGATCTGGCCGTCCGCGTGGTAGAGCGGCGCGTCGAGGAAAGCGGGGACATGCGTGTCGAGGAACGGCTGGCCGTAGGGATGCGGATCGACGATGGGCCGCCGCCGCGCGTGGCAGCGCGCGCAGACGTCGAGTTCCGCCGACGACCGGGGCGGGCCGGTCCACTCGGCGATCCCCCGCTGGGTGTCCTTGATCGTCCAGGCGCCCTCGCCGCGTCCGAGGCGGACCACGAGGCCGTTGGCATCCGACGCCTTGTACGCCGTCCCCGCCTTCCGGGTCTCCGCCCAGGTCACGTGGGCCGAGCCCGGGCCGTGACACTCCTCGCAGGAGACGTTGATCTCGGCCCACACCGTGGCATAGCGGTTGGCGGCGAGATCGTAGCGTTTCTGGAGATTCGTCGAATGGCACTCGGCGCACTGGTAGTTCCACGTTTGCTCGCGGCCCGTCCAGTGGAGCGGATCCGGCGGGTGCAGCGTCACGTCGGGATAGAGAGCGAACCACCGCTGTCCCCCCTCGGCGCGCGGCCGCGTGTCCCAGGCCAGGCCGAGCGCCTGGAGCCGCCCATCAGGGAACGGCACCAGGTACTGCTGCAGGGGATGGACCCCGAAGGTATACGCGATCTCGAACTCCCCCGGCTTGCCATCCGGGCCCTCGGTGCGGACGAAGTACTTGTCGTCGCGGCGAGAGAACGTCGAGGCGACGCCCCGCTGCGTGACGCGGGCTTGCTCGAAGTTCCCGAGAACGGTTTCCGGCGAGGCGGGCTGCATCGCGCGGGCGTGGTCGGAGCCGCGGAACGCGTCCGCCTCCTTCGGGTGGCAGCTCGCGCACTTGGCGCCGCCAACGAAGGTCGGCGGCGCGGCCGGGGTGGTCTTGGCGGCCGGCGCGGGCTGATCGGCGCGCTGGCAGCCGGTTCCGCCGACCAGGCCGGCGAGTGCCAGCGCCAGGAGTGCGAGGCACATTCGGGCACGCGCCGGCGCGGACTCGATTGCCTCAGGCGGTCGCCAGACCACGGGATGGGACTCTAGCATGTCCGATCGCCGATCGCGCCGCCGGAGACGTGGCGCAACGAATCCGCGCCGGGCATTCAGGGCCACCGCCCGCGCTCCCGGGGCGCGCTATCATCGGAGCCATGCAGCGGGTGCGGCTCGAGTATGGGACGGACGGCATCGATCTGGTGACGGACGCGGCCGACGTGACGGTGATCCGCCCGCGGTTCGTTCCGGGACTGCCCGACGAGGCGGCGGCGTTCCGGGCCGCTGTGCGACGGCCGATCGGCGCGCGGCCCCTCCGCGACGTGGTCGGTCCGCGCGATCGGGTCGCGGTCGTGATCCCCGACATCACGCGGCCCATGCCCTCGGACCGGCTCCTGCCCTGGTTGTTCGCCGAGCTCCCGCACGTCACGCCTGAGCGCATCACCATCATCAATGGCACGGGCTCGCACCGGCCCAACACGCCCGCCGAGCTCGAGGGAATGGTCGGGCGGCACGTCGCCTCCACCTACCGCATCATCAACCACGCCGCGCAGGACCCGTCGACCCTCAGCCGGGCCGGGACCGCGCGCGACGGCCGGCCGGTCTTCCTCAACCGGGCCTACGTGGAGGCCGACCGGCGGATCGTCGTCGGGTTCATCGAGCCCCATTTCATGGCCGGCTTCTCGGGCGGCTACAAGGGAATCTTCCCCGCGCTGGCCGACATCGACTCGATCACGCATTACCATCGGGCCGCGGTCATCGCGGACCCGAAATCGACCTGGGGCGTGCTCGACGACAATCCGACGCAGGCGCAGATCCGGGCGAACGGCGCCCTCCTGCCGCTCGACTTCTGCGTGAACGTGACCCTGAATCGCGACCGCGCGATCACCGGCGTCTACTGCGGCGACGCGATCGCCGCGCACGAGCGGGGCTGTGCCGCCGCGAAGGCAACCGCGATGGTCGCATCCGAGCGGGCGTACCCGATCGTCGTCACGACGAACGGCGGGTATCCCCTGGACCAGAACCTCTACCAGACGGTCAAGGGGATGTCGGCCGGCGCGCAGGTCGTCGAGGCCGGCGGCTACATCCTGACGGCCGCGCGCTGCAACGACGGCTTCCCGGATCACGGCAACTTCCGGCGGCTGCTCGTGGAGCACGCGACGCCGCAGGCGATCCTCGACACGGTGCTCGCGCCGGGCTTCTCGATGTTCGATCAGTGGGAGGCCCAGATGCTGGCCATGATCCTCGTGCGGGCGCGCGCCGGGCTCTACAGCGAGATTCCCGCGGACGAGCTGCGTCGGGCGCACGTGGAGCCGGTCGCTGACGTGGCCCGGCGGCTCGCCGACGAGCTCGGGCGGGTTGGTCGGGATGCGCCGGTGGCCGTCCTGCCGGAGGGCCCCATGACGATTCCCTACCTCGCTGCCTAGCGGAGCGCCCCGCGTCCGGGCCGCGGGGCCCGGCCGTCGCCACCGCGTGGCGTAGGGCGCGCGTCAGACGCGGGTCGCCGGCACCGTGGCGGGCTCGATGTCGAGCGTCGTGACGCGCCGCAGCTCGCGGCGATGGGTCAGATCGTCGAAGGGCCGGGCGCGATGCATCGTGGCGCGATTGTCCCAGATCACGAGATCGCCGACCGCCCAGCGATGCCGGTACACGAACTGCGGCTGGGTGGCGTGCTCGATCAGGTCGCGCAGGAGGAGCCGCCCCTCGGGGAGCGGCCAGTCGACGATCCGCGAGGCGTGAGACGCGAGGTAGAGCGAGCGCCGGCCGGCGCGCGGGAAGACGCGCACGAGCGGATGCACCGCGCCCTCGAGACGGCTCGCTTCCTCCGTGGAGAACTCGAAGCCGAGTGTCTGGCGCGAGTACGCAATCGAGTGGTGAACGCGCAGGTCCTCGAGCCGCGCCTTCGTCTCCTCCGGCAGGGCGTCATAGGCGGTGCGCATGTCCGCGTACTCGGTGTCGGCGCCGACCGGCGGGATGACTTTCGCGGACAGCATCGAGTAGCGTCCCGCCGGGTTCTGGAACGACGCGTCGGTGTGCCACAGCCGGTTCCCGAGCGAATACGCCCGCCGGCGATGGTCGACCTGCGCGATGTCCCCGCGCTCGTCGAGGTTCGAGATGTCGGCGAGCGCGTCGTTGCCGAGGCGATTCAGGCCGAGCGCCGCGGTCCCCGTCTTCGTGTGGAGCCGCCCGTCCAGTCGCTCCGCAAAGGCGACCTGCTGGTCGTCGGTGAACGGCTGGCCCCGGAAGACGAGGATGGCGTAGGCGTCCATCCCGGCCCGGATCTCGGCCAGGGTCTCCGCATCGTGGACCTCGCGGAGATCGACCGGGCTGACCTCGGCGACGAAGGTGGGGTGCAGCCGTCGAAACTGAAGGGTCATCGGGACGCCCTCCTCGGACCGGCGATCGGAGTCTCCGGGCGCGCGGCGCGCCGGCGACGACGCGCGGGACCTCGCCGGCGCGCTGGCCCGATCCTAGCACCGCCGGCCGGACACCGTCGAGGCGCGGACCCGAGCGAGCGCTCTGGCCGCCGTCGCGCGGCGTCTAGTACACGCGGATCTCGACGCCGACCGACGGTCGGTCGAGCCGGAACTTCGCCTTGTCGAAGTCCGGGAACCAGAGGATCTTCCCGGTGTAGTTGGTGATGCCCTTGAGCTCCCGCGAGAAGGGATTCCGGTCGATCTTCCCGTCGGCGTTCACGTCGTGAGCGACGATGAGGGCGTAGGTGCCGTACGGAAGGTCCGGGATGACGAACTGGGACTGACCGTTCTGGATCGAGCGCACCCCGCTGGCGCGGGCCCCGCCCTCCGTGGCGAAGGCCTCCTTCCGGTCGTAGAGCCCCCACCGCAGAACTCCCTGGTCGGACTGGAGCCCGACGACCTTCACGCGGATCTCGCCGCGCTCCTCCGCGAGCGCCGACACGGCCAGAAGGCCGCACAACGCCACCACGCCGACCGCCCGGCCCAGGATCCCCGAGGCCGATCGCCATCCGCGCCCCGCCATCGAGCTGTCCCCCGTAGAGTCCAGTCTAGATGAGTCGAGTGCCGGATGCGCCGGCGGTGCCGGATTCCTGAGGCGGGGCGGCAGCGCCCGGTCGGGCGCATCCATATTCCCGGGGCGGCGCCGCGAGTCTCCTGATACGGTGGACTGGATGGGCGCGCCGCAGTCCCGCGCCGATCGCCTCGGGCCCGGCAGCGCTCGGAGCGGTCGGACCGCCCCGCGGCGGCGGCTCTGGGTCAGCCGGAGCCCCGGTCGGGTGGTGGTGCGCTACGCCGACGGGCGCGTCCTCAAGGGCTACGCCGATTTCGACCCCGCGCAGCCATCCTTCCCCCTCGTGCCCGTGGACGACCCCGACAGCGAGGGGATCGAGGTCGTGGTGGCCGATCTGAAGGCCGTGTTCTTCGTCCGGAGCTTCGATGGCGACCCCGCCCACGACGAGTCGAAGGATCTCTACCAGGCGCGCCCGCCGGACACCCGCAAGGTGAGCGTGCACTTCCGAGATGGCGAGGAGCTCGTCGGGCACACGCGACAGCTCGATCGCTACCGCGCCGGGCTGTTCTTCACCCCGCTCGATCCGCGCAGCAACAACGTCCGGGTCTTCGCCGTGTTCGGCGCGCTCTGGGGGGTGCGGCGACTGCTGTAGCGGTCCGCCCCGGCGCCGCCACGGGATCCGATGTCGTCGTGACGTGGAGCCGCCCTTCTGCGGGCCGTCGCGCTGCCCTATGATCGGCGGGGAATCCGACATGGCGCAGTCACGGGCCGATGTCTGCGTGGTGGGCGGCGGCCCCGCGGGTCTGCTGCTCGGTCTGCTGCTGGCCAAGCGCGGCGCCCAGGTGGTCGTGCTCGAGGGGCACGAGACCTTCGATCGCGAGTTCCGCGGCGAGGTCCTCCAGCCGAGCACGGCGCGTCTCCTCCATCAGCTGGGCCTGCTCGAGTACGTCCTCGAGCAGCCGCACCTCACCTTGACGAGCGGGCGGCTCCTGGTCGACGGCAAGCCAGCGGGGAGCTTCGACTTCCGGCGGATCGCTCCTGAATTCCCCTACGCCATCTGGATGCCGCAGCCGGTGTTCCTCGAGGCGCTCGTGAGGAAGGCGGCGCCCCTGCCGACCTTCCAGTGCTGGATGGGGGCGCGGGTGACGGAGCTGGTGCTGGAAAACGGCGCGGTGGTGGGCGTCCGGGGGCGCCGCCACGGTGGCGAGGCGTTCGAGATCCGGGCCGACGTGACCGTGGGCGCCGACGGCCGGCACTCGACGATCCGCCGCCTGGGTGGATTCGTCACCGAGTACGAGCACGACGACTTCGACGTGATCTGGTTCGTGATCGACCCGCCCGCGAACTGGGCCCGGACGATCTACTTCTCGGTGGGCACCGTGCCGCTCCTGATGCTGCCAAAGTACCCGAACCAGATCCAGGTGGGCCTCTTGCTGGCAAAGGATGTGTGGCGGAGCTGGCGTCAGGAGGGGGTCGCGGCGGTCGCCGGGCGCATCCGCGGGCTCGACCCACTGTTCGCCGACTTCGCAGCGGGGCTGCGCGACTTCACGCCGTTCTTCCCGCTCTCCGCGCAGATCCTGCTGGTCCGCGATTGGGCGCGGGACGGCGCGCTCCTCATCGGCGACGCGGCGCACACGATGAGCCCCGCCGGCGCGATCGGCGTGAACGTCGCGCTCGCCACGGCGGCCGTCGCCGCCCAGGAGATCTATCCGAAGCTGGGTCACGGCCCGATTCCGAAGAGCGCGCTGGCCCGGGTCCAAGCGCTCCGTGAGCCGGACATCCGGGCGCTCCACCTGCTCCAGCGTCAGGCGGGTAGGACGCTGCTCGGGTCGGGAAGCCAGAGCCCGGTCCTCCGGTGGCTCGTGCGAAAGGCGCTGCCGCTGGCGCTCCGGACCGGGCTCGTCCCGCGGCTTCAGCGGCGGCTGTTCTTCGGCGCGCCCTTGCCGCCGCTCGATCCGTCGTTCAGCTTTCGCGCCGGCGCCTAGCGCGCGAGGCCTCTCCGTCCGGGCGGCCGGCCGCGACCCGCCCGGACGGATCGCCGCGGCGCCGACCGTTTACGCCTTCCACTCGCTGAACGTCGACCTCACGCTCCCGTCGCCGCTCGAGGTGTGCTCCACGAGGACCAGGGCGTGGTTCAGGCGAGCCAGCTTTCCGTGGCTGCCGGCCTGGTAGGCCACCGACGCCGCGAACTTGACGCCGCCATCGGGCGTGGGGATGCCGACCCCGTGGCCGTTCCAGATGGCGCCCTCGCCGTCGGGCGTCCGGATCATGCCCTGGCCGATGCCGTACAGCTGTCCCGAGATGCGCTCGAACACCTCGTAGGTACCGATGCTCATGCACGACATGCCGTAGACGGTGGCTTGCGTCTCGAACGTGATCTCCATCTTGAGGTAGTGCGGGTCGCCGCTCTTGAGCACCCGCCGGCTCGTGACCTTGCCCCGCTCTTCGCCGATCTTCTCGCCCAGCATCGAGGACTCCTCCTTCGGTTCTTGGGTGTGCGGCCCCACGTCACGCGACGCGGGGAACATGCCGATCCTTCCCGGCGACATGGTACGGCAGCTCCGGGGCAGGCGTATGCCGGGCGCGCCACCGACACGGCGCCGTCGGGCGCGACCGCGTGGCTCCGGTGATCGGAATGGGGCGTCCCAGCCGGCGTCACGCTGTCACCGGCCGGACACGGCGTCGCCTCGATGCTCCGAGTGTCATCGTGCGGGAGCGCGCTCTCGAGACCCCTTCGATCTCGACACGGCCACTTCTCGCCGTGGCACGGCGCTTGCGCAGACACCTGGAGGAGGCCACGCATGGTGCGGACGTCGAGCCCGTCCAATGAAGTGGTTCGACGGATCGGAACACGGACGTGGCCGGATGGAGGTGCGTGATGCGTCGAATCGGCCATCGGAGCGCCCGGATGGGTGTGGTGCTGGTCGCGAGCCTCTCCTTTGCCTGGGCTCCGGCCATTGCCGTGGCCCAAGCTCCGGACACATCGAACCAGAGCGGGGTGACGAGTGGGACGCAGTCTGAAGGAGCCAAGCCCACCGAGCAGACGGGGAGCAGCGCGAGCGCTCCCGCGGCGCCGAGCGCCGCACAGGTCGGCGACCGGCTCCACGACAGCGCGAAGAGTCTCGGCGACGCGATCCTGGATGGCATCAAGTACGTGGGGCACAAGGTGAGCAGCTTCTTCACCGGCGAGAAGTCGTAGGGAACACCGGATCCGGCCGAGACGGGGAGGATGCGACGTGCACACGCGAGTACGGCTCTCGATGTGTTTCGTGGCCCTCGTGGCGTGCGTTGGTGTGAACGCCCGCGGTGAAGCGGCCGGTCCGGCCTCGGGGTCCACCGACCCGCGCGTGACCGGCGCGCAGACCACGGGCGGCGCGGTGACGACGGTGGCGCCCCCGCGGGGCCGGTCACTCGATCAGGAGCGCGACCCCGGCGGAGGCCCGCGACCCACCGAGCCCGCGTTTATCGAGCCACTGACCGGGACGACCGAGCATGTCCGCGCTGGCCTGAGCTCGTGGATCACGCCGAACGCCCCCTTCGATCACCGTGAGGATCCGGGGGGCGTCGCGGTCGGGCTGACCATCACCTGGCCGGCGCCGCATCGGGGCGCAGAGCCGGCGGGTCCGAACGCCTGGCACGGGACGGCCGCGCGCTGAGCGGCCGGGCGACGGCCGCCGGATCAGGCCGACCCGAATCTCGCTGGAAGCGGGGCTGACCGGGCCCCTGCCGTGCGATTCCGCCTCGCCGGCGGTCTTGTCGCGCGCCTTGGCGAGAATGCTGGCGATGGCGTGTTCCGCGGGTGAGCGCGGGGACCCGAGCGAGCCCCGGCGCCACCCCGGCCCGAGGAGGACAGTGTTCGCGCATCTCGAGGGTTGGCTTCGCGCACACCTCTATGCGGTCGTGTTCGTCGGCGCGTTCGTCGACGCGCTCGGTGTCCCGTTTCCTGGTCGGATCATGCTGCTCACCGCGGGCTCCGTGTCCGGCGCGACACGCGGCGCGGGCGGGGCAGCGTTCCTCGTCGTCGCGCTCGCGGTGATCGGCACGGTGATCGGCGATCACGTCTGGTATGTGCTGGGCCGCTCGCGGGGGCATCGCCTGTTCGCGCTCTACTGTCGGATCGTTCGCCTCCCGGCGAGCCGGACCGCCACCGCGGGGCGCCTGGTCCTTCGATTCGGAGGGCCGATCCTCGTGCTCGGGCGCCTGGCGGCTGCGCTCCGTCTCGTCATCACGCCCCTGGCCGTCTCGCGGGGAATGTCCTACGCGCAGTTCCTGCTGTGGGACGGTCTCGGCGCGGTGCTCTGGGCTGCGGGACTGGTGTGGCTGGGTCACGTGGCCGGCACGCTTGGCGCCGGCAATCGGATCTGGCGGACGCTCGCGATTCTCGGCGCCTTGGGGGCCGCCAGCGTGGTGATGAGCGCGATGACGCGCCGCTGGCTCGCCCGCCGCACGAGCCCGCCGCATGGCCGACCGACGCGCCGCCCCGCGACCCCCGGGCTCCGGCGGCGAACGTGGCGCCGCGCGCTCTTGCTCGTCGTGATTCTCGGTGTGGCCAGCGCCTGCTCCAACGTCCCCGTGCACCGGACGCTGCCGCCGATGAATCTCGGCGAGCCCGCGTTCTTCCCCACGCTCGAGGCGCACGCGGAGGCGCCGATCGTCGGGGGCAACCGGCTGACGGTTCTACTGAACGGCGAGCAGATCTATCCAGGGATCCTGGCCGCGATCCGGGGAGCCCGGACGACCATCACGTACGCCCAGTACAGCTACGAGGATGGACCGATCGCCCAGGATCTCGCGGGGGCGCTGGCGGAGCGCTGCCGAGCGGGGGTGCGGGCCCATGTCCTGCTGGACAGCGTCGGGACGCTCGCCATGCCGCGGGAATATGTGGAGCTGATGTCCGCGGCGGGATGCCAGGTGGTCGCGTTCCGGCCGATCGGACCGTTCGGCATGAACCGCGTCAACAATCGTAATCACCGGCGCATCCTCGTCGTGGACGGCCGGATCGGCTTCACTGGCGGGTCCGGCGTCAGTGAAAAGTGGATGGGCGATGGCCGGACCCCGGATCACTGGCGCGACACCGACGTGCGGATCGAGGGTCCGGTGGTCGAGTATCTCCAGGGCGCGTTTGCCGAGAACTGGGTTGAAGCGACCGGCGTGGTCCTGGGCGGAGCGGACTACTTCCCGGCGCCGGCCCACGCCGCGGGCCAGACCCATGCGCAGATCATCCGCAGTGGCCCCCAGGGCGGGAGCTACGCCGTTTACACGACCTTCCTGCTCGCGATCGCGTCGGCGCGCCGGTCGATCGAGATCACCAATCCGTACGTCCTGCTCGACGACCAGATGATCGAGACGCTGGTCCAGGCCGCGCGCCGCGGGGTCCAGATCCGGTTCCTCGTGCCCGGTGTGACCGACCATCCCCTGGTGCGATACGCCGGCCGGAGACAGTTCGGCCGCCTCCTCGAGGCGGGCATCGAGATCTACGAGTACACGGCGGCGCTCCTGCACGCCAAGACGATGGTCATCGACGGGATCTGGGCGACGATCGGGAGCGCGAACCTCGACTATCGCTCCTTCCGGCTGAACGACGAGTTGAACGTCGTCGCGTACGATCGGGCGTTCGCCGCCGGCCTCGCGCAGGTCTTCCAGGAGGACCTGCGGTACGCGAAGCGGATCGACCTCGAAGCCTGGAAGGACCGGGCGCTGGGCGGTCGCGTGCTCGAGCTGCTCGCCATTCCGTTCCAGAGCTATCTCTGAGCGACGGCTGCCCGGCCGATGCCGCCGCGCGGGCTACCAGGGAATCGTCTGGCCCGGGTGCAGGAGCGCGACCTGCTCCTCCATGCCGCGTCGCTCGGCCTCCTGGAGGAGGCGATCGGGCGGCTCGCGAAACGGCTCACGGTTCATGGCGAAGGTGCCCCAGTGCATCGGCACCAGAAGTCGACCCTTGATGTCCTGGAAGAGCTGCACCGCCTCCTCCGGATTGAGGTGGTTGGGATGCCCCGTCCGGAACGTGCTGTAGCCCCCGATCGGAATGGCGGCGAGATCAAAGGGTCCGAGCCGGTCGCCGATGCTCCGGAGGCGCGGGTCGTACCCGGTGTCTCCGGCGAAGAAGAAGCGCCTCGTCGGCCCGACGACGACCCACGACGACCAGAGGCGCAGGTCATGGTCGGTGAGAGTGCGGCCCGAGGAGTGCTGGGCGGGCGTGGCGACAAAGGACAAGCCCCGGAAGTCGGCGCGCTCCCACCAGTCGAGCTCGACCACGTCGGTGATCCCGCGCGCCTCGAGCCACGCGCGCAGGCCAAGGGGTACGAAGAAGCGCGGGTGATACGCGCGTGCCAGGTGCTCCACCGTCGCCAGGTCGAGATGGTCGTAGTGGTCGTGGGAGATGACCACCGCGTCGATCGGTGGCAGGTCGGCGAAGGCCAGACCGGGCGGGACCAGCCGCCGCGGCCCGGCGAAGCTCACCGGGCTGGCGCGGTTCGCCCAGATGGGATCCGTCAGGACGTTTACCCCGTCGAGCTGCAGCAGGAACGTGGAATGGCCGATCCAGGTGACCGTCGGATCGGTTCGGTTCTCGCGGAGCGCGGCGCCGTCGTTCTTGACCACGGCGAGCGGCGTGCCTCTCGGGGGGTACCGCGTGAAGGCGCCGAGCAGGAAATGCTGCATCCGCACGCCGACGTCATAGCGGTAGCCGTCATCGAGATTCCGGAAGCCCTGGACGAGGTGGTGGGCGGGCTTGACGTCCAGACCGGCGGATTCGACCGACACGGTCGCGCCGGGCGCCAGGGCGAGGACGAGCGCGAGGAGCGCCAGCCGGGAGAGCCTGGTGATGCGGGACATCCGAGGGACCTCCAGCCGTCGAGGCTCCCCAGGACGGGAACGGCGGCATTTCCAAGCGTAGCACGCGAGCGCGCCGCCGCGAGGCCATGCGACACCGTGACGCGACCCGATG
>CAYXBJ010000155.1:0-15539 GCA_964463175.1 uncultured bacterium
CCCGAGCGCAACTGGGACAGATCATGGAACGTCGTCGGCATCGGGCATCCTTTCGACCGCTCCCCCCATGCCCTCGACGGAACGGCGACGGCCCATTCTTCCCCGGTCGGGGAGTGTCGTCAATGGGCGAGTATCCCAGAACGCATGAGCAGCACAGTTGTCGCACGGTTGTCCAGGGATCAGCTCACACGCCTCTTTCTGGACTGTCAGGGCAGTAACGTAGCGGCGAGCCTGACTGTCACGCGAGACGCTGAATGAGCGGGGGCTCCGTGGCCGATACACTGCCGCCACGCCTCAGCACGGTCTCCAAGCTCAGGTATGAGACTCGGCCGGCTGCCACCATCCGGTCGGTTTCGGACGCGAAGACCGGCCGACGCAGGGCCTCGCCTCTGAGCCAGTGATCGAATGGGCCGACCGTCGAAGCCGCTCAGCGTCCGAAACTCGCGGGTGGTGGCTCCAGCGGATCTCACAGGGATGCCGGGCTCGGCGACGCGAGCGGCTCGCGGCGGCGGGCGAAGAGCGCCGCGCCGGCCAGGGCCACCGCGCCCATCAGCAGATTGAACGGGACGACCGCGGCGGTCGGCCGCTCGGTGGACGCGAACGCGGCGAACAGTACCCCACCGAACCCGACAAGGGTGGCCGTCCCGAGCATGTCGGCGATCTGCAGGGCGGCGGAATTGAAGCCCCGCGCGTTGCGCGGGGACAGCTCCAGCACCAACAGGTTCACCGCCGGGTAACCGAGACTCATCGCGACACCAGCCAGGCCCCACAGCGGCGCCGCGAGCCAGACCGGACCCCAGGGTGTGGCGATCAGGGAGAGTGTGGCGAGGGCCGGCGCCAAGCCGAGGAAGGCCCACCGCACGATCTTTTCCTTCGGTATGCCGGCCAGCCACTTCTGCGCGTTCGAGGCAGCCGCCCAGCCGACCGCCGCGACGGTAAGCGGCAGCCCGGCGGCCGTCGGCGAGTACCCGTGTACCGCGGTGAGCGTCAGCGGCAGGTACGCCTGGACCCCGAAGAACGCGCCGGCCAACAGCCCGCGGGCCAGCACGGTGACCGGGATGCCGGGGCGGGCGGTGAGGGTGCCGGCGGGCAGCAGCCGCCGCAGCGCCGGGACCAGGGCGGCCAGCCCGCCAATGGCCAAGCAGAGCGCGAGCCAGCCGGAGAAGGGGTGTTGCGCTGCCCAGGTCACAGCGGACAGGCCGGCTGCGGCCCCAAGCGCGGCAAGCGGCAGCCCAGGACGCTGTGCGGAGTCGCCGCCCGGGCGGCCGCGGTCCGCCCGCAAGGCCACGCCGATCAGCAACAGCAGGGCGAGTAGCGGGAGCGGCGCGAGCCCGAGGAAAATCCACCGCCAGCCGAACCGCTGGGTGACGACCCCGGCGAGGGCCGGCCCGACCAACCCGGGGACCACCCAGGCGGCGGAGAGCGCGCCGAAGGCCGCGGGCCGGTCGCCTGGCGGGTAGACGGCGGCGATGAGCACGTACAGGGCGACGATCTGAGCGCCGGCGCCGAGGCCCTGCAGCACGCGGCCCACGAGCAGCACCGGCATGGTCGGCGCGAGCCCGGCGACGAGCAGGCCGGCGAGGAAGAGCACCGGACCGGCGAGCAGTCCCGGGGCCGGCCCGTACCGATCCGACAGCTTGCCGGACAGCACCGTGCCGACCACGCTCGCCGCGAGCATCGTCGTGAACACCCACGAGTAGTACGCGCCGCCGTGCAGGTCCCGGGCGATCGTCGGGAGCGCCGTACTCACGCCCAGCGCCTCGAGCGCCGCAATGGTGACCAGAATCAGCAGTCCGGTGGTGGTGGCGCGGCGATCGGGTGCCCACAGCGCGGAACGGCGGAACCGCGGGGCTGCGGTCACGGTCACCGGTCCAGGGTACAGCCTTTCCCGGTGCCACCTCCGGGCCAGCAACCCACGCGATCTCACTTCCCGGTGGGGTGGTACGCGGCCGGCGGGCTCGGATGCCCCGTCCTCGCCGCCCTACCGTGCCGGACTTGCTGGCTGGTGCCCTGACCGCACGAGCGAGACCTCTTGCCAGCGGGGATTTCGCTCAGCCACACCGAGAACGAGCGAGGGAATCATGATCGATTGGCGCGAGCATCTGACGAGCGACCCCAAGATCTGTGGGGGACAACTGTGTGCCAAGGGCACGCGAGTGCTGGTGACGGTTATTCTCGACAACCTTGCCGAGGGGCTCGGCCGCGACGAGATTCTCCGAAGCTACCCGACGCTCGAGCCCATCCACATCGACGTCGCTATGGCGTACGCGGCTGAACTCGCCCGCAAGGAGAGCCTCCTCCCCCTCAAGCCCGCGTGAGGTTCAAGCTCGACGAGAACCTCCCCATCGAGCTGCTAGACGACCTAAGAGGGCGAATGCTCAGGAGGGGTCAGCCAGCGTGGAGACGACCGAAGGACCTACGGGAACTCTAGCGGGCTGGCGCGGCGCTTGGGGTCCCGTGGCCGTCGCCGGCCGCCGGCGACCGCATCGGCTCGCGCTTCTCGAATGGCCGGCGGGTGCCAGAAAGCAACAGAGCGCGAGTCGCGAGACTAGGCAGGAACGTAGGTCAACCTGAGCACATCCTCGCCAATCCGATCGCTGGTCATGAGGCGGAGCGGTGGCCGGGGGCCGGCGAAATATGGCTTGCCGCGACCAATCACGACGGGGTGCAGGTAGATTCGATACTCATCGATCAGGCCAAGCTCGGTGAGGCTTCGCGCCAGATCCGGGCCGGCAACTTCAATCTCCCCGTCGCGCGCGGCCTTTAGGTTGCGGATCGCGCCCTCGACATCATCCTCGATCAGCGTGGCGTTGCGGCCGACCGACTTCAACGAGCGCGACACGACCCATTTCGGCTGACTCCGCCATGCCGACGCGAAGGCGTGTTCCTCCTCATTCCATTCAGGATGATCGTCGTCCCAGTAACGCATGACCTCATACATGTGGCGACCGTACACACTGCCCGCCTGCGTCTGAGCCTCCTCGATGAAATGGCGGAAGAGCGTGGGGCTTGGTGCAAACGCCATGTGATCGACGTAACCGTCCAGGGACTGGTTCATTCCGAACACGAGCTTGGCCATCTCTCTTTTCCTTTGGATCGTTGCCGCTTCAGCCGGGCATGTGTGGCAGCGTCGTCACGAAGACTGTTCGTCCCGGCCGACTCTCGACTCTGATGGTACCTCCATGACGCTCGACGATGGCCTTGACGATTGAGAGAGCGTAGGAGAGCCCCTTCTCAGTCGTTTCCCCCAGGGGGGTAACACTTGTTTTGAGGGGGATCGCCTCCTTGACGATCTCAGCGAAAGCGGCGTAGTGTGCGGGCTCAAATCGCCGTCCAAGTACCGGAGTGTGCTATGCGTCGAGACGTCCGCGGAACACCTCCCTGAGGATTTCAAGGGGGATCGCCATGTTGAGACCTGGCCGGCTCCTGCTCCTCGCCCTGCTGGCTGCGTTCTTGATCCCGGCTTCCGGCAACCGCGTCGCGAGGGCTGGCGGTATGCCCCCGCCCGAGGCGCTCCCGCCGTACTGGATCAGCATCAAGCCCGGGCCAGGGGCGCAGATCCTCCAGTTCATCAAAGCGATTCCCCAGGACCCCAATCCCCTCGGTGTGCGAGCTGCCCTGTTCCGAACCAAGGAATACGACTACACCTTCACCCGGACCACGTTCTCCAGCCAGGACGGGACCCCGTTGGTCGGGCGCTGGGCCGCCCAACGCCAGGCTCGCCCCGGCGTAGTCCTGGTGCACGGTTTTACGCAGAGCAAGGATTCCAAGTTCATCGTCGAGCTCGCCGATATGTTCTCCCGGAACGGCTGGAGTGTCCTCGCCGTCGACCTCCGCGATCACGGCGAGACGCGAGGGACGTCAAAGGCACCGATGACGAACGGCTGGAAAGAGGCCGATGACATCATCGTGGCCGTCCGCCACCTCCGGAGCCTGAGCAAGGCCACCTCCGTCTCCGTCATCGCGTTCAGCTTCGGCGCGCGGGGCCTCGTCAAGGCGATGGCCCAGGATACGGGCGACATCACGGCGGGCGTCGCCGTGTCGCCGCCGCTCGGCATTTACCCACCGTCGACGCCGCCCGAGCCGGGCTACACTCCGTCGCAGTTTGCCCGCTTCTTCCTTGACTTCCTGGGCACGAAGTCGTTCTACGAGTACGACGAGCGCGCGGCCCGCTTCTATGGCGTTGACCTCCCGACCTTCGAAGCCCGCAGTGGCGTGGGGAACGACGTCGCAAAGGTGACGGCGCCGCTCCTCGTGCTCGACTCGCTGGACGACGGGCTGCGGCTGGCGCGGATAAAACAGGGCGCGCACGACGGAGGGCCGCAAAGCCTCGCGTATCTGGACATTGCGAAGGACAACCCGAACGTGCACACGTTCTTGCTCGACCGGGGCGGCCACGGCGGCTTGCTGTACCTGTCGGATCCCTACTGGTTCGGCGTCATCACCATGAGTTATCTCAAGCACTGGCAGGCGCACGACGAGGAGGCGGTGAGCGTCAGGGTGCCCGCGCTGGACGTTCTCGCCGAAGGGGCTCTCAACGGGCCGACCGTGACCTATCGTTTCGTCGTCCGGAACCACGGCACGAAGTCAGTCGGCCCGGTCGACGTGTACCTGGACATGCCGTCCAACGCGCGGCTGAGTCTGTGCTGGCTCGGGGCGGAAGGCCTGGGCCGGTGCGCGCCCGACGCGACCCGCCTCACGTGGACCCTACCCCGGCTCTCGGGTCAGAGCACGGTCGGGCCCTTCGTCGCGGTCCTCGACGTCTCGGGCGTGAAACCCGGCTGGTTCAAGGCACTTGTCAGCGTGCCCCAAGAGGGCGTTCTCGCCCAGGAGGTGCCGCTCGAGAAGCCGTAGCGTCCGACGGACGCGACGGCAGCGATCCCCAACTCCCTGACGATGGCGCCGGCCAGGCGCGATCACGGCGCCACATCGAAGCCGGCCGCCGTGAAGGTCTGCTTGCCCGCGGGATTCGTGAGCCAGGCGAGAAACGCCTCGGCGGCGGCCAGGTCCGCCAAGCTCGAGCGTCTCGACGCGCTCCTCAGGAAGGAGCCCGCCCAGGCCAAGGCCGAGATCGCCAAGCACTCGACGGGGAATTGACGGTGCGACCGCTGCCCTCGACCGGACCCGAGCGGCGAGCGGAGATTCGCGGGCGGGCGACGCTGAACAGCCTCCTGGAGGGCCAGGAGGCTGTTTGCGCTGAAGTGGTTGCGGGGGCTGGATATGCAGAATGCTACACGGAGCCGGCGACCTACTGGATCGACCTTGTTCGGCGGTGAGTTACTGCCCGGACACACGGGTTCGTGTCCCCGACGGGGCACACCGACAGCGCACTCCTGCTGTGCGCGTACGTACTGCTCCAGGCCTACGCATCGCTCCGCTTTCGCGCGGAGGGGAAATGGCGCCTAAAATCAGGAGAATCACGCGAATCACCCACCCGTGCGCCCGTCCCGGATAAGGAGTAACCGGGCCTGAGAAGTGGAGGCCGATCTCGACGGCCCCCCGCGATGTCAGCGTGCAGGATCGGGCCAGTTCTTGGTGTCTTGGCTCAATACCGCGCCGCTGTCGAAGAGCGCGGTCTCGTGGATCGTGAGCACCCTGAAGGCCGATCTCGAAGCGTGGGGCACCCGGTCGTTCGCCGGCCTCGACGTGCTGCGCCTGTGAGGCCTGGAAGCGCCGCCACAATATAACATTTTTGTTCTTGACATAACATAACATGGTGGTTATGATTCGCTCACGATGACCGGGGGGCCCTGGATCGTCGATGACTACCGGACCCCGGGCGGCGGTCGCCCGGTCAAGAACTTCCTGGACGACCTGTCGAAGACGGCCCGGCCCAAGGTGTACGCGATGCTGGATCGTCTGGAGGCCCACGGCAATCGACTCGGATTGCCACACTCGCGCCGATGGGCGGCGGGCTGCATGAGCTGCGGATCGGCCATCCGCAGGGGCCGTTCCGGTTCCTGTACTGCTTCCGTCCGGGCCGCCGCATTATCCTGTTGCACGGCTTCGTGAAGCGCACGGAACAGACCCCGCGCGGGGACCTGGATGTCGCCCGGGCCCGCCAGCAGGCGCTGGCCCGGGAGGAATAGGAGAGGATGATGGCTCGACGACCGACGCTGATGGACGAGATCCGAACCGAGCTCGCTCAGGATCGCGAACTCAATGTCGCATTCCAGCGGGAGCTGCTGCGGCTCAAGCTGGCAGAGCAGATCGTTGCGGCTCGGAAGCGCGCGGGCCTCAGCCAGGCGCAGCTCGCCGCGCGCATTGGCACCAAGCAAACTGGCGTGGCTCGGATGGAACGCAAAGCCACGACCGGCGTGACCACGACGACGCTGGCGAAGATCGCGGCGGCGACGGGATCCCGGCTCGAGGTGCACCTGGCTCCCATTCGCCGACCTCGCGCCGCTCAGCTCGCGTAGCAGTCCGACCCGGGCCAGCGTGGGGCTCTTTGGCGGAGTGGCCCGCTGGCCCGGAGCTCGCCCTCGCCCACGAGAAGCCCTGGGGCCCGCACGAACACATCGTCTTCACGTAGCATCCATCGCATAGAGCAGCTCGCCCACCCACGGACCGCCCGACGATTGAGATGCGCGACCGTCAGCCGGCACGCACTACAGCGAGGATCCAGCTAGAGCCGAGGAGCCCGGCGTCTGTCCGTTCCTGACCCCCCTGGCAGTGAACCCCGGCAGGTTCTACCATCGCCGTGCGGATCGGCCCACGAACGGAAGAGCACCACCGCCGCTGGAGATCACTGGTCGCAAGGAAGGCAACCGACCTCTCGCGAGCCAAGGGCTCGCGAGGTCTCACCGTCGGAGGTCGCCCATGCCCGACAGCCAACAAACCGGGCGCATGAATGGCCGCGCGACACCACGCCGAGAATCCCCGGACCGCATCCGAGGCCCCGAATTGCCGCTCGCCGAGGCGAGTCGACGTCTGCGCCTCAACCCACCCACGTGGAGATTCCCGCGACTGGCCAGACGTCCTCGAAGGACCACTCCGCCGTGCGACGGGGAACCCGCAACCGCGCCCCCCAATCAACCGCCGGATGGTGGGCACGGAAGCCGCAGGGTGTCCGTGCCGACGACCGCTCCCACGTCGAGCGGGATGGGATGGCCGATGCCCATCCCTGGATCGATTGAACTCCATCGCGAGGAACTCTACGAGCTGGTATGGTCCGAGCCGGTCGAGAAGATCGCCGCGCAGTACGGGATCTCCGGCCGTGGGCTGGCGAAGATCTGTCGGCGCCTGGACATTCCCGTCCCGCCTCGGGGCTACTGGGCGCAACGCCAGCACGGCCACAACCCGGAGCGCCTACCTCTTCCGACGGCATCTCGAGGCGTGCCGACGACGGTCACGATTCGAGGAGACGCCGTCGAGACGTCGTGCACCCCAACACTTCCACCCGACGTCCTGGCCGACGTGGCGCGTGAGCAGCAACCCGAGCACCGTATCCGCGTGCCCGAGCGGGTCGCGCGCTTCACCCGCGCGTGCGCGCCACCCGCGCGGCTCTCCAAGGGGCGACGCCGGACAAGTACGGGCTCGTCCGGCCGCGGACCTCGCGCGGGGAGCCCGGCCGGGTCCCCTTGCTGGACATCTGCGTGGCCCGGTCCACGATCCCCCGGACGCTCCGCCTCGTGGACACCCTGCTGAAGACGCTCGAGGCTCGGGGCTTCGTCGCCCGCGACGCGGGGATCCGCATCCGTGGCGAGACGATCGCCTTCGGGATCCGGGAATCGGTCAAGCAACGGGACCACGCCCCGACGCCGAGGGAACTCGAAGAGCGGCGCCGGTCGTCCTGGTGGAGCTCCCCGCGATGGGACTACGATCCGACTGGGACGTTGATGCTCAAGATCGAGGAGTTCACCCGGGCACGCACCCGGAAGACCTGGTCCGACCGGTCCAGTCGCCCGCTCGAGGCGCAGCTGAACGACGTCGTGGGCGGCATGGTCCTCGTCGCCGAGGCCAAACGGCACGATGACCAAGAGCGTCTACGACAGCAGCAGGCATACCACGACGCGGAGCAACGCCGCCTGGAGCTGGAGCGCCAGCGCCAGGAGGAAGAGGCGCGCCGACGCGATCTCCATGCCCAGGCCGACCGGTGGGCAAGCAGCCGGCGTCTCCGGCGCTATCTCGACGCCGTGGAGCGAGCCGTGGCGGAGCGCGGTGATCAGAACACGCCCAACGCCGAACAGCAGCGGTGGCTCGCGTGGGCCCGGCGGTACGTCGATCAGCTGGATCCACTGAACAGAACTCGCGCACAGAACCCAGGCACGCCGGACGCCGTAAGCGACGCCATGACCGACGGCCGATAGGACGGCCATCAAACGTCGGATCGTTCGAGATTCGAACCCGTGCTCGAATCGCGACCACGCTTTCGCCCGTGAGCTCGCGAAGTTGGGCGCTGTTTAGTTCCGAAGAGGGCGACGGGACTTAAACCTCAGGCCGTGCCACGCCTCGTCTGATGGGCACTTAGCGATCGGGACCAAAAACCCCCAAGTCGGATCAAACGCGCGGCGCGAAGTGTGGACACCTCACGTGCGCCCTGTCCGGTCTGGCGGGCCTGGTGGATCGCCGCCGCCTCACACCGAATAGACAGCAAGGACACGGTGGCCTTAGCGCGTCGGATCCGGCCCCTCGACGGCCGGCAGCGGTCGGCTGAAAAGCTGCCGCGCGAATGCCCGATCCTGGACGGCGTCGCGCGAGCCGTAGTCGGGTCCGCGTAGGGGATCTCGGGGGAACACGATGGCGGTTTTCCCAAGGGCGCGGTCGGCAAAGATAATGACAACACGCACGGGGAGCGTCTTGCCGAGGACCGAACGCTCCTCGATGGGGACATAGCGCGGGGTCACCACCCCAGTCTGCCCCTCAATCCCGCTCGCCCAGGCCGCCACGTCCGGAGCGGCCAACGCCGCCTGCTGGATCTCCTCACCCAGCTTGCGCGCGTCCCCGCCTCCGGCCATGTAGGCTATGATGGCGGCGGGATCGGGCTGCTGGACGCCTCTGATGGCGGCTTCGAGCTCCGGCCGCGTGTACCCTTGGCGGCCTTGGGCGTAGAAGGCGACGACGCGATCGGGCGGGTCGTCGGTGACGAACACCGAGCGGCGCACGCCGCTCACGAGAAAGCTGTATGCGCTCCCGGGGTAGACAGTCGAGTGCAGCGCCGCCGCGTCGGGCGTCACGTCGGGCACCATGTCCAGCACGGGGTCGCGCTTGGAGCCGGTGCCGGGGCCGTAGTTCCGGGCGGCAATCGGCTGCCATCGATTCGGATCGAGAATCTGGAGGACGCCGAGTCCCGCTCGCCGAACGCCAGCATAGGGGCTCTCCAGCGCCGCCTGCGCCACGGCGGCGTCCGTCGGCGCCGGGCCAATGACAGCGAGTCGCTGAAGACCGAAGCGCTGGAGCGACGGCCAGCTCGCCTGGGCGGCCTCGCGGAGAACGGTCGGATCGACTCGCTGTCCCTGGGCCGTCAGGAACTGCAGCTGAATGAGATGTAGACGCTCCGCTGTCTCACGGCTCGCCTGGCAGGCGGCGCTCGACATCTGACCAGAGACGCAGTCGCGGTCGAGCGCCGCGACGACACCGTCGACCGTTAGGGGCTGGGCTCCGGCCACCGTGACAAGGCCCCCGAGCAGACCGACCGCTAGTCCAAGCCCGGGGACGCGCCGATTCCAGCTCATGGTGTGTTTCCCCGTGCCTTCTTGAGCTTGTCACTGAGCATCCGCGCCTGCTGGTCGACCTTGTGGAGAAAGTCCTTGCTCGGAGGCGGCGCGATACTCTCGGTGTCGACGCCGCATCCCTTGGCCGCTGCCAGCTTGCGCATCGAGTCGCGCATCATCTGGAGCTGAACCTGGTAGGCACGGACCTCGTCGGCCGCTTTGCGCTCGGGATTGTCCCAGAAATTGATGACCCACTGGCCCTGCTTCGCCTCGATGGGCCCGGTTCCCGGGAATCTCGTCGTCGCCTGGTGCCACACCAGGGAGCAACTGTCCTGGTGCACCTTCTCGTGCTGCTCGAGCGCCTCGTAAAGAGGCGAGCATACTTGCGTCTTCAGATCCGGGATCACGTCTTCCTTCGGGCACGTCTGGGAGAGGGGGTTCGTACGCATCCGGACCCCCGACGGACGCGGCCGCTGCGAGTACGCGAGGAACCGATCGAAGTCGGCTCCCGGCTCCATCTTACCGGCCATCGCCATCCAGCACGGCGTCGTCGACTCGTCGCTCTTCAGCCAGACCCGCATGTTCAGATCGACGAGCTGCTCGAGGGTGTCCGAGTCGCCGGCGACGGGGCCTAGGATGTCGTACAGCGCCATCGACGTCTGCGCGGACATGATCTCCTGAGCCCACATACACACGTGCTCGCACTGGTCGCAGCGCGGCGCCTGCGCTGGCGCCGGCCGGGCCATCACGAGAATCGATAGGAGCAGCGCCGACCAGCCGCCACCTCTCATCCCTCCTCCTCACACCCCGAGCCACAGAGTAGAGCGACGGTCCCGAGGTTGGCCCGGGCCCGCACATTGCCGGGGTCCAGTGTTAGGGCGCGCCGGAATGCCTGCATCGCTGCGCGATCGTCGTGTCGATCAAGATAGGCCGCACCGAGGTTGGTCCACGCGCGGGAGCTACCTGGCGCCTTGCTCACGGCGTCGGCCCAGAGCCGGGCGGGATCGGCCCAGAGCGCGACCCGGGATCGCACCGTGACGGCGGAGAATAGGACAACCACGGACAGCGCGACACCGACGGCCATCACGAGCATTCTCGAGCGCGAGGCAGCGGCTCGGCACAGCCAGGCCGCGGCCCCACCGAACAAGAACGCCGGGGCTACCCACGCGAGATACAAGGGCTTCTCTGTGACGATCTCGAGTCGCGCGAGGATCGAATGCGTCGGCGCGAGCGCGATCAGAACCCAGCCCCCGGCGAGCGCGACCAGCGGGACGCGACGGCGCGCGGCCACGGCGACGAGCCCGAGCCCTGCCACCAGCGCCACTCCAAACCCCACCTCAACGGGGCTGGGTATCTCGAACGGATGGACCACGGACAGCGCCCCGGGACGACCCCAGAGCGAGACCAGCATCGGCCAGATCCCCACGTTGGTGAGAAAACTCGTCCAGGGATCCCGAAGGCCGAGGGAGAACTGGGCGAGGTAGCGATACCGGGGCGAGCATGCGAGCAACAGCGCGATCGCGGTCGCGACCGCTGCCGGCAGGATGGCCCGTCGGGCGGCGAGCCGACCTTTCGACGGCTGATCGCCAGGACGGGTCCACTCCCAGAGCCACACGAAGAGCGGCGCGACCAGCGCCACTTCCTTCGCGAGTGCCGCGGCGGCGAACAAGGTCGACGCGGCCACCCCGAACCCGCACCGCCTCCGCGTCTGTCCGGCACCAATCGCCAGGTCGTGGCACACGAGGCCCCACAGCAGGAGCGACGTCATCAGACCGGTGGACCGCCCGCTAACATAGGCCACGGCCTCCACATGGGCAGGCTGCAACGCGAACGTAAGGGCAGAGAGGCTACCAGCGAGCGCGGTCCCGAGCCGGCGGCGGGCCAGCACGTACACTGCGAGCCCCGTCGTCAGGTGGAGAACCAGATTGGTGGTGAGGAATGCGCGCGGCGTGAGGCCGCCGCGCCATGCGTCTGCGAAGTAGCTCAGGCGGAGCAGCGGCCGAACGCCGACCGGGAGGCGAGCGAGCAGCGCGCGTGTGTCGGTCGTGGCCGGGTCACGGACGACGTTGTGGAAATCGTCGAGCTGGAAGGCGCCACTCGGGACGGACCCCCACACTGCCGCCGTTACCACGAGCGCCAACATCGGCGCGATCAGCCATTCCTGCCTTTGGAGCCCGCGTCTGAGCCCACCCATGCCCCGATGCTACCGGCCGAGCCGACGACCAGCAAGCTCGCTCCGTCACATCGACAATTGCGCGCTTCGCAGCGACGACGCTGCGATCACATGCCCGTGCCGCGGTCGCTCTCGATCCGGGTCTCGCTGTCTGGGACTCAGAGAGCCAGGACTCGAACCCGTGCTTGAGTCGCGATCACGCTTTCGCCCGTGAGCTCGCGAAGTTGGGCGCTGTTTAGTTCCGAAAAGAGCGACGGGACTCAAATCGCGGGAAGTGCTACGAGCGCTATCGGCTTGCGCACTGTCGGGCGTGAACGGCATCCACGTCCTCTCTGAGAATCAGGGGCGCCCCGGTATGACGACCGACCCGTCTCCACCTCCGGGCACCGTCCCCCCTGGAAAGGTAAACGGCGACACTGGCCGGCCAAACAGCTCCGGTAGCCTGAAGCGTAGGGGCATGAGCTTCGTCACCAACAGCAACGTCCGCTGCGATGTGCTCTCCACCACCCCTGCCGCCAGATTGCGGGTGATCTTCGAGACCGCTACATCCATCACCATTTCGTCCAAGCTCATCCACATTTCGAACCAGCCGTAGGTGAAAAACGAGTCACCGTAGACCAAGCTGGGATCGGGACGGTAAGAGCGCTGGTACCTTGGCGGCGCTGACCAGCTGCCGCTGGCCCAATCGGCACGATAGAAATTCCCATCGCCCCTTGCCTCATAGAAGACCAGGTCAAGCCTGCCTTCCGAATCGCCGGGGTTGGCAGTGTGCACCTCGGTGACCTGATAGTCGGCCTGATAGGTGCGGCCGACATCATCCTCAAGGGTCCGGTGTTCGCTCACCCAGTACGGACAGATCAGCCATTGCGCCATACGACCTCCTTTTGTCGGGCACGCCGCGAGAAGCATCCGCCCAATGGTTACTATGCATCTTCGGGCTCGCCACGCGGTGGCATCCCGGTTGGGGGCTGTTTAGTCCGAAGAGTGGATATCGTAAGCTGCGGGGGCACGGGCACGTATCAGTACTCAGCCCAAGTCCCCGGCGTGACAGACATCCAGGCCGGCGGCGGCGGCCTTCGGAGACCGCACCTATCGGAGATGGGGATATGTGGTTGACCGGCTTCTGACGGACGCAACCTACGTGCGGGCGCCCGATGGCGTCACCAATCTTGGTACGTCAGTCGAGTTTCATTCTCCGAACACAGCGGAAGCCGATGTGGCCGGCCGGCGAATCCGCTGGATGTCGAAGTCGCGCTGCTGGTCGGTAGCGGCGACAATAGTTCCGGGCGCACAGGTACGAACCTCCCTTCAACACAAGATCACCGCTGAGATCCATGCCGATGATTGCCTCCTCGGGTCGTTTGGCCTCCGCGCCGTCGGACGGCGACGATCCACAGCATCGAGGGCCAGTGCTTCCGCTGTGTTGGGAGGAATAGATGCTTGCCGTCCACTCCCAGACATTACCGATCACGTCGAACAGACCATATCCATTCGGCGGGTAGCCACCCACGGGCTCAGTTCCTGGCGGCCGCGGCTTGAGGTTCACGACGGGGAACTCGCCCGACCACACATTGGCCATCGGGACGCCGTCCGGTTCGACCACATCCCCCCAGGCGTACGTGGCCCCCGATAGTCCACCCCGCGCGGCGTATTCCCATTCAGCTTCGGTCGGCAAGGTCTTCCGCGCCCATTGACAGTACGCGACGGCGTCTTCGAGGACGACGTGAACGACCGGATGATCCGGACGGTCTATCCAGCTGCTTCCCGGTCCCTCCGGCGCGCGCCACGAGGCATCGGGGACGTAGTGCCACCACGTTACAACCCGGAGATCCACTGGACCTCTCGGCATGAGGAATACGGCCGATCCCGGTACCAACAGGTGCGGCAACGCACCAGGAAACTCACGAGGGTCAGGCGGTCTCTCGCCAAGCGTGACGTAGCCGGTCGCACGCACGAACTCGGCGAAGTCCCGATTGCGTACCGGAACAGCGTCGATCCAAAAGTCACCGACCTCGACATCCCTGCTCGGGCCCTCTTCCGGATAGTGGTGATCCGACCCCATGCGAAAACGTCCGCCATGGATCGCCACCATGCCAGATTCCGGCGTGGTCATGTCATCGCACCAAGGGATACGAGCTATGGGCCACTAGACGCTCTAGTGTGCCGAGACGCCCTCCGGATCAGGCGTACCGGGAGCGATGGGCGGGTATTCCCTCAGAGACCTCCGGTGGTCGTCCAAGACCCGCGCCGCCCGCTTCATCACCCACAGGTTCTGTGTTCGGTAGACGTCGTGGTGTTCTTCCTTGGGGTCCGCCAGCAAATTGAAAATGCGCGGCACGTTGAACATCTGCACCGGGCTGTAGCCGTCCGCCGCCTCCTTGAACATCATCTTCCAGTCTCGCCACTTCACCCCGAAGATGTCATTGCCGACATAGACGACGAATCCTTCCCGGTTCGACTTCGGCTGTGCGGAGGTCAGGAAATCGAGCTGGTCGGCTCCGTCGATCGGCCGGTCCGTCGGGAGTCTCGCCCCCGCGATCCTTCCCAGCGTCGGATAAACGTCCATCACGTGCACGATCTCGTTGGACACGGTACCGGCCGGCACATGTCCGGGCCACCGCACGATGAAGGGCACCCGCAGCGATCCCTCGAGACCCGAAAAGTACGTGCCCCGCCACGGTCCGCTCGACCCCGCCCATTGCGGGTTCATCTCGGGTCCGTTGTCCGATGTGAAGATGAAGAGGGTGCGATCTCGGATGCCTAGGCGGTCGACGGCGTCGAGCAGCTCCCCGGTGTACGCGTCGATCTGCGCCAGCGTGTCGGCCCATCGACCCTTCCCAGTCCTTCCGCGAAAATCCGGATGGGGCAGCACCGGATAGTGGGTCTGGGTGTACGGCACATACGCAAAGAACGGCGAGGATCCTCCAGCCTTGCGGGTCATGAAGTCAATCGCACGGTCGGTGATCTCCCGATCGATGCGAGCACGTGCCTCCAAATCATAGACTCGGAGCTTCCGTGGCACTTCGCCCCTCAGGGACTCCATGACGTGCTCGTACTCCAGCCCCGGATTATCTTCGAGGCGGAGCATGTCGTTGTCCGGCCAGAGAGATTCATCGCTCGAGTTGGGAATGCCGAACCACTCGTCGAAGCCATGATCCGTCGGGAACCGGCCCGCCGTCTGCCCGAGGTGCCACTTGCCGAAGATCCCCGTGGCGTAGCCCGTGTCAGCCAGCATCCGCGCGAGAGAGTACTCCGACCGCATGAGCCCGTAGACGGGAGTCATGAATGGCACCGATCCATTGCCGCCGCGGATCGGGTAGCGACCGGTCAGCAGGGCAGCGCGCGTCGGCGTGCACTGCGCCTCGACATTGAAGTTCAGGAGCCGCAGCCCTTCCGCGGCCAGCGCATCGATCCGTGGAGTCGGGGCGCCACGCAGGATGCCTCCACCGTATACTCCGAGTTCCCCGTAACCCAGATTGTCCATCAGCACGAGGACGATGTCCGGTCGGTCAGTCTTCGCGCGTGTCGCCATGTCGCCTCCGAGTCATCCGGCCCGAGTCACGGCTCAGGTCAGGACGCCATGCGTCCCGGCGCCGCGGGACGATGGCAGCGCCTCGCTCCGCTCGCGGAATCGCTCCACTGTTCGACCCGTGAATCGCCGCGCTCGATTCGACTCCTCACACCACGTACTGGTTCAACGCGGCCTCGTCGAT
>CAYXBJ010000156.1:0-58376 GCA_964463175.1 uncultured bacterium
GTGACGGTGTCCAGAGTCAGCCCGTGATCCACCCCGCCCACACCATCGATCTCCGGTCGGATACGGTCACCCTGCCGTCGCCTCCCATGCGAGCGGCGATGGCGGCGGCGCCGGTGGGGAACGACGAGTACGGCGAGGACCCCACCGTGAACCGGCTCCAGGAGCGTACGGCCGCGCTCCTCGAGAAGGAGGCCGCCCTCTGGCTTCCCACGGGCACGATGGCCAACCAGGTGGCGCTCCGGGTGCTGACGCGTCCGGGTGACGACGTCATCGTGAGCCGGGAGAGTCACACCGGCTGGCACGAGGCCGGCGCCCCGGCGGCCAACTCCGGGGTCCAGCTGACGGAGATCGGCGCGGGCGGTGTTTTTACACGGGAGGAGTTCCTGGCCGCGCGGAAGCCCATGGGCCACCCGATGCATCCGCCCACGACCCTCGTGGAGATCGAGAACACCCACAACCGGGCGGGCGGCGTCGTGTTCCCGCCGGCGGAGGTCGAAGGGATCTGCGCGGCGGCGCGCGATCACGGCGTCGCCACGTACCTGGACGGCGCGCGGCTGTGGAACGCGGCCGCCGCCGGGGCCCGGTCGGTGGCGGATCTGGCGCGCCCGTTCGATCTGGTCGCCGTCGCCTTTTCCAAGGGACTCGGAGCGCCCGGGGGAAGCATCCTCGCCGGAGGGCGTGACGTCGTCCAGCGAGCCGTCCGACATCGGCGGATGCTCGGCGGAGGCATGCGGCAGGCCGGGATCCTGGCCGCGGCCTGCCTCTACGCTCTCGACCATAATATGGAGCGGCTGGTCGAGGATCACGCGAACGCGCGGCGGATCGCGGAGCGTCTGGCCGCAAGCCCTCGCGTGACGCTCGATCCGCGCACGGTCGAGACCAACATCATCGTCTTCCGGCTGACCGCCGACGCCCCGGACGCGGCCACCCTGGTCGCGCGAGCGCGCGAGCGCGGCGTGCTGATTTTCGGCATCGGCGCCCGCGTCATCCGGGCGGTCACCCATCTGGACGTGTCACGAAAGCAGTGCGACGAAGCGGCGGAGATCCTGGTCAGCATCGCAGAGAGCTGAGGCGCCCCGGCGGGCGCCGGACTGGAGGGGGACATGGGTCGGATCGTCCTGGCGGTGGTGGTGGCGCTCGGGTTCACGGGCACGGCGTTTGCGCAAGGGTTCAAGGTGGAGAGCGCGGACGTCAAGCCGAACGTCATGATGGCGGACGAGCAGGTCTTCAATGGGTTTGGCTGCTCCGGCAAGAACATCTCGCCGTCGCTGAAGTGGTCCGGCGCGCCGGCCGGGGCCAAGAGCTTCGCGCTCCTGGTTCACGATCCCGACGCTCCTACGGGCGGCGCGGGCTGGTGGCACTGGGTGGTCGTCAACATCCCGGCGGGCACGACCGAGCTCAAGAAGGACGCCGGCAAGGGCGACGGCTCGAACCTTCCGGCCGGCGCGGGCCAGGTCACCACTGACTTCGGCGCCCCCGGCTGGGGTGGCCCGTGTCCGCCCCCCGGCAAGCCCCACCGGTACGTCTTCTCACTCTACGCCCTGAAAGTGGAGAAGCTCGACATCCCGGCCGGCGCCACGGCGTCGCTGGCCGGCTTCATGGTGAATGCGAACTCGCTCGGCAAGGCGACGCTGATCGGGAAGTACGGTCGCAGCAAGTAGCGCGCGAGGCGGCGTCGGGTGTCGCGGAAGGCGCGCGGCGCCGCCTATCCGTCCCGCACGGGACCGACGGTTCCGAGGAGCCGGCCCCGCCGGCCGTGAACCAGCTCGAACAGCGGCGTCGCCATGAGCGTCGTGATGAGCGCCATCATCACCATGATGGAGAAGAGCGTCTGGGTGATGATGCCGCGCTCGTAGCCGATGTTCAGGATGATCAGCTCCATGAGCCCGCGCGCGTTCATCAGTACCCCGATGCCCGCTGCCGAAACGGACAGGGCGCTTGGCGCCCGCTGTCGGATGAGATCGAGGCGGAACTCGACCCCGACCAGGAACATGTAGAGGGCGATGCCAGCTGAGCGACGGCGAAGATGACCGTCATCGACGCCTTGGGAAAGAGCGCGACATGCCAGTCGGGCGCGAGGGCGCCGAAGAGCGACGGCCCCAGCACCACGCCGGCGGCATCTCGCCGACCGCGGCCGGCTGGCCGAGACGGCGGGCCAGCGCCCCCACGCCGCGACCCGTGGCGAGGATGACGGCCAGCTGGAGAAAGAAGAGGACGGACAGGTCGACGTTGGTCATCGTGGGTCAACGGCCCAGATACAAGCGGCGGATCCTTTCGTCGCTTCGGATCGCCTCGCCGGAGCCGTCGAAGCGGTTCGTTCCGAGCTCGAGGACGTACGCGTAGTCCGAGATCTCCAGCGCCTTCGCGGCGTTCTGTTCGACCATGAGTATCGTTTGGCCGCTTCGCCGGAGGTCCTCGATGATGCGAAAGATCTCCCGGAAGACCAAAGGTGCCAGGCCGAGCGTCGGCTCGTCGAGGAGCATCAGCCGGGGTCGCAGGAGGAGCGCGCGGCCCATCTCGAGCATCTGCTGCTGACCGCCGGATAGCTCGGCCGCGCGCCGCTGCCGCGCGGCCCGGAGCATCGGAAACATGTCGTACACGCGCTCAATTTCTTGATCGAGCTCTGCCGAGCGCGGGCGGATGTAGGCGCCGAGACGCAGGTTCTGGTCGACGGACATCAGGGGGAAGACGTTCCGTCCCTGGGGAACGTAGGCCATACCACGGCGCAGGAGGTCGGCCGGGGGGCGGTTGGTCACGTCCTCGCCCGCGAACCGCACGCATCCCCGCCTGACCGGGAGGAGGCCGAAGAGTGTGCGGAAGACGGTCGACTTCCCGGCGCCGTTGGGTCCGATGATCGACACGATCTGCCCCGACTCCACCCGGAGCGAGACGCCCTTCAGGATCTCGAGCTTCCCGTAGCCGGCCCGGATGTCCTCGACCTCGAGCAGCGCCACGTTCGTCACCGCCCGAAGTACGCGTCGAGCACGAGGGGATTGTCGGCGACCTCCGCCGGGGTCCCCTCGGCGATGCGCTCGCCCTGGCTCAGCACCACGATACGCCGGCAGAGCGACATGACGACCTCCATGTTGTGCTCGATGACGACGAACGTGTGCCCCTCGGCGTTGAGCGCCTGGATGTAACCGACCAGCCGGTTGATCGTCGTGGGGTTGACCCCGGCCAGTGGCTCGTCGAGCAGGATCACGGCGGGCCGGGACATCAGCGCCATCCCGAAGTCGAGGAGCTTCTGCTGTCCGTAGGACAGGTTCGAGGCGAGCTGGGCTCTCAGGTCGACGATGCCGAGATAGTCCAGGAGGGCGAGCGCCCGGGCCGTCGGTTCCTTGCCCTCGGCGCGCACCAGGCGCCCGAAGAGGGTGCCGTCGCGCTCCTGGGAGGCCAGGAGCATGTTCTCCAGCACGGTCATCTCCGGAAACAGCTGGATGAGCTGGAACGTCCGCGCGATCCCGCGACGATGGACGAGATCCGCGCTGAGCCCGGTGATGTCCTCGTTCCGGAAGCGGATCTCGCCGGACGTCGGCGGCAGGGCTCCGGTGATGCAGTTGAAGAGCGTCGTCTTGCCGGAGCCGTTGGGTCCGATGACTCCCAGGAGCTCGCCCGGCTCCACGCTCAGGCTCACCCGGTTCAGGGCCGACAGGTGGAAGAAGCGCTTGGTCAGGTCCCGAATCTCGAGGAGGGCCATCGGGGCGCTCAGGACGTCCCGGGGGCCCGGGGAGGCGACGCCAGGGGCCCCGGTGTTGTCGCGCCTCGCCCGACGAGGCCGGCCATCCAGTCCCACACGCCCACCAAACCCCTGGGCATGAACAGCATCATGAGAATGACGGCCAGCGCGTAGATGACTAGATACATGCCCTCGGAGGCCCGCAGCACCTCCGGCAGCGCGGTCACCAGAATCGCTCCGATGAACGGGCCCTCGAAGCGGCCGAGGCCACCCATCACGACCATCATCAAGAACTGGATCGAGCGGTCCAGGGTGAACGCGCCCGGGTCGATGTATCCGAGTAGCGGCGCGAACAGGGCGCCGCCGATGCCCGCATACCCCGCGCCGATGGCGAAGGCCATCAGCTTGTAGCTCCGGAGGCTCACCCCGAGAGCCTCCGCACGCATCTCGTTCTCGCGGATCGCCCGGAAGGCTCGTCCCCAGCGTGAGCCGAGGATCCAGTACGCCGACCCGACGACCAGGGCCGCCCAGCCCAGGATGTAGACGTAGTACGCGCGGTCGGAACGGAACGCGATCGGGCCCCACACGGGACGGGCGATGCCCGAGATCCCGAACGAGCCACCGGTGAGTGACTCCCAGTTCCGGAGCACGAGGAACACCATGATGTTGAAGCCGAGCGTGACCATGGCCAGGAAGTGATGCTTGACCTTGAGAGCCGGGAAGCCGACCAGGAGACCCCAGCCGAATGCGACCACGGCTCCGAGCGTCAGACCGAGCTCGAATGGGACTCCGCGCTGGGCCAGGATCGCCACGGTGTAGGCGCCGAACGCCATGAAGGCGCCGTGAGCGAGCGAGATCTGCCCAGCGTATCCGAGCGTCAGGTTCAGCCCGATCGCCATGATGAGATAGACGAGGGTGAGGCTCGCCACGTAGAGCTTGTACTGCTCGAGGCCGAGCGGCAGGACCGCGAGTAGCCCGAGGACCGCGACCGGCAGCAGGCGCCGGAGTGACCAGCCGGAGGCCGTCACGACGCCCACTCCTCCTTCACGCCCCAGAGGCCCTCCGGCTTCCAGAGCAGCACGGCGATCAGGATCACGAGCGCGACGGCGTCCCGGAACTGGCCGGAGAGGTAGGCCGCCGCGAAGGTCTCCACGATCCCCACCAGGAGGCCGCCGAGGAGCGCCCCACGCATCTGGTTGAAGCCGCCGATGATCGCGGCGTAGAAGGCCTTCAACCCGAGCCCGACCCCGATGTCGTACTTCACGAGGTACACGGGAGCGATCAGGACGGCGGCGACGGCGGTGAGTGCCGCATTCAGGACGAAGGTGAACGTGATCAGGCGGCCGACGTCGATGCCGAGCACGGTCGCCAGGGAGCGGTTCTGGGCGACCGCCTGCATGGCCCAGCCGAGCTTCGTGCGGGCGACGAAAAGCTGGAGGGCGCCGATCGCCACGCCGGCGAAGGCGACGTTCAGTAGCTCCTCCCGAGCCAGGATGACACCACCGAGCCGGATGGGGACCCGCGAGAAGAGCGCCGGGAAGGGGAGCGCCAGGGGCGTCCAGAACTGCTGGAGGGAATACCGGATGAGAAGGCTCAGGCCGAGGGTCGCGATGACGAGCGGGAGGACGCCTGCCTGGAGGAGCCGTGCCACCAAGAGCTTCCGGACCCCCCAGCCCAGGAGCGCGGTCGACACGAGAATGGTCCCGAGGAGCGCGACCGGAAACGGCAGCTTGAGGATGACCCAGAACAGCACCATCGCGAATGATGGGAGCACGACGAACTCGCCCTGCGCGAAGTTGATGGTGTTAGAGGTCTGCCAGAGCAGAACGAACCCGATAGCGACCATCGCGTAGATGGAGCCGATCGAGATTCCGGCCACGAGGAGCTGCAGGAAGTCGGTCATGTCGGCCACACCGACAAACGGGCGCCGACGCGGGCGCCCAGGGCGATGGTCACTTCCGCGCCGGGGCCGGCTCGACGGACCCGCCCGGGGAAGGACGAGATCGACTCGCCGAGCCGCGAGGGGCCGGGCTCGGGCTCGTGGTAACCCGCTAGCGGCAGGGCCGCTTGGTGTAGGGCCCTCCCAGGAGGGGGAGGACCTTGACCACCTGGGACTTCTGCCCCTTCACCTCGACGATGAAGCTCGGCCGGTCGGCGTCGCCCGATTCTTCCACGAAGGTGTCCATCAGGAGCCCCGGCTCGTCGGCCGCCAGGAACAGGTTGTTGTGTAGGCAGTCGCGGATCTTCTGCTGGTCCAGGGAGCCGACCCGCTCCGCGGCGGCCTTGAGGAGGTGCGCGCCGATGTATCCCTTGAAGCCGTTGTGGTCGGGCACCCGGCCGAAGCGCTCCTGGAAGCGCTTGCCCATCTCCAGCATGCTGGGCACCGGCGAGAGCGCGGTCATCGGCACGTGGCACCGGGCGCCGTTCATCGCCTCGCCTCCGGCGTCGATCGAGGTCTGGGCACACAGATTGTCCCCGATCGGCTCGACCTTGAGGCCGAGCTTGCGCATCTGGATCATGATGCGCGCGTTCTCCTCCTCGTGGCTGTAGATCATGAGGTGCGTGGCCCCAGCGGCCCGGACTTGGGTGAGCTCGGCCGTGAAGTCGGCCTGCTGCACCTCGGTGGAGATGTCGGCCACGACACCCTTGCCGCGGTCCTTCAGGAACTTCAGGAACATGTCCCGGCCGCCCTTGCCGAAGGCGTCGTTGACGTAGATCAGGGCGATCTTCTCCGCCTTGAGGTCGTCAGCCACCCACTTGACGAGCTTGGCGAAGCCGACCTGCTGGCTGAAGGAGGTGAGGAAGATGTTCGGGTTGCCCTTGCTCACGACTAGGACCGACTCCGAGCCGCTGATCTGCGGGATGCCGGCCTGGCGGGCGAGCTCCATGTTCGCCACCGTGGACGCGCTGTAGACGGTGCCCATGACGGCGAACGGATGCTCGTTGATGGCGCGCCGGATGACCGCGACGGAGGTTGGCGCGTCGGACTGGGTGTCCATGACGAATGTCTCGAGCTGACGGCCGAGGATTCCGCCCTTCTTGTTGATCTCCTCGGCGCCGAGGATCACCCCGTCGCGCCACATCGTCCCGGAGGGTGCGCCGCCGCCGGTGATCTCGGCGACGATGGCGAGCTTCACCGGGCCTTGGGCGAAGACCGCCCCGACGATCGTGAGCACGGCGATCAGAGGCGCGCCGAGCACGAGGACGAGTCGTTGCCGTCGCATGAAGTCCTCCTGGGCCCGGGAGGGGCTCCGGTCCGTCGGCGTCGGGATGCTCACGCGCCGGTGAACTCGAGGATGTTGAGACCGCCGTTGCTGTCGGTCACGTACATGAGGCCATTGGTGTCGACATAGCAGTCGTTCGACTGCGTCACCAGCGGACGGTTCGGTCGAGGATCGATCAGGCGCTCGGGGTTCGGCGGTACGTAAAACCCGACCTCCCGCGGCTGGAACGGATTCTCGATGTCGTAGACGCGCACCCCGGCGTTGTAGTACGTCGCGAAGATCAGGCGCGAGCTCTGGAAGGCGCCCGGCCGGTTCTCGTGGAGGTTGTGGGGCCCGAAATTGCCACCCTTCTGGCAGTAGTCGGCGTCGGAAGGGGAGGGGAAGGTGGCAATGCTCACCGGATTCGCCGGCTCCCGTACATCGAACATCCAGATGTAGCGCAGGCCCTGGCTGCAGTTCATGCTCGTCGGCTCGTCGGCGACCACCAGGAGATTCCGGTCAGGCAGTGGAAGGGGGGAATGGGTGCCGCCACCGAACGGCGGGTCCCAGTTCCGGTGGGCCAGCAGTCGGGGGTGCGTCGGGTCCGCCACGTCGAGCACGGTGAGGCCCCCGTCGCGCCACGCGCCGTAGGCCAGGTGTCCGGTGACGAGGGCGTGGTGGAGCGCGTAGCGCCGGCCCTTCTTCCACGCGGGCGTCTCTCCGCCTCGGCGCCACATGCCGGGGATCCACCAGCGACCGACGACCGTGGGACGCCGCGGATCGTCCATGTCGATTACGGCGAGGACGTGATCGCTGAACTCCGCGAAGTGGATGGAGGCGTAGGCGTAGCGGCCGCCCGTGTACCAGATGCGATGCGGTCCGATGCCGTCGACCGGCATGAATCCGATCTCCGTCGGCTTCTCGGGGCGCGAGATGTCGAAGACGCGGATTCCGGAGGCGAAGCTGCCGGCCCGGTCCTTCAGCTTGTCGGCGGGAGACCCCTCGAAGTAGTCCTGGAGGTTCTGGAACTCCTGCATGTGCCAGACGCTCGGCCCATTGACGGCGAGCAGAAGATCCTCGTGAATCTGGATATGAACGGCACGCGTGTTGGGCGCGCACGCCAGAAACTCGACCGTCCGCGGGTGCGACGGATCGCGAACGTCCACGATGGTGATGCCGTTGCTGAAGGTGTGGCCGATGTAGGCGTAGCCCCGATGGACCATGATCTGAACGCCATCGCTCTTGCCGTTCTGGTCGGAATGACCGACGAACCGGATGTTCGGGGACGCGACGGCGCCGGGTCGGCTAGGGTGACCGTGTGTCACTGATCTCCTCGATGGCCGTGAGAGTGCCCCTGCCGCGCCCGGCGAAGCGGCGTCTCCGGTGCGTCGGCGAACGGAGCCGCGACGCGCCCGAGAATCGGCGGAAAGACCTCCGGCGTCAAGCCCCGGCGCGCGAGGTCGAGCGGCTTGTCCCGCCCGTATCCCGCGCCCGGGCTGACGCGACCCGGGCATCAGGGAGAGGCGCCGAAGAGTTGCTTGAGGGCAGAGGGATCGAGCGCGGGAGCGAGCGAGCCCTTGCCGAAGCGCGACTCGAACTCGCTCCGGAGCAGCTCGCGTTGACGGGCGCGCGCCGGAGCCCGGAGTCCCGTGTAGACGTATATGACATCGGTGAACTCATCCGGCGTCCGGACCTCGTGGGCGAGGCGGTGCCATGTCGCCGGATCGCTCCAGCGGGAATCGAGGGTGGCGAGCCAACGCACCTCGTCGACGCCCGCGGGGCGGCTCCCGCCGAGGACGGCCGCGATCAGGTCGCGAAGTTCGGGATCGCCGGCCAGCGCGGCACCGACGTGAGGCTGAGCCCCGAGATTGCGGGCGCGGGTGAGGCCGGCGACGAGCGCCCGGGCCAGCGCGTCCGGCGGCGGGCTCTGCCCGTCCCACGAGGCCAACGCGGCGCGAAGCTCGCGAAACGGCTCGAGCCGGCCCCAGCGCTCCGCGTCGCTCCAGCCGGTCGTGTTGTCGAAGGCGACAGGGAACACGAGCGAGTCGCCGGCCGGGCTCACCAGGATGTCGCCGGAGAGGTGCTCGTCGAAGACGTCCGGATCGCACGGGTGGTTGTGGACCGAGCACCACGCGTCCGTGTAGACGCTTCGCATCGTCGCGATGTGCGCGACTCGCACCGCCTGGTATGGCTTCTGCGGATAGAGGGGCGTGTCCGCGCGGCGCGCCGGATCGAACAGGTGAAGCGCGAGCGGGTGAACCGCGGCGAAGTGGACTTGGTTTCGCTCGTAGACGAACCTCCCACCCGGCAGATCCGCCACGGGCCAGCCGGGGAGGACGTCCGTCAGGGCGAGACGCTGGTTCAGCACGAGGGTGCAGGAGGCGGATGGATTGACGTGGGCCGTCACGAGGACGACCGTGCCGTGCTGGCGGATGGAATCGACGCCGGCGCAGGTCATGGGGTCGAGACTGCCCGAGCGTGGCCACACGAGGGGCACGCGCGTCACCGCGGTCGGCGGGGGTCCGACGCGGACCGCGACGAGTCCCGGGGGGCCGCTCGGCCCGGCGTCGTACACGACGGTGACCCGCCCGCCTTCGTCAGTGGCGACGTGGCTCCCGAGGGGGCGATCGAGGTCCGGCAGCCCGACGGGCGGGGTCACCCCGTGAGCCCGAAGGACGTCGGCGAGCGTGTCGGCGCCGGCAGGTCCCACGAGACTGAGGAGAAGGGCGACGCCCCAGGCGAGTTGGTCACGCATGGGTCGATTCTAGCGTGCGACCGGGCAGGGGTGTCGGGGATCGAGCGGGGAGATCAGGGGCGCGATCCCGTGGAGTAGACTGGCGCGTGAGCGCGGGAGGGAATCGTGAGCGGGAGAGCGACGACGCCTGAGCAGCCGGCACACAAGGGCCCCGACATGCTGAGGTCCGCCCCCCCGGGCCCGCTGGCGCGATTGCGGGTCCTCGATCTGACCGAGCACATGGCGGGGCCGTTCTGCACGATGATTCTTGCCGACATGGGCGCCGAGGTCTGGAAACTCGAGCGCCCGGGCAAGGGGGATTCGTCTCGGTCGATGGGAGACGGGTCCGAGCGCAATCCGTTCTTTCGCTATATTAACCGGAACAAAAAGAGCGTGACGCTCGACTACAAAGGGCCGGCCGGCCGCGAGGTCTTCCTGCGCCTGGTGCGAAGCGCCGATGTGCTCGTCGAGAACTACCGCGCGACCGTCATGGAGCGGGCCGGCCTCGGGTACGCCACGCTGGCCGCCGAGAATCCACGGCTCGTCTATGCGCAGCTGAGCGGATTCGGCGCCGACGGCCCGTATCGCGACAAGGGCGGGTTCGATCTGATCGCGCAGGGCATGGGCGGACTCATGCACGTCACCGGCGAGGCCGATGGGCCGCCGACGTCGGTCGGGCAGCCGATCTGCGACCTCGGCACCGGCATGTGGGGCGTTCAGGGGATCCTGGCCGCGCTCTACGCGCGAGAGCGAACCGGAAAAGGTCAGAAGGTCGACTGCTCGCTCCTCGAGACTGCGCTCGGGTTCTCCGGCTGGACGGGCGCGGCATGGCTCGTGGACGGCCAGGAGCCCCGACGCCAGGGGGCCCGGCATCGTCAGAACGCCCCGTATCAGCGATTCGCGACCGGCGACGGATTCATGATGATCGGCGCGGCTACGCAGGATCTCTGGGGGCGCTGCGCGCGAGCGCTCGACCGGGCGGACTGGATCGAGGATCCGCGATTCCGGCGGAACAGCGACCGGCTCCGGCATCGCGAGGCGCTCGAGAAGGAGATCGAGGCCGTGCTCGCGACGGCGCCGACCTCGCACTGGGTCGCCGTCCTCGACACCGCCGGCGTGCCGTCGGGTCCCGTCAACACGTACGCCCAGCTCTTCGCCGACCCGCAAGTGCGCCACCTCGGGATGGTGACGCACGTCGACGACCCGGAGCTCGGGCGAGTGCCTCATGTCCGGACGCCGGTGCGCCTGTCGGCGAGCGGCGTGGCCGTGAAGAGCGTGGCGCCGAAGCTCGGGCAGCACACCCTCGAGGTCCTGGGCAGGCTCGGCTACACGTCGGCCGAGTTGGAGGCGCTCCGGCGCGAGCGCGTGATCTGACGGCGCCCCGGGTCAGCGGCCGAGGGGATCGCGCGCCCGGAACCAGGCCGTGATCGCCCGCCGGGGCTCGCGGGCAGGCAGGACCTCGTGCTCGATTCGCTCGCTCAGGAACACGAGGAGCCGATCGAGGATGGGGGCGACGTCGTGCGGGCCACGCTCGAGATGGAGGCGAAGGAGCCCGCCCTCCTCGGCCTGCCACGAGGGGTTGGCGTAGTAGATCGCCGTGACGAGACGGTTCGGCGGCCCGCTGGGCGGGGTCCGGAACGCGTCGCGATGGCGCGCATAGCCGTTCCCTCCTCCAGGGTACCGGGCGATCTGGATCTCGATTCGGTCCAGCCCGAGGTATGCCTCGCGATTCAGCTCGTCGCGGAGCGACTGGAACAGGCCCCGCAACGGGATGAGCTCGCAGGGCGCCTGCTCGGGCTCGAGCCACGTGATGGCGTCGCCCCGCACTCCCGCATCCACCCGGCGCTCCGCGCCGCGGCTCACTCCCGCGGGCCGGAGCTGACCGGCAGCCGCGAGTGCCTCGACGGCGTCGTAGACGCCCGTCGCGGCCGCATGTCCCAGCACGGCGTCGCGGACGAACCAGCCCTGATCCTGGAGCGCACGGATCTCGCCGTCGGTGAGGGTCAGGTCCACGGGTGCCGCGCTCCTCTCGCGCTCATTCTATGGCGTTCGGAGCGTGTCTGGGGATGCTCAGACTGGACATCGTGGGCACCGGCGGCGCAGTATGAGCAGGTCGACCGATCATCCCGCCGCGGCCGGCGTATCCAGTAACCGCGGTGCCGGAGCGGAGAGCGGAGGGAGCATGGGGCTCGCCAACGAGGTGGCCATCATCGGCACCGGGACCATCAAGTTCGGGGAGAACTTCCACCAGTCGTACACCGACATGGTCTACGAGGCCGCGTCGCTCGCCATGGCGGACGCCGGGGTCGAGCCCGGGGAGCTCCAGGCGGGGTGGCTCGGGACCTATGAACCCCTCCTCTACGGATACGAGGGCAACGCGGGCACTTTCGTCGGCGATACGCTGGGTCTTCCCGCGATTCCGATCACGCGCGTGGCGGCGTACTGCGCCTCGGGGATGGAGGCGGTCCGGAACGCCGCGCTGGCCGTGGCCTCGGGAGAGTACGACCTGGTCCTAGTGGTCGGCGCCGAGAAGATGCGCGAGGTGCCGTCTCGCGGGAGCCTCGTCGCGCAGGCGGTGGAGCGCGGTCACCCCGTCCTGTGCAAGGGCCGGACCGCGCCCGGTATGTTCGCGCTCCTGGCGACACGCTACTTCAAGGAGTACGGCGTCGATGAGTCGGCGCTCGGCGCGGTGGCCGTCAAGAACCACTGGCACGGCAGCCTCAACCCGAATGCTCATTTCCAGAAAGCGATCACCTCGGAGCAGCACGCGCGCGCGCCGAAGGTGGCCGAGCCGCTCGGACTCTACGACTGCTGTCCCACCACCGATGGAGCGGCGGCCTGCATTCTGGCGCGGAGGGATCTGGCGGCGCGGCGGGGCCGACCGTACGCCCTGATCCGCGGGATCGCGTTCAGCGTGGCGGCGGGTTACTGGAACACTCAATTCGATCCCTCCTGGAACTTCACGTCGTTCCGGGCGACACGCGAGGCCGCCCAGGCCGCCTACCGGATGGCCGGGATCGGCGAGCCGATCCGTGAGATCGACGTCGCAGAGGTCCACGACTGCTTCACGATCACCGAGATCATCAACTACGAGGATCTCGGGCTCGCGGCCCCCGGCGAGGGGCACAAGCTCGCCAGCGCCGGGGTCACGCGGCTTGGCGGCGATCTGCCGGTCAACACGTCCGGAGGCCTCAAGTCGTGCGGCCATCCCGTCGGCGCGTCCGGGGTCCGGATGGTCAACAACGTCGTCGACCAGCTGCTCGGTCGCTCCGGACGAATGCAGGTGAGCGGCGCGCGGACCGGCCTCGCTCACACCCTCGGCGGCCCCGGCGCCGTCTCGTGCGTCGCCGTCCTCGGCCAGCCCTGACGCGGTCGCGGGCGGTCGCCGTGTCGTTCTCGCCTTCCTCCTGACGTTCGAAACCGACCGGCGTCCGCGGGACTGGCCGACGCGGGCCGGACCGAGAGCGGCCAGCGTCTCGCGGGGCCCGACGATCCTGGCTGAGGACACACTGCCGCTCCCGCAGTCGCCGGAGCGGTCCCGGAGGGTCGAGGGCGAAATCCTTTCGTGGGCGGCCGCGCCCGTCTGTTACGCTCCTTCCGGATGCTGAGCGGGACGACGGACACGCGGGAGCTCGATACGCGCCTCGATCGGGCGGCGGAGCTCCTCGCGACGATCGGGCGAATCGTGGCCTTCACCGGTGCCGGCGTCTCCACCGAGTCCGGAATCCCGGACTTCCGGAGTCCCACGGGACTCTGGGCCCGATACGATCCCGACGACTTCTCGTTCCCGAATTTCATGCGATCGGAGGACGCGCGCCGGCGCTACTGGACGGTCGGTCGCGAGCTCTACGGCGCGATTCGCGCCGCCCAGCCGAACCCCGCCCACCGGGCGCTGGTGACCCTAGAGCGGCTCGGATTGCTGGACTCGGTGATCACGCAGAACGTGGACAATCTCCATCAGCGCGCCGGCACCGATCCCGGGAAGGTCATCGAGCTGCACGGGAACGCCACGCGGGTCCGGTGTCTGGCCTGCGATCGACGCTATGCCCGTGACGACATCCAGGAGCGCTTGCTGGCCGGCGAGTCGGTCCCGGCGTGCGCGGCCTGCGGCGGGATCCTCAAGCCCCTGACGGTCCTGTTCGGCGAGCCGATGCCGGCGGGCGCCGTCGAGCGCGCCGAAGAGCGGTCACGGGCGGCGGGCTCCTTCCTGGTTGTGGGATCGTCGCTCGCGGTCTATCCGGCAGCGTACATGCCGAATCACGCGAAGGAGGCAGGGGCGCGGCTCGTGGTGGTGAACCTCACGCCGACCCGGCTCGACCATGTCGCCGACGTGGTGCTGGCCGGACCGGCCGGGCCGATTCTGGCTGGACTGGTCGAACGAGTGGAAGCCCTGGTCGGCCGCTGACGTGGCGACCTGGAGCCGGCCGGAGCGCGTCCGGCGGGCAAGGAGATGCGGAGTGGCGCGGACGAGAGTCAGGAGCGTGATCGTCGCGGGCTTACTGCTGGGCGCGAGCGTGGCCTTCGCGGAGACGGGGGCGCCGTCCGCCGCGTCCATCATTCCCGTCACGGGTCCGTCCACCGGGCCGGGGGTTTCCGAGCCTTTGAAGCCGGAGCTGATACCGGCAATGGTCTCGCCGGACACGAAGACCGGCACCATCACGCCAAAGAAGGCGACGGGCCGCGTCACGGCGGGGGCCCATCCGACCGGCCGAGCGGTGACGGTGGCGCACAAGCCGGGCGCGAAGAGCACCGTCAAGAAGGCGTCGACGGCGACCACCAAGCACGCCGGAAAGACCACCGGATCCGCGAAGGCGAAGCAGGTGGCGACGGCGAAGCACAAGGCGCCCGTCCACCACGCGATGGTTGGCAAGCCGGTGCCGGTCAGCAAGCACCAGCCGGCGGCGGTGCCGGCCGCCAAGGGTGGCACGTCGGCTCAACCGGTGCTGCCGCGGGTCTGACGTCGAGGATCGGCCACGGCGCGCCGCCCTAGACGGCGCGCTCGTAGCCGAATTCCCTCGTGCCGTTCGGATCGTCGGGAACCTCGCGCTCGCCGTTCTTCGTGAAGCCCATTCCCTCGTAGAGACGGTGGGCACGGTCGAAGCGGGTGTCCGACCAGAGGATCAGCTGCCGGATTCCTGCGGCCCGGCACCACCCGATCACGGCTTCGACGAGCGCTCGCCCGACGCCACGACCCCGGAGCGTCGCTTCCAGGTACAGACGGTGGAGCTCGGCTCTCCCATCCGGCAGCCGCGCCACGCCGACGGATCCGACGACCTGACCATCCAGGCGGGCGACCCAGAACGCGCCCTTCGCCCCTCCATAGTGGTGCTCGAGGTCGAAGAGGTCGGGAACCTCGGTGGCCGGGTTCCAGACGAAGCGGTACTCGTCGAAGACGCGGCCGATCAGCGAGATGACCTGGGGCGCGTCCATCGCCCGCGCGGGCTCGATCACGATCGGGTGAGAGTCCATGCCGCTCATCGTCGGCTTCCTGGCCGGGCCGAGTCAAGCGGAGGCCGATGATCCGGCTCCGTCGCGACCAGATCCTCGCGCTCGCCCGCCGCTTCGACCGGGACGAGGCCGCGAGCTCCTGGGCGCGCGGCGAGCGCCGGCTGAAGGGACGCCTCGCCCGTCGGCGCGCCGGCGGCTCCTGCTATCTCACGCTCCGGGAGCTCCGGTGGATCGGCGAGTGGAAGAGCCCGCGCATCCGGCCGCAGATCGCGCGCAATACCGAGGCGGGGGTCCGCGGCGTGACGATGACCGTGTTCCTGGTCCGTGACGATGCGACGCGGCTCCAGCTGCTCCTGGGCCTCCGGGGCGTCGGGGTGGCGGTGGCCTCGGTCATCCTCCACTTCGTCCATCCCGCGCGGTATCCGATCTACGACGTCCGTGTTCGGGCGGCCCTCCGGCGAATCGGGGTGCGCCGACGATTCCCGCCGACCGGAGCCGGCTGGGTGGCGTACGCGGCCGTGCTGCGCGAGCTCGCCGCCCGACATCGCGTGTCTCTCCGGACGCTCGACAAGGCGCTGTGGCGTCTCGGCGAGAGCTAGCGTCTGGAGTGGACGCGACGCCCGGACGCCACGCGAGCGTGTGCTACCCTGTCGCTGCGTGGCGCCGCGCTGGCCCGCGATGCGAGGGCGCAGAGGCGCTCGGCGAGGAATCGTCCCCAGGTCACCCGCGAGGAGAACCATGGCGCTCCGATACGAGCAGCAGGACCGCGTCGTCACGATCACGCTCGATCGCCCCGAGGCGATGAACGCGATCGACCCCGAGATGCATCAGGACTTGATCGACGCATGGACGCGATTTCGGGACGATCCCGAGGCCTGGGTCGCGATCCTGACCGGCGCGGGGGAGAAGTCATTCTCGGCGGGCGCCGACCTGAAGAAGATGATCCCCCAGGCCTTCGGGACCCGGGGCGGGGGGCGAAGCCACAACGACCTCGGGCTCGGCGGGATCACGCGAGGCCTGGAGATCTGGAAACCGATCATCGCGGCGGTGAATGGGTACGCCCTCGCCGGGGGGCTCGAGCTGATGCTCTCCTGCGACGTGCGGGTGGCGGCCGAGCACGCCGTCTTCGGGCTCACCGAGGTCCGCTGGGCGATCATGCCGGGCGCCGGTGGGACGCAGCGGCTACCGCGGATGATTCCCCTGGCGAAGGCCATGGAGCTGATCTTGATGGGCGAGACATGCTCGGCTCACGAGGCCTACCGGATCGGCCTCGTCAACGCGGTCGTTCCGGCTGCCGATGTGCTGCCGACGGCGCGACGCTGGGCCCAGATCCTCTGCGAGCGCGGCCCGCTGGCGGTCCGGGCGGCGAAGGAGGCCATCGTGCGCGGGCTGTCGCTCCCGCTCGCCGATGGGCTGCGCCTGGAGGCCTTCCTCTCCGGGACCCTTCGCGGCACCGAGGACGCGGCCGAGGGTCCGAAGGCGTTTGCCGAGAAGCGAAAGCCCGTCTTCCGGGCGCGGTAGCGCGGCGGGAGTGTGAACCGGTCGACGGCCGCCGAGCTCCCGGTGGCCGAGCTCCGGGCCCGCGTGTCGGCAGTGCTCCGCCGGCCCCGGCGCGTCTTCGGGCCGTCGGACCGGGTGCCCGCCGCCGTCCTGGTGCTGTTCGTCTACCGCGACGGGGTGCCCTCCCTCGTGTTTGGCAAGAAGACCGAGGGCGTGCCGCACCACAAGGGTCAGTTCTCGTTTCCGGGCGGCGTCGTGCAGTCCTCGGACGCCTCCGCGATCGACGCGGCCCTCCGAGAGGCCCGCGAGGAGATCGGCCTCGAGCCCGGCGCGGTCGAGGTGCTCGGCCTCTTCGACGATGTGCCCACGACCGTGACGAACTTCGTCATCACGCCCGTGCTGGGCCTCGCCGTCGGCGAGCCGGCCTTCCGCCCGGATGGTCGGGAGATCGAGCGCGTCATCGAGATTCCGCTCGGGCATCTCCTCCGGCCGGACGCGTTTCGCGTCGAACAGTGGGAGCGCGAGGGCGTTCGGCGTCCGGTCGTGTTCGTGGCATACGGGGAAGATGTGGTCTGGGGCACGACCGGCCGCATCCTTCGAGAGCTCCTCGATGGGTTGTTCCCGGAGAGGCCCCGGGTGGAAGGGATCGCATGAGCCCGCGGACGGAGTCCTCGGTCGCCGGCCGGTCGGGGAGCGTGGCAGTCGCGCGATGAGCTACGAGACCATTCTCGTGCAAGGGCAGGACGGCATCGCCACCGTGACCCTCAACCGTCCGGAGGCGCGAAACGCGCTCAACGCGACGGTGATCCGGGAGCTCGGGGCCGCGCTGGCCCAGATCGATGCGGACGCTGGGTCCCGAGTGGTCGTCTTGCAGGGGGCGGGGGACCGGGCCTTCTGTGCCGGGGCCGATCTCAAGGGTATGTTCCGGGCGGGGTCCATCCTCGACGCCCGCGAGCAGTATGCGGGGCTCGCCCGCGTGCTCGAGGCGCTGCCGCGGATGCGGGCGCCGGTGATCGCCCGGGTTCAGGGTTATGCCCTCGCGGGCGGATGTGGGCTGGCGGCGGCTTGTGATCTGGTGATCGCTTCGGACGATGCGGTCTTCGGGCTTCCGGAGATCAAGCTCGGGCTGCTGCCGCTCATGGTCCTGGCGCCCATCCTTCGGACGGCGTCGCCCCGACGTGTCCTCGAGCTGGTGCTGACCGGGAGAGAGCTTCCCGCGCGCGAGGCCCTCGAGCTCGGCCTCGTGACCCGGGTGGTGCCGCAAGCCGACCTCGACCGGGTCGTGGGCGAGCTCGCGCGGACCCTCGCCGGGTTCTCGCCGACCAGTCTCGCGCTGGGCAAGGAGGCGTTCTACCGCGCCCTCGAGCTTCCCCACGGGCAGGCGCTCGCGCAGATGCGGGACCTCCTCAGCATCGTCGCCGAGTCCGAGGACGCCCGGGAAGGCATCGCCGCGTTCCTGGAGAAGCGTTCCCCTCGGTGGCGGAGCCGGTAGCTCGGCCCCGCGGAACGGCCGTCGGATCCTCGACGACGAGACCGGTCAGCGGAGGCCGTCGACGAGACGGCCGGTCATGAAGGTGTACGGGATCTTGGGGCTGTCCGCCGGCAATTGCCAGTGGTCGGGGTCTTCGTAGCAGTAGGCGCGATCCACCAGGTTCAGCAGGAGTCCCTCGACAGTCCCGATGTTCTGCACGCCATGCCAGACACCCGGAGGCACGATCACCAGAGCCGGCCGCTCGGTCCCGAATCGGAGCTCGTCGATCCAGCCTCGCGACGGTGATGATTCCCGACCGTCGAAGAGCACGATCTTGAGGAGGCCGAGGCAGACGAAGAGCCGGTCGGTGGTGTGCTGGTGGACGTGCCAGGCCGAGAGACCGCCGGGTGAGATCGTGGTCTGGAAGACCTGCTGGACGACGCCCTCGTCCAGCCTCCAGTCGCCGCGGAAGACCTCGGTCAGCACCCCGTTGTTCTTGGGGACGTGCTTGACCTCCTTCACCCGAACGCCTTCGATGCGCGTGCCGAGCGGAAGCCAGTCGGACGTGATGCTCTGCCGGTCTTTGGCAGCGCCGTCCATCATGCCCGGGTCTCCTTCCAGTCGATGGGTGGCAAGCCCCGCCGCCGCCGCAGGTCGTTCAGGTACGCGCCCTTCCGGCCGTACTCGAGGAACCGGCGTACGGCCATGGGGCGAAGGTCGAGCGCGATCGACCCTTGCAGGAGAACGTTCCGCGCCGCGAACTTCAGCGTGGCGCCGATGCGGAACTGATTCGCGGCGTGATGGACGGCGAGGGCCGAGAGCTCGCGCTCCCGGAAGTCTGGCTCCTCGCGCATGCGCGCCAGGATGGCCTCGTGCTCCTGAGCCTCGCGCCGAGCGTAGACCCGGTCGCGGGAGCCGGAGGGGACCAGGATCACGGTGAGACGCGGCACGAGCCGCATGTCCTTCCCCGCGCGCCACGCCCGGAACATCAGATCCTCGGAGGGCGCCTCGTAGCAATCGCGGGCGGACCGCCACGGCCCCAGCTGCTCCATCATCTGGCGCCGGAGAACCCACGCCGACGGCGGAACGAAGCAGTACGGGACGTAGCGGCCCGTGGGGCTCGCGCCGAGGAGCCGTGGGGGCACGCGGGGATGGATCATCTCCGTGAGCGGGAAGACGAGATCGGCCCCGGTCACCCGGAGCGCGGCCAGGGTCACCTCGAGGTGATCCGGAAGCCAGAAGTCGTCGTGATGGAGATAGGCGAGGACCGGAGCCCGGCTGAGCCGGAACGCCTCGTTGTTCGGTCCGGACTGCTCTCCATAGCCGCGCGCGAGATTGACAAAGCGGATCCGGGGGTCCTCGACGGACGCTACGACCTCGGCCGTGTCGTCGGTGCACGCATCTCCGACGATGATCCACTCCCAGTCGGTGACCGTTTGGCGGCGGACGGTCTCGATGACGAGCCGGAGGACGTTGCTCCGGTTGTAGGTAGCGGTCAGGATGGAGACGCGGGGGGCGGCGGATGCTTCCGGGCCACCAGGAGCGACGGAAGAGTGCCCGCCTGTCATCCCGGCGCGCGGAGACTCACGGCCACCAGAGGTACAGGAATCGGGGGCCCGCGACGACCATCCGGGCGAGATCGGGGAGCGTGGTGGCGGACGGCTGGATCTCCGCGGCGGAGTAGATCGTTGCCCGGTACTGACGGGGACGGTGGTAGGTGATCACCTTCGACTCGGTGAGCCCGGCGGCGCTCCGGGCGGCGGCGATCGCCTCGTCGAGGTAGCCGATCTGGTCGATGAGCCCGAGCGACAGCGCCTCGCTGGCGGGGTAAATGCGGCCATCCGCCAGCGATCGCACGCGCGCCTCGTCCATCTTCCGCGAGCGCGCGACGATCCCGACAAATCGACCGTAGAACCCGTCGATCAGCTCCTGGAACAGCGCGCGCTCCTCAGGCCGGAGGGCGCGGAACGGGCTCCCCATGTCCTTGAACGCCCCGGTGGTCACGTAGCTGGCGCTGACGCCGATCTTCTCGAGCAGCCCGCTCGCGTTGACGGTGAGCATCAGCACCCCGATGGAGCCGGTCACGGTGGTGGGGTGGGCGAAGATCCGGTCGGCGGCCAGCGCCACGTAGTAGCCGCCCGAGGCCCCCACGTCGAGGATGGAGGCCACCACCGGGATCTTGCGGCGCTCTTTGAAGCTCGTGATCTCGTGATAGAGGATGTCCGACGCGGTGACCGTTCCGCCCGGGCTGTTGATTCGCAGCACCACGGCTTTCACCTGGTCATCGGCCGCGGCCTTCTCGAGCTCTTCCCGGACGCGTGCGATGAGCGGCACCGGGGGACGGCTCTCGAAGGTGAAGATCGGCTCCTCGGCGAGAACCCCGGCGAGATCGATCAGCAGCACCTTGGCGGAGCCCCTGCCTCCGACGGTGCTCTCCTCCAGGGGGCGCACGGGCGGTGTCAGGTCGATCGAGACCACGCTGCAGGCCGAGAGGAGGAGCAACACGAGAGGAAGCCGAGCGAGCCGCTGGCGCGTCATGTGACGGGGTCGAGTATACGCCCGGCGCCCCTCCGGCCGCGCGGGTTGTCGCCGAATCGGCGCGGCGCGGGCACTGAACGCGCACGGGGAGGTCCGATGCGTTGAAGGGGCTCCGCCGCCCCTGTATAGTGGCAACGCCAATCGCGAGGAGGACGGATGCCCGGCCCGCTCGAACACCTCCGCGTCGTGGACCTGTCGCGCATCGTCGCTGGGCCGCTCGCGACGCAGATCCTGGGCGACTACGGCGCCGAGGTGATCAAGATCGAGCATCCGCAGGGCGGCGACGACAGCCGGCAGTGGGCGCCGCCGCGGGCGCCCGACGGCCAGGCGTCCTACTTCTTCGCCGTCAACCGGGGCAAGCGCAGCATCACGATCGACCTGAAGCACCCTCGCGGGAAGGCGCTGGTTCTCGATCTCGTCCGGCGCGGCGATGTCGTCATCGAGAACTTCAAGCCCGGAACGATGAGCGATCTCGGCCTGGGGTGGGAGACGCTCCGAGAGGTCAATCCACGACTCATCTACTGCGCGATCTCGGGGTTCGGGGCCACCGGGCCGTACCGGGAGCGGGCCGGATACGATGCCATCATGCAGGGCTTCACCGGCCTGATGTCCATCACCGGGGAGCACGACGGCGCGCCGGTCAAGGTCGGAGTGGCCCTGATTGACGCGATCACCGCGCTGTATGCGCACGGCGCGATCCTCGCCGCCTTGCAGCATCGGGAGCGCACCGGCGAGGGCCAGTTCCTGGAGCTGTCGCTCATGGAGTGCGGGATCGCCGCGTTGATCAACGCGGCGACCGGGTATCTCGTGGGCGGCGAGGTGCAGGGGCGATGGGGCAGTGCGCACCCGTCCCTGGTGCCCTACCAGGCCTTCCGCGCGCGGGACGGCTACCTCATGGTCGGCGCCGGCAACGAGCGCCTCTGGAAGGCGTTCTGCCAGGTCCTCGGCGCGCCCGAGTGGGCCGACGATCCCCGCTATGGATCGAATGACCGGCGTGTGGCGTGCCGGGTGGAGCTCGTGCGAGAGATCGAGGCGCGGCTGCAGGCGCGGAGCCGCGACGAATGGGTGAGCCGTTTCGCCCAGGCCGGGCTCCCGGCAGGGCCGATCAACGATCTCCGCCAGGTGTTCGAGGACCCGCAGGTGCGTCACCGCGAGATGGCGGTCGAGATGGATCATCCAACGGCGGGCCGGATCCGCCTTCCGGGCATCCCGGTGAAGTTCTCGACCACGCCCGGCCGGGTCCAGGGGCCACCGCCCAACCTGGGCGAGCACACCGACGAGGTCCTCCGAGAGGCCCTCGGCTTCTCTCCCGCGGCGATCGCCGAGCTCCGGGCGTCGGGCGCTCTCGGCGCGCCGGTGGTGGCCTGAGCGCCCGAGCGAAGGAGGCGCCGATGCCCTTCGAGACCCTGCTCCTCGAGCGCGGCGACGGTCACGCGGTGGTGACGCTGAACCGGCCGCCGGCGAACACGATCTCGCAGCAGCTGGTCCTCGAGCTCGACGCCGCCGTGGACGAGCTCGCGCAGGACGACGACGTGCGGGCGATCGTCCTCACCGGGGCGGGGGACCGCATCTTCTGCGGAGGAGCGGATCTCTCCGGCGCCTTCAGCGGCGGCCCGGAGGAGCTCGAGGCGTTCATCCGTCGAGGGCAGACGGTGCTCCGGCGAATCGAGCGCCTGCCCAAGCCCGTCATCGCGGCGATCCAGGGCCATGCGACGGGCGGCGGGTGCGAGCTCGCGATGGCGTGTCATCTGCGCATCTTGAAGGAGACGGCGCGGATCGGCCAAACCGAGTCGAACCTCGGCATCATCCCGGGATTCGGGGGCACCCAGCGGTTGCCTCGGCTCATCGGCCGGACGAAGGCGCTCGAGCTCCTCATCCTGGGCACCTTGATGACGGGACCGGAGGCGCTGGCCCTCGGCCTCGTGAATCGTCTGTCGAAGGACGGCGAGACGCTCGCCGACGCCCGGGCGCTGGCCACGACCATCGCCCGCCGCGCCCCGATCGCCACGCGCCTGATCGTGGAGTGCGTGGACCGGGGGCTCGATGGGCCGATCGACGCCGGCATGGACGCGGAGCTTCACGCCTTCCTGACGACGCTCCGGACCGAGGACGCATCGGAGGGGATCCAGGCGTTCCTCCAGAAGCGGCAGCCGGAGTTCAAGGGACGGTAGTGTCGATACGACGCCTGTCGGGGCGTGGCCCGGTGCGCTCCGCGATGTTCCGGGAGGGACGACGATGACGGTCAAGGACACGTTCGAGGCGATGTCGACTCGGTTCCGGCCGGAGCGCGCCCAGGGGTTGAAGGCGGTGATCCAGTACGACATCACGGGGTCGGGCGGCTGCACGTATCACGTCGACATCGCGGAAGGGCAGTGCGCGGTGCGTGAGGGCGGGGCGACCGCGCCACCCAATCTGACGCTGACGATGAGTGCACAGGACTGGCTCGACATGCTCGGCGGGAAGCTGAACGGCCAGGTGGCCTTCATGTCCGGGAAGCTCAAGCACAAGGGGGACATGAGCCTCCTCATGCGCCTACCCGGGCTGTTCGGCATCTGATCGGGCCACGGCTGTCTCGGCGATCCTTTCCGGCGGGTGGGTGACCTGAGCGCTCCGCCGGAACCCAGCCGCGAGGCGTACGCCGAGTGGGCGGCGCGTCTGTTCGACCCGTCCCGGCGCCACGCCAAGCCCGAGGCGTTGAAGGGAATCCGCGTCCTCGACCTCTCGGTGATCATCTTCGGGCCCGCCACCGCCGACTTCCTCGGGGAGCTGGGGGCCGAGGTGATCAAGGTCGAGATGCCGGGCCACGGCGACGTCACCCGGATCCTGGGTCACGCCGGCTGCTTCTGGCAGGATGTATCCGTCGCGTTCTTTCCGCAGAACCACGGCAAGTATCACGTGGGCGTGGACATGCACCACGCTGAAGGTCAGGCCCTCATCCGGAGGCTGGCCGCGCGCTCGGACGTGGTCGTCGAGAACTTCAAGCCCGGCACGACCGAGGCGAAGTGGGGCCTCGGCTACCGCCAGCTCCGCGAGCTCAACCCCCGGCTGATCTACGTCGCGAACACGGGCTTCGGGCAGTGGGGCCCCTTTGCCGAGGGCCGCGCCTCGTACGACGGGCTGGCCCAGGCGGTGTCGGGCCTCACGGGGATCTCGGGATTCGACGGCGCCCCGCCCATCAAGTCGGGAAACTACCTCGGTGACTGGTTCGGGGCGTGTCTGTCCGCGATGGGCGTGCTGGCGGCGCTCCGCTGGCGGGACCGCACCGGCGAGGGGCAATTCGTGGAGATGGCGCAGTGCGAGGGACTGGTCCGGGCCCTCGACTGGACGTGGCTCTACGCGGGCCTGACGGGTCGGGACCGGGTCCGGACAGGCAACCGCGACCCCTCCTTCGCTCCATCAGGCATCTATGGCTGCGCCGACGGGCACGTCGCCATCGTCGCGGGCACTGACGCAGAATTCCGCGGGCTCGCGGAGGCGCTGGGGCGACCGGACCTGCTGGCCGATCCGCGGTTCAGCACGACGGCGTCTCGCCGCCAGACCGATCACGCCGATGCGCTCGACGTGGTCATCGGCGGATGGTGCGCGATGCGGCCGCGGTCCGATGTCGAGGCGGCGTCGCAGCGTCTCGGCTTCGCGGCCGCGTCCGTGATGAGCGCGCGCGACCACTACACGGACCCACACTTCCGGGCGCGCGGTACCGTCGAGGAGCTGGACGACGAGATGTACGGCCGAGTCGTGGACTATGGGCCGGCGCCGAAGCTGTCGGCGACGCCCACCCGGCACAAGTGGGCGGGGCGCCCGGTCGGCTGGCACAATGGCCACGTTTTCAAGGGCATTCTCGGTCTCCAGGACGACGAGATCGCCGAGCTCGAGCGTCGCGGCGTCGTCGGCCGCTGGGGCGGGCGCCGTGGAGCGGCGCCGCCGGGGGGTTGGTCCGGGCCGGGGGACATCCTGTGAGCGAGCCGGTGGACGTCCGCGGGACGCCCTGGGCCGACTGGGTGCGTGCCGCCGAGGACCCGCGTCACGCCGCTGACCGGCCGGAGTCTCTTGACGGGCTTCTCGTGCTCGACTGCTCCGTCGCCAACTACGGTGGCCATGTCCTCGCGGGATTCCTGGGCGAGCTCGGCGCGGAGGTCGTGAAGCTCGAGCCTCCCGGCGGGGACCCCGCCCGCGCCTGGGGCCCCGCGGACGCGACGATCCGCGGCGAGGGACTCGCATACCTGGCCGAGGGACGCAATCGCTACTACGCGACGCTCGCCCTGTCCTCGATTGAGGGGCAGGAGCTCTTCCGCCAGCTCGCGGCGCGCGCGGACGTGATCATCGAGGGGTTCCCGCCGGGCCAGATGGACGGGTGGGGGATCGGGTACCGGCAGCTCGAGCCGCTCAATCCTCGCCTGATCTACGTCGCCCTCTCCACGCACGGTCAGTTCGGCCCCCGGAGCGAGGGTAGCGGCCCGGAGTACGATCTCATCGACCAGGCCCTCTCCGGACTGGTCTACATCACCGGGGATCCCGAGGGCGACGGGCCGGAGGCGGGCCCGACGCGGATGGGCAGCTGGATTGCCGCGTACGCCCAGGCCGCGTGGGGCGGCGTGTCCACGCTCGCCGCGCTTCACTGGCGGGAGACGTCCGGACGCGGTCAGATGATCGACATCGCCGGCGCCGACGCGCTGATGCGCTACCTCGAGTACACCCTCCTGCTCTATCACGCGAGCGGCGAGGTGCGCGAGCGGCTCGGCGGGATGGATGTTGCAGTCTCGGTCTACACGTTCATCCCGGTGAAGGACGGCTGGGCGTTCATCGCGGGGTACACGGACCAGAACTTCGGCGCGATCTGCCGGATCATGGGACGCCCGGAGCTGGCGCACGATCCCCGGTTCCGGACGACTCTGGATCGGACGCAGCCGGACCGGCGGATGGCGCTTCGCGACGAGATCGCCGCATGGTCCATCAACCACACGGCGAGCGAGATCCTGGCCAAGGTGCTGGCGGATCCCGGACCCGGGACGGTGGTCTTCGGACCCGTCAATCGACCGACCCAGACGCTCGCCGAGGAGCACTGGTGGGAGCGAAGCTGCTTCGCCCGTCTGGACGACGCGGTCTACGGGCCGCTCACCCTGGCGGCGCCGGCGTGGCGCATGACCCGGACTCCTCCGCGCCTGAAGATCCCGGGCCGGCCCACGGGGTTTCATACGGCGCACGTGTACGCGAAACATCTCGGCCTCGGGCCAACTCGGCTGGCCGATCTGAGAGCTCGCGGTATCATCTAGACGCGATCGCGGCCAATCCCGGCCTGCGATCTCCGGCCCCGGTCGACGACGCCGGTGGCCGAGAGTGGACTTCCAGGAAGGAGCGAGGAATGGCGGAAGCAACGCGCACGGCGGGGGCCGCGGACAGTCTCGCCGCCGAGTGGACGCGAACATTGACCCGGGCGGTGCGGGCCCTCGAGCTGGCCACGGCCCCGGAGCCCGCGATCGGACTGACCCCGAAGCAGATGGTGTACCGACGGAACAAGGCGCGACTCTATCGCTACGAGTCGGCGCGCACGCACGCGGTGCCGGTGCTGTTCGTCCCGAATCTCGGCATCAGCCGGCCCTCGATCTTCGACCTCCAGCCGGGCTCGTCCTTCGTCGAGCACATGTGCCGACTCGGCTTCGACTTCTATCTGCTCGACTGGGGGGTCTACGGCGAGGAGGACAACGGTCTGACCGTCGACGAGTGCGTGACCCGGTTGCTTCCGCGGGTGGCGCGCAAGGTGCTCGAGACGTCCGGCGCGGCGAGTCTGGCCGTGATCGGCTACTGTATGGGCGCACCGCTGTCCGTGTCGTTCGTCGCCCAGCACCCCGAGGTGCCGGTCCACGCCTACGTGAACATGGCGGGGCCCATCGACTTTGCCCACGCCGGACTGTTCGCGCAGTGGCTCGACAAGCGCTTCTACGACGTAGACCGGGTCGTCGACACGATGGGGGCCATCCCGGCCGACTGGGTCAAGATGGGCTTCAAGCTCCTCCGCCCGACGATGGACGTGACCACCGCGCTGAATCTCTGGTGGAATCTCGACAATCCCCGCTACGTCCAGGGCTACCAGGCGCTGTCGCGCTGGGCGAACGACTACGTTCCGTTTCCCGGGGAGTTCTTCCGCCAGTGGGTGAAGGACTTCTACCAGGAGAACCGGCTCGTGCAGGGGACACTCCGGCTCGGCGGGGCGGCCGTCGATCTCGGTCAGATCCGCTGCCCGCTCCTGGTGGTCGGGGCCCGGGAGGACTACATCGCGCCGCCCGCCTGCGTGCGCGCCCTCATGGACCACGTCGGAAGCCAGGACAAGAGCTACTTCGAGCTGCCGGGCGGACACATCTCCCTGATCGCCGGGCGCTCGGCGTCGGTGCACTGCTGGCCTCGGGTGTCCGACTGGCTGACCACCAGGCTGGGCTGACCGCCGGGAGCCCCGCGACTCAACGCTTCTCCGGAATGACGCAGCGTGGCATACTCATGTCGCTGACATGACGGCTCAGAACCCGGTCCAAGACGCATTCGAGATCTGGAAGAAGGCCCTGGAAGACGGCACCCAGGCGTGGGTGCGGGCCATGGGCCAGCCGCCGTCGCCGCAGGCGCCTCCTGGCATGCCGGACTTCAGCCAGTTCTGGCGGCCGATCCTCGGTCAGGGGATGGAGCTCTGGCAGAAGGCCGCGGCTCAGGGCGGCGTGAGCCCGGAGTTCGCCCAGCAGTGGAAGGCGTTCATGGACCAGTGGATCGAGGCGTGGTCGAAGACGCTCGGTCAGGCCATGGGGACCGAAGGCTTCGCCCAGGCCCTCGGCCGGTACCTCGACCAAACCCTGGCGGCCCAGGGTCCTCTGCGGAAGGGCGCGGAGCAGTACACGGACCAGGCTCTTCGAACTCTCGGGCTGCCGTCTCGCGGCCAGGTCGTTGGCGTCGCCTCCCAGCTCGTGGCCCTGGAGGAGCGGATCGAGGGCCTGGAGGATCGCCTGGACGAGATCCGCCGCTTGCTCGGCACAGCGGCCGCCGCAGGCGAGCCACCGCCACCCGCGTCCGAGGCCAGTCCTTCGGCACCCCGACGATCACGACGTCCGAGCGGCGGAACCGCCCCCCGTCCGCCCCGTAGCCCCCAGGAGGCCCGATGACCGGACTCACGATGGAGGACCTGACGGTCGGCGACGTCGCCGAGGTCGCCTACACGGTGACGACCGAGACGATCCGCGAGTTCGTGACCGCGAGCGGCGACGACAACCCGATCCACTCCGACGCCGCGTTTGCCGCGGGCACCCGCTTCGGCCGGGTGATCGCGCCAGGCATGCTGACCGGAAGCTTCGTCTCGAGCGTGATCGGCACCCGCCTGCCGGGCCCCGGCACGATCTATCTCTCGCAGAGCTTCCGGTTTCTCCGGCCGGTCCACGTCGGTGACCGTGTGACCGCGCGCGTCGAGGTGGTGGAGCGCGTGGCCGAGCGCAATCGTCTCCGCCTGCGGACGACGTGCGTCAGTCAGAGCGGCGAGCTTCTGCTGGAGGGCGAGGCGTGGGTGCTGCCGTCGCCGACGCGGATCGAGTACACGGCGCCGAAGCCCGTGGCGCAGACGCCGGCATCGACGGCGTCCGCGCTCTTCCTCCCGGCCGCCATGGCCATCGAGATGGCGTCGATCTGGATGACGAGCGGGATGGCTCTGGCGAGCCAGACCCTCGGGCTCGTCTCGCCGGCGACGAGCCGCCCGAGCCGCGCGCCGGCTCCCGCGGAGCCCGATCCGGTCCGCCCGTGAGGCGCGGCCCCCGCCGGGGGCCTAGCGCATCAGTAACCCGCCGTTCAGCGAGAGCTCCTCACCGGTGATGTAGTCCCCGTCCGACGACACCAGGTAGATCACCGCTCGCGCGACCTCTTCGGCCTTCCCGAAGCGCTTCAGCGGGATCTGGTCCAGCAGGCGCTGGCGGACCTTCTCGGGAATCGACTCCACCATCTCGGTCTCGACGAATCCGGGCGCCACTGCGTTCACGGTGATGCCCTTTGAGGCGAGCTCCTTGGCGAGGGACTTCGTCATCGCCGTCACGCCCGCCTTCGATGCCGCGTAGTTCGCCTGGCCGAAATTGCCGATCTGGCCGATCACCGACGTGATGTTCACGATCCGCCCGTAGCCCCGCTTGAGCATGTCGTCGACGAACATCTTGGTGCAGTTGAAGACGCCGTCCAGGTTGATGGCCAGCACCTTGCGCCACGACGCGTGGTCCATCTTGACGAAGGTCTTGTCGCTGTTGACGCCGGCGTTGTTGACCAGGATGTCGATGTGGCCGAAGGCGCTGAGCACCTCCTGGGCCATGCGGAAGGTGTCGGGGAAGTCGCTCACGTCCGCGCGCACGGCGATCGCGCGGCGGCCCCGCTTCTCGATCTCCCGCACGACCGCCTGGGCCGCCGCCTCGCTCGACATGTAGTTGACGGCGACGTCGGCGCCCTCGTCGGCCAGCGCGATGGCGATGGCGCGGCCGATGCCCCGCGAGGCTCCCGTCACGATGGCTTTCCGTCCCTCGAGCTTCATGACTGTTCCCCCTCGCGGATCGAGCGTTCGCCGGACTGCAGCGCCCTCCAGGGTTAACATGCCTGTCCCTCACCGGCAATCAGGGCCTCGGCACGAACCAGAACCCCGACGAGCGGACCGCCTTTGTTCGGATTGACGCAGGGTGTTAGAATCTGCCAGCGAGGGACGCGGGCATGGACAACGACGAGCCCATCCTGATCAAACGCTACGCGAACCGGAAGCTCTACGACCAGGGGCGAAGCCGGTACGTCACTCTCGAAGAGCTGGAAGAGCTGATCCGAAAGGGCCGAGAGATCCGGGTCGTGGACGCGGTCTCGGGCGAGGACCTGACGAGCCAGACCCTGGCCCAGATCATTCTCGACACCGCTCGAGGGCGGCGATCAGCCCTGCCGGTCGCCTTCCTGCATCAGTTGATTCAGCACGGCACGGCGTGGCAGAGCTTCGTCCAGGAATCTCTCCAGTCGGGCCTTTCGGGGATCGTGGCGAGCCAGCGAGAGGCGGAGCGAGCCCTCCGTGACTGGGGCGCTCGGGCTGGGTGGTGGCCGTCGGATCACGAGGGCGCGGCGCCCGCGTCAACCGGCGACACCCCGGATGCGGCAGACCTGAAGGCAGAGGTCGCCGCGCTGAGGGAGAAGCTGCGGGACCTCGAGTCTCGGCTAGGCAGCTGAGCCGGGGGAGATCCTAGACCTCCCGCCGGCTCAGCGGTGAATCCCCCGCGGTGCGGAGACCTGGATCAGACGCGCGCGTAGATCTCCTTGAGCCGGTTCACGGACGTGGTCAGCGTCTCCTGGATCTCCTGGCCGGCCTGCTCGGCCGATGCCTGGACGCGCTCGGCGGTGCGGGTCACCACCTGGGCATTGGCTTCGACGAGCCGGAAGGACTTCTGCGTTCCTTCGACGAGCGCCAGCAGGCCCTTCTGGTACCACGCGAAGGGGTTCTGGCGGAAGGCCTCGAAGCTTTCCGGACCCACCGGCGTCTGCGGAGCACGCGCCGTCTCGACGCTGGCCGACTGGAGCTCGGCGTAGGTGCGGAGCCCTTCCTTGGCGGCGGCCGCCGACAGACCGACCAGGCCCTGGAGGACCCGGTGATTCATGTCGGCCAAGACCGAGAAGGCCTCGAGGGCCTTGCCCTGCATTTCGGCGAAGAACTCGGGGGAGAGCTGCGGCTGCTGGACGTTCATCTGAACTGCCTCCTCATGGTCAGGTCGTGATCTCTCTGACGCATCGCGTGACTCCGGTATACCAAGACTAATGCAGTGCGTCAATATAATTATGCGACGTGTCATTCCAGGGGGGATCACCGCGGACTTTTGGCAACGCTCGAGCTGGATCTGCTAGATAATTCAGTGGCTTGTAGGAGCATGTCCGGGTGCGTGGGCGAGAGAGGACACCGCCGATGAGCGCCGAATCCCTGGGAGCACTGTTTTGGAGCCGGGTGACCCGCTCCGGCGGGCTCCCGGCCCAGCGCATCAAGGTCGACGGTGCCTGGCAGGAGGTCTCCTGGGAAGCACTCGGACGCGACGTGAGGGAGATTGCCCTCGGGCTGATCGCGCTTGGCCGTCAGCCGGGGGATTCGGTGGGAATCCTCTCGCAGAGCCGGTCGGAGTGGGTGCGAGCGGACTTGGCGATCCTCTCGGGCGGGGGCGTCACCATCCCGGTGTACCCGACGTACCCGCCGGAGAGCCTCGCGTACATCGCCCGAGATTCGGGGATGCGGACCTTGTTCGTCGAGGATGCGCATCAACTCGAGAAGGCGCTCGTGGCCGCCCGGGACGTCCCGAGTCTCGAGGGTGTCATCGTCATGCACGGGGATGCCGCCGGCGGTGTGGTCGGCCAGGGCCCCCGGGTGCTCAACTGGAACACCCTCCGCGGGCTGGGACAGGCGGGCCCGCCCCGCGAGCCGCTCGAGCCGCGCACCCAGGCGGTCAAACCCAGCGATGTCGCGACGATCGTCTACACCTCGGGAACGACGGGGCCTCCGAAGGGTGTCGTGCAGACGCACGCAAACCATCTCGCCGTTCTCGACATGATCGCGGAGGCCTCCGAGGTTCGGGAGGGCGATGTCCATCTTCTGTTTCTCCCGCTCGCCCATTCCTTCGCGCGGATGGAGAGCTTCCTCGGGATGCGTCTCGGCCTGACCACCGCGTTTGCCGAGAGCATCGAGCGTCTCCCCGAGAACCTGCGCGAGGTCTCACCGGACTTCATCTGCAGCGTGCCCCGGGTCTTCGAGAAGGTGTACGCGCGGATCCTGTCGGGCGTGGCGGCCGCGTCACCGGTCCGACGTCGGATCTTCAACTGGGCGCTGGCGGTGGGTCAGCGCGCCAGCCGCTTCGAGCAGCAGGGCCGGAGGCCTCCGGTTGGCCTCCGTGCCCAGAAGGCCCTCGCGGACCGCCTCGTGTTCGTGAAGCTGCGGGCGGCTCTGGGCGGCCGCCTCCGCTTCTGCGTGTCGGGCAGCGCGCCGCTCGCGCTCGAGATCGCGGAGTTCTTCCACTCGGCGGGGATCCTCATCCTCGAAGGGTACGGGCTCACCGAGACGTGTCCGATACTGGCCAGCAACCATCCGAACGCCTACAAGTTCGGGACCGTGGGTCGAGCATTCCCGCGGATCGAGCTCAAGATCGCCGATGACGGCGAGATCGTGGCGCGCGGGCCCAACATCGCCCAGGGATACTACGGGAAGCGCGAGGAAACGGAGGCCGTGTTCAAGCCGGGGGGCTGGTTCCACACGGGCGACGTGGGCGAGCTCGACCGGGACGGCTTCCTCCGCATCACGGATCGCAAGAAGGACCTGATCAAGACGTCAGGAGGGAGCTACGTCGCCCCGCAGCACATCGAGAACCTGCTGAAGGGAGATCCCTTCGTGAGCCAGGCGATGGTCGAAGGCGACCGCCGACCGTATCCCGTGGCGCTCATCACGCTCAATCCCGACGAGCTGGCGAAGCTGGCCCGGGAGCGCGGCCTGGGTAACAAGGCGCCGGCCGAGCTGGTGCGCGATCCATCGGTGACGGAGCGAGTGCGGCGCATCGTCGACGGCGCGAACGTCCATCTCGCGTCCTACGCGCAGGTCAAGCGATTCGCGGTGCTGCCCGGCGACTTCACCCAGGACGGCGGCGAGCTCACCCCCACGATGAAGATCAAGCGGCGTGAGGTCCGGCAGAAGTACGCCGACGTCATCGAGTCGCTGTACCACGGATAGATGGCCGCGAGGCGCGCCGTGCTCCGTTCACGCGATCGCCGCGACCCGCACGGACTGATTCCGGCCGCGCCATGAAGGCGGCCGTCCTGGTCGGCCCCCGGGCCTTCCGCGTCGGGACGGTGAGCGACCCGTCGGCCGGAGCCGGCGAGGTGCTCGTTCGCGTGACCGGCGCCGGAATCTGCGGCACCGACTACCGGATCTGGACCGGCGACCGCCGGGTGAAATACCCGCTGATCCCGGGGCATGAGTTCATCGGCGACGTCGTGGCGGTGGGCGCGGGCGTCACCAAGGTTGCATCTGGAGACCGGGTCGCCATTGAGCCGAACTGGGGATGCGGTGTCTGCGATCTCTGCCGCGCGGGCAGCGGGAACCTCTGCCTAGCAAGGACGGCGGTCGGCATCGATCGGGACGGCGGGTTCGCCGAGCTGGCGGTCCTGCCCGAGTCGGCATGCTGGCCCGCCCCGTCGGAGCTCCCGTCCGACGTGCTCCTCTTCGCGGAGCCGCTGGCGGTGGTGGCCCGCGCGGTCGCGCGCGCGGCGCCGCAGCCCGGGGAGACGGCGGCAGTCGTGGGCGCCGGCACGCTGGGTCTGCTCGCCCTGCAGCTTCTGCAGACATGGGGCTGCCGGACGCTCGTCGTCGGCCGGACGGATCGTCGCCTCGGGCTCGCCCGCACGCTGGGCGCAGCCGCGACGGTGGCCGGGGCAGGGGAGCCGGTTGCCGTCGCCGCGCGCCGGCTGTCCGGCCGCGACGGGGTCGATCTCGTCATCGAAACGGCGGGAACCGCGGAAGGCGTCGAGCTGGCGGTCGGCCAGGTCGGCCTGGTCAGACCCGGCGGCCGCGTGGTCTTGACCGGCCTCCCTCACGATCCCGCTCGCATCGAGTTCTTCTGGATCGTGCGGCGAGAGATCGACATCCGCGGCTCCATGATCTACCGGGAGGAGTTCGGGCAGGCGGTCTCGCTGCTTGCCGAAGGACGAATTCGCGTGGACGCGCTCCTGACTCATCGCTTCCCCCTGGCCGAGATCGACGCGGCCCTGGCGGCGCATCGCGATCCGAATTCCATCAAGGTCGCGGTGTTTCCGGATGCCTCGGCGGGATGAGACACAGGGGCGGCGCCAGGATCCTCCGGCCCTCCGCGGAGTCGGCGGCGCTCCCCGAGAGCCGCCCGGCCGTGGAGCAGGAGATCGAAGACGCCACCACCGTCGCGCCTCCGTGGATCACGATCTTGTGGAACTGCGACTGCCACACGTTCGAGCAGGTTGCCCGGCAGCTCATGAAGGCGATCGGGTGCTCGTACGACGAGGGGATGGCGATGGCTGGTCGCGTGCACAACGACGGCAAGGCCGTGGTGCGAGTGGGGGCCAAGACCGAGTGCGAGCGCGTCGGGCGCATCCTGGCGGAGATCGGGCTCCGGGTAACCGTCGCCGAGTCCTAGGGGCGAGACGCCAGACCGTGCGGGTCAATCGGTCGTGCCCGCAGAATAGGCGGCTCCTCGAGGCGTCGAAGGTTCAAGGCTGAGGTCGAGATGCGTCGACGCGCCGTTCTGCTCTTCCTGGCCACGGTGGCCGTGGGCATCCCGATGCCGGGATGGGCGGGCGGCGCCCCGGCTGTCACTCCCTCGACGGCCACGACAGCGGCGGCCGGGACCATGCCGGACAGCGCCACATCGCTCGACGACGCGGCGATAGCGGGCCTGCTGCGGCGGATCACGTTCGGCCCTCGTCCCGATGACCTGGCGCGGGCGCATCGGCTGGGACGCCAAGCCTACCTGGAACAGCAGCTCGATCCGGAGCGCGCCGGCCTTCCCGAGCCGTCGGCGAGTCTCCGCGATCTGCCCAGCCTCACGATGTCGATTCCCGAGCTCCTCCACGGCTACCCGCGACCCACGCGCGACGTGCTCCAGCGTCTGGCCGACGGGCGCATGACGCCCGAGGCGTACCGGGACACGATTCCGCCGGACCACCGCCCGGCCCAGATCGTCGCCGAGCTGCAGGCGGCGCGCGTGCTCCGCGCGGTCGAGAGTCCGCGCCAGCTCCAGGAACTGATGGTGGACTTCTGGCTGAACCACTTCAACGTGTACGCCGGCAAGTCCGCCGTCCGCTGGTACGTCACGGCGTTCGAGCGAGACGTGATTCGCCCGCGGGCACTGGGACGGTTCCCGGACCTGCTGCGCGAGACGGCGCGGCACCCGGCCATGCTGTTCTATCTCGACAACTGGCTCAGCACCCGGCCGGACTTCGTCATTCCGATCGGACCGCGCGCCGGCCAGACCGCCGGGCTGAACGAGAACTATGCCCGCGAGCTCCTCGAGCTCCACACGCTCGGCGTCGACGGCGGCTACACGCAGGGCGACGTCCGGGAGGTAGCGCGGGCGTTCACGGGGTGGACGATCGACCTTCCGAACGAGAGCGGTCGCTTCGTGTTCAGGCCACGCCGCCACGATCAGGGCTCGAAGATCGTACTCGGACAACGGATCACCGGAGCGGGCCAGGCGGAGGGCGAAGCGGTGCTGGCGCTCCTGGCCAGGCATCCGGCGGCGGCGCGCTTCATCGCGACGAAGCTCGCGCGGCGGTTCGTGAGCGATGCGCCGCCGTCCGCCCTGATCGACCGGGTGGCGCTCGTCTATGAGGAGACGGGCGGGGATATTCGCGCCATGCTGCGCACCATCTTCGCCGCGCCAGAGTTCGAGGCCGCCTCGGCCCAGGCGGCCAAGACCAAGAAGCCGTTCGAGTTCGTGGTGAGCGCGACCCGCGCCGTGGACGCGCGGGTGGACGCCCGCGGCGCGCTCGCCCTCGCCCGCGCGGCTGCCCTGATCGGTGAGCCGCTCTACGGCGCCCAGCCGCCGACCGGATACCCGGACCGGGCCGAGGCGTGGGTGAACGCGGGCGCGCTGCTGGGTCGTCTCAATTTCGCCCAGGCTCTGGCCCGAGGGCGCGTGCCGGGGGTGGCGACGGACCTGGAGAGGCTGGTGCCGAGCGCGGACCGCCAGGCCCCTGCCCAGGTCCTGGAGCGACTTCTCGATCGCCTGGTCCCCGGGCCGGTGAGCCCCGAGACGCGATCCGTGCTGACCGCGGAGCTTTCCGATCCGAGGGTGACGCGACTGACCAGCGACGATCACGTGACCGCCGACACCGACGTGGCGACGCTCGTCGCCCTCGTCCTCGGCTCGCCGGAGTTCCAGCGCCGATGAGCCGATGGGCAAGCACCACCACGTCGTGGGGCGCCGGTAAGGGATGGAAGCGCGCATGCGCGATCAGAGCCTGACGCGGCGTCTCTTGCTCCGCGGCGGCGCCTGCGCGCTCCTGGGAGTCGGCGCGGCCCCCCGGTTCCTCCTCCGGACGGCTGCGGCGTCCCAGTCACGGAAGCGCGTCCTCGTCGCGATCTTCCAGCGGGGCGCGGTGGATGGCCTCGCGATGGTGCCGCCGTACGGCGATCCCGGCTACGCGCAGGCGCGGCCCGGGATCGCCATCGGACCGCCAAGGCCCGGGGATGCCGCGACCGCGCGCGACCTCGACGGCTTCTTCGCGCTGCACCCGGCGCTCGAAGCGCTGTGGCCCCTGTGGGCCAATCGGTCGCTGGCGATCGTTCACGCGTGCGGGTCGCCGGCCACCACGCGCTCGCACTTCGACGCGCAGGAATACATGGAGACCGGGACGCCGGGGGTCAAGAGCACCCCGGAGGGATGGCTGGCGCGCGCCGTCGAAGCGCTGCCGGCGAATCAATCGCCCCTACGTGCGGTGGCGCTGGGCCCGATACTGCCGCGCGCGCTGCAAGGCGAGGCCGGCGCGGTGTCCATGCAGAGCGTCGATGCCTTCGACCTCCGGCCGGACCCCGCCGGCGACGCGACGCGGTCCGGTTTCGAGGCGCTCTACGCCGACACCGTGGACCGCTGGCTCCGGGATCGAGGACACGAGACGTTCGAGGCCGTGAACACCCTGCGCCGAGCCGGGGCCGCCAAGATCGCTCCCGCGAATGGCGCCCAATACCCGCGGAGCCCATTCGGGCAGGCGCTCCGGCAGATCGCCCAGCTGATCCGGTCCGACGTCGGCCTCGAGGTCGCCTTCGCCGAGGTCGGCGGATGGGATACGCACGTCGCGCAGGGCAACGAGCGGGGACAGCTGGCGAACCGGCTGCGGGACTTTGGGGCCGCGATCAACGCCTTCTCGCAGGATCTCGGAGACCGGCTGGCGGACGTCACGCTTCTGACGATGTCGGAGTTCGGCCGGACGGTCAGCGAGAACGGAGGTCGCGGCACGGACCATGGCCACGGCACCGCCATGCTCGTGCTCGGTGGCGCCGTGCGGGGCGGGCGGGTCTACGGCCGGTGGCCGGGCCTTGCGAGCGCCGCACGCTTCGAGGGCCGGGATCTGGCGGTCACGACCGATTTCCGGGCGCTGTTCGCCGAGGTGGCCGAGCGGCACCTCGGGGTGCCGGCGCCGACGGCGCTCTTCCCGGGCTGGTCCCGGACGGCGGCGCCCCTCGGTCTGTTCGGGTAGCGCCCGTTCCCGCCCAGGGCGCCTCGTACCGCACCGTCACGACGGTCTTGATTCCCCCGCGGACGTTCCAGTCTCCGACGATCTCCATGCGGCGCGGGGCCAGCAGTCGGACCAGATCGTCGAGAATGCGATTCGTCACGTCCTCGTGGAACGCGCCCTCGTTCCGGTACGCCCACATGTAGAGCTTGAGCGACTTGAGCTCGACGAGCCAGCGGTCGGGGACATAGCGAATGCGGATGGCCGCGAAGTCGGGCTGGCCGGTCATCGGGCAGACACAGGTGAACTCGGGCACCACGTGATCGACCTCGTAGTCACGGTCGACGTGGGGATTCGGAACCCGCTGGAGATCCTTCGACGGAGCGCTCGGCATCGCGGGCCGTCAGTATAGCACCGGCTTCGACCACACCGCGGCTCGCACCGCATCGTAGATCGCCATCGGCAGGCCCTCGAGAATCACGACCGTGCGGCGCCGGCGCTCGATTGCGAACGTCGTCGTCCGGCTGGACCAGGTGTGAAGGGGATCGTCGTCCGGTGGAGTCAGCGTCAAGCCGTGCTTTCGCGCGAGGACCGGCGCATAGGCACGGGAGAAGTCCGCCGCCTGCTGCTCGGTGTCCCAGAGGATGACCGCGACGAGAATCGACCTCCGGCCGGGCGCATCCCAGAGCGCATAGCGGTCGCCGCGCCAGCCGGGAGCGTCGACGACGTCGCCGGCAGCTCTGCGAAGGACTTCCGCCACCCCGATCTCTCCCAGCTCGTCCTCGGTCACGAGCCGCGAGCCACCCGGCATGAGGGGGGCGACATCAGGCAAAGTGACCGGAACCGGATCCTGCCGACGGTCGAGGTACAGCTCGGGATGGAGGATCTGCGCCGATGACCGGGGCGGGTCCTGGTAGACGGCCGAGAGCTCCGTCCACGGGTGACGCTGACGGAAGGCGTGGACGAACCCGACCCCGCTGGCGTACGGGAAGGTGAGCATGGTGCGCACGACGGCCGGCGCGCGGGCGAGCACCGGCCCGGTGGCGGAGGAACGGATTGCCTGGGCGAGACCGGCGACGTCGGGCAGGGCCGCGAAATCTCGGCCCTCGCGGCGGAGCGCCAGGTCTTGCGACACCGCGACCGCCTCGCCCTCGACGAGCGACTGTCGGGCGAGCGCCTCGTCGCCACGATCCGGCGCCGCGCCGAGGAACCGGTCGAGGTCGACCAGCCGATCCTGGAGGGCGTGCACGAGCTCGTGGGCGAGCGCATCGCGGCGGAGCTCGGGGGTGAGCCAGTTCGCCAGGACCATCCGCTTCGCCGTGGGATCGTAGTAGGCCGCAGCCTGCTCGGCCAGGAGATCGGCATAGAAGGTCGCCAGATCGAAGCCCGCCGGCACCAGGCCCCAGGCGACCAGCGCCCGTCGCTCGGCCTCGAGGCGCGCGGGCGAGTACTTCCGGCCGAGCTCCGCGACGACGAAGCGGCGTCGTTCCTCACGGCTCTGGATCACCAGGGGAGGGGGGGCGCCGGGCGGTGGGAGTCCACGAATCGCCGCCAGCTCCTGAAGCAGCCGGGCGGCGTCGGCGCGAAGCTCGGGCGAGACGACGGCCTGCGCGGCGGTGACCGCGGCGAAGGCCAGCAGGCCCAGGAGGGCGAGCGTCGCGAGCCCGAGCGGTCTCGGCGACCGTGTCATCGAGCGGAACGCACGCTGATGCGGCCCGGTCGGCGCGGAACCACGGCGGTCGCGTGCCCGGGACGATGGGGATGAGCGTGGGTCAGCGGCGGCATCAGCCGAAAGCAGTGTACACTCGGTCGTCGTGAGACTCGGCATCATCGGCTTTCCGGGCAGCGGGAAGACCACGCTGTTCAATCTCCTGACCGGCGCGGAGGCGGGAGTCGCGCAGCCGTCGGGGCGGGGCCGCCTGAACGTGGGCGTCGCCAGAGTGCCCGACGATCGCGTGACACGGCTGTCCCTGCTGTTTCAGCCGCGGAAGACAGTCTACGCGAGCGTCGAGGTGGTGGATCTCGCCGGCTTCGATCGCGGTGACCGCGCGACGCTGGACGTCGGCGAGCTCCGTCAGGCCGATGCCCTCCTTCACGTGGTCCGGGGATTCGCGTCTCCGGCCCTGGGCGCGCCGCCTCAGGCCGCCCGCGAGATCCAGACGCTCGAGGAAGAGCTCGTCCTGGCCGACCTCGATGTGACCGAGCGCCGCCTCCAGAAGCTCGGTCCGGGGCTCAAGCGGAAGCCCACCGACACCGAGCAGCGGGAGTACGCGCTCCTCGGGCGAGTGAAGGGGCCCCTCGAGGAGGGGGTGTCCCTGAGAGCGCAGACCCTCACCTCGGAAGAGATGCGATTGCTCCGCGGCTTCCAGTTCCTCTCCCTGAAGCCGATCCTCCACTGTCTGAATCTCGCCGAGGATGCCGTGGCGAGCCGCGAGAAAGCGCTCGGCGAGCTGGATGAGGTCGGGAAGCGCCCGAAGACGCTGGTCGGTTGGGTCTCCGCCGCCGTCGAGGGCGAGGTGGCCGCGCTTCCCCCCGAGGAGCAGCGGAGCTTCCTCGACGCGCTCGGCCTGCCCGAGCCGGCTCTTCATCGCGTCATTCGCGACGCCTACACGCTGCTCGGTCTGGCGAGCTTCTTCACCGTGGGCGAAGACGAGGTGCGGGCCTGGACGATCATCGCGGGGGCGGCCGCGGTGGATGCCGCCGGGGCGATCCACTCGGACATCGCCCGCGGATTCATCCGCGCCGAGGTGATCGGCTGGGCGGAGCTGCTCGAGGCGGGATCACTGGCCGAGGCGCGGAAGCGGGCCCTCCTCCGGCTGGAAGGCAAGGACTATCCCGTGCAGGACGGCGAGGTCTGTCACTTCCGGTTCAACGTCGGCCGCTGATTCGCCTTCCGGCGGGGCCAGCCGGTCACGCCTTCGGGAAGTTCATCGCCTCCACGAAGAGATCCTGAAAGTCGGGGTGCGTCGCCAGCGAGAGGTGCTCGATGGACCGGGCGAGTCGCTCGGCGCGAGCCCGCTCGGCCTCGGATACGAGCGCCAGCTGCGCTCCCAGCGCCGCGGCGTTGCCCACGTAGCGAATGCGCTCCGGCGGTAGCGGCGGAATGAGCCCGATCCGCACCGCGCTGCGGATCGAGAGATAGTTCCCGAATCCTCCCGCCAGCATGAGGTCGGCGAGGGACTCGTCGGGCACGCCGAGCACGTGCTGGAGCATCCGGATTCCCCCGCCGATCGCGCCCTTGGCGAGCTGGACCTGACGGACGTCGTCCTGCGTGAGCACGATCTCGCCGCCGCCGGCAGCCGTCCCACGCGGCGCGAGGATCAGGAGGCGCTCCTCGCCGCGCTCGGCCAGGCGCGCGCGGAGCTCCGGCGAGAAGCGATCACGACGCTCGATCTGGATGAGCCCGGTCCAGTCGATGAGGCCGACGTCGAGCGCCGCGGCGACCGCGTCGATGAGCCCCGAGCCGCAGATGCCCTGAGGCGGCCCGTCGCCGATCACATGGAATTGAAGGTCGCCACTCTCCGCCCAGACACGATCGATGGCGCCGACGGCCCCGCGCATCCCGTGGCGAATCTGAGCGCCCTCCAGCGCGGGCCCGGCCGGCGCCGAGCAGGCCATCAGGCGCTCGCGAGTGCCCATGACCACCTCGCCGTTGGTCCCGATGTCCACGACCGCACGCACGCTGACGCTCTCGTCGAGTCGCGTGGCCAGCGCGGCGCCCACCGCATCGGCGCCGACGAAGCCGGCCACGATGGGCAGGAGGCAGACACGGGCCTCCGGATTGATCTTGAGGTGCAGGGTACGCGCGGACAGGACGAGCGGGTGCCGGAGGACGGCGGAGTAGGGGGAGAGTCCCACGTAGGTCGGATCGATGCCCAGCAGGATGTGGTGCATGCACGTGTTGCCGACGACCGTGACCTTGTAGACCCACTGCGGCAGGACGCCGCTGCGCTCCACCAGCTCGTCGATCTGCTGATTGAGGAGCCCGATGATGCGGCTCTGGAGCTTCCGGAGGTTCGACGGGTTCCATTGGGCAAAGGCGATCCGGGACATGAGGTCGCCGCCGAACGTTGCCTGCGGGTTGAGGCTCGACACGGAGGCCATCACCTCGCCCGAGGCGAGCTCGAGAAGCGTGGTGACCACGCTCGTCGTGCCGACGTCGATGGCGATGCCGAAACCCATCGCGGTCGTGTCCCCCCGCTCGACGGCGAGGGGACGTCCCTGGAAGGTCACGACGGTCACCTCGCCCTTGGCCTCGCGGAGCGTGCCGGGAAGGGTCCGTGCCACGTCGAGGGAAACGTCGCTCGCCGCGAGGCCCGCCGCCAGGGCGAGCTGCTCGACGTCGGACGTCTGGTGATGCTCTTCCTGCGGCAGCTCCACCCGGACCACCGCCTTGCGTATCCCGGCGTCCATGGCCACCCGCGCCTTCGTCACCGCATCGCGCTCGACTCCCAGGATCTGGAAGGCACGCTCGTCGAGCGGCGGCGCGAGCTGAACGCCGAGAGGCTCCGTCGGCGCCAGCTGGCAGGACAGCCGGTAACCCTCGCGAACCAGATCGTCGCCGAGCTGGAGCTGGTCGTTGATCGTCCCGGGGGGCGCGGTGCCGTCGACGATCTTGACGCGGCAGGAGGTGCAGCGGCCCCGCCCTCCGCAGGTCGCCGTGATGTCGACGCCCTGGGCGTGCGCGGCGCGGAGCAGGACGGTCCCGGACTCGACGGCAACCGCCCGGCGATCCGGCAGAATCGTCACGGTGACGGCGGACACGGCGCCATTCTAGACCATGGATCGGCAAGACCGCGTTCGTTGCCTCGCACGAGCATGAGGGCGCCGGGGCAGCGCGAGCCGGACGGTATAGTAGGGCCGTGACCGATTCCGTCTGGCCGACTGGACGCGTGACGGCCGTCCGACCGACGGGCCACGACGCGTCAGAAGCGGGGCCCTGGACACTCGAGCGGGGAGCTCTCGCCCTCGTCGTGGTGCTCGACGACGTGCCCGTGGGCGACCTCCCCGCCGGGACGCGTCTTCGTTTGGGACCCACCGCCGTCGTGGAGTTGGTCGCCGGAGGCGATAACGGGGATCGGGTCGCCTCCGTGAGCTCACACATCGGAGGCCTGCTTGAAGCGAGCGCACGGATCCTCGTGCCGGCGGAGGTGCTCGGCCCGGGAGAAGTGGCGCCCGGAGACGCGGCCACGCTCGAGGCGGTGGCCCTCCCGCTGACGGATGTGCTCGATCTTCACAGCTTCCGGCCGGAGGAGACGCAAGAGGTGCTGACCGCGTATCTGGCCGGGGCCCGACACGCGGGGCTCGACGAGGTGCGCATCGTCCACGGCCGCGGCCGCGGGGTCCAGCGAGCGCTGGTCCGGCAAGTTCTCGGCGGCGCCCCCGAGGTCGCCGGGTTCGCCGATGCGCCGCCGGCCCGGGGTGGGTGGGGCGCGACCGTCGTCCGGCTCCGGCGCGCGGAGGACTCCACCTCGAGGTGAGGACCGCGGCGGTCGTGACCATCCTGGCGCTCGTGCTGGCGGCGAGCGCCCTTGATCTGGCCCTCGGGATTCTGTGGATCGCGGCGCTCCTCGGCGTGCTCTACCTGCGCCGCCGCATCAGCCCGGCGCCCCTGCTCATTCTGCTGGCTGCCGTCTCCCTGCTCGGATGGGGCGGGCGGGCCGGCTGGTTCAGCTCGCCGCCTGTTGTCTCGTACGCCTCGGGCTGGGTGCCCTTCTTAGGCTCGCGGTCGATCTCATCGGTCTCGGGAAGCGATCCCGGATCGCACATCGCGGCCGCGCGCGACAAGCTCGCCACGGTCAGCCGGGAAGAGCTCCGCCTGACCGGGCCGGAAATCGAGCAGCGCGCGGGCGCCGTGATCGCGCTGAGTCGCCGGATCGACCCTCTGCGTAACTCCGCGGCTCGTGAAGTGGCGGCAGTCGAGATGGCCGCGCGGCGCCTGGCTCGCACGCTGGCCGCCTCCGAGTTCCGTGACCTCGAGGCTCGGCGGACCGCGATCGCGGCCCATCTCGCCGACCTGGATCGTCGACTCGGCACGGCCCGAGACGAGAGCGAGGCGGCAGCCGTCCTCCGAGAGGCCGATCCCGTCGTGATGTCCCAGCTGTCGCTCCGTCCCGTTCACGATGATCTCCGTGCCGCGGGCGCCGCCGTCGACGCCCTCGTGCAAGCGATCGGGGGCGGCGTGCCGGCCGCGACGGCGGCCGCCTCGGCGCGAGTGGACGACGGCGCGGGCGAGGTCCGGTGGGATGTCCAGTACGGGGTGGCCGGGGCCCCCGGTGTGCGGCTCCTCCGTCTCGAGACGCGCAGCTTGAGGGGCGCCGCGCCAGCGGACGCCCGGCTCACCCTCGCCTATGCGGCCGGCGGCGAAGCCTTCCGGCCGGCTCCGCCCGGAGGGGGGCTCGAGCTCGAGCCAGCCCCGCGCAGCGCGACCGTCGTCCTGACCTGGACCGAGTCCCTCGTCACGCGCCCGGTACGGGCGGCGCTCCGGGCGCTCACGTTCCAGGAGGTCCAGCTCGGAGCCCCCCTCAGAGGCGACGACATGCTGATCACGGCCGCGCTCGACGGGCATCCCGAGCTCGAGGTCCCGCTCTTCGTGCGACTTCCGCCGCCTCGATTGATGCGCGCGGTGGTGCCGAGTCACGCTCTGTACTTCGTGAGCCGCCCGGGAAGGACCACCGTGGGTCCGGACGGAGAGAGCTGGGAGGCGGCCGACAGCGGCAGCACTTCGGTGAGGATCGAGCTCGCTCCACGGTCCGTCTTCCTCCGGAACGCCGGCTTCGCCTGGACGGCGGGCTACCTCTACCGCCCGAATCTCGGTACCGTCGTGGCAGTGCTCGCGGTGGCGGCGCTAGTCCTCGTGCTGATACGCCGTCAACGCCCGCCGGACGTCGTGAATCGATGAGAGGAGACGGATCGATGAGGCTGGCGGTGAGCGACGTGGAGGCGATGATGTCGGGCAAGCCCCACGGGACCACGCTGGAGGCTGCGCTCGACGTGTTCGAGGTCTTTGCGAGCGGCTCCCTGACCGAGGAGATCTACGTGCTGGACGACGTGTCGGGGAAGCGGATCGCCATCGCCCCCCGCGAGATCAAGGAGCGCTACCGAACTCCATAGCGCTGAGGGTGTGGGGTCACACCCATCGAGCAGGCTAGGTGTGGGACGCGCGCGGCGGCGACGCCTTCCCAAGCTCCTCGATGTGCCGGTAGAGGAAGTCGGCCTCGAGGGGCGTGAGATTGAACTGGTGAGATGCCTCGTCGATCAGCGCGCTACGCTTCAGACGCGGATCGTCGGCGAGTCGGGCCAGAATCCAGTCCAAGGCGCTCTTGACGTGCGGCTCTCCCAAGCTCATGGCGCTATCCTCGCATTCCGGGCAAGTCGAGTCTAGCGCCCGTTCCCGTGTTGGTGACCGTTGCCGTTCTGTTCCAGCAGCTTCGGAAGCGCCTCGAGGTCCGGAACGACAAAGTCCGCCGGGGAGAAATCCTCATGCATCGTCGTCGGTCCGGGCACCGCCGCCGCGACCATGCCCGCCGCCTTGGCGGCCAGCACGCCGTTGCGGGTATCCTCGACCACGAAGCATTGCTCGGGCTCGACGGCGAGGCGACGCGCCGCCATCAAGTACCCGTCGGGGGCCGGCTTGCCGCGAGCCACCTCGTCGCCGGAGACTACGGTCTGGAACGCGCCCCCGAGCCCCACGACCTCGAGGACGGCATCGATGACCGAGCGAGCGGACGCGGACACCAGACCGAGCCTCAGCCCCGCTTCGCGAAAGCGGAGGGGGATCTCCGGCACGCCGGGAAGCCCGCGGCCTTCGCCCCGGACCATTGAGATGAGGTGCTCGCGCTTTCGGCGGACCAGATCGTCGGTTGGCGCCTCGATGTCGAAGAGGATCCGGAGGATCCGGAACATCTCGGTGTCGGTCGCGCCGAAGAACGTCTGGTTGTCGCGCTGCGTATATGATCGGGCTCGGGCTCCGAGCGCGAGCTGGGTTGCCCGCAGGTGCAAGGGCTCGGAGTCCATGAGGACCCCGTCCATATCGAACAGGATCGCGGCGATCGTGCTCATCGAGTCAGGGCCTCAGATTCGTCCGTCGAGGAACCGCTCGCGTCGGTGACCAATGCCCTCAGCGGAGGGCCAGTCGCCTGAAGCGCGCCTACTGTACGCCAGGGGCCTGAGGGGCCCAACTTTTTCGTCCGTATGCGGGCGACGGGCCGGTGCAAAGCGCTAGAACGCTGGGTCCGGTGCGGGTTCATGAGGAGGAGCCTCCGATGGTGCGTCTCAAGTGCAGAAGATCGCGAAACAAAGCGTGGATCAGGCGCGGCGGTCCCGCGACCGAGCGGCGCGCCTGGATCGACCTGTCCGGGAGTTGCTCGTGAAGCGTCCGCGGCGGTTCGCGACCCGCAGCGTGCGGGCGGCGCTCCCGCCGCGATCCGCCTCCGCGCCGCTGACCCCCTGTGTCCATCTCGCGAACGTGTACGTGTTCCAGGATCTCGGGCAGGTCGATGCCGTGTGGGAGGGCCGGGAGGCGGGCTATGTCTACGGGCGGTTCGGCACCCCGAACCACACCATGCTGGAGGAGACGCTGGCGTCCCTCGAGGGGGGCGAGGCCGGCCTCGTCCTGTCTTCGGGCATGGGGGCGCTCAGCGCGTTCCTGCTGGGCGGTCTCCACAGCGGCGATCACCTCGTGGCCGGGCGAGACCTCTACGGGGCGACGACCGGGCTCCTGCGCGAGCAGGCGGCTCGCTGGGGGATCGGCGTGACCTTCGCCGACGCCACCGATGCGGGGGCGGTGGAGGCGGCCATCACCGACGCGACCCGAGCGATCCTCGTCGAGGCGGTCTCGAACCCGCTGCTTCGCCTGGCCGATCTCCCGGGCCTCGCGACGGTCGCGAGGCGGCGTGGGATCGCGCTCCTCGTCGACAGCACCTTCACCTCGCCCGCCCTGTTGCGACCGCTCGAGCACGGCGCGACCGCGGTGCATCACAGCGCGACCAAGTACCTCTCCGGCCACGGTGACGTGACCGCCGGCGTCCTCGTGGGGACTCGCACCCTTGTCGATGCGGCGCGGGCCCAGGCGGTGCGGGTCGGCCTCAACCTCGGGCCGTTCGACGCGTGGCTCACGCTGCGCGGTGTCCGGACACTCGTGGTGCGGATGGAGCGTCACTCCGCAAATGCGCTCGAGCTGGCGCGCTTCCTCGCTCGGCGGGCCGAGGTGGCGCGCGTGCACTATCCGGGGCTGCCGGATCATCCGCAGCATGCCCTGGCGGTCAAGCTGCTTCCGGACGGATTCGGTGGCATGCTGTCCTTCGAGCTCGCCGGAGGGGCACCCGCCGTCGAGCGGATGTTCAAGGAGCTGGCGGGGAGCGCCGATCACGAGCCGCTGATCGCGTTCGCCCCGAGCTTCGGTGACGTCACGACGACGTGGACGTACCCGGCTCGCACCTCGCACCGGCCGTTGTCGGATGACGAACGGGCGAAGCTCGGCATCGGGACGGGACTGGTCCGACTGTCGGTCGGCATCGAGGCGGTCGAGGATCTCAAGGAGTCGCTGGACCTGGCCTTGCGGGCGGCCGGGACCTGAGCACGCGGACCTGCCTGCGCGGAGGAGCGAGATGAGCGAGAACCTGAAGAAGTACGGAGACCTCCTCACCAACACCCAGAAGGCGCTGGCGCACCTCGGAACGGTCATGGCGAACGGGGCGCCTCAGGTCACGCCGGTGTGGTTCGATTACGACGGCAAGTTCTTTCGGGTGAACTCGGCGAAGGGGCGGGTGAAGGATCGCAACATGCGGCGGAACCCGGCCGTGTCACTCTCGATCGTCGACCCCGCCAATCCGTATCGCTATGTGGGCGTCCTCGGTCGCGTCGTCGAGATCACGGAGCACGGGGGCGATGCCCACATCGACAGCCTGGCGAAGAAGTATCTCGGACAGGACCGCTATCCGAATCACCGGGCCGGCGAGATCCGGGTCATCTACAAGATCCTGCCGGAGCGCACCAGCGGGATGGGCTAGACTGGCCGCCCTCCCGGAGGACCCACGTCACGTGGCCGGCCCCATCCGGGGCCGTGCCGCGCGACTTCCACCCGGAATGCTGTTGACACGAGTGGGGCTCGTCCCTTAGCGTTTGGATGAGAGGTCGGACCACCATACCGCAAGGGCTCGCATCGACGCGGGCCGGCAGGGAGGCCGTGCATGGCGCATCTCACCGTCGAGGTGGTCTACCGGGGCATCTTCCAGAAGAACCTGGCCGCGCGGATCACCCGCGGGATCGTGCTGTCCTCCCGGAAGGCCGGCCGCTGGGGCATCGCCTTCGGACGCTACGGCGACAGCCCTCAGCGCAACGGGATCCCAGCCAAGGACTTCGCCATCGTGGCGGACACTCAGGAAGAGCTCGAGCAGCACATGGCCCGCTACGAGCCGAAGGAGCTCCAGGTCACCATCTGCGTGGACGACACCCTCTGCAAGGGGGTCGAGTCCTGGGCCTGGTACGGGCTCCAGCCGATCAATCGCCTCCTCGACGTCGACGGCCATCTGCTGGTCACCTCCACGCGGTCGCCGAGCGAGCTGCTGCGGGACATCCACAAGAAGGAGACGCCCTACAACCTCTGGATCCTGCCGGCCAAGGCGTCGTTCTCCGGCCTGTGGGTCTTCAAGGAGGACCACACCGAAGCGCGCATCCTCGGAGCGCTCGCGAAGATCGCGTCGGAGTTCCTGAGCATCGACGCGGTGTGCGCGGCCATCCGGGAGGCGGAGTGGGGCTCCGAGCTGAAGGCGGAGTCGGCGCGCAAGGCCTACGAGCGCGCCGATGGGCGGCGCATCCAGATCACCGAGGGCAACGACGAGGTGCCATTCGCGTTCGAGATGCCGAAGTGGTGGGAGATGCGGGAGGGCCTCACGATCCCGGCGATCCCGGTCGGCAAGCCCGTCGAGGGTGGGAAGGGGTATCGGCCGGAGCGGAATCCGTACTTCAAGAAGTTCACGACCCGGACCATGCGGCCCGTCGTGAACTTCGACACCTGCGTCAAGTGCACGCTGTGCTGGATCCAGTGCCCGGACAGCGTCTTCGACGTGACGCCCGACGGCCTGTACGACGCCAACATGGACGCCTGCTGCGGGTGCGGGGTGTGCGAGGCGGTCTGCCCGGTGAAGGACTGCATCACGATGGTGAACGAGGCCGCCTTCGACGACAACCAGAGCCAGTGGGAGATGTGGCGTCAGGACAAGGACGCGTACCGGGTCTGGACCAACGAGAAGATCAAGGACAAGGTCACGACCGTGCGCTCGCACGGTTTCCGGTACCGGGGCCAGTACGAGGAGGAGCTCTCCAAGGGCCCCATCGAGATGGGCGGCACGCCCGTGATCCAGGGGATCCCCGGCGAGAACGCGAAGGCCAAGGCGTGAGGGTGAAGCGGCTCCGCTCCGACGCGGCGTCGACCGTGACCCGCCCGACCGGGGCACCCGGCGCCTGACGCCGACGCACGCCAACAGACGAGGAGAATGTCCATGGCAGTCGCAACGAAGCCCGGGGGCGGCACGACGGTCCACGACGACCAGGAGATGCTCATCTCTGGCAGCGAGGCCGTCGCGGAGGCCCTGACGCTCGCCGATATCGACGTCGTCACCGCCTATCCGATCCGACCTTACGACACCGTGATGCAGGCCATCGCGAAGAAGATCGCGAACGGCAAGCTGGTCGCCGAGTACATCGTGGCCGAGGGCGAGCACAGCCAGTTCGAGATCGTCAAGCACGCCTCGACGGTCGGGGCGCGGGTCTTCTGCGGGTCTTCGGGTGTGGGCTGGATGTACGCGATGGAGGCGATCACGGTGACCCCGGCCCTCCGGGTCCCGATGGTGGCCCTCGTCGGAAACCGCGCGCTGGACGACCCGGGCGCGTTCGGCGTGGAGCACAACGACGCCCTGTCGGTGCGGGATCTCGGGTGGCTTCTCGTCTGGATCGACACGGCCCAGGAGGCTCTCGACACGACGCTGATCGCCTACCGCGTCGCGGAGGACCGACGGGTGTTCCTGCCGGTGGCGATCTCCGCGGACGGCGCCTTTCTGACCCACTCCCAGACGATCACGCGAGTCCCTCCGCAGGGTCGCGTGCAGCAGTTCCTCCCCGCGTACAACCGGGGCGATCTGCTGCTCCATCCGGACAACCCGATCACGGTGGCGCCGCAGGTCAACGAGGACTGGGTCATCGAGATCCGCCGCCAGAATGACGAGGCGACGCGTCGGTCGTACGGCGTCATCGAGGAGGCATACGCGGACTTCCGGCGCGTCTTCGGCCGAGGTCCCGAGAACCCCTGGTTCGAGGAGTACATGACCGAGGACGCCGAGATCGTCCTCATGGGAATGGGCACCCTGTCCTTGCCGGTGAAGGTGGCGATCCGCAACCTGCGCAAGCAGGGCAAGAAGGTCGGTCTGATCCGCCTGCGCTGGTTCCGCCCGTTCCCCTACGAGCAGCTGGCGCGAGCGCTGCGGCACGCAAAGGCGATCGGAGTCATCGACCGGGACTACTCCTTCGGATCGCCCTTCGGCTCCGGCGTGGTGGCCACCGAGGTGCGGGCCGCGCTCTACAACGCCGACCACCGGCCGCCACTGATCGGCTTCATCTGCGGCCTGGGCGGGCGCGAGGTCACGCTGGAAGACGTGAACAAGGCGGTGGACATCTGCTACGCTGCGGCGAACGCAGGTCGCGCGGAGCGGCCGACCCACTGGCTCGGTGTACGCGAGTAGGGGAGAGGGAAACCATGGCTGACGCCACGACGTTCACGAATGACACCCAGGTCCTCCTGCCCTTCAAGGGCGTGAAGAAGGTTGCCATCGAGGAGTACTTCACGTCGGGGCACCGGACCTGCCAGGGATGCGAGTCGGCCCTCGTCATGAAGCTCATGGTGAAGGCGTCCGGGCCCCGCACGATCGTGCTGGGGTCGACCGGCTGCATGTACGTGGCGAACACCACGTACTACACCACGCCGTGGGTGGTGCCATGGATGCACACCCAGCTCGGCTCGTCGGGCTCGGCGGCGCTGGGAACGGCGGCCGGCCTCAAGTCGCTCATGAAGAAGGGCAAGATGAAGTCCGAGCCGATCAACGTCATCGCCTTCTGCGGTGACGGGGGCGGGGCGGACATGGGGCTCGGGGCCATTTCGGCCACCCTGACTCACAAGGAATACAACTCCCTGATCCTTCTCTATGACAACGAGTCCTACGCCAACACGGACATCCAGCTGTCCGGGTTGACGCCCTACGGCGCCCACACGACGTTCAGTCCGCCCGGCGCGGTCAAGCGCATCATTCATACGCGGTGGAAGAAGAACGTGGCCGGCATGCTGGCCGCGGGCCATCCGGAGTGTCGGTACGTCGCCACCGTGTGCGCCTCCTACGCCGTCGAGATGATGAACAAGGTGCGCCGGGCCCTGACCATCGGCGGACCGACGTTCATTCACTCGCTCGATCCGTGTCCGAAGGGTTGGGACTACGACCCGATGCTCTCCCACGAGCTGGGCGAGCTGGCGGTGGAGACGGGGATCTTCCCGCTCTACGAAGTCGAGGACGGGGTCGTGAAGTACTACGGAAAGACCAAGGCCATCGTGGAAGGCCGGAAGCGCAAGCCGGTCCGCGAATACCTCCTCAAGCAGGGACGCTTCGCCCATTTCAACGAAGAGGATCTCGCGTACTTCCAGGCAAAGGTGGACGAGATGTGGGAGAACTGGGACATCCCCGGCGTGGTGTCCTTCCGCAAGGCGCCGGCCGAGATCCCGATGCCGAGCTGAGGCTGTGACAGCCTGAGACGATGACATCTGTCGTCGTCGCCGGTCGAGGGGCTGCCAGGGTATCTGGCAGCCCCTTTCTTGTCTCCCCCTTTCCGATCCCTCCAGCGAAGGAGGCGCCATGACTCGTCGAGCGACCATGATTGCCGTTGCTCTGCTGGGTCTCACCACCACCGTCGGAGGCTTGATCGGCTCCGCGGAGGCGTGGGAGCCGACCAAGCCGATCGAGTTCGTGGTTCCGGCCGGAACCGGCGGCGGGGCTGACCAGATGGCGCGTCTGATCGCGCCGCTGGTGGACAAGTACAAACTGTCGCCGCGCCCGCTCGTCGTGGTGAACAAGGCCGGTGGGGCCGGCGCCGAGGGCTTCACGTACGTGAAGGCCAAGTCCGGCGACGCGCACACCATCATCATCACGCTGTCCAATCTCTTCACCACGCCCCTGCACACCGGCGTGCCCTTCAACTGGAAGGATCTCACGCCCATCGCCCGCCTCGCGCTGGACGAGTTCGTCCTGTGGGTCAACACCGATCGCCCCGACAAGAAGGACTTCAAGACCGCCAAGGAGTACATCGCGGCCGTCAAGGAGTTGTCCGGCGGCGACGGCCGGATGAAGATGGGCGGCACGGGAACCGCGCAGGAGGATCAGATCATCACGATCCTGCTGGAACAGGCGCTTGGAGCGAAGTTCATCTACGTGCCGTTCAAGGGCGGGGGCGAGGTCTGCGTCAATCTCGTGGGGAACCACATCGACTCGACGGTCAACAACCCGATCGAGTGCGTCGGCCATTTCAAGGCTGGCCGTGTCCGGCCGCTGGCGGTGTTTGACACCAAGCGTTTGACGGCGCCGGGCTGGACCGACATCCCGACGGTCAAGGAAGCCCTTGGCACGGACATCAGTTACCTCATGCTCCGCGGAATCTTCGGCGCTCCGGGGATGCCGCCGGAGGCGGTCGCCTTCTACCAGGGCATGTTGCAGAAGGTCTACGAGACGCCGGAGTTCAAGGACTACATCGCGCAGGGCGCCCTGAATCCCGCGTGGCAGACCGGCCCCGAGTTCGTGAAATGGCTGGAGGGTGCGGAGGCCATGCACAAGGACCTCATGAGCAAGGGCGGCCTACTGAAGTAGCCACGTTGGCGCGGCGCCTCCGGTCTCCCGGGGGCGCCGCGTCCCGGTCCGCGGCGTGACCCCGCGGGTTCCGGCGGCTCACAGAGGAAAGGGACCGCGTGCGCACGGCTGACATCGTCTGCGGCGTCGTTCTGGCGACGGTCGGACTGATCGTCCTGGTCGAGGGTCTGCGACTCGGGATTGGCTGGAGCACCGACGGACCAGAGGCCGGCTTCTTCGTCTTCTACCTTGGCGTGGCCCTCGCCGTGTCGGCAGGTCCCATCGTGCTGGGAGCCACCCGCCGCGCTCCCTCGAGTGGCCACTTCGTGACGGCGGGTCAGCTCCGCTCGGTCGCGACGGTGTTCCTCCCGGCGGTGGCGATGGTGGTCCTCACGCACGTCCTCGGACTCTACGTGAGCGGCGCGGTGTACCTGGCGGCGTACATGCGAGTGATCGGCCGGCACCGGTGGGCCACGACGCTGGTGACCGCGATCGCGATCCCCCTGGCGGCGTTCCTCATCTTCGAGATCTGGTTCCTGGTCCCGCTGCCGAAGGGACCGCTCGAAACGCACCTCGGATACTGAGCGCGCGCCATGGGAGGCCTCGAGCACCTGTTCCTCGGATTCCAGGTCGCGATCACGCCGTTCAACCTGCTCATGGCCGTGATCGGCATCGTGCTGGGCACCATCATCGGCGTGCTCCCCGGGCTCGGCGGCGCGAACGGCGTGGCGATCCTCCTGCCCCTGACCTTCACCATGTCACCCACGTCCGCAATCATCCTGCTGACGTCGATCTACTGGGGCGCCCTCTTCGGCGGGGCGATCACGTCGATCCTGTTCAACATCCCCGGCGAGCCCTGGTCGGTGGCCACGACGCTGGACGGCTACCCGCTCGCGAAGCAGGGGAAGGGCGCGCAGGCGCTGACCGCGGCGTTCACCTCGTCGTTCGTCGGGGCTCTCTTCGCCATCCTGCTGGTCTCGTTCTTCGCCCAGCCCCTGGCCGAGCTGGCGCTGAAGTTCGGGCCGCCCGAGTTCTTCGCCATCCAGCTCCTGACCTTCTCGAGCTTCATCGGGCTCGGAGGCGGGAACCCGGTGAAGTCTTTCGCCTCGATCATCCTCGGGTTCATTCTCGGCGCCATCGGCCTCGACGTGGTCACCGGCCAGCTCCGGCTCACGTTCGGATCGATCGAGCTGATGCGAGGGATGTCGTTCATCGTCGCGGTCATCGGTCTCTTCGGTTTGGGAGAGATCCTGCTGACGGTCGAGGAGGGGCTGCACTTCAGGGGTGTCGCGCCGCGCGTGCGCTTCCGGGACATGGTGGCGACCTGGCGTGAGCTCGGCGGATACTGGCGGACCTTCCTCCGCAGCTCGATGATCGGCTTTTGGATGGGGTTCAAGCCGGGCGGGGCCACCCCCGCATCCTTCATGAGCTACGGATTTGCCCGCCGGTTCTCGCGGCATCCGGAGAAGTTCGGAACGGGCGTGCTGGAGGGAGTGGTCGCCCCCGAAACGGCCGCCCACGCCGCGGGCGTGGCCGCCATGCTGCCGATGATCACTCTCGGCATCCCGGGGTCTCCGACCGCGGCGGTGATGCTCGGCGGCCTCCTCATCTGGGGTCTCCAGCCGGGGCCGATGCTCTTCGTCGAGAAGCCAGAGTTCGTCTGGGGACTTATCGCCAGCATGTACACCGGGAACGTCATCGGCGTGCTGATGGTGCTGTTCTTCGTACCGGCGTTCGCGGCGATCCTCCGCATCCCGTTCGCGGTCCTGGTGCCGCTGATCGTGTTCGTCTGCGCCATCGGCGCCTACACGGTGAGCAACAGCATGGTCGACGTCTGGTACATGCTGGGGTTCGGCGTGCTCGGGTATGTCTTCAAGAAGCTCGACTACCCGCTGGCCCCGCTGGTGCTCGCCCTCGTGCTCGGCGACCTGGCGGAGAATGCGCTCCGGCAGAGCCTGATCATGTCGCAGGGATCCCTCCTGATCTTCGCGACCAGGCCGATCGCCGCCGTGATCACCGCCGCGGCGCTCGCCCTCTTCCTGCTACCGGTGGTCACGCCGCTCCTGCGCTGGACCCGGCGCCGGTCGGCTGCGTCGACGCATCCCTGAGCGTCCGGCCTCCGTGTCCCCGGTGGCGCCGCTGTCTCGCCGTCGGCGCGATGAGCCGGCGCGACATGCCGGGCGGAACTTCGATGTCGACGGGGGAGGCCCCCTCCTGTACGATCTCGCCATCGACGCGGAGGCCACCGATGTGACGCCACTCGTGCTGGTCCTCGAGCAGATTCTCCGGGGGCCGGTCCGATGAACTGGACGCAGGTCGCGACTCCCGAGTTCTGGATCCGATGGATCGAGATCGTGATCCTGAATCTCACGCTGTCGGGCGACAATGCCCTCGTCATTGCCCTGGCCGTCCGCAAGCTGCCGGCCCGCCAGCAATGGGAGGGCCGCCTCTGGGGGACGGTCGGGGCCGTCGGGCTCCGGATCGTCTTCGTCGGGCTGATCAGCCTGCTCCTCCACGTCCCCCTTCTGCAGGCAGCGGGGGGCCTGGTGCTCTCGTGGATCGCGGTGAAGCTGCTGGCGCAGGAGAGTCCCGGCGCCGACGAGCCGCACGCCGTTCGCCAGGGCCGCACCCTCTTCGAGGTGATCTGGATCATCGTCCTCGCCGACCTCATCATGAGCCTCGACAACGTGCTGGCGATCTCGGGGGCGGCGCACGGCGACATGGTGCTCGTGGCATTCGGCGTGGGACTCTCCATCCCGCTCGTCATCTGGGGGAGCGGTCTCCTGGCCCGGCTCATGGCCCGGTTCTGGTGGATCGTCGACTTCGGCGCCGCCATCCTCGGGTGGGTGGCGGGTGAGATGATTCTCGGGGATCATGTTGTCCAGGGCTGGCTGGGCTGGCCGCCGAGTCCGATGATGGCGCGGACCTTCGAGGGTATGCTGGCGATCCTCGTCGTCATCGTCGGCCGGGCCTGGGCGCGACGCCGCACGCGCGTCGATATCGCCACGCGGGCCCGATCCGGTCACTGACCGAGAGGACGGAGGGGGATGGCGCGCCGTCGGTCCGACGTGGATTGGCCGAGCCTCGAGCCGGTGCGGAGCACCCGCATCTACGAAGAGATCGTCCGTCAGATCCGGCTTTTGATCGCGGACGGGCACCTCAAGTCGGGGGACAGGCTGCCGCCTGAGCGTGACCTCGCCGAGCGATTCCGCGTCAGCCGGACGTCCGTCCGCGAGGCGATGCGCGCGCTCGAGAGTCGCGGGCTGATCGGCATCCGACCGGGCGAGGGCGCGTTCGTCCGTGAGGTCTCCGTGGAGGCTCTCGTCGAACCCCTGGCGCTCGTGATCCTGGCGCAGCGCGAGACCATCGCCGACCTCTACGAGGCGCGGCGGCTGCTCGAGCCGCCCATCGCGGCCCTGGCCGCGCGGCGAGCCAGTCCAGAAGAGGTGGCCGACATGACCCGCATCCTCGAGGAGCAGGGGACCGAGGTCGCGGCGGGCCGGACTGGCCTCGGTCAGGACGCGGCGTTTCACACGGCCCTCGCCCTATCGACGCACAACAAGGCGATCACCCGGATCGTCACGACGTTGATGGACCTCCTGTCCCAGAGCCGGGAGGAGTCCCTCTCACAGCCCGGTCGCCCGGTTCGCTCGCACGGTGACCATCGGCACATCCTGGCGGCCGTGGAGGCCGGGGACCCCCGCAAGGCTGAGCAGGCGATGCTGGCTCACCTGGTGGGAGTCGAGCGCCTCGTCGTGGGACGGGACGACGCCCGCTCCGACCGCCCGCCGCGCCGGACTCCCGGTTAAGCCTCGGGCTCTCGGACGGGCTCCGAGACCCGTTTCGGTTTGACCCGATGAGGGTTTAGGTGATAATCTACTGAGACTTTGCATTCAAACGGTGTCGGCGACGGTAACCGGGCAAGGCTGGCAGGCCGGGGCCGAGGGCTGAGGAGCAACGAGTCGTGAGCAGCATGGCGATCCTCCAGGGCGTCTACCCGCCCGTGCTGACCCCGTTCCGCGGCGGGGAAGTCGCCCATGATCGGCTCGCCGCCAACCTGGCGCGGTTGAACGCCCATCCCCTGAGCGGCTACGTCGTCCTCGGCTCCACGGGGGAGTTTCCCCTTCTCACCGAGGGCGAGAAGGAGCGCGTGATCGCGACGGCCCGCGAGCACACACCGCGGGAGAAGCGGCTCGTGGCCGGCACGGGCGGCGAGTCCACCGAGGCGTGCGTCCGGCTGACCAAGCGCGCCGCGCATCTCGGGGCCGACGCGGCGATCGTGATCACGCCCAGCTATTTCAAGAAGGCGCTCACCCCGCCGGTGCTGATCCGACACTACCGCGCGGTGGCGGATGCCTCGCCCGTTCCGATTCTCCTGTATAACTACCCGGCGAATACCGGCATCAACCTCGAGCCGGACACGGTGGGCAAGCTTGCCGAGCATCCGAACATCCTCGGTATCAAGGACAGCTCCGGCAACGTTCCCCAGGCCGCCGAGACGATCCGGATGACGCCGAAGACCTTCCACGTGTTCGTGGGGTCCCCGGTCGCGTTCGTGCCCGCCCTGGTCGTCGGCGCGGCGGGCGGCATCCTGGCGGTCGCGAACATCGCGCCGGCGGAGTGCGTGGAGGTCTGGCGGCTGGCCCAGGCGGGCCAGTGGGCGGAGGCGAGGGACATCGCCTTCCGGCTCGGGCCCCTGGCCAGCGGGATCTCGGGCCGCTACGGGATCGGCGGGCTCAAGGCCGCGCTCGATCTGGTGGGTGGATACGGAGGGGTCCCGCGGGCCCCGCTACCCGCGCCGGCCCCGGACGGTGTGGAAGAGATCCGCGAGATCCTCGCGACGGCAGGCTTGCTGTGAGGGCCGCGAGGCGGAAGTCGTTGATCACCCGGGATATCCGAAGGGCAGGAGACCGGCGATGAAGATGTCAGGTGCGCGCATCGTCCTCGAGTCGCTCAAGCGTGAGGGTGTGGACGTCGTGTTCGGGCTGCCCGGCGGCGCCGTCCTGCCCCTCTACGATGCGCTGTACGACTTCCCCGGGCCGCTCCGCCACGTCCTGGTACGCCAGGAGGCTGCGGCGGGACATGCGGCCGAGGCGTACGCGCGGGTCACGGGCAAGGTCGGCGTGTGCCTGGTCACCTCGGGCCCGGCCGCCACCAACCTGGTGACCGCGCTCCAGGACGCGTACATGGACTCCATGCCCATCGTCGCGCTCACCGGGCAGGTGCCCACGCACCTCATCGGCAACGACGCCTTCCAGGAAGCGGACAACGTCGGCATCACGCGGCCCTGCACGAAGCACAACTACCTCGTGAAGGACATCAAGGACATCACGCCGGTGATCCGCGAGGCGTTCCACATCGCGGCGACCGGACGCCCGGGGCCCGTGCACATCGACCTGCCGAAGGACGTCCTCATGAAGCAGGCCGACTTCGAGTACCCGGACCACGTTCACATGCGCTCGTACAACCCGACCTACGACGGGCATCCCGGGCAGGTGAAGAAGGCGGCGAAGTCCATCATGCGCGCCCGCCGGGCGGTCCTGTACGTCGGAGGCGGGGTCATCGGAGCCGACGCGGCGCAGGAGCTCCAGACCCTCGCCGAGCTGACGCGCATCCCGGTGACGACGACCCTGATGGGACTGGGCGCCTTCCCCTCGGATCACGCGCTGTCGCTGGGGATGCTCGGCATGCACGGCGGGTATGCGCCGAACATGGCGGTCTACAACTCGGACTGCCTGATCGCGGTGGGCGCCCGCTTCGACGACCGGGTGACCGGAAAGGTGGACCAGTTCGCGCCGCAGGCGGAGATCATCCACATCGACGTCGACCCGTCCTCGATCTCGAAGAACATCAAGGTACACGTCCCGATCGTGGGCGACGCCCGGCGAGTTCTGACGCAGCTCATCGACGCGGTTCGCCAGGAGGGCGCGGGACAGCCGAACTCGATCGCCCGGGACGCGCGGGAGCAGTGGCTCCGTCAGCTCGCCCAGTGGCAGCAGAAGCATCCGTTCCGCTACGAGTGGGACGACGAGCTCATCAAGCCCCAGTACGTGGTGGAGGAGATCTCGAATCTCACCAAAGGCGAGGCGATCATCGTCACCGGCGTGGGGCAGCACCAGATGTGGGCGGCCCAGCACTACCGCTTCCGCCACCCGCGACACTGGCTGACGTCGGGCGGGCTCGGCACGATGGGATACGGCCTCCCGGCGGCCATCGGGGCCCAGGTGGGCCGGCCGGACCGCCTGGTCGTGCTCGTCGACGGTGACGGGAGCTTCGTGATGAGCAACCAGGAGCTGGCGACGATCGTCGAGAACCAGCTGCCCGTCAAGATGATCATCATCAACAACGGCGGGCACGGCATGGTCCGCCAGTGGCAGGACATCATCTACGGCGGACGGTTCCACTCGATCGACCTGTCCGCGAGCCCCGACTTCGTCAAGCTGGCGGAGGCCTACGGGGCGGTCGGCATCCGGGCATCCAAGCCGAACGAGGTGGTGCCGGCCCTGGAGAAGGCGTTCGCGGTCCCCGGCCCGGTCCTCGTCGACGTGATGGTCGACAAGAACGAGTTCTGCTTCCCGATGGTGCCGGCGGGTGGGGCGAACAAGGACATGCTGCTCGAGCGCCCCGGCAAGGACGTCAAGGCGAAGGCCGCGAAGTCCCAGACGGGCTTCTAGGAGATCGCGGTGCAGAACGGCCACGGTGTCCGGAAGCACACGATCGCGGT
>CAYXBJ010000157.1:0-26559 GCA_964463175.1 uncultured bacterium
CGCCGTGCACGTTCACGCCAAGTTCTGGAAGGTGGGACCGGGCGGGGAAGAGCCGACGATGGACTACCCGGCCCTTCTCGCGCAGCTCCGCCGCGCCGGCTACGGCGGCTGGATCACCTTCGAGTACGAGGCAGCCGAGCCCGAGGTGACGGGGCTTCCGCGCGCCTTTGCCTACTTGCGCGGGCTTCTTGAGGCGGACCGGGAGGTGCGCTAGAGGGATGGCGGCGCCGCGCGGAACACTCGCTCCTTGCGGGCCGCGGCGTCCGATTGCGTCGCGAGGGCTGCGCTCCCGCTGACGAGCGGTGCAGCGGCCCCGGTGCCGCGTCGCGCCGAACACGCCACCAAGCCGTCAGGGTTCACGGCCGTCGCCGAGCCGCACTCTTCGGTATCGCGCGTCATAGTGATCCGGGGCGCCAGCACGGGAGAGCTCTTCGAAGCCGTCTTGCGCCAGCAGCGTCAGGAGCAGACTTCGCTTGGCGCTCCCGAGGTGCAGCTCTGACACCTCGATGATCACCTCAGTGATGGCGTTGTAGAAGCGAGTCCTCCGTAACGTGGACAACACGTCGACCTCCGAACCCTCGACGTCGATCTTCGCGACCACGCAGCGGGGCGGCGCTGGAAATAGGCCGTCCAGCGCCTCGGCCGATATCACAGGCGCGCGGACCGAGCCATGCTGGAGGTCGACGATCCGCGACCTGCCGGAATGCCGGGCGTCAAAGGACAGGTAGACTGTGGGATCAGTGGTCTCCGTCACGGCTCCGAGAATCGGCTCGATCGCGGTGGCACCGTTTCGACGGATGTTGGCCTGGAGCCTCGCGAATGTGTCGGGCAGAGGCTCGACGGCGATCACTCGCTCGCAGTGCGGGTTCCTGGCCGCCAAGAGGCTGAACACGCCGAGGCTCGCGCCGATGTCGAGGAACACGAACGGACGGTTCTGGGTAACGATGCAATCGGCTACGAAGGGTCCGTACCCCTGCACGCACAGCTCGAAGGTCCGGTCTCCCGGCGTGTTCAAGAGGTAAGGACCGTACCGGGACCGGACGAACGAGAGCCGGTCGGCGATCTCGTTGAGCGCCGTCCATCCTGGGGCGAGTGGCCGGATGAAGTGGATGGGTGCGGCAACTGATCGCAGCAGGTAGTATCTCGCCCTCCGGCGAGTCTCTCGCAGCCCCGGCTTGGCCCCGCCTGGTGGACGACCGTGAGGTCGTGGGGTCGCAAGCCTGGCGCGGACTCGTCTCGCCACCGCGCGCGCGGACTTCAGCAGGCCGACGGGGGCACCTCTGGCTTGAGACCGCGCGAGCGCGGCGAGGATCGGCAGCGGGTGGCGGATCGCCTGCCCTTCCAGCGCCCGCAGCACCGATTCGGGGACTGGCCGCTCCAGGCGCTCTCGGGCGTATCGGAGCACGAGTGCGCCACGGGCGCACAGTCGGTGGCCGTCGGCGATGGAGCCGAAGAGCTCCCAGTTCACCCCGGAGTCGATGCGGGCCGCGACATCAGCGAGGCAGTCGCCGCTCTCGTGGCCATCCAGCACGCCATGGGCGAGCGCGATGGCGATGGCGTCGGTGGCGCAGGGCACGCGAACGTTCGCACCGGCGATCAAGCCTGGTGCGGACCGCTGCCAGATGGATTCGCCACTCGCCTCGGATCTGAGCGGCCGCCAAGCCGTCCGATGCAAGCCGAGGTGGCCAAATCGCCCGCGGACGAGGTGGAGGTCGTTGAGGTCGGTGAGACGTGTCCGATGGTGGATCGCGTTCCAAGAACCCGCAGGTTGCCAGCCGGAACCCGTCAGGAGGTCGAAGGCCTTCTCGAGATCGTCTGGTTGCACGACCAGGTCGACGGCGCTGATCGCCAGACCTCGTGTCGGCGCGCCGCTGGCAGCGGCTCGACTCGCGCCGTCGATGACCAGCATGCTCACGCGTTCCGCTTCGAGCGCGCGCAACCCCTCACCGGCCTCGGCGATGACCAGCTGGCTCCGAGACCACTGGGCCCGTTCGATTCCGCCGATCCGAGCGCGCATCGGGCTGTTGGGCGCAAGCGTCCCCAGGCGCTTCGAGACGAGAGCGATGAGGCGCATTTCGCCGGGGCTCAGGTGATCGAAGTCCGCGGATGTTTCGAAGGCCCGCCACGCGACGGTAGCGGCGCTCAGGTCCTCCAGCAAGGCGGTACGCAGCAGACGGTCGACCGACCGCGCCGGCCACACACGTCGAAGAAGCGACCCCAGCAGGCCGTCAGCCATCGGACGCCGGCCCGGTCTCCTCGACAGTGGCCCTGAGCTGTCTGCGCTCGAGCGCGGCATGCACGGCAACGAGATAGCCCCGACTGCGGTCGGGGTTGCGGTCGTGGGAGAGGCTGCCGCGCCGGATACGCCGCAGCGCGAGGATCTCCTCGACCATCGCGTGGCGTTGACCGAGGTCGCGGCTGCGAGCCAGCCAGTCGACCATCTCACCGAGTCGTCCCGGCAGATCGATGACGGCGCCGACGGCATGAGCTGCCTCGCTCCGGAACAGCAACGTGGTGCGCGTCCACAGACGGCGGACGGCGCCAGGCCCATCGGGATCCGGCGGCTGCCCGTCGACGAAGAGGCGCGCCAGCGTGAAGACTCCGGCCAGGCCCGGATCGGCTTCGAAGCATGCGGCCTGACGGGCGATCTTGGACGGGAGCCAGAGGTCGTCCGCGTCCAGCGTCCCAACGAACGGGGTGGTGATGCGGGCGAGACCGGCCGTCGTGGCGGCCCCGGGACCCGCATTGTCCTGGCGGATGAGGGTGATCGGCGCCGGCATCGACGAGATGATCGCGGCGGTCTCGTCAGTGGACCCGTCATCGACCACGACGATCTCGCGCGACGGAACGGTCTGGCCGAGAACCGAGTCGATCGCCTCCCGAATCGTCCCGGCGGCGTTGTAGGCGGGGATGACCACCGAGTAGGCGAGAGTCACTCGCTCCCGCCTATCTCGGTCTCGGCCCGATGGAGGAACAGGTCTGCATAGATCGGGGGAAGGGCTCTGCCCTTGCCGATGCGATTCCGGGCGGCCCATCGAAGGCTGGCCCGCATGAACTCGCGTTGCATCTCCTCGACGTTCAGCGTCACATTCGCGTCGTGGCGCCGGTAGTAGGCGGCGAGTCCGTCGTCCAGCACGAGGCGAAACTCGTGCTCGATGACCCGGAGCACGAAGTCGCTGTCGTCACCCTGGCGAAAGCTCTCGTCGAACCGGCCGACTCGCTCGATGACCGTACGGCGGTACATGGCGGACTGGAGATAGGGGCCGCGGATCCGCTTGATCGCGCTGCCGGGCGCCGGCGCCAGGATCGAGTCGTCGAGCGCGGTGAACATCTCCATCGTGCCGTACAGGACGTCGATCGTCGGGTCGCTGAGCAGCAGCGACCGCTGCCGCGCGATCCGCCCGGGGTAGGAGACGTCATCGGCGTCGAGGAACGTCACGAAGTCGCAGTCGTCCGTGATGTTGTCGAGCCCGGTGTTGCGGGCTGCTGCGATCCCCTTGCGCGGGTTCCGGAGGAGGCGCACCTCGGGGAAATCGCGGGCGAAGGCATAGACGATGTCCCGGGTCCGGTCGGTGGAGCCATCGTCGATCACGATGACGTCGAGGCTGACCGCGTGGCGCTCGCTCAGGAGCGACCGCAGTGCTGCGTCGATGAAGCGGTCGGCGTTGAGCGCCGGCATGATGACGCTAACCGGCATGAGCCTCTGCTCGTCCGAGGAACACTCCGAGCGCGTCGGCGATCTCCGCCGGGTCTTCCGACAGCTTTACCCGGAACGCGGGGAGCTGGCGGGCAAGACCGGCGAGGAAGCGAAAGCCCTCCGTGGCGTCACCGGGGAGCTGGAAGACGGAGGACGGGGCCAGCGTCAGTGCGGCTTCCTGGGCCGTGACCCGTTGAAGGGCCGTCCTCTGGACGCGAGCGAGCTCCGGAAGCAATAGCGCGAAGATCTCCATCTGCTCGCCAAGCCCCTTTGGAGCGTACGCCGCCGCGTCGAATTCGATCTTGCCCCGCCAGTTGGGTAGGGCGGCGTCGACCTCCGCCGCCGGTACGCCCGCGCGTCTCAGCCCCTCGCGGTCCTGCTTCAACACGGAGAAGATCGGGTGGGCGATCACGCGCGGGCCCTTCTCGACAAGCACGTAGTCGTCACCGACGCTGTCCAGCCCACCGCGGAGACCAGCCAGTGTCGTGGCGGACTTTCCGGAGCCACTGGGGCCCGCGATCAGGGCGCCGCGCCCGTTCAGCCCGAGGGTCGCTGCGTGGGTGAGGCGCAGGCTCGCCGCGGCGTAGGCCCAGTGCAGGAAGAGGCGAAGCGGGGAGCCGAGCTCCCAGGGCGGGAGGCCGAGGCCGGTGGGCAGGGTCTGAACGCCGAGGGCCGCCGCCCGGTCGTACAGCTGCCAGGACGGACCATCGTGATGGTAGAAGCCGCGCAGATCGGCCGCGGCGAGGATTCGGTCGAATTCGCGGGACGAGAACCCGGCCTGTTCGTCCCACTGCGCCGGTGGATCCCAGCCGTCCGCCTCGGCATCCATCGCGTAGATCGTGACCCGATGGGGTGGCGACTCATCGCCCTTGCGTTGAACCAGCGTGCGCTCGCAGAGGTCGGCGAGCTTCTCGCTCGTGAACCAGGCGGTGACGTCCAGCCCCGCCAGCTGGAACTGACGCGGCCCAAGCCGGCCCTTCGGAAAGGCGACCGCCGCCGTGAGCCGATCGCGTGCGTACGCTTTAAGGGCTGCCGCCGATACCCGGCGCGGCGGCGGCCGTATCAATCCGTCTTTGGCTACCGCGTCGGCCGCGGTGTCGGCCACCCCGCCTGCTCGTCGACGTCGTGGATCGGGTCGGCAAATATCAGCTCGGCGAGGTCATCGAAAACGTCGATCTGCGGGCTTTCGGCGGACCAGGTCTCGTCGATCGGGCCTGTGGGGCTACTAGCGCCGGTAGCCTGGGGACGTACCAGCTTCAACTCGACCAACCGCTCGAGGAAACCCCGCGATTCTTCGAACAGCTCCGGACGGCCAGCGCGAATGCTCGCCAGAATCGATTCGGACGTGTGGCCCGCGAGAAGCGAGGACCAGATCGTGGCGGCGGTCCCGCGAAGGCTGAAGTAGTGACCGTTGGCCAGGTTGAGGATCACGGTCTGCCCATCGAAATCCTCGGCGACGACGTCCGGGGCATTGATCGTGTACTGGCTCGATGGATCCACGGCCGCTATACCCGAATGGCCGCTGAAGCCCGGATCCCTACACAACTCACTTAGGTGCCTTTACGAGGTCTGCCCAATTGGTGTGCTTTGCCCGATTGCGTTGCTACCATACACTTTGACGCCGTGGTTGGCAAATGCTGATGCACGATCTGGGGTTCCGCCCGGCGCGCCCCGACGAGGAAGCGCGGATTCTCGTGAGGCGGGCTCCCGGAGAAACGGAACGAGCCTCCACGCTCGAGCCGGACTACCAGATCCCGGCCGCCGTGCTGAGCGGAAATCCGCTCGTCTCTTACTCCGGCATTCGGCGCGAGGCGCCCCTGGGCTTGGCCAGCCTTGGCGCGGCGCGTCTGCACGCGCGTCCGGCCTGGTTCCTGATCTCGCCCACGTGGTCGATCGAGATGGATGCGGTCGCCGGCGAGCTGCGCGAAGCGGCGGTCCTTCACCGCCTTCAGCATCCGGGTCATCAGCTGATATTCGTCTGTAACACCCCGGTGGAGGTCCGCTTCCTGCAAGAGCGCGGAGAGGCGGCGTTCTTCTACAACAAGACGGCCAACACCTTGGAGCGGATCTTCCGGCCTCTCGAGGGCATCGCGGTGGAATTCGACGCCATCTACAACGCCCAGCTCCTCCCGTGGAAGCGCCACGAGCTGACCCTCGGCATAGAGAAGTGTGCGTTTCTGTTCTATCGAGATCCATCGGCGCAGGATTCGGCGAGCGCGGCCACGACGATCCTGGCTCGGCATGCCGCCGTTCCCGGGCACGTGTTCATCAACCCTCTCGACACCCACGGGCTGCCGGTCAAGATGTCCAGGGCGGCCGTCAATCAACATCTGAACCGCGCCGCCGTCGGTCTCTGCCTGTCCGCCAAGGAGGGGCCGATGTTCGCGAGCACCGAGTATTTGCTCGCCGGCCTGCCGATCGTCACGACGCCGAGCGTGGGCGGGCGGGACGTTTACCATGACGAGGAATACTGCTGGACAGTGCCGCCCGATCCAAGATCAGTGGCCGATGCGGTGCGCGCACTGAAAGCGCGCAATGTGCCTGGCGCGTACATTCGCGAGCGAACCTTGCGGCGTCTCGAGCTCGACCGCGGGCGATTCCTGACCCTCATCAACAGGATCCTCGAGGCAGGCGGGACGAAACGGCGGGTCTCCAGTGAGTGGCCCTTTCGGAAGGAGGTGACGATGCAGTGGCTGCCTCGAGGGGAAGCTGTGGAGCGGGCAGCCCACGGGGTGGTCGATGCATTCGACCCCGCCACCTCATGGAGCCGTCGATGGCAGAACGCATTCCGTCGTCTGAGACGCCACCGCGGGCCAGAGTAGGTTCCGGAAGCGGCGTCGGTGGCGGCAGGATCACGACGAACTCGCCGGCCCGTTACCACCGGGCGCGGGTCGCGTTGGATGTCGCCTAGGCTACTAGGCTAGGGAGGGGGTGTCCTCGCGGTCCGGGCGCGGCAAGAGCGAGGGACCCTGCCGGCGGTCTTCGATCACGTCGACCCAGCCGAGCTCCGCGCAGAATGCGCGGACCGCCTCGAGCAGGCTGTGCTGGCCGCGGGCCACGACCAGGAGCGCCCGCGCTTCCCCAGGATCGCTGTCCGCCATACGAGCCCCCTTCCGGGTGGATCGGCCGGCCACGAGATCCAGTGCGACGCCGGGGTGATCATACGACGGGAAGGGGCGGAATCACCAGGCCTGTGACCGCGGCATCCGTCGACGGTCGGAGCCGGTTGCTCTCGCGAGGACGGGCCACATGGTCAATCCCGGCCGTCGGTGGCGCGATTGACACCCCCGAGCACGGCCCACAGAATGACATGGTGCCGTACGGCCGCGCCGGTGTTCCGCTGGATTTCGTCGCCGTGGGCCACCTCACCGTCGACGAGCTGTCGGGCGGACTCCGTCCTGGCGGGTCGGCCCTCTACGCCGGGCTCTTCGCGCACCGCCAAGGGCTCCGGGTCGGACTCTTGACCAGCGCCGGCCCCGACTTTCCCTTCGAGGTCCTTCCGCCGGAGATCGAGGTGGTGTCGGTGCCGGCGGCGGCGACGACACGGTTCGCCCTGGACTACCGGCCCGAGGGGCGACGTCTCACGCTCAAGGAGCGGGCCGCGCGGCTCGAGGCCTCGCACCTCCCGTCCCACTTCGCGGAAGCCGGGATCGCCTATCTCTGCCCGGTGGCGGACGAGGTCGCGCCGGATCTGGTGCGGGCCTTCCCGGACGCGGCCATCGGCGTCGGCGCCCAGGGCTGGTGCCGGATCTGGGACCGCGAGGGCACCGTCGCGATGCGACCCTGGCCCGATCCCCGGCCGGTCCTGGCGCAGGCCCAGGCGCTGTTCCTGTCGAGCGACGACGTCGCGGGCTGGGAGGCGCGGGCCATCGAGCTCTACCAGGAGGTGCCGCTCGGGGCGGTCACCTTTGCCGACAAGGGCGCGGTCCTCTTCGTGAACGGCGAGCGGCATGCGGTCCCCGCCGCGCCGGTGCACGAGGTCGAGCCGACCGGGGCGGGGGACGTGTTCGCCGCGGCGTTTCTCCTGCGCTACAACACGAGTGGCGATCCGTTCGAGGCCGCCTCGTACGCGGCAGTCGCGGGGGCGCTCACCGTCGAGGCTGCCGGGATCGCCGGCGTGCCGACGGCGGAGCGTCTTGCCGACCGCTGGCGGGCCACGCAGCCGCGCTGATCCTCGCCGCCCGCCGGGGAGGGATTCCATGGCCCTGAGCGATCTCTGGTGGGTCGTCTTCCTCTTCATCGGGCTCCAGCCGGTCATCAGGCAGAAGGTGCTCGAGGGGAGCCGTCTCCGCGTGCTCAAGCGGCTCGAGCTGGGGCGCCGCAGTCGCGTCATCGCGCTCGTCCACCGGCAGGAGACGATGAGCCTCCTCGGTTTCCCGATCATGCGCTACATCGACGTGAACGATTCGGAAGAGGTGCTGCGCGCGATCGAGCTGACCGATCCCGAGGTGCCCATCGATCTCGTCGTGCACACCCCGGGCGGCCTCGTGCTGGCGGCGGGCCAGATCGCTCACGCGCTGAAGCGCCACCGCGGCAAGGTCACCGTGTTCGTGCCGCACTACGCGATGTCGGGCGGGACCCTCCTCGCCCTCGCCGCCGACGAGATCGCGATGGCCGCCAACGCGGTGCTCGGGCCCGTCGACCCCCAGCTCGGGCAGTCGCCGGCCGCCTCCATCCTCTCCGTCCTGGACCGCAAGGAGATGAAGGACATCGACGACCAGACGCTGATCCTGGCGGACGTGGCGCGCAAGGCGCTGGTCCAGGTCCAGCTCATGGTCCGCGACCTCCTGATGGAGCACATGACCGAGGAGAAGGCGACGGACATCGCGGTCAAGCTGTCGACCGGCACCTGGACGCACGACTACGCGATCACGGTGGAGGAGGCGAAGGCGCTCGGGCTCCCGGTGACGACCGAGATGCCGCCGGAGGTCTACGAGCTGATGCGGCTCTTCCCGCAGCCGACCCGGACCCGCCCGTCCGTCGAGTACGTGCCGATCCCGTACCGCCGGCCCGGAGGGTCCTGACCGGCCCGGGCGCAGACCGCGGGGGCGCCCGGCGGACCGGTCGCACGCGTCACTGACGGCCGGTAGCCGGTCGCTCCGCCGAGATCCGCCGATCCGCGCTCAGGGGCGCCGGATCGCCGCGACGAGCGACGCGTAGCCCGCGCGGAGCACGGCGGTGTCCGACGCGTAGTTGATCAGGGTCACGCCGAGGGCGATCATCTCCCGCACGCCCTCCACGGTGTCGGTCAGCATCGCCACGCCCTTCCCGTGGCGCCGGGCCGCCTCGACGATCCGTCGGCGGTGCTCGTCGATGACACCGCGCTGGGCGGGCGTGCCGAGGACTCCCAGGTCCTGCGCGAGGTCCGACGGCCCGAGCGTGAGGGCATCGATCCCGGGCACGGCGGCGATCTCGTCGAGCTGCTCGAAGGCCCGCCGCGTCTCGAGCATCACCGTCACGTGTATCTGCGCATTCGTCGACGTCGTGTGTTCGGCGATCGGCCGCTGGCGATAGCCCGTGTGCGGCCCGAAGCCGTACATGCCGCGCTCGCCGAGCGGCGCATACCGGGCCGCCCGCGCAACCTGGAGCGCCTGCTCCGGGGTGTCGACCTGGGGGACGTGGAGGTTCGGCACGCCGGCGTCGAGGAGGCGCGTGACCCACTCGCGGCTGCCCTCCGGGGGGCGTACGACCAGCGGAAAATCGAGCGCGCGGGCGAGGGCCGCCATGTCGGCGACCGTCTCCATGGAGAAGGCGCCGTGTTCCATGTCGATCCGGGCGAAGTCGAGGCCGGCGGCCTGGAGGAGCGTCAGGATGCCGGGGTTCCGGATCATCGTGATCCAGGTGCCGATCTGGATCTCGCCCCGCTCGGCGCGGGCCCGCATGCGGTTCTCGGTCATGGCCGCTCCTTGCTCCGTTCCGGTGTGTTGTCGACCGCCTGGCGAGCGCGTGCAATCTCCGCGTCGACCGCCTCGGGTCCCGGGAAGGCGCGGCGAACGCGCCGATACCAGTATCTGGCGTTGTCGAGGTCGCCCTCCAGCGTGTGGACGATGCCGTGGAGCCACCCGGCGAGATCGGACTCGTCCTGCTGGACGATCTCGTGGGCGGCCTGCCACTCGCGCGCCTCGAGATGCGCCACGGCGCGCGCCAGATCGACGGCGGGGGGTTTCCGGGACGAGGGCATCGGCGGGGGCGCGGGGATCAGGGGCGGGCGCGGGCGTCCTGGACCATCCGGATCAGGACCCGCCGGGCGGCGTCGGCGCTCGTGACCTCTTCCGGGAACGGGATCCGCTCGGCGTGGAGCCGGCCGCCCGAGCGGATGCGGAGCCGGAAGCCCAGACGGTCCACCGCCACCATCGTGGCAGCCTCGGCGTCGGGAGCGTTGCCGAAGGCTCGAGCGTAGGCGACGAGCGCGTCCGCATGATCGCGGTTCATGTGCTCGAGGATGCCGGCCGCGACGTCTGCCAGCGGATCGACGTGTGCCGCCTGGTAGACGGCGCCCTCGATCCAGTCCATTGCCGCGAAGCCGCCGACGAAGTACAGATCCTCGACCTCCAGTCGGTAGAAGGCAAAGTCCTCGAAGTCGACCCAGTACGAGGCGTTCGCATGGCGGGCGAGGTATGCGGCGCGCGCGTCGGCCCGGGCGTCACCCGGTACCGGCTTCACCGCGCCCATGAGCGTGACGCGCCCGGCGGCGAGGGGATCGCCACCCCAGTCGGGCTCCGTGACGAAGAGGCTGGCCCGCGCGTCGCCCGTGAGGTTCTGCGTGTGGACCGCCATCGAGCTGATCAGGAACAGCGGGCGGCCGGCGTCGTCCAGCGCGTACGGCATGAGCGAGCCGAACGGGTGGCCGGGGTGGCGGTGCGACACGGTCGCGAGCGTTCCGGCGCGGCCGCGATGAACGAGCGTCCGCGCGCGCTCGGCATAGGTCGGCTCCGGGACCGGCGGCGGCGCGTTCGGGTCCGGCGGGGGCCCGGCGTGACGGCTCATGCGCGCACGGTCCGCATGCGGCCCGTCACCGGTCGCGGAACGCCGGCATTACGTCGCGGGCGAACCAGCGGAGCTGCTCGATGAACGCGCCGGCGTGGATCCCCTCCGGCCAGTGGAGCATGATCTGGTCGAGCCCGGGGTACTTCGCCTCGTACTCGCGGATGAGCGCGATGCAGTCCGCCGGAGAGCCGACCATCCACGCCTTCTGCGCGACGCCTTCGCGGAGCGTCGGCGCGCGCGCGGGCGCGCCGGGCGTGCCCCACGGCCGGCCCTGGTCGTCCGCGTAGCGGACGAAGCCGAACGGGGCAAACCACTTGTAGCGCTCGTCGTGGGCGGGCTCGACACGCCGGATGGCCTCCTCCTTCGTCTCCGCCATGTGGAACCCGAGACCGAGACAGAGGTCCTCGCCGAGCCGCTTCTGCCGGCCGTGACGCGCGCACGCGTCCTGGTACGCGTGGAAGGTCTGATCCGTGATGCGCTCGCCGTTCAGCGTGACCATGCCCTTGAGATTGTGCTTGGCCAGGAAGTCGATCGTCTTTCCGCTCGCGATCGGCTGCCAGATCTCGACCGGCTGGTGGATCGGGCGCGGCACCATGGTCACCTCGGTGAGATCGTAGCCCCGGTACTTCACGGCGGGCGGCACCGTGTAGTGCTTGCCGTGGTGGGAGAACTGCTCCTCGTGGAGCGCCTTCCACATGAGCTCGAACTGTTCCTCGAAGAGCTCCATGTTCGCCGCCGAATCGAGCAGCGGCGCCCCGAAGGACTCGACCTCGCGCGTGTGGTAGCCGCGGCCGATGCCCATGATCACGCGGCCGCCGGTGAGGATGTCCGCGACCGCGTAGTCCTCCGCCAGGCGGATCGGGTGCCACATCGGAAGGATGTTGAACGCGCAGCCGAACTTGAGCTGACGCGTCACCGCGGCCAGGTAGGTCCCGACCAGGATGAGGTTCGGGAGAACCTCGTAACCTTCGCGCTGGAAGTGGTGCTCGGCGGTCCAGAGGCAATAGTAGCCCTCGTCGTCCATCACCCGCGCGACGTCGACCATCGAACGGTAGGCGCCGGCGACTCGCTCGTTCGAGTAACGCCGCTGGTCGGCCGGCGTGCCGTCGCGGCCGACGTGGTCGAGGTCGATCTGGCCGACGTAGAGCACCGAGAACTTGCGGATCATGAGGACCTCCTCGGAGTGCAGCGTGACGGCGCTTCGACCCGATGGCGATTCTAGCAGCAAGGACCCGCACCCGTCAGGGCGGGCGCCCGCGCGGTGCCCCTCCCGTCGCGCCTGGCCGCCGCCCTTCATGGGGGCCGCCACTGCGCGCTCGGAGGTCCTTGCAGGCGAATGTGCGAAGCATGATCGGACGGGCTTGCACCCCACTCTTTCGTCCAGGGGTCTGGCGGCATTCGCCGTGTGCCCGCATCCGGGTGGCGCAGCTGGCGGCGCCGGCGCCGGCGTTCCGCGCGACACCTGCCGTTTTGGCGGGGCGCCCTGTGAGGGGGGCGCAGCCGGCAGCGGTGGGTGTACCCCGTGGGGGCGACGTCGACCGACCCGGTGCGCGGCAAGTGCCCGGCCTGGAAGGTGGGACTTTTGCCGGCCCGAGATTCGAAAACGCCCCACGGCGGGCGAGATTCCGTAGAGGGGGCCGTGGCACTACGCTTGCACTATCCTGCACTTATGTCTTGGCGGCCGCCGTCGCCACCCTCCACGCCACGGCCCGACTGCCCGGGCCTCGCCCTGGTCGGAGTGATGAGCTCCCTCGTCGTGGCCGCCGTTGCGTTCGCCGTCTTCGTGGAGTGGGCGCACTACCGCTCGCTCCTGGACTGGACCACGATCGACCTTTCTCCTTACGAGCAGCCGATCCTGGTGTGGGTTCTCGCAGGGAAGTCTCTCTGGCTCTTGGCGCCGGCGCTAGCGCTGGCGTGGATCCTGTCGTTCCGAGCACGGCCTCGAGCGGCGCGCGCCGTCGCGATCGCCGCCGCCGGAGTGACCTTCGCGTGGCTCGCCGTCGATCTGCGCGTGGCCGACGCGACGCGGAATCATCTGAGCGACTACCTCGCCTTCCTCGCCGAGCGCGGCGCGTGGCAGTGGGGTGGCGGCGCCCGCTCCATCGTCCCGGCGGTGCTGGCCGTGCTCGCTGCGGGCGTGCTCGCCGCCGGCGCGGTGATGTGGCTGTTCCAGCGGCTTGCCCTCGATGTGGCGCGACGCTGGCCTGGCCTCGACGGGCGGATGGGCCTCGGGGTGGTTGCCGTCCTTTACGGCGTCGCGACGCTCGGTGTGATCCCGGCGGCGCGCGCCCTGCCGCACCGCGCCGCGGTCGCGGAGCTGAACGCGGCCCTGCCTGCGTCGCTGCCTCTCCTGCCGGGCGCGGCTGCCGAAGCGGCGGTGGGCGACGGATTCGCCGCCGCGGTCAACCTGGAGGTCGGCCTCGCCTATCGCGACCTGTTCCAGCGGGTCTCGAGCGTGCGGCCGCTGGACGACGGGGACTACCTGGCGGGTACCCCTCGGCCGAACGTCGTGCTGATCGTCCTCGAGAGCTGGCGGAGCGACGCGCTCGACCCGCGGCGGATGCCGCGCCTGGACGCGTGGTCGCACCAGGGCCTCCGGCTGGCCCGCCACTACGCCGGCGCGAACGCCTCGCATCTGGGGATGTTCTCCCTCCTCTACGGGCGACACCCGATCCTCTACGAGCGGACGCTCGACGCGCACGTGCCGCCGCAGCTCACCCACACCCTCCGCCGGGCCGGCTACCGGTCGACGTACTGGACGGCTAGCCACGCCGAGTGGATGCGGATGGAGGAGTTCCTCAACACCCGGAACTTCGACGTGACGCACTTCGAGCCCAGCGACGACTGGCCGGCTGCCGATCGCGCCATCCTCGGTGAGGTCTCGCGCTCCCTGGCCGAGAATCGGGATCGGCCGCAGTTCTTCGGCGTCTTCCTCATGTCGACTCACTATCCGTACAAGTATCCGGCCGCCTACGAGCGTCACCTGCCGGTTCTGAGCGTGAACACTAACCTGCTGGCGGACTTTGGCGCGCAGACCCCCGAATTCCACGAGGCGATCTGGAATCGCTATCTCAACGCGCTGGCCTACCTCGACGACACGGTGAGTGACTTCCTGCGGGGGCTCGACCCCACCCGGACCCTGGTGATCATCACCGGCGATCACGGTGAATCCTTCTACGACGACGGCACGTGGATGCACTTCGGCGGGACGCTGTCCGAGGTCCAGACGCGCGTCCCAATGGTGATTCGAGGGCCCGGGGTCGGAGCCGGTGTGATTTCTCGAGCGACCCTCCACTCGGACCTCGTGCCGACGCTCGTTCACGCCCTCGCTGGCCGGGCGGTGCCCATCGAGCACGTCTACGGCCGCGACCTCCTCGCCGGGGAGTGGCCCGACGAGGCGCTTCTGGCCAAGCCGGGTCGATCGTCGGACGGCATCCTCGTGCGCGGGAAGGAGCGGTTGGATCTCCGCGTGTCCCTGGAATCCCCAACCCTCTACACCCGAGGCATGCTGGACGCCAACGGCCACCTCCTGCGAGGCGCGCAGCCGTCCCGCGAGGAGGCGGCGCCCTGGGTGACCGCCATCCGCGCCCAGGTCGATCGGCTCGCCCGCTAGCGCGACTCGTCCCGCCGGCGCGGGGGGTCACTCGGCGGCACCATACATGGCGCCTTCCCGCGCGCTCGCGATCGTGACCAGTCGAAGCCGCTCGACCAGCTCGCGCTCCGAGGGCAGGTACCAGCGCCAGCGCAGCCAGCGGAAGTAGACGACGACGCCGGCCCGGCCTCCGAGCTCCTGCTCGAGGCGGGCGAGCTCGTCGGTGAAGCGCTCGTTCTCCCGACGCGTGAACGGATCGGCCTTGCGCGGGACCAGGCGCGCCGGCCGTCCCGTGAGGACGTACAGCGCGTCCGGGGCGTTCGAGAACACCCGCACGTCGTCGCGCAGCGCCCGGACCTCCGCCACCAGGGGCGACTCGCGCCACAGGCGGCTCGCGTAGCCCATCTCGTCGAGCTGGCTCCCCAGGGCCCACAGCGCGGTGCCCGTCAGCGAGACGCCGGCCAGGAGCGCGACCGCCGCCAGCGCGAGCGACCGGCTCTGCGGAACGCGCGCGGAGAGGCGCGCCACGCCCGCCATCGCGAGAATGATGACGGTCGCGTAGAGGGGAGCAAGGAGCCGTCCATCGAGGGGCACCTGGGCATCGAAGAGGAAGATTGTCGCGAGGACGAGTAACACGTAGAAGAGCGCGAACGCGCCGAACACCCGACAGCCGAGCTGAAGCCGCGCTCGGCGCGCGGGCTCGAGGCCATCGGCGGCGCGCCCACGCGCATACCACCATGCCACCACGACGGCGAGCGCGGCCACGAGGAGGACCCCGTACCGGACCGCCGGTGGCGCGACCTCCGGGATGAGCCACGCCGAGACGCTGTCGAGTCCCTGCTTCGCGCGATTCGCGGGAATCGCGTGGGGAACGAGCTGCTTGCCGGTGAGCGAGCCGTGCATCAGTCGGTTGCGGACGAGCCACGCCAGCAAAGGCGCGCCGGAGGCCGCGGCGAAGAGCGCGGCGCGTGCCGATCGCCGGGCGCGTGGCATGGACCCCCAGAGCGCGATGGCGAGCGCTCCCGTGCCAATGGCGGCGAGACCCACGTAGCGTGTCAGGGTGGCCAGGGCGATCGCGGTGATCGCCGCCCAGAGCGCCGCGCACCGCGGCCGCTCGAGGTCCAGGACCAGACACCAGAGCCCAGCGAGCACACCCGCGAGGAAGATCGGCTCGGTCAGCACCCAGGCGTGCGCGCGGAAGAGGTCGGTGGAGCCGAGGACGAGCAGCGTCCCGAGTACGGCGAGCCGACCTGACCCGGTCCAGCTCAGCACGATCAGGCCGATCATGATCGCGTTCGCGCCCAGGAGCAGCACGTTCAGCCAGCGCGCTCCCGCGAGCGGATCGATGCCGAGCCGCCCGAGCCCCGCGAGGAACGCGGGAAAGAGGGGCGCATGGTGAGTGAGCGGCGCAGGGCTGTGCGGGTCGGATTCCACGCTGAGCCCGGGAGTCAACGTGAGACCACGTCCGCTCGAGAGGTTCTGCGCGGCATCCAGGTAGGTGACCGAGTCGGCGTCGAGTCCCGCGCCGGCGCGCGTGACGACCGCCGCGGCCACGGTGCCGGCGAGCCCGAGCGATACGATGACGAGCGTGGCGACCGCCCGCGGGCTGCGCGGCGATCTGGTCAGCACGGCCGCGCGCCGGGCCCGTGCGTCAACACGAGGCGGTGCATCACGTGACGAGGATATCCCAAGGGTTGCACCGATCTTGCACACCCCTTGACGCCGTTCGTGGAGTTGTCCTAGGGTTCCCGGTCACTGCGGCCTGACACGTCTTGGCAGGGGTGGCGACACACCATCGGCCACGCCCGGCGGAGGACGCAACTGAACCGATCTGACGCGAGGATGGACACGTCCCCGTTGGGGTGACGGCATGACGCCTACGCCCGGTCGCCATCCCCCTGGCCGGCGCGGCGGGTGCCGCTTTTGGGCACCCACGTTGACGCTTTTCGTCGTGCTGCCGCTGGTGGGGGTCGTCCGCCTCGCCGCCGGAGCCCCTCCGATGATCGATCCGGCCGTCCGGCGCTCCATCCAGAACGGCGACGCTCGAGTCGTCGTGGAGCTCAGGGTTCCCAGGGGGTTCCAGCCCGAGGGAACCCTGGCGGGTGCCGACGCCGTTGCGGCCCAGCGTCAGGAGATTTCCGAGGCCCAGTCAAGCGTCCTCGACCGGCTGGGTGGGACAGACTTCGTCGCGATCCGCCGATATCAGAGCGTCCCGTTCCTGGTCCTCCGCGTGGGCCCCCAGGCACTGGCGGCGCTCGAGACCATGACCGATGTCGTCGTCCGCGTCCGGCGTGAGGGGACGGTTCGACCCTTGGCAGAGCCCGAGAATCCTTCCGGTCCCCCTGGCCGCTCCGAGTGAGCACAAGGGAGGCTCCATGGAACGCAGGCTCCGCGCGACGCAGTACCTCTTCCGGTCCGGCATCGCCCTCTTCCTTCTTCTGACCGGGCTGGTCGTGGTTCGGCCGGCGCCGGCCGAGACCGCATCACCCCAGGTGAGCGCCCCGGCCGAGCGACTCCCGGCCAAGATCCGGGACCTGGCGCTTCAGGGCCCGGTGCGCGTCATCGTGGAGCTGAACGTGTCGTCCGGCGGTCCGCAGCTTCCTGAGGGGAAGATGTCGGGGCCCGCGGTCGCCGCGCGGCGCGCTCGGATCGCCGGCGCCCAGGGGCGCGCCCTCGGCCGCCTCCAGGGGCTCTCGCACCGCGTCCTGCATCAGTTCCGCAGCGTGCCCTACATGGCGCTGGAAGTGGACTCCCAGGCGCTCACCGAGCTGAGCGCATCTCCGGACGTCAGCCGCGTGTTCGAGGACCGCCTCCTACGCCCATCGCTCATGGACAGCGTGCCGCTCATCGGCGCCGACCTCGCCTGGCAGTACGGGTACGACGGGACCGGCCAGGTGGTGGCGATCATCGACAGCGGCGTGGACAAGGCGCACCCCTTCCTGGCCAACAAGGTTGTCGCCGAGGCGTGCTTTTCCTCCCGCGGCGGGACCGGCACGATCGGGGACTGCCCGAACGGCCAGGACACGCAGATCGGGAGCGGCGCGGGCGTGCCCTGCGAGTACGATCTGCTGGCGTGCAGCCACGGCACGCACGTCGCCGGGATCGCCGCCGGAAACGGGGACGCGATGGGCGTGGGCTTCTCAGGTGTCGCGAAGGGAGCGAGCCTGATGGCCGTCCAGGTCTTCCACAGCTCCGTTTCGGACTGCTTACCGTTCTTCGAATCGATCCCGTGCGCGCGCGCGTTCACCAGTGACATCGGCGCCGGGCTCGAGTTCGTGTACGACATGCGGACCCAGTATGCGATCGCCGCGGCCAACATGAGCCTTGGCGGGGACGCCTTCTCGTCGACGTGCGACGACGAGGATCCCCAGATCACGGCCATGATCAACAACCTGCGGTCGGTCGGCATCCCGACCACGGTCGCCGCGGGGAACGACGGCGAGCCGGCGTCCCTCGCGTTTCCGGCCTGCATCTCGTCGGCAGTGGCCGTTGGCTCGACGACCAAGGAAGACGAGGTGTCGTACTTCTCCGACATGTCGCCTCAGCTCGCGCTCCTCGCCCCGGGATCCTCGATCCTTTCCTCCGTGCCCGGCGGCAGCTTCGACGTCTACGACGGGACGTCCATGGCGGCGCCGCACGTGGCGGGCGCGTGGGCGATCCTGAAGCAGGCCATGCCCGCCGCCACGGTGGACCAGCTGCTGACGCTGTTCGAGCAGACGGGCGTCCCGATCACCGACACGCGCTACGGCACCGGCATCACCAAGCCGCGGATCGACGTCGCGGCCGCGCTCGACATCCAGTACCCGGTCCCCGTGCTCGACTCCATCTCGCCGACGACGACGCCGGCGTGGGGCCCCGATCTGACGCTCACGGTCAACGGGAGCAGCTTCGCGCGGGCCTCCAAGGTCCAGGTGAACGGGGTCAACCGGGCGACGACCTACGTCAGCGACACGATGCTGACGGCAGTGGTGCCGTCCGGCGACCTCGCCACTCCGGCGACGAGCCTGTCCATTACCGTGCTCAACCCGGCGCCCGGCGGCGGCACGTCGGTGGCCCGGACGCTCACGCTGACGCAGCCTCTGCTCGCGGTCAGCCCGTCGACTGTTCAGGGCGGCGACCAGGTGACGGTGACGCTGACGAACGCGCCGGGCGGCGCCAAGGACTGGCTGGCGTTCGTGGCGGTCGGCACGGTCGACGGCCCCGGCAAATACCCGCAGTGGGTCTACGTGGGCGCGGGGATTACGACGCGCACCTGGACGGTGACGGCGCCCAGCACGCCGGGCCAGTACGAGTTCCGCTTCTTCCCGAACGACACCTACGTGCGCGCTGCCTACAGCCCCCCCGTGACGGTCACGGCGCCACCCGCGCCGACGCTCGCGGTGAGCGCCACGACGGTCCAGCCCGGAGGCTCGGTGACGGTGACGCTGTCGAGCGCGCCGGGCGGCGCCAAGGACTGGCTGGGCTTCGCGACGGTCAGCGCGCCCGACGGCTCGGGGCAGTATCTCCAGTGGGTGTACGTCGGAGCCGGGATCACGACACGGACGTGGACGGTCACCGTGCCCACGACGCCCGGCCAGTACCAGTTCCGCTTCTTCCTGAACGACAGCTACACGCGCACCGCGACGAGCCCGACCGTCACGGTGCCCGCGCCGCCGCCACCCCCGCCGGGATCCACCCCCGCGCTTGCGGTGAGTGCCACGACGGTCCAGCCCGGAGGCTCGGTGACGGTGACGCTGACGAACGGGCCGGGCGGCGCCAAGGACTGGCTGGCGTTCGTGGCGGTCGGCACGGTCGACGGCCCCGGTCAGTATCCGCAGTGGGTGTACGTGGGGGCGGGGACCACGACGCGCACCTGGACGGTGACGGTGCCGTCCACTCCCGGGCAGTACGAGTTCCGCTTCTTCCTGAACGACAGCTACACCCGCGCCGCGACGAGCCCGACGGTCACGGTACCCGCGCCACCGCCGCCGCCGCCAGGCTCCATACCCACGCTCGCGGTGAGCCCGAGCACGGCCTTACCGGGAGGCTCGGTGACGGTGACCTTGACGAACGGGCTGGGCGGCGCCAAGGACTGGCTGGGCTTCGTGGCGGTCGGCACCACCGATGGGCCCGGCAAGTATCCCCAGTGGACCTACGTGGGGGCGGGGGTGACGTCGCGGACCTGGACGGTCACGGCGCCGACCACGCCGGGCCAGTACGAGTTCCGCTACTTCCCCAACGACAGTTACACGCGATTGGCCTCGAGCCCGCCGGTCACGGTGCTGGGCCCGACACTGACCGTGAGCGCGACCACGGTCGCGCCTGGCGGCCAGGTCACGGTGACGCTGACGAACAGCCCGGGCGGAGCCCAGGACTGGCTCGCCCTGGCCGCGGTCGGCGCGCCGTCAAGCAGCTACCTCCAGTGGACCTACGTGGGGGCGGGGGTGACGTCGCGGACCTGGACGGTCACCATGCCGACGGCATCGGGGCAGTACGAATTCCGCCTCTTCCTCAACAACGTCTTCACGCTGGCCGCGACCAGCCCGAAGGTGACCGTCGCGCCCTGACGGCGGTGACGGGCCGAGGGCCGTCCGCCACCGGAGGCGCGCAGGTCGCCTCCGGTGGCCGGTCTCGGGATCGATCATCCAGCAGGACGGGATCCCGTGTCGCGCGTAGAGCTTCCGCTTATGGTGCCGGTCGATCGTCGTGGTCGACGGTGACAGGATCTCCACGGCGAGTGTTGGCGGGTCCTCGATGCCGCGCTCGCTCACGAGGGACGTGCGCGCGTGTGATCGAGATATGCGAGATCCGGCTGCACGACCGTGTTCTCGGCCAGGATGCAGTCGACCGGAGAGACGAAGACCTCGCCGAGTCGACGCGTCCTGATGTGGCTGCGCAAGGGGACGAAGATCGCCCCGATGGTCCGCTGGTGCCGGCTGCAGGCGCCGGGGTCACGGACCGCTTGCGGAGCTCATGCCACCGCCCATCGGCCGGGACCGCCTCGTGGTCCCAGTACGTGAGGCCCGCCCGCTTGCCGCTCCCGCGTAGATCGTGGGAACCATGCGGGCGAGCGGTCAGCGTGAGGGGCTGTCCACGGGCCGGGTTGCTCGACGGACGCCGAGCGCCTCCTGATGCTCGAGGAGGTGGCGTCGCGCTCGATCGGCGTCGGCCGGATCCTCCCAGCGTACCCGGCCGAGTCGCGCGAGCGCACTCCGGAAGTGCGGCAGGTCGAGCCGCCCGTCGGCGTCGTGGTGGGGGAGGTGGCGGGACGTCGTGCCGTCCGGCCGCACGTGGACAACGGCGAATGCCTCGTCGGGCAGCGCGTTGACATAGGCCCGCGTCCACGATTCCGCGGCGGCCCCGGTCGCGACCGCCAGCACGTCGACAATGACGGCCACGAGACCGCGAACGATCGATCGACGTGACACGATCATCTCCCGCCCCTCCCGATCAGCAGCGAGCTGACCCAACGAGGAGCAAGCTCGAGGCCAGCCGTCGGCGCCACGGAAATGCCGAGCACCGCGCGACTGGATCCGGAGGCGGATGTCTCGGAAGCCGTACGAGCGTATCCTCGTCGACTCGAGTCAAGCTCGCGGGCAGGCGTGCGAGCGAATCGAGTCAGGCGGCCCAGTTCGGGCGCGGCTCGATCAGGCGCGATCAGACGCGCCGCGCCCGGATGGCGACCCGCGACGTGCGCCCGGGCATGGAAGCGCTACTTCACCTCGCGGAGGCGTCCGGTGTGGACGTCGTAGACGAACCCGCGCACGTCGCCCCGGTGGGGGATGAACGGATTCGTCCGCACGCGCGCGATCGACTGGCGCACGTCCTCGTCGAGATCGGGGAAGGGCTCGAAGGAGAACGGTGGCCGGATGCCGGTCTCCGCCTGGATGTCTCGCTTCAGAGTCTCGTCGGCGAACGTGAGCATCCCGCAGTCCGTGTGGTGGATCAGGATGATCTCGCGCGTGCCCAGGAGCCGCTGTGAGATCACGAGCGAGCGGATCGCGTCCTCGGTGATCGCCCCGCCCGCGTTCCGGATGACGTGCGCGTCGCCCTCGTCGAGCCCCAGGATGTCGTGGAGGTCGAGTCGTGCGTCCATGCACCCGACCACGGCGACGCCCTTGGCCGGGGGCAGGGGGAGCCCGGCCTTCGTGAACGATCCCGCGTAGCGCTCGTTGTTCCGGAGCAGCTGGTCCGTGACGCTCATCCCGAATCCTCCTCTTCATCTCGGGCTCGTTACAGAGCCTCGCAGCATGAACGCGCAAAAGCCGAGGGCGGGGGTTCGGAAAGCCCGCGCCGCTCGGCTTTCGTCTTGTCGTGCGACTTGTGCCGTGCTGGCCCAGTGCCGGATCCGTACTGATCAGTCCCGGTAGTTCAGCGGGACCTCCACCCAACTCTTGCAGCGGGGGCACTTGGCGGCCGCCCGGCCGGTCGTCGCGCTCACGCGCAGGATCGCGTTCTTCACGACGAGACCGTCGGGCTCGGGCACGACGATCTTCGTGCGGCAGGTCGGACAGCGCCGACCCTCTGCGCGGGAAAGCGCCCTCACCAGGTTGCCATCGGCCATGACGTGAAAGTACCTATCCTCATCGGAATTGTCAAGATTGATTCGGATGCCGCAGGATCGGGCCTACGAGAGGTCCACCCAGACGCTCTTCACCTCCGTGTAGAGATCGAGTCCCGCCTGGCCGAGCTCTCGCCCGAAGCCCGACTCCTTGAAGCCCCCGAACGGCAAGGCGGCGTCGAAGAGATTGTAGGCATTGACCCACACCGTTCCAGCCCGGAGCGCGCGGGCGGCGCGGAGCGCCTTGCCGACGTCCCGCGTCCAGACGGCGGCGGCGAGCCCGTAGAAGGTCTCGTTGCCCTGCGCGATGGCGTCGTCGGCGTCCTTGAACGGGATGACCGACAGCACCGGGCCGAAGATCTCCTCGCGCGCGATGCGCATCCCGTTCGACACCCCCGTGAAGACCGTGGGCTGAACGAAGTACCCGCGCCCGTCGCCGACCCGGACGCGCTCGCCGCCGGCGGCAAGCGTGGCCCCCTCGCGGCGACCCGCCTCGACGTAGCCGAGCACCGTCTGGAGCTGCTGGGCCGAGACGACCGGACCCATCCGGGTCGACTTGTCCATGGGATCGCCGACCTTGAGACCCTTCACGCGGTCGACGAGCTTCCCGACGAACTCGTCGTGGATGCGCTGTTCCACGAGAAGCCGCGAGCCGGCGGCGCAGACCTCGCCCTTGTTGTAGAAGATGCCGGTCATCGCGCCGCGAAGGGCCGCCTCCATGTCCGCGTCGGCGAAGACGACGTTGGGCGATTTTCCCCCGAGCTCGAGCGAGACGCGCTTCAGAGATCCCGCGGCCTCGCGCATGATGCCCTTCCCGACGTCCGTCGATCCGGTGAAGGCGACCTTGTCGACGCCGGGGTGCCGCACCAGCGCCATGCCTGCCTTGCCCCCCGGTCCGGGCACGACGTTGAACACACCCTCGGGGAGCCCGGCCTCCTGCGTGAGCTCCGCGAATCGCAGCGCGGTCAGGGGCGTGAGCGAGGCGGGCTTCAGGACTAGCGTGTTCCCGGCGGCCAGCGCCGGCGCGATCTTCCAGGAGGCCAGGAGGAACGGAAAGTTCCAGGGCACGATCGCGGCGACCACGCCCAGCGGCTGGCGGAGCGTGAAGGTGAAGGCGCCGTCGCGGAGGTTGAGCGTCTCTCCGTGGATCTTCGTCGTCCAGCCGGCGTAGTAGCGAAAGACCTCGGCCGCGAACGGGAGCTCCACCTTTCCCGAGTCGAAAAGGGTCTTCCCGGTGTTGACGCTCTCGAGTCGTGCCATCTCCTCGAGGTTGGCGAGGATCAGGTCGGCGAGTTTCCACAGGATGCGCGACCGCTCGGACGCGGCCATCCGGGGCCAGGGGCCGTGGTCGAACGCGCGCCGGGCGGCCTGGACCGCGAGATCGATGTCGCGCTCGTCGCCCTTGGCGACCTGCGCGCTGACCTCCTCGGTGGCCGGGTTGATGGTCGCGTACGTCTCGCCCGACGCCGGCGCTCGCCACTGGCCGCCGACGAAGACCTCGCTCGTGTGCATGACCTGTCCTCCTGATCGGGTCGGGAGATCCGGCGGACCACCTCGACGGGCGTCAACCGCGCGCGCGGACGACGTGCTTCAGTGTAGCCCGCGCGGTTCGACTCGGGAAGCCAGTGGACGGACGCTACGACACTGACCGCGATGGCCTCCACTGAAGGCCGCCAAATCCGATCGCGCCGACTGGCGGGCGGCCGATGGTCGCCGTCCCAGGCGAGCCGTTCGGGCTCGCGACTTGACACCGGGTCCCGGTCCGGGCGACACATGACGGTGATGGCTCCCCGCGCGCGTCGAGCCGAGATCGGTCTCTCACGGCGCGGTTTCCTCCATGGGCTCGGCCTCACCGCGCTGGGTGGCCTCGTCGCCGGCTGCGCGACCAACCCGGTCACGGGGCAGTCCGAGCTGATGCTGCTCTCGGAGGAGGAAGAGCTCCAGCTGGGCAAGCAGGCGTTCAGCGAGCTCGCCTGGCAGGAAGGCGGCCCCCTCCGGACCGATCCAGCGACCCAGGCGTATCTCGACGGGATCATCCGGAAGCTTCACCAGGTGTCACATCGCTCGAATCTCCCCGTCGACTTCACGCTCGAGAGCGCGTCCGAGCCGAACGCATGGGCGATTCCCGGCCACACCGCGATGAACCGCGGGCTCCTCCAGTACCTCGAGAACGAGGCCCAGTTCGCGTTCGTGATGGGGCACGAGATGGGGCATGTCGCGGCCCGGCACACCGCCGCGCGCCAGAGCCGGGCGACGCTCGGTAACGTGGGCGTCGGCGTCCTCGGCGCCGCCGGGGACGTCGTGGGGCTCGGCGGGCTGGTATCCGGGGTGGCCGGGGCCGGCACTCAGCTTCTCCTGCTGAGCTACGACCGCGGCCAGGAGCTCCAGGCCGACCAGCTCGGCGTCCTCTACATGGCGCGCGCGGGATACGATCCGAACGAGGCGGTGCGCGCGCACGTGGTCCTGAACCAGGCCATCGACGGCTATCTCGCCAACCTCGGTCAGAAGCGCGACGCCGACTCGGCGATGTCCCAGATTCTGTCGACGCACCCGCGGCACGAGGAGCGCATCTCCGAGATCCAGGCCTACATCAAGACGCTCCCTCCGAACGAGGTGCGGATCGAGGGGGACGGGAAGGACGCCGAGCGCTGGCTCCGGCAGAGCGAGCCCGTGCGGCGACTGGCCCCGGCCTACGCCCACTATGATCGCTCGCTGCTCGCGTTCTCACAGGCGGTCAAGGCCAACGACCAGAAGCAGAGCGCGGTCGTCCGCCAGAAGCTCACCGAGGCCCAGCGTGAGGTCGAGGCGGCCATCCAGCTCGCCGACCAGGCCCAGTTCGCGACCTTGCAGGGCTACCTCCTCGCCGTGCAGGGGCGGAAGGGGGACGCGCGCAGCGCGTTCAACCGCGCGGTCTATCTCTATCCGGGCTACCAGCCCGCCATCAAGGCGCTCGCCAAGATCGGCAGATAGGCAGCGGGGCTCCGGGCGAAAGGCCCCAAGGCCCAGTGAACGCCCCGCGCCCGCCGCGAGGCGCGGCTCTCAGCCCTCGCGCTCGATCAGGTCCTCTGATCGCTGAGGGTCTGCTGGATCACCCGGATGGCGAAGCGCGTTTCGGTTCCCGTGGGGGTGAGCCTGATCCGGAAGGGTTGCGCCGATGTCGGGTCGAAAGACCATTCGACCTCCGTCTGACCGCGGCTCACCGTTGCCCCGCTGCTGTCCGCTCCGTAGAGCTCCAGGGTCACCGAGAACGGCGAATTGGTCCCGACGTACTGGACCGTTCCGATCGCCCGGACCACGGACCCACTGCCGCCGCGCTGGATCGCGTACTGGAAGTCGTAGCCCTGATCCGACGATTTCAACGGGAGATTCTTGGGGACCATGGGGCCGGACTGCTGGGCCGCGCAGCCCAGCAGGATCACGAGCGGGGCCAGGACGAAGATGCGGCGCCAACGCCAGGGCTGCCGCCCCCCGCTCCACTCCCGGGTGTCGGGCGACGTGACCGAAGATCCGATCCCCATGGATGCCATCAGTCGACCTCCTTGTCTGGGTTGCGTGACGTCGCCGGCCAGATCATTCCCAGGCCTCGGCGACCATCTGGCTGAGCACTCGCCTGATCTTGATGGCCGGCGCGTACTTGCCCCCTGGCGTTGCAAGAATCTGGCTCACGTCGGCATTCGCGCCGTAAATCCCATCGTTGAGCTGCGTCGCCAGAGACGACTTTGCCTCGGCCCAACCTCCGCCGGCGAATGCGCCCTCGTTGGTCGAGAGCATGATCATCTCGAGACCGCCCTTGAGCCCGCCGGTGCCGGAGACGCCCAGCCCGTACGTTCCGATGGCAAAACCGCCGGTCCCGCCGAGCTCCGTCTTGCCTTGCACGAAGTTGTTCACCGCCTCGTCGGTCATGAGCAAGATCAGCATGTGCGATTCCTTCACGCCCGCTTGATAGCCGAGGCTCGTCTCGCTGAAGAGCACGAACACCGGATCGCTCCACTCCTTGCCGTGCCGCCGGAGCAGGAATCCGGTGCCGCGCTCGATGCCCAGAATCGCCGCTTCATCCCTCAGATCGGGAGCGAGGAAGACACCGCGCACCCCGCCCAGCATGTTCCGGATGGCCTTGGTCTGACTATGGGCGAGAAAGCTCTCGCCGTGCTCGGCGCCCAGCTCGACCATCCGCGCGGCACCCGCCTGTGTGGCGGATGCGGTGTTGGCCGACGCCCCGGGTTCGTTCGTGTGCGCACAGCCAGACAGCGCTGCAGCGAGGCTAGCAACCAGCACGACAGAGGCCAGGGAGAGCGCGTGGCGTGCGGTAAGGAAGGACGGGCGCGGTCCTTCGGGCCCGCGATGGATCCCGGAGGGTGTGACCATGTGGGAATTCTCCTTTTGCGCTTTCGGGGTGGAACGTGTTCATGGACCAGACGCGGCCGCGTTACGGCGCGTCAGGAGAGCCGTTCAGCTTCTTCCGGAGCGCCTGGAACTCCGGCGACTGCCCCAGGATTCGGCGCGCGGCCCCGCGCAGCCGATCGACCGCCTCGGCCTCGAGCTCGAAGCTGGTCGGGAGCTCGTTGAAATAGCGCAGCTCCGCCTCGTCTCGGAGATCGTCAAAGCTCACGCTGATGAAGTGGAAATCGACCCGGTGACCCTCGGTTGACAAGGTGCGTGTCCACTGGGCGAACGCCGCCTGCAGTAGCGCAACGGTCTCGAAGTTGTACCGGTTGATCTGCACGCTGGTGACGGCATCTAGGA
>CAYXBJ010000158.1:0-6207 GCA_964463175.1 uncultured bacterium
GATGGCCGCGCTCCGTGAAGGGCGGCGCGACCGTGAACGCCACCGTCGACGAGCGCGATTCCGACATGGGAGGCGGGGCCGTGTTCCACGACAACCGCGTGGAGATCGAGCGGCTCTAGACGATTCGCCGGGCAGCCCGCATGGGCGGCGCGCGCCGACCACCGCCGGCCTGATCGCCGCGGGAGCGCGCACGCCGCTCGCCCGCGCGAAAGGCAGCGCGATGGGCGGGGTGCGTGCCGCGGAGACCCTGGTGGACGGAGGCCACCCGAGGGGCATCGCGCGGCGGAGCGCGCGGGGAAGCTGATCGATCGAGCGGCGGAGCGGACGGAGCCGGCCGCGGCGAACCCGGGCCGGCTCCCTCCGTCGTCGTCGGGCGCGGTCAGATCACTCGTTCTTCGCGGCCTGGTATCCCGCCTTCAGCGCATCGGCCTCGGTCATGAACTTGCCCTGCTTGGTCTTCCCGTACCAGCGGCTGCCTTCCTTGTGGAAGACCCCCGAGTCGGTGTTGACCCAGACCATGCCCTTCTGGGGCGGAGTCTGAGCGACGGTGTCGTTGGAGGCCGTCGCCGTCTTGGCCGTCGTGGTCGGCTTCGGAGACGGCGTGGACGCGGGGCTCCCGCCACCGCTGGCCGCCGCGCCGGCACCGGCCGCCGCTCCCGCCGCGCCGGCCGCACCCACCGCCGCGCCGGCTGCCCCACCCGTCTTGCCGACCGTCACGTGCGGCCCGAGGCTCGCGATGAGCTTGTCCGAGAGGCCCGCCTTCTTCAGGTCCTGCACCGAGGTGTACGGCCGGCTGTCGATGATCTTCTTCGCAGTCGCGGGGCCGACGCCCTTCAGACCTTCCAGCTCTTCCTCCGTGGCCGTGTTGAGGTCGACTTTGGCCGAGCTCGGGGCCGTCTTGGTTTTCGGCGTCGCCGCTGCGCCACCCGCCGCCGCGCCGGCCGCGGCCGCCCCACCCGCCGGCCCCCCACTGGACCCGCCGAGCGTCACAAGGGGCGCGACCTTCGTGATGGTCGTCTTCGACACCCCGGCGCCTTCGAGCGCCTTCGCGACGTCGGTGCCCGCGTACGGGCGCCCGGCGATGATCTTCTTGGCCGTCGCCGCGCCCACGCCGGGCAGAGCCTCCAGATCCGCCTCGCTGGCGGTGTTCAGATCCAGGAGCTTCGCCGCCGCCTTCGTCTTGGTCTGGGCGTGGATCGGGATGCTGGGCACGGCCAGCATCAGTCCGAGGACGACGGACCACACGGGCAGCCACAGTCTCAGCCTCAGCATGAATGGCCTCCTCTCGGATGCGGGTGCGGATGCGACGTCGGGGGCAACGAGCCGTCTGTCGGGCAGAATCCGTCACGATTCCGTGCGTTGTCAATCCGGGCGCTTCCCGACATCGTGCCGCCAGCCCACGCGCCCGATCGGTCGTCATGTCGCGAGAACGACAGCCTGGCGGGGGAAATGCGCGCGCGTGGAATGTGTCGGCGCGCATCCATTCGGTCGCTCGAAGGCACGACCCTTGCTCCGGACATCCGTGACTCGGGAAAGGGGGACCCTTCAATGACGAAGCCTGGACAGCGCTGGGTTGCGCCGATCGCAGCCCTCGCGCTCGCATCGTCTCTCGTGACGGCGTGCGGCACGCTGGGCGGTGCGGCGGTGGGCGCGGGCTCCGGCGCGGCGATCGGGGCCGGCACGGGGTACGGCGCTGGCAAGGGCGCGCTCATCGGCACGGGTGTGGGCGCCGCGGCCGGGGCGATCTACGACATCATGAAGAAGAACTGAGGGGAGGAGCGATGACACTCCGGAGACGGTTGGCTGTGACCGTCGCAGCTCCGATCCTGCTGTGGAGCGGGACGGCTCTGGCCCAGCCCGCGAGTCCTCCGCCGCGGCAGGGCCATACGCCGCAGACGGTGGAGGGACAGGTGATCAAGATCGACCGCGCCCAGGGGCGTGTCACGGTCCGGGCGGCGGACGGCGTCACCCACGAGTTCCAGGCCTCGAAGGAGACCCTCCAGGATCTGAAGGAAGGGGATCGGATCGAGGCGCGATTGCGGAAGCCGTAGCGGCGCCGTGGGTCTCGACCGAGATCCGCGCCCGGGGCCGCGTCGGCGTCTGGCACGCGGCTCGCAAGTGATCGGAGACCGAAGTCTCCGCGCGTGCGGCGTGTCCGCATGCGTTGAAGAGGAGGATGACGATGCAGGCAATCCAGCTCCTGAAGCAGGAACATGGCAAGGCCAAGGCCGCATTCCAGGAGATCGAGACGGCGCCGGCCGCCCAGCGAGGCGCCCTGTGGGAGAAGCTCCGTCCGGAGCTCGAGATGCACGAGAAGAAGGAGGAGACGTATCTCTACGGGCCGGCCGCTCGCGACCCTCAGGCTGATCGATCCCTGGCGGAGTGGCAGGCCGCGCATCACCGAGAGGTGCAGGAGGCCGAGGGGCTCATCGAGACCATCAGCCGCCTGGATCCCGCCGACAGCAAGTGGCTCGAGACCGTGAAGAAGCTCCACGGCGCGCTGGAGCAGCACATCCGGAAGGAAGAGCAGGACATCTGGCCAAAGATCGAGCGGGCCTGGGGACCGGCCCGGCTCGAGTCGGCCGGAACTCAGATGGCGGCGATGGCGACCGGGGAAACCGCGGCCGCCCGCTGAGAGTCTCCATCCGCCGCCGGCGGGACCCATCGGGCGCGCTTCGGTCGGGCGCGCGGTCTCGCCGGTGGCGGGTGGATCGCCGGTGACATGCTCTGCTTCGGCTTCTCGCGATCCTCCCTCACCTGCCGGGAGCTCGCCGGGCGGACGGCCAAGGAGTTCGTGGCGGACAACGGCCTCGGCCTCGCGGCCCAGCTCGCCTACTACTTCTTCTTTTCGCTGTTCCCGGCAATCCTCGTCGGCATCGCGCTGGCGAGCTTCTTCCCCCTCGAGCACTTCTTCGATCGCATCGTGGGCACGCTCCAAGACGTGGTGCCGCCCGACGTCATCACCATCATCCAGAACCAGATCCAGAAGATCTCCGAGGGCAATCACGCGGGCATCCTGACATTCGGTCTTCTCGTCGCCGTGTGGAGCAGCTCGGCGGCCATGATGGGACTGATCGACGCCCTGAACCGCGCCTACGACATCCAGGACTCGCGGCCCTGGTGGAAGGTGCGGGCGCTCGCCGTCGTCCTGACCCTGGCGCTGGCGGCGTTTGCGCTCGTCGCCTTCGCGCTGGTGCTCGTGGGACCGACACTGGCCGAGGCCGTCGCGCGCGCGACCAGCCTCGGCCCAGCCTTCGCCTGGGCGTGGAAGATCCTCCAGTGGCCGGTTGTCGTCGCCCTGGTGGCGCTCGCCGCCGCGATCGTCTACTACTGGGCGCCCGATGCGGAGCAGGAATGGGTCTGGGTGACGCCCGGCTCGCTGCTCACCACGGTGCTCTGGCTCTGCGCGTCGCTCGGCTTCAAGTACTACGTCATCCGATTCGGGACCTACACCGAGACCTACGGCGCGGTCGGCGGAGTCATGGTGCTGCTTCTGTGGTTCTACCTCTCCGGCCTGGTGATGATGCTGGGGGCCGAGCTCAACGCTGAGATCGAGCACGCGTCGCCCTATGGGAAAGCGGCCGGCGAGCGCAAGCCGGGCGAGCGGCAGGCCATCGGGGCCCTCGCCTGCTCGCGGTACGGGCGGCGACCCGCCTGGATGGATCCGCGTCCCGAAGCCGCCAGATAGTAGATGCGGGCGCGCGGCCGCGGCGACCCCGCGGCACAGCGCCCTCGGGAACAACGGGCGGCGGGCCACTCCGGTGAGGGCTGCGACGTCACGGTGTCGCCGCAATGACACGCTGGCGCCCGGCGGGAAGGGCGCGACCCGGAGCCACCGGGCCGCCCGCGGAAGGGCGCGGCCGAAGTCTCGCCGGCGCGCAGGTGCGTGGCTGGTATGGAAGTTGCCCCTAGGCGCATCTGTGCGGGACGAGAGCGCTCCGGTCTGGCGACGACTTCCGGTCGGCGCCGAAGTCGGACCGGAAGGGAGCGTGCACTTCCGGGTCTGGGCGCCGAAGACCAATCGGGTCGAGGTTGATCTCGGGGACCGTCGCGTCGCGCTGGACACGGGGCGCGACGGCTACCATGGCGGCTTCGTCCCCTCGCTCCAGCCGGGCGCGCGCTACCGGTATCACCTCGACGGCGGACCGGGCTACCCGGATCCGGCCAGTCGCTTCCAGCCCGAGGGCCCCCACGGGCCCTCCGAGGTCATCGATCCCCGGTCCTTTCCCTGGACGGATGCCGCGTGGCGCGGAGGCAGCCTGGACCGGGTTGTCTACGAGCTCCACGTCGGGACGTTCACGACCGAGGGCACCTGGGCGGCCGCCGCCCGCGAGCTCCCCGAGCTGGCGCGGCTGGGCATCACCACGGTGGAGCTACTGCCGGTCGCGGACTTCGTCGGCGACTTCGGCTGGGGCTACGACGGGGTCAACCCGTTCGCGCCCACGCGCCTTTACGGTCGCCCCGACGAGTTCCGCGCGTTCGTCGATCGCGCCCACGCGGTCGACCTCGCGGTGATCCTCGACGTCGTCTACAACCACCTCGGCGCCGACGGCAACTATCTCGGCCAGTTCGCGCCCGACTACTTCACGGCGCGCCACCGAACCGACTGGGGCCCGGCCCTCAACTTCGACGGCGCGGGATCGGGGCCCGTGCGGGAGTACTTCGTCGCCAACGCGGGCTACTGGATCGACGAGTTTCACCTGGACGGTCTTCGCTTCGACGCCACCCAGGACATCCACGATGATTCGCCGGAGCACGTCCTGGCGGCCATGGCCCGTCATGCGCGCACCACGGCCGGCCGCCGAGCGGTCTATCTGGTCGCCGAGAACGAGCCGCAGAACGCGACACTGGTGCGCCCCGCATCAGCCGGCGGATACGGCCTCGATGCCCTCTGGAACGACGATTTCCATCACAGCGCGATGGTCGCGCTCACCGGACGTGCCGAGGCGTACTACAGCGGCTACGCCGGGACGCCCCAGGAGCTGATCTCCACGATGAAGCGAGGCTACCTCTATCAGGGCCAGCGGTACGCGTGGCAGGACAAGGCGCGCGGGACGCCGGCGGGGGATGTCTCGCCGGCCGCCTTCGTCACCTACCTCCAGAACCACGATCAGATCGCCAACTCGCTCGGCGGCGTTCGGGGCCATCGGCTGACCAGCCCCGGCCAGTATCGCGCGATGACCGCGCTCCTCTTGCTGTCGCCCGCCACGCCACTGCTGTTCCAGGGTCAGGAGTTCGCGGCCTCGAGCCCGTTCCTCTATTTTGCCGACCTGCCGGCCGAGCTGGCGAAGATCGTCCGCACGGGGCGGGCCGCCTTCCTGGCCCAGTTCCCGAGCCTGGCGGCGGCGGAGTCTCAGGCCGCCCTCCCCGATCCGGCCGACCGGCTGACGTTCGACCGCTCCAAGCTCGACTGGACCGAGCGGACCCGCCACGGCGCCGCCCATGCGCTCCACGTCGACCTGCTCCGGCTCCGGCGCGAGGATCCGACGCTCGGCGCCCACGCGAGCGGCATCGACGGCGCCGTCATCGGGCCCGATGCCCTCGTCCTGCGATTCTTCGGGCGTGGAGGCGACGTCAACGACCGTCTCCTCCTCGTCAATCTGGGGCGCGATCTCACCCTGGGGTCGATGGCCGAGCCCCTGCTCGCGCCTCCCCTGGGGGCCCGCTGGCAACTCCTCTGGTCGAGCGAGGCGATTCGCTATGGCGGGTCGGGCACGCCGGACCTCGATCCGGCCGAGGCGTGGCGCCTGCCCGGCCACGCCGCGGTGGTGCTCACCGCATCCCGATGACCGACCTGATCCGTCGCATCCCGTGGCCTGCGCGCGAAGGACCCGACCACCTGGCCCCCCGCGAGTGGCTCGTCACGAACGGGCTGGGCGGGTACGCGTCGGGCACGGTGTCCGCGGTGATGACGCGCCGCTACCACGGACTGCTCGTGGCTGCCCTGCCCGCTCCGTTCGGCCGGATGCTCATGCTCAGTCATCTGGACGAGCGGCTGTCCCTCCCCGATGGCTCGGTGGCCGTCACGAACGTCAGCTGGAAGACGACGGGCCCGGAACCCGACAAGCCGGCGACGATCGCCGGCCTGGCCGAGTTTCGACTCGAGATGGGCCTGCCCGTCTGGCGGTACGAGATCGGCGACCTCGTGCTCGAGAAGCGGCTGCTCCTGCTCTATCGACAGAACACCGTGCACGTCTCCTACCGACT
>CAYXBJ010000159.1:0-7194 GCA_964463175.1 uncultured bacterium
GCCTCGTCGGCCACCGGCGGCTCCGGTCCCACCCCGCCGCCCGCCCACGTGAACGAGTGCCGCGCAAGTCGCGGCGGCAGCGGGCGCGCCGGGTCGGCCGCCGCATCGCCGACGTAGCGCAGCAGCTCGTCGACGAGGTCCGGAGCGTTCATCCGACGGAACCACAGCGCCCGGCCGTTCATGTAGACGAACACCACGTTGGCCTCGCTGCACGGTCCGAGACAGTCCGAGATGGACAGCCGCACCTGCCCGGCCAGCCCCGAGGCCTTGTGGAGGCGACGCAGGGCCGACCGGAGGACGCGGGGCGGCGCCATCTCCCCACCGCGATCCGGGTGACCGCAGCAGCATCCGCTGCACGCAAAGACGAGTCCCAGCTCAGGCACGAGCGAGTCCCTCCAATCGATCGAGTGATGCGCTAGCGCGCCGACGCGCCGGGCGTCACCGCGCGGCGCGCATGGGCGCGCGGGCCCGCTCGCGACCGAGGTACGCGACGGCCAGCACGAATCCGCCCCAGAACACGACGAGGCCCGTCAGGGACAGCGCGCGGAAGGGCCGCACGATCGTCTCGGAGAGCTCGACCGGATCGGGGTTCGGCGGCATCAACGCGTAGATCCCGAGCGCCCAGACGGCATAGAAGGCAACGGGCGCAATCCAGCTCCCCGGCCCCTGGCTGGCGCCACGGAGCCGACGCCGGAGGGACGCGGCCAGAAGCATCCCGATGACGGCCAGCACGATGAAACCGAGATAGAGCGTCTGCCGGTACTCGATCGTCTCGGGCTCGCCGACACCCGGCGGATTGGCCGGGTACTTGAGGAACGGAAACAGCGCCACTGACCAGCCGGCCAGGCCCGCGACGATCAGGCCGCGGCGTCCCAGGCTCCAGCCCGACGGCGCCCAGTCGCGCGTCGCGTAGAGCGCGAGGCCGACCAGCAGTCCCCAGGTCAGCCCGTACAGCAGGAGACCCACGACCAGCCCGATCTTCTGGCCGCCGCGGCTCACCACCGGCTCCGCGTCGTGCGTGTGGCCCGGCTGGGCCGCGGCGCGCGCCTCCTCGGCGGCGATGGCGCGGTCGATGACGGGCTCCGTCAGGACCTGGTGGAACACCGACGCGAACAAACCCGCGATCAGCCCGGCGACGAGCGTCGCCCGCAGCGCGCTACCCAGGGCTCCCATGGCGCTCAGTGGCACGGGAAGCCGGCCACGTGCCGCGCGTCGTGGACCGCTTCATGGATGAAATTCATGTCGAAGGCGCGCGCGCCCTGGACGAGCGAGAGCAGCCAGCCCTGGTCGACCGCGAGCACGTAGAAGGTGAAGAGCGCGAGTCCCAAGAGACCCACGAGGACTCCGGTCTGGGGCTGTGGCTCGGCGACGTGGACGCGATTCACGGTCATGGTTCCTCCTTCGATGACGTCACGGTGACAGAGGTACCCGGATGCCCGCGACGGCGAGCGTCGGCGTGGCGGACCAGGTGCTCGGGCACCGCCGGGTTCGAGCCGAAGTGAAGATGCACGTAACTCATCAGGGTCTCGCCGATCAGGTAACCCTCGGGGCGGGGCGGGCCGCCGCGGCTCATCCGCACGGTATAGGCCCGCTCCACGCGGTCCGGCACCGGGTCGATGCGCGAGGCGTGGAACTCGTGGCCGCGGGCCACGGTGCCGGCCGGTCCGAGGGGCGTCGTCCGCGTCACCTCAATCTCGGCGTAGCCGATGGTGAGGCGCTTCGGCGCCAGCCGGCCGACCGTCGGCAAGAGGCCGACCATCGGCTGGAGCGCGCCCGTCTCGTCCTCGAGGGCGTCTGCCAGATAGAGCAGGCCTCCGCATTCCGCGTACACGGGACGGCCGGCCAGCGCGAATGCCCGGACCGCCTCGCGCATCGGCGCGTTCGCCGCGAGGCGCCCAGCATGCACCTCCGGGTAGCCGCCGCCCAGGTAGAGCGCATCCACGTCGGGCAGCTCCGCGTCGTCGAGCGGGCTCCAGAAGACCAGGTCCGCCCCGGCCCCGCGCAGGAGGTCGAGGTTCGCCGGGTAGTAAAACTGGAAGGCGACGTCCCGGGCGACACCGATCCGCACCCGGGCGCCGGTGCTGCGGCCTCCCAGCGGCCGCGGCGCAAGGGACGGCGTGACGGCGCTCCGGGCGAGCCGGAGCAGGCGATCGACGTCCACCGAGGCCTCGATCGAGGCAACCAGCTCGTCGAGCAGCGCGCGGGACAGTCCCTGCTCGGCTGCGGTCACCAGCCCAAGGTGCCGCTCGGGCAATGTCAGCGAGTCGCGCTGCGGCAGGTACCCGAGGGGAGCCGCGCGGCACTGTCCGGTCACCGCCTCCCGGAGCCACGTCCAGTGCGTCTCGCCGGCGACGCGGTTGAACACGACACCGGCGAGATCGAGGTCCGGATCGAAGCGCTCGAAGCCCAGCACGATCGCGCCGGCACTCCGCGCCATCGCCCGGGCGTCGACGACCAGGACCACCGGTGCGCCGAGCCACTTCGCCACCTCGGCGGTCGAACCCTCGTCGCTCACGGCGCCGCGTCCGTCGAAGCAGCCCATGACGCCCTCGACGAGGGCCAGGTCCGCGTCGGCGGCCTGGCGCGCGACCATGTCGCGCACGAACTCTCGCGAGCAGAGCCAGCCGTCCAGGTTGTGCGAGGGGCGGCCGCCGATCAGTCCGTGGAACCCCGGATCGATGAAGTCGGGCCCGACCTTGAAGGGCTGGACGATGAGGCCGCGTCGACGGAGGACCTCGAGGAGCCCCAGCATGAGCGTCGTCTTCCCGACCCCGCTGGCCACGCCGGCGATGACGAGCGTCGGGATCACGCGCAACCCCGGAGGGTAGACGTCGCGACCGTCGTGCGGCACACGGTCAGGCCCGCCACGACAACTGAAGGGACTCGGAACGACGATGCGGGACGAACTGCGGCACCCGGGCCTCCCCTCGAAGACCGGTTCGGAGCGCCCGGGTCCCAGGCAGGTTTCCTGACTCTCGGATCGTCCTACTCGCCGCAGCCTTCCCGGCGCCGCCGAGCGGCGCCAGTGACCTCCACGCGGCTTTCGTCCCCGATTACAGTGACGGGGTCGTGGCGGGTTCGCACCGCCTTCCCTTTTCCGCTCCCGATGGAGCGCACCTGGGACCCCGACAACTGGGCCGGAGGCTAGCAGACGCGACCGAGACCCGTCAAGCGACGGCTCGGTCGCGGCGGCTCGGTCGCGCGACGACTGTGTCACTCAGAGCAGGTCGACGTGCGCCTCGGTGGGCTTGCCGCTGTTCACCGGCAGCATGTCCTGGGGACACGTCGAGAACGCGATGATCGCGTCCATCTCCGCCCGGAAGGTGACGTGCTGTCCGGGTCTCGACACGGTCGGCAGGTACTGGATGCCCTTACCCGGAACGTACTGCGTGTTCTGGAACAGGTTGAACGGGCACGGCGTCTCGGGCGCGGTGACGCCGATCGCCTTCATCGCGTCCCAGAGATTCTCGGTGCAGTTGTCGTGGTGGCCCGTCGCGCCGAGCTGCTGGTACCGATAGATGTCGCAGGCCGCGACCATCGTGTCGTGGACGCCCGGCGAGGTGTCCTCGAGGAGCGTGATGATCGGGCGGCGCTTGTTCGTCACCATCGCGTCGCCGACGACCGGCGACAGCTTGTCGATGGCGACGCGGCAATGCTCCATCGACATGAACTCCTTGACGTCGCTGGAGTTGAACACCCAGTGGTCGACGATCTGCGTGCCGTGCGTGTTCACCACGCTGTAGCGCTGGCCCTTCTTGACGCGCAGGGCCAGTCCCTTGCGCGCGGGGATCGTGTGCCGTTCGGCCATGGTCGCCTCTCTCCTCTCCTGATCCGGTCGCGTGCGGTTCGGTCTCGCTGATGCGCCCGCTCACCCGATCTTCGGGAACCGGCCCTCGACCGGATAGGCAGGGTCCGTGAAACCCGGGGTCGACGCATGGCCGGGCGCAACCAGGCTGTCGGCGAGCTTCTCGTCCTCGGCGGTCCACTCGTAGTCGAGCGCGGCCAGGTAGCCAGTCCACTGCTCGAAGGTCCGAGGACCGGCGATGATCGAGCTGATCGCGCGGTTGTTCAGCACCCAGGCGCACGCCCATGCGGCGAGCGTGGCGCCCCGCGCCTTGGCGTGTCGGGCGAGCGTCTGGGCGATGGCGAGGCTCTCGGGTCGCCACTCCGATTCCAGCATACGCCGGTCCCGGCGGCCGGCCCGGCTGCCGGGGTCGGCGTCCCGACCGGCGCGGTACTTCCCGGTGAGCACGCCGCGCGCGAGCGGGCTGTACGGCACGACGCCGAGCCCGAACGTCCGGGCCGCGGGCAGCACTTCGATCTCCGGCTGGCGGTTCATGAGGTTGTAGTAGGGCTGGAGCGCCGCGGGCGGCGGGACGCCGAGCTGCCGACACAGGTGATGCACGTGGGGCACGTGCCAGGCCCGCACGTTGGATAGCGCCCACTCGCGCACCTTGCCCTGACGAATCAGGTCGCCGAACGCGGCGATCGTCCGCTCCCACGAGGTGTCGGGATCGATCCGGTGGATGTAGTAGAGATCGATGTGGTCGGTCTGGAGTCGGGCCAGGCTGGCGTCCACGGCCCGCATCAGGTGCTGTCGCGAGAGACCCCGCTCGGTGACGCCGGGCCCGGTCGGCTGCGCCACCTTCGTCGCCAGCACCCACCGATCCCGCGTCGCCTTGATGGCGCCGCCGATCACGGTCTCCGAGCGTCCCTCGGCGTACGCGTCGGCCGTGTCGATGAAGTTGACGCCGCGGTCGCCCGCATGGTCGATGATGCGCCGCGCCTCCGTCGCATCCGTCTGACCCCCGAACATCATGGTGCCGAGGCAGAGCTCGGACACCTGCACGCCACTGTCGCCGAGCACGCGATGCCGCATCTGTGTCACAGTGGTCCTCCGGAACGCGCGCCGCGGCGCGTGTCTCGATCTCGCCGGGACCGCCGCGCAGGAGGAGCGATGCGCTACGATTTCCTCGTCGACACGTACGCCAGCGAGCGCCTCAAGACCCTCGGCGTCTGGAGCATGTTCGGGGACGACGACCTGCCCGTCCGTCCCCATCCACGGCTCGCCCGTGACCGCACGCCCGGCGAGCACATGGTCCACCAGTGCATGAGCGAGGACAAGTGGTTCACCACCATGTTCGGGATCGACGTGGGCGCGCCGCCGCTCCCTGCCCGCGAGGCCCGCCTCGACTTCATCCGTCGGTACGCGGAGGACTCCGAGAAGCGGCTCGCCGCGCTCCGGACGAAGGACGAGGCGTGGTGGGAGGCGGAGGTCCCGTTCTTCGACACTGTGCACAGCCGCGCCTGGATCATGGTGCGACGGGTGGCGCACACCGCCCATCACCGGGCCGAGCAGACCACGCTGCTTCGCCTCCTCGGTCATCCGGTCCACAGCGTGTACGGCCCCGCGATCGACACCGGCGGACTTCCGGCCAACCGGGCGGCGACGATCTACGCCTATCCCGATGTGAGCGCGCTCATCGAGGGCGAGTCGCACGGCGGTGCCAAGGCTCCCCTGCCCGGTCCGGGGCCGCACCCGAGCACCGAACGGCCCGACCGGTAGCTCGCGGCGGCGCGGCATCCGACACTCGTCGACGGAGCAACGCTCGGTCCCCCCTTCCGTGGGTGAACGTGGTTGGCGTGTGACGGGTTGACACGAGCAGATCGAACCTCTCAGACTGTGGCGGCGAGCGGTCATTCGATCGCGCACCCGGCCCGGAGCGAGTGCGCGATGGCGGTCCACGCCACCGAGGTGAGCACGTGAGCACGGATCAGGTCGTCGTGGTCGGTGCAGGGATCGCGGGAGTATCGGCAGCCATCGAGGCGGCGCGATTCGGCCTCCCGGTCACGCTGGTCGACGAGCACCCGCTCGATCTCGCCACGATGGCGGCGGACACCCCGTATTTCTTCGGACCACGTCTCTTGCCGACGCTGGCCGACCGCGGCCTGATGATGGAGCGCATCATCGAATCCGGTGAGCGCCTCGCGGAGGCCGAAGAGGCGGGCGTGACGGTGCTGCTCGGGACGTGCGCCTGGGGCAGCTTCCGGCCCGAGGAGAACAGCCGCCACCTCGAGCGCGCCTGCGTGGGGCTCGCCGACGCCGAGCGCTCCTGGATGGTCGAGTACGAGCACCTCATCCTGGCGCCGGGTGCCCGCGACCTCGTCCTGTCGTTCCCCGGGTGGGAGCTGCCCGGCGTGCTGGGTGCGCGCGGGGCGATCGCCCTCATGACGCGGTATCAGGCCCTGGCCGGCCGACGTCTCGTGATCCTGGGCTCGGGCACGCTCGGGCTCGAGACCGCGCGGCTCGCGCTCGAGCGTGGGATCGAGGTCGCCGGCATCGTCGATGTGGCGCCGAGGATCCGCGGCCGCGCGGAGCTCTGGCAGACGCTCGCCGCCCGCGGGGTTCCGTTCTTCCCCGCGCACACCGTCGAGGCGGCCGAGGGCCAGAAGGACGTGACTGCCATCCGGCTGGTCCGAGTGGATCCCCGGGGCCATCCGGCGGGCGGCGCCACGCGAACCGTCGCGTGCGACACCGTGTGCCTGGCTTTCGGTCAGGTGCCGAACGTGGAGCTCCCCTATCTCACGGGCTGTCGATTGAGCTATGTGCCCGGGCTCGGCGGCTGGGTTCCCGATCGCGACCGGGACATGCAGACGAGCGTGGAGCGCGTGTATGTCGTGGGAGACGGCGGCGGCATCCACGAAGACGCGATCGTCACGCCGCACGCGGCCCGGGACGAGGGGCGCCTGGCCGCCATCGCCGTCGCGGAGGCTCGGGGCGCGGTGGATCGGCGCCGGGCACGGACGCTCAAGCAGGAGCTCTCGGTCATGACAGAGGACACGGGGGCTTCGAGGCAGGATCCGGCACCCGAGGAGAATGCGTGGCCGAGGGCACTCGTCACGGCCGGCGGGGCGGATGTCGTGGTCTGCCAGTGCGAGGGCGTGACGAGGCGCGAGCTGCTCGATGTTCAACCGCCGAGATACCTCGGCCCGTCCGCGCGCCCCTGGGAGACGAAGCTCTCGACCATCCTCGAAGCGGGCCCGGCCCACCCCGATCTGCTGAAGCGGCTGACGCGCGCGGGCATGGGCCACTGCCAGGGTCGGCGATGTCGGGAGCAGGTCGCCATGCTGCTCGCCGACGCCACCGGCATCGATGTCTCCGGGGTTCCCCTCGCCTCCTACCGGCCGCCGGTG
>CAYXBJ010000160.1:0-36413 GCA_964463175.1 uncultured bacterium
TGGCGACCGACGCGAGGGCGAGCTCGGTCGGGATGTACCGGGAGAGGAAGCGGACCTTCGGAATCTCACCGGCCCCCGCCGGGATGACGTAGCTCACCGCGTCCCCGACGATCCGCGCCGCCACGAGCCGCCCGAAGGGCACGTCGGCGCGCCGCGTCGGCGCGATCGTGCATCGCCACGACTGCGTGTTCGCAAGGACGGCCAGCGCCTCGACGCCGACGATGAGCGGAAGCGCCGGGCCGACGGTGACGAGGGCCTGGCCGATCGACGCCGCGCCGACCCTGCGGATCAGGAACGCGAAGAGCCCGGTCCCCGCGACGAACAGGACGATCTCGATCCACGACGAGCGCCAGCCCCGAGATCGTCGCGCGGGAGCCGGCCCGGAAGGCGCGGTCACGGCCGTCATGCGCGGCGCCCGGTCAGGCCTCCGCCTCGGCGCGCACGGCGCTTGCCACTCCGGCGGCGCGGCGGGAGCTCCGCCGCTCGCGAAGGAACCGGAGGAACTGGCGACCCTCTGACAGGAGCCGCTTCCGCTCGGCGCGGTCGACGATCATCCGCACGACCTGGCGACCGATGAACCGCGGGCGGAAGTAGAACCGGCGGTAGAACCGATCGACGCCCTCGAAGATCCGCTCGGCGGGCAGGTCGGGGTAGTTCACCATGACGTCCTGGAAGCCTGTGCCGCTGACCAGCGACCCGCGCTCGTTCATGTACCCCTTCCCGATGAGCCAGTCGTAGAGCTGGGTCCCCGGATAGGGGGCGGCCAGCGACACCTGAATCGTGTCGAGATCGAGCTCGCACGCGAACCTGATCGTCTCCTCGATCGTCCGCTCGGTCTCCCCCGGCAGCCCGAGGATGAAGGCGCCGTGGATCATGAGCCCCGCGCGCTTCGCGCTCCGGGTGAACTCGACGTACTTCTCCACCCGGATCCCCTTCTTCACGTTGTTGAGAATCTGCTGCGAGGAGGACTCGTACCCCACCACGAGGTTGCGGGCGCCGCCGTCCTTCATGGTCCGCAGCGTCTCGTAGTCGAGGTTGCCGCGGGCGTTGCCGCCCCACGTGATGCCAAGCGGCTTGAGCCGGCGCGCGATCTCGCGGGTCCGCTCCTTCTCGAAGCTGAACGTGTCGTCGTCGAAGAAGAACTCCTTCACCGCGCCGAGGTTCGTCTTCGCCCAGGTCATCTCCGCGATGACGTCGTCGACGGAGCGCTTGCGATACCGGTGGCCGCTCGTCGTCTGCGGCCAGAGGCAGAACGTGCACTGGGCCGGGCAGCCTCGCGTCGTGTAGATCGACGCGTACGGCCAGTGCATCCACGGGATGTTGTACTTCTCCACGTCGAGATCGCGCTTGTACACGCGAGTCACCCACGGGAGGGCGTCCAGGTTCTCGTCGACGGGCCGCGGCGGGGTGTGTCGCACCCCCGACCCGTTGTCCCGGTAGACGATGCCGCGGACTTCGGAGAGTGACGCGCCCTCGGACAGCTCCTTCACGGAGTAGTCGAACTCGTTCCGGCACACGTAGTCGACGGCGGGAGCGTCCCGCAGCGTCGGCTCGGGCAGCACAGTCGGGTGGGGCCCCACCATGCCGACGAGGGTGTCGGGGCGCTGCGCCTTGATGGCCGCCGCGACCCGGGCGTCTCCGGGGAGCGTCGGGCTCGACGTGTACATGACCACATGGTCGAAGTCCCGCGCGACGAAGAGCGTCTCGTCCATGGACAGGTGCTGCGCCTGGGCGTCCAGCAGCCGCGCCCCGTCGATCATGCCCGCCGGGTAGGCGAGCCAGATCGGATACCAGTTCGACCAGACCTCCCGGCGGTTCTGGTAGCGCGCGCCGGCGCCTCCGTCGAAGTCGCTGTACCCGGGGGGATTCAGCAGCAGCGTCCTCAGCATCGACTTCCCTCCTCGGCCAGGCCCGCACCGCGGCCGACGGGCACGAGAGCCTCCGCGCCAGGCGGTCTCTTCCAGTGATCAGGGGCCGGCGGCGGATGGTCCTCGGCCGCGCGGCCCCCAAGGGACCGCGGACGGCGTGCCGCCGGGTTACTGGAGCGGCCTAGGCGGAGGGCGGCGAGCGGAGAAGCGGCGGGACCGACTGCAGGACGGCCGGATGGGCCACGAACACCGTGGGCCCCTCGAACGCGTCGGAGGTCCGGATCGGCGTCGACTCCCCGCGGGCGCTGACGACCAGATCCACCAGCACCGCGAGACGCTCGGGGGCGACCCCGGCGTCGTCGCCGTCTCCGTCGTAGTAGCCGTAGTCGTCGGAGTCGTCGGGCAGCGCGGCGGAGACCAGGCCCACGCCGATGCACAGCAGGAGCAGGATCGCGAGGAAGCCGGGCCAGCCGCGTTGCGCCCGCACGGCCGGAGCATACGCCCGCGGTCAAGCCGTTTCCAGCGGTGGGAAACCCTGACAGTCGGTCGCCCCAGCGAGACGCGCCGCTCGAGCCCATGATTCAACCACCGCACGCCCTCACGGTCCGCCGATTGATTTCGGCCAGGCGAATTCCTACAATGCTCGTCGTTCCCCCTGACGCGATGCCGTGACGCGATGATTGAGACCCTGCCGGAGTTTCTCCTCCACTGGGCGGAGCGCACGCCAGACGCGGTCTTCGTCACCGAGTCCGATCGCGGGCGCGCGCTCACGTACGGGCAGGTCGCCGGGGAGGTCGCGAGGTTCCGGGCCGAGCTCCGGGAACTGGGCGTCGGGCGCGGCGACCGCGTCGCCATCCTGGCCGACAACAGCGCCCGGTGGAGCGTCGCCTATCTGGCCGCGATCGCGCACGGCGCCGTCGCGGCGCCGCTCAACACCCGGCACGCCGCCGGCGACCTCGACCGCGTCCTCGACGACCTGGATCCCGCGGCCGTCGTCGGCGACCCCCCGTACCTCGCGCGGCTCACCGGGCGCCACCGGAGCCGCCGCGTCCTGTCGACCGACGGCGACCTGCCCGGTCGCTCCGCCCCGGCACTCGATGGCTCGGACGCGCGACCGGGAGAGATCGGCGTCCTCTGCTACACGTCCGGGACCACGGGCGATCCGCGCGGCGTGATGATCCGGAACGGCTCGCTCGTGCGGAACGCCGGGATGTTCGCCCACCTCTTCCAGTCGGGCGCGGACAGCGCGACGGCGGTCGTGTGCCCGCTCTTCCACAACACGGGCTACAACGACGGCCTCGCCCACATGCTGCTGGCCGGCGGCCGCGTGGACGTCCCGCGCCGCTTCGACCCGCCCACGGTAGCCCGCGCGCTGGCCGAGGGGCGGTACACCTTCCTGATCGGCGTGCCGACCATCTACGGCCGGATGCTACCGCTGCTCGAGGCGGCGCCGCCGCCCCCGGGGTCGGCGCCCTGGTTCGCCTACGGCGGCGCCCCGATGCCGGCCCCGCTCGCCGCGCGCCTGTCCGAGGTCGTCCCTGGCGTCCGCTTCGTGAACGTCTACGGCATGTCCGAGGGGACGTCGATGACGCACTACCTCCCGTGGCGCCCCGGCCCGCGCGACCTCACCGCGGTCGGCGTCGCGGTCCCCGGCATCCGTGACCGCATCGCGCCCGGTGGCGAGCTCCAGGTGGACACGCCGACGGCCATGGCCGGCTACTGGAACAACCCGGAGGCCACGCGCGAGAAGTTCGACGGTCCGTGGCTCCGCACCGGAGACCTGGCGCGCCTCGAGGCCGACGGCCTGCTCCGCATCGTCGGGCGCGTCGACGAGCTGATCAACCGGGGCGGCGAGAAGATCCCGCCGGTCGAGGTCGAGAGCGCGATCGCCGCGCATCCCGACGTCGTCGAAGCGTCGGTCGTCGGGCTGCCCGACCGCGATCTGGGCCAGGTCGTCGGTGCCGCCGTCGTCGCGCGCGCCGGCAGCGTGCTCGATGCGGCCCAGCTCGGGCGGTTCCTAGCCGACCGCATCGCCGACTACAAGTCACCGCGCAAGGTGCGGTTCGTCGCGGCGCTGCCGCGGAATCCCAACGGCAAGATCGAGCGAGACGAGGTCCGTCGCCTGTTGAACGAGGGCTGAGACCGTGGCGCCCCGCGGGGCGCCGATTCGCCCAGGAGGCCACGACATGGCATTCAAGACGAGCGCCGCGTACCTCGCCGCCCTCCGCAAGCAGCACCCCGTCGTGTACTGCGGCGGCGAGCGCATTCCGGACCGGGTCGCCTACGAGGGCTTCTCCCCCACGCGGCACTGCTGGGGGACGTGGATCTACGACTGCGTGCGGGACCCCGAGGTGCAGCGGACCCTCGAGCGCTGCGTGTCCATCGACGGCGAGCCCTGCCATCCCTTCTGGTCCATCCCGGCGACCAAGGAGGACCTCCTGGACAACGTCCTGGTGGCGCGGCGGGTCTCGCGGGTGTCCCCGGCCGCCGGCTACGCGACGATCGGGCGGGACGAGCTCGCCGCGCTCTACGTGGTGAGCGCCGCGCTCAAGCGCGAGGGCAAGGGCGAGTACTTCGAGCGGGTGCGGAACTACCTGCGCCGGTTCCAGCGCGAGCAGATCATGACCTCGGCGGCCATCACCGATCCCAAGGGCGACCGGCGGCTCCGGCCCGCCGAGCAGCCGAACAAGGAGGCCTACCTCCGGGTCGTGGAGCGTCGCGCCGACGGGATCGTGATCCGCGGCTGCAAGATGCACACCTCGGGCGCGGTCGCCGCCGAGGAGCTGATCGTCGCCCCGACCCGCGCCATGCGGAAGGAGGATGCCGACTACGCGGTCTCCTGCGCGGTCCCGGTCGACGCCCCGGGCGTGAAGCTCATCGCCCGCGAGGCCAGCGGCATGAAGGACCCCGAGACGTCGCCGATGACCCGGAAGGACCAGCTTCTCGAGACCTTCACGATCTTCGAGGACGTGTTCGTCCCGTGGGAGCGGGTGTTCCTCTGCGGCGAGTGGCAGCACTCCGGCGACATGGCGAACGTCTTCGCGAGCGTCAACCGCCAGGGCTATCTGGGCGCCGACGTCGGCAAGCTCGACATCTTCATCGGCGCGGCCCAGCGGATCGCCGAGCTGAACGGCGTGGCCGACGCGCCGCACATCCGGGACAAGATCACCCAGATGATCAAGCTCCAGGCGCTGATCTGGAGCACCGGCGTGGCGGCCTCGATGCACGCGAACGTGCGGGAGCCCGGGGTCGCGGTGCCGGACGCGGTCTACGCGAACACCGGCAAGCACGTCGCCATGGAGGGACACTACCTCGCCACGCGGCTCCTGCTGGAGATCGCCGGAGGCGCGGTGGAGACACTCCCGGCGATCGAAGACCAGCGGGCGCCCGAGCTCAAGCCCTACTTCGACAAGTACTACGCGGCGGCCTCGGGCACCGCGGAGGAGCGGATGCGGCTCCTCCGGTTCATCCGGGACCTCACCGCGTCCGAGTACGCCGGGTGGTGGGACGTCGAGATCATCCACGGCTCGGGCTCGCCGGCCGCGGAGTGGCTCCAGATGTATCGCGAGTACGACCTCGACCACACCGCCAAGCACGTGGACGAGATGGTCAACGGGGTCAGGGTCCGGCTGTGACCCCGGTCCACCGGCCGAGGGTCGCCCGGGCGGCCCTCGAGCCGGCGCCTGACCCATGACGATCGACTGTCGGCTGCTCGACCGGGCCGGCTCCTACGAGCGCACCGTCACCGGCTGGGTGGACGTCCTGGAGAATTCGCTCCTCCAGCTGAACGCCCGCCTCACCGACCGCCTGATCGATCTCGAGGTGAGCCTGATCGCGGAGCCGTCACCGAGCTACCAGCTGTCCGGGGCGACGGCCACCGCGCGCTCCGAGTCGACGCGACACGATTGCGGCCCGCTCCTGGAAGCCTTCCCGGGAATCGGCCACCTCCGCATGGCCTCCGGCTTCCGGCGCCAGGTCGGGGCCGCGCTCGGCGAGCACCCACTCGCCGGCCACGTGCTGGACGCGGCGATCGAGGCGGCGCGGCTCTCGCGCCAGGTCACCCGGATCGACGTCCCCGGTCCGGGGCGGCCGGGCCCCGCGGAGTTCCACCAGCTGGATCTCGACGCCTGGCCCGAGCTCCTGGACCTTTGCTTCACCTACCGGGCGGAGACGCGCGCGCTCTTCGCGGAGCGATCGGTGCGGGCGCCGGCGAGCATCGACATGTATGCGGCGCCGCCAGGCCGGACGCTGGTGTTCCACCGCTACAAGCGGAGCCACGTCGCCCGGTCGGGCTCGACGCTCGTGCTCTACCAGTCGATGTTCGACAACGTCCACGGGTTCGAGCTCTGGTACGACGTGGACGCCGAAAGCCACGAGATCCTGCGGGCCCGGGTCCTGACGCCGCACCTGCCCTACATGGGGATCTGCGACGAACCGCAGCAGAGGGCGCGCGACATGGTCGGGGTAAAGCTCGGCGCTGATTGGACCGCGACGGTGCGCCCCCGTCTGGGCGGTCGGCGCGGCTGCTTCCAGCTGACCGACCTGACCAGCGACCTCTGCCGGCTCCTGACCTTCAGCTAGAGCTGCCGGCGACAACCGGCGCCCGGGCGCCGGCGCCGAGCGGCAGCACGCGACCGCCGCTTGGACCGGCGCTCAGTCCTTGTACGACGGATCCTTGGCGTCGAGCATCGCCTTCAGCTGGTCGAAGTGGGAGAACGCGGCGTCCTTGTAGTCCTCCCAGCCGCGCGCGGTTGCCTCCGCGATCTCGTGCGACAGGACCTTGAGCGGCTGGCCGGTCGAGTACGCGAGGACGAGGGTCTGGCACGCGCGCTCGAGGTAGTAGAGGTTGTCGAAGGCCTCCGCCACCGTGTCGGCCATGGCCAGGACTCCGTGGTTGCCGAGGATGGCGTGCTTCTTGTCGCCAATCACGCGCACCAGGCGGCGCCCCTCCTCCTCGTTGTCGGCGATGCCGCCGAAGTCCCGGTCGATCGCGAGCCGCCGGTAGTAACGCGCCGTGTTCTGCTCGATCGGCTTGAGATCCGGGTCGGCGAGCGAGGCGATCGCCGTCGCGTAGGGAGGGTGGCAGTGGAGAATGCAGCGCGCCTGCCGCAGCGACCCGTGGAGATGCCCGTGGATGCACCATGCGGAGGCGTCGGGCGCATCCGGACGGTTCATGGTCTCCTTGTCCTCGGCGTCGAGCAGCAGGAGCTCGCTCGCCTTGACCCGGCCGAAGTGCCGCCACTTCGGATTCATCAGGAAGCGCTTCCCGTCGGCCGACACCGCGAGGCTGAAGTGGTTCGCCACGGCCTCGTGCCAGTTGAGCTCCGCCGCCAGCCGGAACGCCGCGGCGAGATCGACCCGGAGCTGCCACTCCATGGAGTCGTCCCGGCGATTCGCCCTGATGTTGGTCACGTTCGACATCGTGCCCTCCCGTGCGAAGTGGATCTGCGTCCGGCCCGTTCCCTGGCGTCGAGTATATCCTCCCGCGGCGGTCCACGGCGATGGCCCGCGGGCGCGACTTGCGCGTCCGGCCGCGGCGCGATAGAACTCTGCCGCAGTCGCGGAGGCAATGGATGAAGCTCACGCTCCTGGGCACCGGCGGGCCGATCCCCGATCCGACCCGTCACGGGTCGGCGGCGATGCTCGAGGTCGGAGGCGCGCGCCTCCTGTTCGACGCCGGCCGCGGCGTCGTGCTCCAGCTGGTCCGCGCCGGCATCCCGGTCGAGCAGATCCAGCACGTGTTCGTCACCCACCACCACTACGACCACATCGGCGACCTGGCCGACGTCGTCCTGACCGGCTGGCTCCAGGGCCGGCGGCAGCCGCTGCGCGTCGTCGGCCCACCGGGCACCCGGTCCATCGTGATGGCGCTCCTCGAGCAGGTCTACGAGCGCGACATCGCGTTCCGCTCCCAGGGGGAGCTCGCCATCGACTGGGCGACGGTCGAGAGCGCCGACGTCGTGAGCGGGCTCGTCCACGACGGCGGCAGCTACCGCGTGTTCGCGGAATCCGTGGTGCACGGCCACGGCCTCGAGTACCCGGAGGCCTTCCGGCGCCGCTGGGTGTGCCTCGGCTACCGGGTCGAGGCGGAGGGCAAGGTCGTCGCCTTCAGCGGGGACTGCGTCCAGTGCGACGGTCTGCAGCGTCTGGCCCAGGACGCCGACGTCCTCGTCCAGTGCTGCTACATGGCCCGGGCCGAGCTGACCACCCCGTACTTCGTTCGCCTGGCCCAGGAGACGATCGCGTGCGCGGACACCGTCGGCCGAATCGCGCGGGAGGCCCGGGCGCGGAAGCTCGTCCTCACCCACTTCCGGCCGGCGTCCGCCGCGATGATCGAGTCCATCGCCGTGGACGTGGCGCGCGACTACGCGGGCCCGGTCGTGCTCGGCAGCGATCTCATGGAGATCGAGGTGTAGGGCGCCAGGACCGTCCGGCTCTGCGCCCCGCCTCGGCGATCGAGGCTAGCTTCTCGCCCCTCTGCCTTTGGGTTTTCGGAGGCTCTCGTTCAGGGCCACCGCCGCCCGAATCAGCGTCCGGAACGCCTCCTCGTCAACTCGGTCGCCCTCGCGGACGTCGATCGCCCGTCTCGTGTTGCCTTCCAGGCTCGAGTTGAAGAGACGCGCAGGGTCCTTCAACGACGCCCCCCGCAAGAAGGTCAGCTTGACCACGCTCTTGTAGGACTCGCCGGTGCAGATCAACCCGTCGTGCGACCAGACCGGAACCCCTCTCCACTTCCATTCCTCGACCACATCGGGGTCGGCCTGCTTGATGAGCGCGCGAAGGCGCGACAGCGTCCGGCCGCGCCAATCGCCGAGCTCCTCGATCCTCACGTCGATGAGCTGAGAGGGCGAGTCGCCTCTGTGCGGGCCGCTCCCCTGCTTCTTCACCGTCGCCGTGCTCTTCATCCGCGACTCCTTCGGGCCGGACCTCGCGCCCTCCGGCTGGCGGACTCCCACGCAATGGCACACTCCGTCAATCCGGATGATAGACCTGCATCATCGCGCGGAGGTCCTGACGCAGCTCCTCGATCGTCGGGCGGCCGACGAACCAGCCGCCGTCGTAGATCTTGTGGATGGCGAGATCGGGACCCAGGGCGAAGCTGTACGGGTACGCGATGCGCGGATGATTCGGGTCGCTCCGGTCGACGATGCCGAGGCTGGTGATGGCCTGCCGCTTCTGATCGCTCAGGAACGTGAACGACGCCCCCAGCCCGGCTCGCATCGCCCCGCACACCGGCGGCGCGTCGGCGCTGACCACCGCCAGGTGACAGTAGTTGATGGCGAGCTCGTCCTGCCACCCGGTCAAGTGCCGCAACTGGCACTGGCACTTCGGTCACCAGTAGCCGCGGTAGAAGCTCACGATCAGTGGAAATCCATCCGCGAGCTTCGACAGCCTGACGGGCTGGCCGCGATGGTCCGGAAGCTCGAGGTCGGGGAAGCGACGACCGATGGCGAGGTCAGCGCGCATCTCTCACTCCTCCGCCGTCACGGGACGTCAATTGCGAGACCGGGGAGCGACACCGCTCCCCGGTCTCGCTGGTCTCTTGAGTGGTGGACGATGCAGGACGTGAACCTGCGACCCCGGCATCGAGCGAGATCGGCGGCGTCACTGGATCACCTCGTCCGCCCGCGCGAGCGCCGCCGGCGGGATTGTCAAACTCAGGGCCTTCGCGGTCTTCAGGTTAACGACGAGGCGCACCTGGGCGCCTTCGACGGGAAGATCGCGGGGCGTTGCCCCGCGCAACACCTTCGCCACCAGCCGTGCGGCTTGCAGGCCTTCCGCTTCGTAGTCCGATCCGTATGCCGCGAGCCCGCCGAGCGTGCTTTCTGGCGCGTCCGGAGTGGCGCCGCCTCGCGCCCAGAATGTCACCGGGTAGATCACGGGCAACCGAGCCCAGAGCGACGCCACGAACATCTGTCCCGGGATGTCTAGGATGGTGTCATACGGTGCCAACAGCCCGTCCCCGTGCGCGATGCCTTTCAGGGTGTTTGCGAGCTCTTCCGCGGTGCGAACCGATCGCGCGACCACCTCCACTCCCAGATGGGGGGCTGCTTCCTGCGCAGCTCGTGCGGCCGCCGTCGCAGATGGGTCGTCGACATGGTGAACAGCCCAGACTCGGCGTACGGTGGGGACCAGGGTCTTCAAGATCTCGAGACGCTTCGGAGCGAGCTCCGTTTCGAGGCCCGACACCCCGGTCACATTGCCCCCAGGATGTGCTACAGCCCTGACAATCCCCGCCGCCACCGGGTCTCCCACTCCCACGAAGACAATCGGTACGGTCGACGTCGCCGCCATGGCAGCCCGTGTGGCGGCTTCGCCCACGGAGAAGATCAGGTCAACCCCCGCGAGGCTCAACGCCCGCGCGGCTGCGGGCAGCGCGTGGACCTCTCCGCGGGTGAATCGGATTTCGAAGACCACATCGCGGCCCTCCTCCAACGCGGCCGCCTTGAGTCCGGCTTTGAGTCCCAATACGCCCGGCGTGGTTTCGCCAAACGCGGGGTGCAGCACCCCGACTCGGTATGGCCGGACCTTCCCCGCCTGCTGCGCCCGAGCCGCGAGCGGTGCGGCGAGGAGGCCGAGAGCGCCCGCGACGAAGGCTCGCCGGTCCACTACTGGGTCACCTCATCCGCCCGGCAAGAAACGCCAGCGGCGCCGCCACCAATCGCTCCCAGTGTCCATCGAAAAGCAGTAGAAGGGCGCCCAGCGCGACCGCCAGCCGCAGAATGCCGGTCATGCCGAGCCACAGTATGGAGTGAGTCCGGCATCCCAGCCGGCGCACCATCAACCAAAGCGTGCCGAAGGGGAAGACGCCACCAACAACACCCTGCTGTTCGTCGACCTCGTCCTCGTCCCCAGCGTCGATCTTTCCATCCTGCCACACAGCGCCGCCTTCACGGCATTGCTTGCCTTATTGGTCGGCTTCATCTGGGACACAGGCTAGCTATGTCTCGGATCAGCGCTTTCCTTCTTGGCGCCGTCACCTTCGGCTGTCTGCTCGCCATGCTGTTCTTCATCCGGTTCCGACATATTACCGGAGAAAGACTGTTCGCCTACTTCGCACTGGCCTTCGGCCTGCTCGGCATCCACTGGAGCCTCGTCGCCTTCACGACGTCGACTGACGAGCATCGGCCGCTGCTGTACCTCATCCGCCTCTCGGCGTTCGTCGTCGTGCTGATCGCCATCGCCGACAAGAATCGCCGCGAGCGGTGATCGCGTCAGCCGCCCTCGTGGACGTCTCTGCAGCGCTGCCGCACACCGGGATCTCCTTGTTCACCTCCACGACACGGGGCGGCGGTACGTGCCGACCAGCTTGACCTCGCCCATTGCCGCCCCCCCCGGCTGGGCCTCGACAGCTGCCATCCACAGAGGGAGCGCGGCCGCACACCTCGATCGCGATCGTTCCGACTAGGATGACCTTCTCATGGCCTGATGCCTCCCCCGTGCGCATGCGGAGCCGGCGACCCGTCAGGCCGCATGACGCACTAGCCGGTCTGCCGCCGGGCTGGCCAGGCGGCCGTTCACCGCCGTCCAGTCGATGTTGGCGAAGAACGCCTCGATGTACTTCCCCCGCTCCGCCGGCATGTAGTCCAGGAGGTATGCGTGCTCCCAGACGTCCATCACCAGCACGGGCTTGAAGCCCGGCGGGACGCCCTGCTGGTGGAGGGTGACCCATTGGTTCGACAGCTGCTTGTTGACGGGGTCCTCGTAGAGGATCGCCCAGCCCACGCCCCGTAGGCTGCCAACCGCGGCAAAGTCGGTCTTCCAGGCGTCGAACCCGCCGAAGCCCTGCTCGAGGGCCTGCCGGAGCGGTGGCGACACCTCACCGCGCCCCTTGGGCGCGAGGTTGCCGAAGTAGTACTCGTGCAGGACCATGCCGCCGTACTCGAAGCCCAGGCGACGAGTCAACTCGGCGTATGCCGGGTTCGCCGCCCCGGCCCGGCCCTTGTGCCGGATCTCCATCAGCTGCGAGGTGAGCATGTTCGTGTTCTTGACGTATCCCCGGTAGAGGTCGAGATGCATCTCCAGCGTCCGGTCGGAGATCCCAGACAGCCCGGAGAGATGCACGTCCTGCGCGCGGTACACGGTCTTGGTCATGGCACGCTCCTTGTCTTCTGCTGCGTTCTGCAGATGCCACACGAGATCACGACGCGTGTGCCTCGTGGTCTTCACGGACAAGAATGAGCAGAAGTGTGCGTGGATGCGGTGACCTTGGTCGCAGCTGCCAGCGACTTATGTCACCGCCTACCGCGGCATCGCGGGCGTTGCGGCTTATGTGGCCGCGGAACGCCGTGACCGGCCCGGACCCTTGCCTCGGTTCACCGCCTCGGAGAAGGCACGCAACACGTCGTGGTGCGTGAGCCAGCCGACCACCTCTTGCCGGACGGGATCGACGACGGGCAGCCGGGCTCCGGTACTGCGCACCAGCAAGTCCACGGCGTCCTCGAGGGTCTCGTCGGGCCGGAGTGCCGGAATGCTCTCCGCGAGGTCGCCCAGCGCCACGCGGCCGTCCTCGCGGAGCGCCTGCTCGACGCGCCGCGAGGTCACCGTGCCGCGGTACCGGCCGGCGGCGTCCACGACCGGCAGCGCGTCGCGCCCCTCCTCGGCGAACCGGCTGATGACCTCGCCGAGCCGCAGGTTCTGGGAGACCGGCGTCGGCACCGACTGCATGGCTTCCCGAACCGTCAGGAGCCGCATCGGGCTCGCCGGCCGCGCCTGATCGATCTCGATCCCGCGCCGTCGGAGCTTCAAGGTGTAGATCGTGTCCCGCGTCAGCATGTTCGCGACCGCGGTCGCCAGCACGATCGCCATCATGAGGGGCAGGATGATCCGATATTCCCCCGTCAGTTCGAAGATGATCAGGACCGCCGTGATCGGCGCGCGCGCCGTGGCCGCGAACATGGCGCCCATCCCGACCAGGCCGTACGCGCCGGCCGGCCCTGTGATCCCCGGCTCGATCGCCCCTGCCAGATGCCCGTACGCCGTGCCGAGCATGGCCCCCATGAACAGCGACGGGGCGAAGACCCCGCCGGAGCCGCCAATCGCGATCGTCAGGCTGGTCGCAAGCATCTTCCCGGCCAGCAGCAGCAACAGGAAGCCGACGAGGTATTGGCCTCGGATGGCGCGCTCGAGCACCGGATATCCCACCCCGTACATCTGGGGGAGAACCAACAGGACGGCGCCAAGAGCAAGACCACCCACACACGGCCGTAGCCACTCCGGGCCCCGCCACAGCCGATCGGCGATGTCTTCGCTGCCATAGAGCACCCGGATGAAGCCAACCCCGGCGAACGCGGCCAGGAGCCCCAGGCCCGCATAGAGGCCGTACTCCCAGAGTGAGGTGAGCGCAAAGGGCGGGAGGGTCAGGAAGGCCCCGCCGCCGACCGCAGCGCGTGCGATCACGTCCGCGACGACCGACGCGAGAACGACGACCCCGAAGGATTCCGCCGTGAAGTCCCGGAGGATCAGCTCCAGGGCGAAGATCACGCCCGCGATCGGCGCATTGAAGGTCGCCGAGATCCCGGCCGCCGCGCCGCAGGCCACCATCAACGGCAGTCGGGACTCCGGGATGCGAAGCAGTTGTCCGATCGACGATCCGAGCGCGGAGCCGATCTGGACGATCGGACCCTCGCGCCCGACCGACCCGCCCGACCCGATGCAAAGGGCGGACGCGAGGGACTTGATCACCGCCACCTGGGGACGGATCCGCCCGTTCCGCTGGGCCACGGCGAGCATCACCTCTGGGACGCCGTGGCCGCGCGCCTCCCGGGCAAAGCGGTCGACCAACGGCCCATAGATCAGCCCGCCGAGGGCCGGCACAAGCACGACGAACCACGGTCCGAGTGCGGGGAGCCAGGGATGCGCGGCCGGGCCGACGGCGCTATAGTCCGCGCTTCCACTGAAGAACACGGTGAACCACGCGATCAGGTAACGGAAGGCGATCGCCCCGACTCCACCGCCGGCTCCGACGACGAGCGCCAGCGCGACCAGCCCTGATGCGCTCGCGCGAAGCCAGTCGTGCAGGCGAGTGATGGGCTCAGTGGGCAAGCGCAGCGCGATGCGGGTGGGCCGGCCGATTCGGTGGCGCGGCCCCCGCGCCCCGCTAGGCGGACGGCCCTCGGCCGTGGGCAGGGTCGGCATGGTCAGCGCGGAGCTCCGGAATCATCTGTTGCGGGCGGGAGCTCGCGCTCACGATCGAGCATCGCGATGACCTCGTCGCACCGCCGGCCACCACGGAGGTAGATCGCACTGGCCTCCTGGAGGAGGTCCCGCAGGCTCGGCTCGAGGTCCTCGGCGAGCAGGACCGCGATCTGCGCCACCATCCAGCGTTGGGTGCGGCCGATCAAGCGAAGCCGGTCCGCGAAGGTGGGAAGCTCGGCTAGCCGCTCGGCCGACATACCCAGGCGGCCGACTGTCTCCTCCCCGTCGCGGTCCCGTCCGCCCGAGAGATGGCGCTCGAGCGCGCCGCAGAACCAGGTCGCCGCGTAGAGCAGCTCACCGACGCAGGACCGAACTTCGGAGGGAGTACCCTGGTCAATGAGGGACGACAGCGCCGCGTGCATGGCGTGCTGCACTTCGAGGAATAGGCGGAGCGCCCTCCGCTGCTCCCGCACTGGATTGGAGCGCGCCGTCCCGCCCTCGCTCCTGTTCGCAGGGCGCTGGCCCCGTGCGCCCCGATCCGCTGTCTGGCCGCCGGCACGCTTCACCGAGATAACGTGCCCCACTCGACCCCCGCCGCGCTGTGACGAAAGTCACCACGTCTACTCTGCACCGCTGGCCGGGACCGCAATACGGGCCGAGGGAGCCCCTTGCTGGAGTGAGGACGGCGTGAAGCATGAGGAGCGTACCGTCTCTGTTGACATGCCCGGACTCAAACGAGCGTACGGGTTATACACATCGCTTGAGCGGCTCGACGGCTCGGTGGAAGACGCTCACGTCTCCGCCGGGAGGTCGTACACTGTTCCGCATGGCCGCGTCGTCAACCCCATCGGGGCACGAGCACGAGATCCGGTGGTACACGGAGCACACGGCGCTCGTGATCACGACCCTCAAGTGGGCCCTGCTGGGGGTGGTTGCCGGCCTCTGCGTCGGGCTCGGGACGCGCGCATTTCTCTGGACGCTCGCCGCGACGACGGCGGCCGTCGAGCGACTGGCGAGGAACGGACTGCGGCCCTACGACGGCTTGCCGATTGCTTTGCCGATCGGCGTCTGGCTCATCCGTCGCTTTGCCCCGACGGCGCGAGGGCACGGCACCGAGGCGGTGATCGCGGCGGTTCATCAGGAATCCGGCCGGATCGACTGGCGCGTGGCGCCGGTCAAGCTCGCGAGCACCATCCTCACGCTCGCCTTCGGCGGGTCGGTCGGCAAGGAGGGACCGTGCGCCCAGATCGGCGCGGCGATCACCAGTCTGTTCGCCGACTGCCTCCGCCTGGCCGACGAGGACCGCCGGCGCCTCGTGATCTGCGGCATCGCCGCGGGATTCGCCGCAGTATTCGGGACTCCTGTCTCCGGCGCCCTCTTCGGCATCGAGGTGCTCTATCTTGGGCGGATCGAGTACCCGGTCCTGTTCCCCTGCCTGATGGCCGGGATCATCGCGCATCTTGTGAGTGGTGTCTCCCCGCGCGTCCCTGCACTGCCCGATGGCGTCGCCGCGCTCGGCCAGACTAACCTCGTGTTCCTGTCGATCGCATTCGGGGCAGTCTGCGGCCTCGTTGCGCTCCTCCTGATCGAGACGATGCGGGCCCTCGAGCGTTGGCTACATCCCGGGACGGCTCGGCACCCCTACGCGACCGCTGCTGTCGGCGGCGTCGTCCTCGTCGCGCTTTTCCGGATCGCCGGGGACGCGTACGCGGGCCTGGGGAGCGGGACCATCGAGGCCGCGCTCGCGGGCAACGTCACCGGCATCGGACCGGCCGCGCCGCTCGTGAAGATCGCGGCGACCGTCCTCACGCTGGAGGTCGGCGGGAGCGGGGGTATCGTGACGCCCCTGTTCTTCATCGGGTCGACCACTGGCCTGGTCTTCGCGCAACTCCTCCACCTCCCGGTCGGCCTGTTCGCCGCGTTTGGGTTTGTCGCGGTTCTCGCCGCGGCGGCCAACACGCCGATCGCTGCCGCCGTCATGGGTATGGAACTGCTACCCGGGCCCATCGGCGTCTATGCCGCCCTGTCTGCCGCGGCGGCCTTCCTGATGGTCGGCCATCGGAGCGTGTACGCGAGCCAACGGCTCGGCCTCGTCAAATCGGCCGGCCTCGAGGTGGCCCTTGACGTGCCGATCGGTGAACTGGATCGCGCGGGATTTCGGATCCGGAAGGATAGTCTGACTGACCGGACGCTTCGGCTACACCGTAGGCTTCGTCGGAGATCCCCCCTGCGTCGCCGCATCCGATAGCTTGGGCTGTGCCGTCGGGGATACGAACACCGTGGTGGCGCACGAGCTACGGCTGACGAAGCAGACCGTGGGCAAGTGGCGCACAGGCTTTCCGTGTCCACGAATGGCTAGAACGCGGAAACCGGGGAGTCGGACAACTCCCCGGTTTCCCTGGCATTCAGGTGGTGGACGATGCAGGACTTGAACCTGCGACCCCCGGCATGTGAGGCCGGTGCTCTACCAACTGAGCTAATCGTCCGTGCGAGAAATCCTACCCACTCGCGGGACCCCGGTCAACCGCGCAGGACGCCATGCTACCCTTCCGGCCGTGGACATCATGACGCGAGGACGGCGGTGAGCACGGCGGACCGTCCGGAGTGCGGCCTCTGCAAGGGCGTGGCGGTGACCATCAAGGGCGGCGGGTCGGTCCAGTGGGAGCGCCAGGACGCGCCCGACCTCCACTACATGGCGACCGCGCCCGCGATGCGCCGCCGTCAGTGGGCGAGCGAGGAGAAGGTGGCGACGCTCCGGGCGCAGATCGACGCGATCGCCGCGAAGGGCCGGGTCGCCTGGGTCGACGTCAAGGAGAGCGGCGAGTTCATCCTGTATCACGCGCCGCACGGGCAGATCCCCGCCAACATCCCGCGCACTCCCAGGTAGCCCCGGCCCCCGATGCTCGTCCCGCTCGCCGACCGGCTCTACCGCGTCGTCTACGGCGGCCTGCTGTCGCGCCTGCCCGAGGCCACCGCGGTGCGCATCGGCCAGAAGCTGTTCCGCGCGCTGCCGGTCGCCGCGCTGCGGACCCTTCGCGTCGACGACCCGCGACTGGCCGTCGAGATCGGCGGCGTGCGGCTGCCCGGGCCCCTGATCCTCTCCTCCATGTACTACGACGTCCGCATCCTGCGCCGCGCGATGGCCCTCGGGTTCGGCGCGGTGACCGCCAAGAGCATCACGGTCGGGCCTCGGCCCGGACATCCGGAGCCGAACCTGGTCCGCGTCACCACGCCGGCAGGACCCGGGCTCGTGAACTGCAACGGCTTCCAGAACCCGGGGCTGGACGCGTTCGCCTCGACGCTCCCGCGCCTCCGCCACGAGCGGCCGCTCATCGTCAGCGTCGCGGGCGAGTCCCCCGAGGACTACCGGCGGCTCGTCGAGGCGCTCGAGCCCCACGCCGACCTCGTCGAGGCGAACATCTCCTCGCCGAACACCCGGCTCGTCTACGAGCTGTCCGGCTCGCCCGAGCGGGTCCGCGCGCTCCTCCGCCTGGTCCGCGAAGCCACGCGGAAGCCGTTCATCCTGAAGCTCTCGCCGGACTATGCCGACGAGAACCGGCGCGCGATCGTGCCGGCGGCCCTCGACGCGGGCGTCGACGTGATCAACTTCGGCAACACGCGCCGCATCGACGAGCCGCGGCTGTCGCAGCGCGCGGGGGGTCTCTCCGGGCCCGAGCTGTTCGCCGCCGTGCTGGCGACCATCGGGGAGCTGCGCCGGACCGTCGGCCCGCGCATCGGGCTGATCGCCACGGGCGGGATCGACACGCCGGTCAAGGCGCTCGCCGCCCTCGAGGCCGGCGCCGACGCGGTCGGCTGCTTCACCGCGTTCATCACGCAGGGCCCCACGTTCCCCCGACGGGTCAACCTTGCGCTGCTCCGGGTCCTCGAGCAGCGCGGCCTCTCGCGCCTCGCCGAGCTTCGCACCCCGGCCTGACCCGGGCCGGAGTCACGCGCGGCGGGCCGGCGCCGGGGTGAGCGGCCGCGCCGCCGGCACGTCCGACCGGCGAACGGTGACCTCCGCGTAGGGAGTGAGCGGCAGCGAGGCGGCGAGCGCGCGGGCGTCGCTCTCGGAGGACACGTCGACGAGGAGCGTTCCCCCGGGCACCGAGACCGGGCGGCCGTACGCGAGAGCGATGCCGGAGGAGACCCAGCCGAGCACCATCTCCCACTCCTGCACCGCGAGATCGAAGTACTCGGCGGGCGACAGCCCGCACGACGTTCGGAGCCGACCCTCGATCAGGAACCGCATCCCCCTGCTCCTTTCCGCGTTGAGCCTGAGCGTGTCAGATGAGCCCGCGCTGCGCCAGGCTCACGTGACTGCCGCGGCCGATGATGACGTGGTCGTGGACCCGGAGGCCGAGGAGACGCGCGCCCTCGACGAGCTGCCGCGTGAGGTGGACGTCTTCCTTCGACGGCGTCGGGTCGCCGGACGGGTGGTTGTGGACGAGGATGAGGTGCGCGGTGGCCTCGAGGATGGCCGTCCGGAACACCTCGCGCGGATGAACGATCGAGGCCGAGAGGCTGCCCTCGGAGACCTGGACGTCGCGCAGGAGCCCGTTCTGGCTGTCGAGCAGCGCCACCCGGAAGACCTCCTTCTTCAGCGCCTCGAGGTGCGGGCCGAAGTAGCCGGCCACCTCTTCCGGACTGGAGAGCCGCACGCGGCTCCCGTTCGGCCGCGCGCGAAGGCGTCGCGAGAGCTCGATCGCCGCGCCGAGGCGCACCGCCTTCGCGATGCCGAGCCCGCCCACCCACGCGAGCTCCTGCACCTCGCGGTCGGCCACCGCCGCGATGGAGCCGAACGCGGCCAGCAGCGCCTGGGCCTGATCGAGCGCGCTCTGCCCGGGGATCCCGGTCCCGAGGAGGAGCGCGAGGCACTCGGCATCGCTGAGCGCGTCGGCGCCCTTGGTGAGGAAGCGCTCGCGCGGCCGGTCCTCCGGAGGCCACTCGCGGATCGGGGGGCGCTGGCCGTTCACGGTGGTTGATGGAGAGCAACGCCGGTGCCAGGAGAGGCGACGGCGAGCGGGACGCGATCGGCGCTGGATTTACGCGCGGTCACCCAGCCCCGCGCGTGGGGCACGCGTATCGGCGCGTGGACAGTGGCGACGCTCGCGCATCACGCCGCCACAGCCGGCGCGCGTCTCGATTCCGGCGGGCGACGATTCAGCCGGCGCGCGAGTGGCGCGCGGTCATCCTCGAGGCGAGGTCTCCACCGGGCGATGCCAGTCCGGCGGCTAGCCGGAGGGCAGGCCGTCGATCTCGACGGTCCGCGGCTCGTCGCCGGCGCCCTGAATGCGGACACGGATCGCGCGCCCCGGCAGCAGCGCCTCCGCCTTCTCCGCCCACTCGATCGCCGTGACGCCGGCTCCGTCCAGCAGCTCGTCGAGCCCCAGCCCCCGGATCTCGCCGAGGCTCGCAGTGCGGTAGAGATCGACGTGATGGAGCGGCAGGCGCCCGGCGTACTCGGCGATCATGATGAAGGTGGGGCTCGTCACGGCGCCCTGGACGCCGAGCCCGGCGGCCAGCCCCTGGATGAAGCAGGTCTTCCCCGCCCCAAGGTCGCCGCTCAGCGCGATGACTGCGCCGGGCACCGCGCGGCGCGCGATCTCCGCGGCGAGCGCCCGGGTCGCCTCGGCGCTCGGGCAGACGATCGTGACGGCGCCGCGCGCCGCGGCGGGCCGGGCCGCTCCCGGCGCGCTGCTCACGTGCCGTCCGCGTCCAGGACGCGGCGGATCGCGGCGGGCAGCGCCTCGGCGACGTCGCCCGCGACGAGCCCGGCCTCGCCGCGCGCCGCCGCCGCGAGATCCCCGGCCAGGCCGTGGAGGTACACCGCGGCAGCCAGCGCCGAGGCCGCCGGCACGCCCTGGGCCAAAAGCCCTCCCGTCACGCCCGTCAGCACGTCACCGGTGCCTCCGGTCGCCATCCCGGGGTTGCCGGTCGGGTTCAGCGTCGCCCGGCCCTCGGGGTCCGCGACCACGGTCCGCGCGCCCTTGAGGGCGACGATCGCGCCGCTCTCCACCGCCAGGCGCCGCGCGCTCGCGATGCGGTCTGCCTGCACCTCGGCGATCGTGCACCCGAGGAGCCGCGCCGCCTCGCCCGGATGGGGCGTCAGGAGCCGCGGCGCCCGCGCGTCACGACAGAGCGCGACCTTGCCCGCGAGCGCCGTGAGGGCGTCGGCATCGACGACCATCGGACGCTCGACCTCGCGCACGAGCGTCTCGACCGCGGCCCGAGTTTCCGGATCGAGGCCGATCCCCGGGCCGAGCGCGAGGGCGTCCATGCGCCCCAGGAGCTCCACGATGCGCTCGACGGCCTTCGTGGAGATCGAGCGCGCGGCCGTCTCCGGGAGGGGCTCGGTCATCGGCTCGGGCAGCTGGGCCGCCACCACCGGCTGCTGCGAGGCGGGCGTCGCGCACGTCACGAGCCCCGTGCCCGCGCGGAGCGCGCCGAGGCAGGCAAGCACCGCGGCGCCCGTCCGCCCCACCGAGCCCGCGACGACGAGGAGGTGCCCGTAGCTCCCCTTGTGGGCCTCGGTCGGGCGGAGCGGCAGCGATGCCCGGACATCGGCCGCCTCGAGGAGCGCGGTCGGGATACCTTCGTCGAGCCACGCGCGCGGGATGCCGAGATCGGCGATCTCGAGCTGACCGGCCAGGGCCGCGCCCGCGGGCAGGATGAGCCCGAGCTTGGGAAGGCCGAAGGTCACCGTGACCCGTGCGCGCACGACGGGCCCGGCCGGCGCCTCGCCGTCGGACGGGAGACCCGAGGGCAGATCGAGCGCGCAGACGGGGCGGCCCTCGGCCGCGGCGGCGTTGACGGCCTCGATCGCGCCGGCGATCGCCCCGGTCGCCGGCCCGCGCACCCCGGTCCCGAGCAGCGCGTCGACGACGAGGTCGGCGGCCATGAGCTCGCCGTAGAGATTGCGGAGGTCCGGGCTCTCGCGGTCGGCGACCTCGATCACGTGCTCGCCGGCCCGCTCGAGCGTCTCGAGGTTCACCCGCGCGTCCCCCCGCACGTCCGCGGCTCGCCCGACGAGCCACACGGCGACCGAGGCGCCGCGCGCGAGGAGATGTCGCGCGACGACGAAGCCGTCGCCGCCGTTGTTGCCCTTGCCGCATACGACGGCGACGCGACGACCCCGGGCCGGGCCCAGCACGCGCTCGAGCGCGTCGGCGGCCCCGCGGCCCGCGTTCTCCATGAGGAGAAGGCTCGGCACGCCGTAGCGCTCCGTCGCGCGCCGGTCGGCGCGTCGCATCTCCTCGGCGGTCGCGAGCGGGATCACGTGGGGCGTCTCCGGCGCGAGGGCGGCGTCGGCGTCATGCCGCGCCGTCGCCCTCGGCGAGGACCTGGGCCACCGCCAGGCCAGCGTCGTGGCTCAGCGAGACGTGGAGCCGCCGCACCCCGCGGACCTGGCCGAGCTCCGCGGTTCGCCCGGAGAGCGTGAGGCGAGGCGGCTGGCCGCGTCCCCGGCGCACCTCCATCTCGCGCCACCGGACGCCCATCGACAGGCCGGTGCCGAGGGCCTTCAGGGTCGCTTCCTTGGCGGCGAAGCGGGCGGCGAGGTGCTGGGCGGGATCGTGGCGGCCGAGCGCGTAGGCGATCTCCGCCTCGGTGAAGACGCGATGGAGGAACCGGTCCGCCCAGCGCTCCATCAGGCGCCGGACCCGGGCGATCTCGACGACGTCGATGCCGATCCCGACGACCACGCGATCCTCCTCCCCCCGGGCCCGCGCCCCGGCCGCGTCAGCCGAGGCTGGCGCGGATCCGGTCGAGGACCGCTCGCGCCCTCGTCGGTGATGCGTCGATCGGGCGCCAAAGACCGTCCTGGAGTCCCTCCGCGTCGACCGTCACCGTGACGCGTGTGATACGGTCGCCCGTTGCCTCCACCCGCACCGTGACGCGCTCGGCGACCCGCTCGAGTCCCGCCTCGTCCGGCAGCGGTGCGCGCTCAGTCCGCGGCGTCTCGATCACGCCGTCGGCGGCGCGCGCGAGCGCCTGCCCGCCGAACGCCCGGACCGTGCCCTCCCACACCCGCGCGTAGGGCAGATCCATCACGAGGAGCCGCGGCGCCGCCGGCTGGGCCGCCACGCTGATCGCCGTCAGCAGCGAGAGCGCGGTCCCGAGCGCCACTTGGCTCACGACCGCCCACCGGGCCCCACGCGGCGTCACGGGCGCACCGGGTACACGAACGTCATCCGCGTCTTGCCTCCGGGCCGGTCCAGGCTGAACGCCTTGACCTCCGCGTTCACCCGGGTCCCCGGCGCGAGTTGGTAGAGATCCGTCAGGACCCCGGCGACGAGTGGCGTGATGGCGCCGTTGCCCCCGTCGGGATCCATGAGCCCGCCATCGTGCGTGTGGCCGAGAAACCCGATCGCGTGGGCACTCTCGTGCGTCACCGTGCGCTGGCATTGAGGGCCGCGGTAGATGGACTGGCTGACCCGCGTCTCCGCTGAGGTCATGTTCCCGGCGTCGTCGAACTCGACGAAGGTCACGCCACAGACGTCAGTCCCGCTCTGGAAGGCGAAGGTGATGTTGGCCGCCGCCGCGCTGCCAACGAAGGCGAACGTCACCGCGCCGTTGGTCGCTTGCGTCCAGATGCTGACTTCGGAGGCCTGGGCGACGTTCCCGCCAAGGAACACACGGACTGGAAGGACCGGCCATCGCACGGTCCGCCCGGCGTTCTGCTGGGCGTTGTACTGGAACAGTGGCGCATTGCTCGTCGGTCCGGTGTGGTCCTTGCCGCATCCGAACAGCCACACGGCGCTGAGTGCCGCGAGCGCGGCGAGCGTGAAGCTCGGTCGTCGGGTCACGATAGGGCTCCGATCTCCTGTTGAATGGCGGCCGCGATCTCGCGGGCGGCCGTGTCGATGGTCGTGTGCTCGTCCCCTTCCACCATCACGCGGGCGAGGGACTCGGTGCCGGAGTACCGCACCAGGAACCGAGCGTGGCCGTCGAGCTTGCGCTCCCAGCGCGTGAGCGTCTCCGTCACCCGGTGAAGCTCCCCGAGAGGCGGTCTCGACCGGACCGGCACGTTCAGCAGCACCTGGGGGCACTTCTCGACGCGCGCGGCCAGCTCGGCCAGCGGCCGGCCCGCCTCCCGCACCGCGCGGAGGAGCTGCAGCGCGGTCAGGAGCCCGTCGCCGGTGCGGGCGTGGTCGAGGAAGACGACGTGGCCCGACTGCTCCCCGCCGAGGTTCGCGCCGCGCCGGCGCATCTCCTCGAGCACGTAACGGTCGCCCACGGCGGCCCGGACCATCTTGATCCCGAGCGCCCCCAGGGCCCGCTCGAGTCCCAGGTTCGCCATCACGGTCGACACCACCACGCCGCCCTTGAGCGCGCCCCGCGCGGCGAGGGCCTCGGCACAGACCGCAAGGACGTGGTCCCCGTCACGGACGGCGCCGGACTCGTCGACGACGATCAGGCGATCACCGTCGCCGTCGAACGCGAGCCCGATCGCCCCGGGTCGCGCGCGGACCCCCGCCTGGAGCCCCTCCGGATGAAGCGCACCGACGCCGCGGTTGATGTTCGTCCCGCTCGGCCGGACGCCGAGCGCAGTCACATCCGCTCCCAGCGAGCGGAAGAGGCGCGGTCCGACGCGGTACGTCGCCCCGTGGGCGCAGTCGAGCACGAGCGTGACGCCGGCGAGGTCGAAACCCGCGGGCAGGCTCGCCCGGAGCCCGTCCAGATACCGGCGCTCGGCGCCCGGGACCGAGCGGAGCCGCCCGATCCGCGAGCCGCTCGGGCGCGTCCCGCCCGCATCGAGCCCGAGGCGCGCCTCGATCTCGTCCTCCCACGCGTCCGGCAGCTTGTCACCGTCGCCCGAGAAGAGCTTCACCCCGTTGTCCTCGAAGGGATTGTGGGAGGCCGACAGGACCGCCCCGCCCGCCGCGCCGAGCGCGGGCGTGAGGAACGCCACGGCCGGCGTCGGGAGCACGCCGAGAACCAGCGCGTCCACGCCCGCCGACAGGACGCCGGCCACGAGCGCCTGCTCGAGCAGCGGGCCGGACACCCGGGTGTCCCGGGCGATGACGAACGCGGGGCGGCGGCGGCCGCCGCGAACCCGCTCGGCGAGATACGAGGCGGCGACCCGGCCCAGCCGGCACGTCTCCTCCGGAGTCAGCGGCGACGCGTTCGCCACGCCGCGAATCCCGTCGGTCCCGAACAGTCGTCCCACGGGCTACCGCGCCTCCAGGACCGCCCGCACCTCGCTGGGCGTGACCCGCAGGACCTGCACCCCGGTCGGGGCCGAGACGTTGTCGGAGTCGATGCGCGCGACGAAGCGTCCCGGCTGGGCGCCCTTCAGACTCACCTCGACCTTGAAGTCCTCCTCGTGGAGGCGGCGCAGGCGGCTCCGGCGGCCCTCGACCCGGACGACCACCGACTCGGCCGCGACCGAGGCGACCTCGACGCCGGGGGGCCGCTCCACGAAGTCGAGCGGCACGGTGAATACCGCATCGGTCCGCTCCTCGGTCACCACGAAGGCCCACAGGCCCACCGCGAAGACGAGCGCCGCGAGCCGGAGGCGCCAGTTCTCCAGGACGAGCGAGCGGAGACCGCTCACGCCTTGCTCCGGGCGGTGAGGCGGCGCACGCCGGCGAGCAGCGACCGGGCTCGGCCCGACCCCTCGCCCGCGTTGAGCAGCGAGGTCAGGCGGTCCTGCAGGCGCTCCGGCTCGAGGCCCCGCTCGATGACGCCGTCGACCGCGAGCGAGATCACGCCCGTCTCCTCGGAGACCACGACGACCGCCGCGTCGGTCTCCTCGGAGAGACCGACGGCGGCCCGGTGGCGCGTCCCGAGCGTCCGGGAAAGTCCGAGATTGCGGGATAGCGGCAGGAAGCAGCCCGCGGCGGTGATCCGGTCTCCCTGGATGAGGGCGGCGCCATCGTGGAGCGGCGACCCGGGCTGGAAGAGGCTGCCGATGAGCTCGGCCGACACCACCGCCTCCATCGGCACCCCGAGCTCGGCGTACGCGCGGAGCCCCACCTGCCGCTCGACCGCGATCAGGGCGCCGATCCGCTTGGCGGCCAGCGCTTCCACCGCCCGCACGATCTCCTCGAGGAGCTGGCGGCGCGCCGCCGATGCCTGGCCGACCACGCGCTGGAGCAGCGGGTTCCGCCCCGCATGGGCGAGCGCCCGCCGGAGCTCCGGCTGGAACAGGACGATCAGGGCGAGCACCCAGAACGCCCAGAAGTTCTCTAGCACGAACGACAGGCTCCGGAGGTCCGCCTGCCGCGCGATCAGGCGGGCGGCCATCAGCAGCCCGAGGCCGGCCAGCATCTGGATCGCGACGGTGCCCCGGAACACGAGGAGCACGCGGTAGAGCACGAGCGCGACGATGGCGACGTCGACCAGATCGCGCACGCCGAAGCCGATCCAGAGGTGCGAGAGCACGGTCCTAGCTCCCGGCGCTCACGGGGCCGCTCAACCCGGCACCGCGTCGCGGATGGCCTCGGCCACCCGCACCGCCCGCCGCACCGCGGCCACGTCGTGGACGCGCACGATGTGCGCGCCGGCGGCGACCGCCATCACGCACGCGGCCAGGGTTCCCTCGAGCCGCTCCGCGGGCGGCACGTGATCGAGGAGCGCCCCGATGAAGCTCTTCCGCGAGGGGCCGACCAGGATCGGCTTCCCGAGCGAGCGGAACGCGTCGAGGCGCTTGAGCAGTGTGAGATTGTGTCCGACGGTCTTGCCGAATCCGATGCCGGGATCGACGCAGATGGCGTCCGGCGCCACCCCGGCGGCCTCCGCCGCCCCCACCGCGGTCTCGAGCCCGGCGCGCACCTCGCCCAGGAGATCGTCGTAGCGCGGGTCGGCCTGCATGGTGCGCGGCGTTCCCTGCATGTGCATGACGGTCAGGGCGGCCCCGTGGGCGGCGCAGACCCGCGCCAGCTCCGGCCCCCCGCTCAGCGCGGTGATGTCGTTCACCATGTGGGCGCCCAGCGCCAGGGCGGCCTCGGCGACATCGGGCTTCGACGTGTCGACCGATACGGGACACGGCGGGCCGTCGAGGAGCCGCTCCAGCACCGGGAGCAGGCGCGCGCGCTCCTCGCCGGCCGGCACGCCGGGCGACCCGGGCCGGGTGGACTCCGCGCCGACGTCGAGGAGATCGGCGCCCTCGGCCACCAGATCCCGCGCGTGGCGCACGGCCGCGGCTGGATCGAGGTACCGGCCGCCGTCGGCAAACGAGTCGGGCGTCACGTTCACGATCCCCATGATCAGCGCGCGCGGCCGCTCCGCGTCCCACGCGAACTCGGCCCCGCGCATGCGAAGCCTCACGGACGGAACGCCGGCATCGGGGCGCTGACGCCCCGGCGAGCGCTACGCAGGTGCGCCTTCGAGCGCGGCGTGCGGCTCGACGGTGAGGACACGCGCGATCTCCTCGGCGTCGAGCGACTCGTGCTCCAGGAGCGCCTTGGCCAGGCGGTGGAGCTTCGCGACCTGCTCCTCGAGGATGGAGCGCGCGCGGGCCGCGCTGTCGAGCACGATCTGCTTGACCTCGGCGTCGATGAGGACCGCGGTCTCCTCGCTGTAGTCCTGCTGGCGGGCGACCTCGCGGCCCAGGAAGATGTGCTCTTCCCGCTTCCCGAACGTGAGGGGGCCGAGCTTCTCGGACATGCCCCACTCGCAGACCATCTTCCGGGCCATGTCGGTCGCCTTCTCGAGGTCGTCGCCGGCGCCGGTGGTCTGCTGGCGCAGCACCATCTCCTCCGCGGCCCGGCCGCCGAGCAAGATGGTGATCCGGTTCATGAGGTACTCGCGCGAGTAGTTGTACTTGTCGTCGGTCGGGAGCTGCTGCGTCAGGCCGAGCGCCCGGCCGCGCGGGATGATCGTCACCTTGTGGACCGGGTCGGCGCCCGGCAGCGTGTGGGCGACCAGCGTGTGCCCCGCCTCGTGGTAGGCGATGGTCCGCTTCTCCTCCTCGCTGATGATCATGCTCCGGCGCTCGACCCCCATCAGGACCTTGTCCTTCGCGCTCTCGAAGTCGATCATCTCGACGAGCTTCTTGGAATGGCGCGCCGCCAGGAGCGCCGCCTCGTTCACGAGGTTCGCCAAGTCGGCGCCGGAGAAGCCGGGCGTGCCGCGGGACAGCACCTTCAGGTCGACGTCGGGGCTGAGCGGGATCCGCCGCGCGTGCACGCGCAGGATCTCCTCGCGCCCCTTGACGTCGGGCCGCGGCACCACGACCTGGCGATCGAACCGCCCGGGCCGGAGCAAGGCGGGGTCGAGGACGTCGGGCCGGTTGGTGGCCGCGATGAGGATGACGCCCTCGTTCGTCTCGAAGCCGTCCATCTCGACGAGGAGCTGGTTGAGGGTCTGCTCCCGCTCGTCGTGCCCGCCGCCCAGGCCGGCCCCGCGGTGGCGCCCGACCGCGTCGATCTCGTCCATGAAGATGATGCACGGCGCGTGCTTCTTGCCCTGCTCGAAGAGATCACGGACGCGGGACGCCCCGACGCCGACGAACATCTCGACGAAGTCGGAGCCGGAGATCGAGAAGAACGGCACGTTCGCCTCGCCGGCGATCGCCTTGGCCAGGAGCGTCTTGCCGGTGCCCGGGGGGCCGACGAGGAGCACGCCCTTCGGGATCTTGCCGCCGAGCTTCTGGAACTTCTGCGGGTCCTTGAGGAATTCGATGATCTCGCGGAGCTCTTCCTTGGCCTCATCCACGCCGGCGACGTCCGAGAAGGTGACCTTGTTGTGCTTCTCGGAGATCAGCCGCGCTCGCGCCTTGCCGAACGACAGCGCCTTGGCCCCGCCGCCCTGCATCTGGCGCATGAAGAAGATCCACACGCCGATGAACAGGATCATCGGGAACCACGAGATCAGGACCGACATGTACCAGGGATTCTGGTCGATGGGACGGACGCTGATCTTGACGTTCTTGTCCCGCAGCATCTTGACGAAGTCCTGCGACTCGACGACGTAGGTGCGGAACTCCGTCCCGTCCTTCTTCTTCCCCGTCACCAGGTTGCCGCGAATAGTGACGGACTGGACGAGACCGGCGTCCACGTCCCGGAGGAAATCCGAGTAGTTCGGCTCGAAGGCGCTCTTCTCGGAGACCCCCTGGAACACGTTGAAGAGGAGGACGGCGACGAGACCGATCACCATCCAGAGGGCGAGGTTCTTGTAGAACGGATTCATGCCCTGACCGCCGCCCTCCTTCCGGTGACGCCGCGTAGCCCGCGATGGGGCTTAAACGTGCGCAGCGTAAGCGCAGTATAGCATACGGTCCACCGGCCGATCCGCCGCGGCGGCGCGAGCCGGGGCACCCGCCCGGTCGGGGGAGACGGCTTCTCCCGAGCCGGCCGCGTCAGGCGTCCAACGCCTCCAGGACACCGAGGTACGGCAGGTTCCGGTAGAGCCCCGCGAAGTCGAGGCCGTACCCGACGACGAACTCGTCGGGGATCGTGAACCCGACATAGTCCAGGGGGACCGGTACCTCCCGGCGCGAGACCTTGTCGAGGAGCGTGCAGACGCGGAGGGTCCCGGGCTGGCGGGTCTCGAAGTTCCGGAGCAGGTAGGCGAGCGTGCGGCCCGTGTCGACGATGTCCTCGACGATGAGGACGTCGCGGCCCTCGATCGGCACGGACAGGTCCTTGGTCAGCTCGACGACACCGGAGGAGCGGGTCGAGGCGCCGTACGAGGACACCGCGATGAAGTCGCACTCACACGGGGCGTCGATCGCCCGCATCAGGTCGGCCAGGAACACGACCGCGCCCTTCAGCACGCCGACCAGCATCGGCGTGCGTCCCGCGTAGTCGCTCCGGATCTGGCGGCCCAGCTCGCCGACGCGCGTGGTCAGGTCCGCGGCCGGGATCAGGACGCGCTGGACACCCGGGGCCACGCCGCGCCGCCTACCGGATGCGCGACGTCACCACGGGGGAAAGCCCGCGCTCCCCTCGGAGGTCCGCGGCGGCGCGCTCGGCGTCGCTCTTGGCCGCGTACGACCCGACGCGAACGCGATAGCGGGGCCGGCCGTCCTCGCTCATCGCGGGCGAGACGTACGCCTCGTAGCCCCGCGCCGCCAGCCGCGATCGCAGATCCTCGGCGAGCGCCCGGCTGCGGAACGCGCTCACCTGCACCGTCCACCCGTCCGGATCGGCCGGCGGGGCCGCGGCCGCGATCTGGGTCGGCGTGGACCGGGCCGGGGTCAGCGCCGGGGTCTTGGCGGCGCGGGCCGGGCGCGGAGCCGGCGGCGCCTCCGCGGCCTTCGGCGGCTTGGCCGCCGCGGGCGGCGCGGCGGGCTCCGGCGCAGGTCGCGGCGTCTCCGGCGCGGCCTCGGCCGTCCCCGTCGGGGCGGGGTCGTCCTTCGGGATCAGCCGCTCCTCGATCGTGGGCTTCCCGACCTGCGGAAGGTCCTGGGTCGGCGCGGTCAGCGTCCGGTAGAAGGTGACCTTCTCCTCCGCCTTCGCCGCCGCGGTCTTGACCGGCGCGTCGGGCCCGCGGAGGCTGTCCGGCTCGGGCGACCGGTGCTCGCGTCCAGCGTCGGCCCGCGGCGCGCCCTTGGGCCGCGCCATCTCGCGCCCCACCATCACGCCGGCCGCGAACACGAGGCTCGCGATCAGGCAGAACACCGCGCCCAGGATGGCGATCTCGCGCCCTCCGAAGCGGAACTCGTGGCGCGCGCGACTCAACCCTCGAGCGTGCATCACGCGAGGCACCTCACATGGACTCCGGGGCGGCGATCCCCAGGAGCGCGAGTCCGCTTCGCAGCACCTGGGCCACCCCCCGCGCGAGCCCGAGCCGCGCCCGCGTCGTCGCGGGCTCCTCGGGTCGTACGATCCGGAAGGTGGGCGTGTGAGTGCCGAGGTGGTGGTACGCGTGGAGCTGTGCCGCGAGGTCGTAGAGGTACACGGCCATCCGGTGCGGCTCGTACGCGCGAGCCGCGCCGGCGATCGTGTGGGGGAAGCGCAGCAGCGTCTTCACGAGCGCCAGCTCCTCGGGCGCCCGGAGCGGCGCGAGCTCGGCCTCGGTCCAGGCCGTCGGCACGGCGACGCCCCGCTCCCGCGCATGGTTGAAGACGCTCGCGACCCGCGCGTGAGCGTACTGGACGTAGAACACCGGGTTCTTCTGCCAGTCCTGCTCCATCGCCGCGTCGAGGTCGAAGTTCAAATGGTTCTGCGGGCTCCGCGTCGCCATGAACCAGCGGAACACGTCGACGCTGCCCACCTGATCCAGGAGGTCGTCGATCGTCACGTATGTCGCCCGGCGCGTCGACATCTTCACCTCGACGCCCCCGCGCGTGATCGTGACGAACTGGTGGATCAGGTAGCGGATGCGGTCGGACGGGAGCCCGAGCGCCCCGATCGCGGCGATGACGTCCTTGCCTTCCTCGATGTGGTCGGCTCCCTGGACGTCGACGATGAGAGCGAAGCCCCGGCGGAGCTTCTCGCGGTGGTACGCGATGTCCGGGAGCCGGTAGGTCGGCTCTCCGGAGGACTTCACGATCACCCGGTCCTGGGGGCGACCGATGCCGGAGAACCGGAGCCACGTGGCGCCGTCCTTCTCGTAGGCAAGCCCCGTCGCGCGCAGCGCCTCGAGCGTCTCCTCGATCTTGCCCTCGGTGTAGAGCGCGTCCTCGTTGGAGTAGACGTCGAAGCGGATGCCGAGCCGCTCGAGGGTCCGCCGGATGTCGGCGAAGATGCCGTCCTCCGCCGCCTGGCGGAACACCGCCTCGTGGCCGTCCCCCGCGAGCGACTCGCCGTGGCGGTCGCGCAGCGCACCGGCGATCTCCCGGATGTAGTCGCCCTGATAGCCGTCCTCGGGAAGCGTCGCCGGGCGGCCGATGAGCTCGAGGTACCGGGCCCGGACCGACTCGCCGAGGACCCGCATCTGGCGGCCCGCATTGTTGAAGTAATACTCGCGGGTGGTCTCGTAACCCATCGCCCCGAAAAGCCGCGCCACGCAGTCGCCGAGGATCCCCTGGCGACCGTGCCCGAGCGTGAGCGGCCCGGTCGGGTTGGCGCTGACGAACTCCACCATCGCGCGCTGGCCCTGCCCCTCGGTCTGGCGGCCGAATCGCTCCCCTTCCCTCAGGATCCGCTCGAGCCCCGCAAGGCAATACGCGGGCGAAAGGAACACATTGAGGAAGCCGGGGCCTGCCACCTCGGCCCGCTCGATCTCGTGCACCCCGGGGAGATGCGCGAGGATCGTCTCGGCGACCTGACGAGGCGGGCGCCGGTGCGACTTGGCCAGCAGCATCGCGACGTTGGTCGCGTAGTCGCCGTGGGTCGGGTCGCGCGGGACCTCCCAGGCGACCTCGGCCGGGGCGACTGCCGGGAGGCCGGCCCGGCCGAGCGCATCCAGGAGCGCGCCGGACAGGACCGTGGTGACGTCGGTGGACATTGCGTCGTCCACTATAGCCCACGACCCCAGGGGGTCGAAGAAAAAGCGGGAGTTATGGCCTCTCAGCGCAGCCGGAACTCGACGGGGAGGCGGACAACGAGCGGTCGCGCGACGAACCCGGGCGGGAACGGGAACGGGGCCGCGCTCCGGACCGCGGCGATCGCCGCCCCGCGCAGCGCATCCGCGCTGACGCCCGCGACGACGTCGACGGCCACGAGGCGCCCGTCGGCGCCGAGGCGCACCTCGAGCTCGACCACGCCCTGCTGACCGCGGCGCACGGCCGTCCCCGGGTACACCAGTCGGTCCTGAACGCGCTGGCGGAGGGTGCGCACGTAGGCCTCGTACTCGGGCGGGATCGCTCCCGAGGAAGCGCTCCCCGCCTGTCCGTCGCCCGGTGACAGGCGCGCGATTCCGGATCCCCCGCCTGAACCGCTCGTATCACCCGCGGCGGGCGGGCCGCTGCCCGTGGATGATCCGCGAGCGCCTCCCGTGTCAACCGCTGCTCCGGTGCCGGTCCCGGCTGAATCGCGTGTGCCGGCGATCGGGCCGGCGGGCGTCGCGTGCCCGGCCACGTCGAGGCTGCTGGACGCGACGGCCGGTGGCGCGAGCGCCCGAGCCGCGGTCGTGACGGTGCCGGCCACGGGGCTCTCTTGTCCGGCATCCGTCGGAGGCGGTGGCGGCGCGGCGGCCATGCGCGGGAGCGGCGGCGGGCGCTCGACCGCGGGCGCAGGTGCAGGCATCGACTCCGGCGGCGAGGCTGGGTGGGGAGGCGCGGGCTTCGCCGCCGGGGGTGGCGACACCTCGGAGGCGCCGCTCGTGGCGGCGGGCGCTTCGACGGCCGGCGCTTGCGCGAACGAAGGCGCCGGCGCGATCGGCGTCTTCGTCGACGCCGCCCCGTCGCGCGACCCCGGCGGAGTGATGCCGCCGCTTCGCGCGCGCGGCGTGGTCTGACGTGACGCCGATCTCTCCCCGGATCCTGAGTCGGCGCGATCGCTCGTCGCGATCACCGGATGAACGAGATCCACGTAGAGCGCGGCCGGCTCGGAAGCCGGGGGCGGGCTGAACAGCCACGCGGCGCCCAGCGCGCCGAGGACGGCGACCGCCCCGCCGTGGACCAGGACCGACAGCACCAGCCCCGGGCCGAGTCCCCGGTTCACGTCCATCGCCCTCGGCCCCCAACGAGCGCGGCTCCGGCCGCGACGACGACCGTCAGCGCCGCCGCGGCGCCGAGCACGCGAGAGGCCCGCCGGATCGCGTCGGGCGATGACGGGAGCGCGTGCTCGCCGAGCCGATACGCGCCGCGCTTGGCCAGTCCCACGCCGAGGGCGCCCGCCATCGCGGCCATCGGCCAGCCGGCGTTCGGGCTGGCCGTCCGGCAATGCTGGGCCCGCGCGACCCGCGCGGCGCTGGCGCCGTCCTCGCCAGCAAGCGCCGCGCCCGCCGCGAGGGCAGCCGCGCCGAGACGGGCCGGCACCAGGTTCACGACGTCGTCGAGCCGCGCCGCCGCCTTGCCGAACCGCTCGTAGCGCTCGTCGCGATAGCCCCACATCGCGTCCGCGGTGTTGACGGCGCGATACGCCCACGCGCCGGGCAGCCCCGCCGCCGCGTACGCGAGGACCGGCGCGGCGATGCTGTCGACGAGGTTCTCCGCGGCGGACTCGATCGCCGCGGACGCGACCTCGTCGGCGCCGAGATCGGCCGTCGGACGGCTCACGAGATCGCGCCCGACCCGGAGCCGCGCGGTCTCGAGGTCTCCGGCGCGGAGCGCCGCCTCCACGCCGGCGGTGGCCGCGACGAGCTGACGCAGCGCGAAGGCCGGCTTGAGCGCGAGCGCTTCGAGCAGAACGCCCACCCATCCGAGCTGGCGCGCGACGGCGCCGAGCCAGCTGGAGAGGGTCCAGGCTCCCGCCGTGACGAGCGTCACCGCCGCCGCGCCGTCAGCCACGGTGCGCCCGGGCGCGCGGCGCTCCGCCCAGTGAAGCGCGCGGCCCAGCCAGGCCACGGGGTGCCAGCGCGCGGGCGGCTCGCCGGCGAGCAGGTCCAGGGCGACGGCCAGGAGAATGACGATGGGCCGGCGGAGCGTCATCGCCGCGGCAACCCTCCCCGCACCGCCTGGCGGACGGCGCGCGCCAGGCTCCAACCTGCCACGGTCGCCGGCCCGAGGTACGGCACGCGCGGACCCCGGCCGGTCCACGCGACCACGACCGCGTCGGTGACCGTCCCGGTCGCGGCATCGCCCTCCGCCGTGCGGATCCCGGCCTCGATCAGCGCCCCGATCTTCGCCTCGGTGGCGGTGATGACGCCGTTCACCGCGGCCGCGCGCTCGAGCGTCGCGTCGATGAGGACGACCACGTTGATCGTCGACGGCTGCCACACGGCCGGCGCGGTCAGCCCCGCCGACTCGGTCACACCGAGGCCGACGGTCGCCACCGCGCCCACCCGGACGCCGTCAGCCTCCTCCCAGGCGACGCGGGCCTCATCGGTCCATGCCGCGGTCATGAGCCCCACGAAGGGCTCGACGATGCCGAGCCGCCCGGCGAAAGCGCGAAGGTCGGCGCCGGGGTCGGGCGAGTGATAACCCCGGTGGACGTGCATGTTCACGACGTGGCGCGTGACGTCGAGGTCGCCGCCCACCACGGACGATGCGAGGACGCGAAGCGGCATCCGGCTTCGCACCCACACCGCGTCCCGGCCGACGGCGACCTCGACGCCCTCGATCACTCGATGGTCTCCCTCTCGTCAGTCGAACGTGGCGCGGATGCCGGCCACCACGTGCGTCCCGAGCGCCGGGAAGCCTGCCACTTCCGAGTAGTTCTCGTTGAAGAGGTTCGTCACGCGAAGATGGAGCGTGATGTTCGACAGAAACCCCCAGCGTTTGATGGGCAGCCGGTACGCCGTCGCTGCATTGACGACGGTGTACCCCTGGTTCCTCGCCTGACCTGGCGCCTCGAACTGGCTCGACATCACCAGCACCTCGCCCGAGAGCGTGAGCCCCGGCAAGGGCTCCCAGGTGGCGGTCGCCGAGAGCGCATTGGGCGACACGCGCGGGAGCGGGTTCCCGGTCGTCTGGTCCTCCGTGTTCGTGTACGTGTACGCAACCGCGAGGACGAGCCCGTCGATGGGCATCACGCTGCCCTCGAGTTCGACGCCCTCGGAGCGGGCCTTCCCGACGTTCTGGGCCTGGAAGCAGAAGTTCACCGGATCGAGCAGCGTGGACTGGATGAGGTTCGTGAAGTCATTCCGGAAGTACGTCGCGGCGAGCCGCACCCGTCGGTCCCAGAGATGCTGCTCCACGCCACCGTCCCAGCTGGTGCTCTCCTCCGGCTTCAGATTCGGGTTGCCGAACGCCGGGCACGGCGGGAACGCGGGGAAGAACAGCTCGTTGAACGTGGGCGCGCGGAACCCCTGCCCCCAGCTCCCCTTCAGCCGGCTGTCCGTCTCCTTGATGAGATACGAGGCCGCGACGCGGCCGGTGGCCTTGTCCTCGAACACGCTGTTGCCGTCGTAGCGCACTCCGCCGGTCACGAAGAGGCGATCCCACAGGGAGATCTGGTCCTGGAGCACGAGGGCCCAGGAGTCCATGGTCTGGTCGTAGCTTCCCTCGACCTTGCCGACCTCGTTCCGGTACTCGATGCCGGCGGTGATCGTGTTCCACGGCACCGGCTTGATGAAGTGGTACCAATCGGTCTCGATGCGCCGGCTCGAGATGTCCGAGGTGAAGCCGACGGGGTGCGCGGGATCGGGTCGGTCCTTGAAGTTGAGCGTCTCGTCGACCCCGGAGACGCGCAGCGTGTGCTCCCAGATCGACGTCCAGGGCTGGCGCCACGCGAGGGAGAGGAGCCAGAGCTGCTGGTCCTGCTCGCGGTTGGGGTCGAAGTCCGGGAACACGGTGGCGAAGGGGATCCCGAGGTGCCCGTCCTGATACCGCCCGGTGAGCGACAGCTCGCCCTTGTTCGGGAGCTCGTAGCCGACTCGGGCGTTCACGCTGGTGACGTCGTGCTCGTCGTTGTCGAACTGACCCTTAAAGTTGAGCTGGCTCACGCCGAGCGAGTAGTTGACGGGGCCCGTGCTCCCCGTCACTCCCGCACGCTCGCGGAAGGTCGAGTAGTTGCCGGCTTCGAAGTCCACGAATCCGGCCGGCGGCCCCTGCCCGCGCTTGGTGATGACGTTGACCACGCCGCCGATCGCGTCGGCGCCGTAGAGCGTCGACTGGGGCCCGCGCAGGACCTCGATCCGGTCGATGTTGTCGAGCATGAGGTCGGCGAAGTCGAAGTCGCCGGACGTGAGGCTCTTGACCCGCACACCGTCGATCAACACCTGCACCTGGGTGGGATCGGCGCCGCGGATGCGAATCGTGGAGAGCTTGCCGGGGCTGCCGGAGGTCTCCACCTGGACGCCGGGCACGGTCCGGAGCACCTGCTCCACCGCCCGGTACTCCTGGACGCGCATCTCCTCCTCGGTCACGACGGTCACCGACGCGCCGGTCTGCTCGAGGGGCTGCTCGCTCCGCGTCGCCGTCACGACCACTGGCTCGGCTCGCCGCACGTCAGGCGCGGGAGTCCCGGGGGCCGCCGGCGTGGCCGCCGGAGCGGGAGCCGGGGTGGGCTGGGGCTGGGGTGTCTCCTGCGCACCCAGCATCGACGGAACGAGCCACAGCAGCATCGCAAGCGTGCACCACGCACCTTGTCGCTTCATCGCGCACTCCTCCTCCGCGAAGGGGTGTGTCGAATGCATGCGCCCCGATCGGTCTCCTGACTCGTGGCTCGTCGCGCCCACCGCGCCTTCCCAGGGCCCATGGCCCCAGTGACGTCGCCCGCCGGTCTCAACCGGACGGGGGTGGAAACGCTCCCCACTTACAGTTGCGGGACAGTGCCGGACTCGACGTCGCATCGACGTCTCACCGGCTTCCCGGCATCGGGACGCGCCTCAGTAGGTCTTGCTCTCACCCCCTTTCATCAAACTCCGGGGTCAGGCCTTAACTTTGATATCCAAGCAATCCGCCCGCGCCCCAGTCACAGCTTGACCCCGAGAACGACGGGGCGGCCGGATGGCTCGAGTCGCTCCACCCAC
>CAYXBJ010000161.1:0-6364 GCA_964463175.1 uncultured bacterium
GAGATCCCGTCCTCGATGATCGCCGTGTCGAGCGACACCGCCTCACCCTGATGGGCGAAGACGAACGTCTGGGCCAGGGCCGGGCTCGCCGCCGCCAGGAGCAGGACGCCGGCTATCAGAAGCACTGCGCGCGCAAAACGCATGGGTGATCCTCCTCGGTTGGTGGTTGGGAAACGTGGGGAGACTATAGTCGAACGACCGCTCGGCTTCAACGGGCGGGGGTTGCCGCCGAGAACGACCGGCCACCGCGCCGGTCGAGCTGGTCCCCCAGCTCCGCTGGCTCGATGGTGGGGGCCTGGCAGGCATACCCCTCGCAGACGTACGCCGTCGGACGCCCCGCGCGGGCCGTCTTGCCCGCGAGCAGCGGCAGATCGCCGCCCGACCCCTCGGCGCCTCCGGTGACGACGCGGACGGGAAGATAGCGCCGGAAGACCTGATCGAGCAGCGGCTGACGGTCGGCCGGCCCGGCGCCCGCGGACCAGACGACGGCGACCTCGACCGGGGCTCCCAGGTGGAAATCGAGCGCTCCCAGGAAGCGTCCGAAGCCCGACGGGTAGCGCGCCATCAACGGGACGACCGACCGGATGGTCTCCACCCCGCGCCGTTCCAGCTCGGCGTCCCCGGTGAGCGTGGCCAGGCGGAGCAGGACGTCGGCCGCCACCGACGAGCCGCACGGGACCGCGGAGTCGAAGAGGCTCCGAGGCCGGACGACGAGGGCCTCGTGATCGCGCCCCGTGTCGAAGAAGCCCTCCGCCTCCCGGTCCCAGAACAGATCGACCATGGCCGCGACCAGCCGTCGGGCGTCGTCGAGCCAGCGCCGGTCGAGCGTCGTCTCGTGGAGCGCGAGCAACCCGTCGGCCACCATCGCGTAGTCCTCGAGGTACCCGAGAAGCTTCGCCCGGCCGTCCTTCCACGTTCGCAGGAGCCGGCCGTCCACCACGAGGGCCGACAGGAGGAACCCGGCATTCCGCTCGGCGACCCGGAGGTAGTCCGGGCGCCCGAGCGCCTGGGCGGCCTCGGCGAAGGCGCGGAGCATCATGCCGTTCCAGCCCGCCAGCACCTTCTCGTCACGCCCCGGCTTCACGCGCCCCTCGCGGTTGGCGAACAGCGTGGCCCGCGCGCGGCGGAGAGCCGCCGCGAGCGCGTCGGGCGTGAGCCCGAGCGCGGCCGCCACCTCGGCGGGCTCGCGCGGGACGTGAAGAATGCTCCGCCCCTCGAAGTTCGGCCCGGCGGCCACGCCCCAGTACTGGAGCGCGACGCGGGCCGCCTCGGGATCGAGGAGCGCCTCGATCTCCGCCTGGTCCCAGAGGAAGAACTTGCCCTCCTCCCCTTCCGAGTCCGCGTCCTGCGTCGAGTAGAAACCGCCGTCCGGGTGCGTCATCTCCCGGACGACGTAGTCGAGGATCTCCTCGGAGACGCGCCGGTATTCGGGGTCGCCGGTCGCCTGCCACGCCTGCACGTAGAGGAGCGCGAGCTGGGCCTGGTCGTACAGCATCTTCTCGAAGTGAGGCACCAGCCAGACCTGGTCGACCGAGTAGCGATGGAACCCGCCGCCCAGCTGGTCGTACATGCCGCCCCGGGCCATGCGCGTGAGGGTCTGGCGAACCATCTGGAGCGCCTCGGTCGAATCCCGCCGGCGCCAGCAGCGCAGGAGAAAGTCGAAGGCCATCGGCTGCGGGAACTTGGGCGCGCGCCCGAGCCCGCCGTTGCGCGAATCGAACTCGGCGCGGAGACCCTGATAGGCGCCGTCGAGGACGGTGGGCGTGAGCAGCTCCCCGCTCGGGCGAACGTGCTCGCCCTGGCGGATGCGTTCCAGGAGGTCCCGCCCGACGTTCGCGGCCTCGCCCCGTCGCTCGCGGTAGAACTCCGCCACTGCCTGGAGCAGCCGCGGAAAGCCCGGCATGCCGTGACGGTCCTCCGGCGGGAAGTACGTGCCGCCGTAGAACGGCACCCCGTCGGGCGTGAGGAACACCGTCATCGGCCAGCCGCCGTGGCCGGTCATCGCCTGGACCGCTTGCATGTAGATGGAGTCGACGTCGGGGCGCTCCTCGCGGTCGACCTTGATGTTGACGAACCGCTCGTTCATCAGCTCCGCGATCGTGGAGTCCTCGAACGACTCCCGTTCCATGACATGACACCAGTGACAGGCCGAGTAGCCGACGGAGAGGAGGACCGGCCGGTCCTCACGGCGCGCCCGGTCGAACGCCTCGGGGCCCCACGGATACCAGTCGACGGGATTGTACTGGTGCTGGAGGAGGTACGGGCTGGTCTCGCCCGCGAGGCGGTTCGGCCTGCGGTCCCCGCCGGAGCCGTGAGAAGTCGCGGTCACGCGGCGGGCGTCCGGCTGTAGAACGGCAGCGCGTTCACCTCGGCGGCGAGCAGCTCACCGCCGGCCGACACCTCGACCCGCGTCCCGGGCGCCTGGTGCTCGCGCCGCAGGAAGCCGAGAGCCAGGGCGACACCGAGCGCGGGCGAGAGGACGGCGCTCGTGATCCGACCGACCTCCTTCCCCTCGACGTGGATCGGGGCGCCGGCGGTCGGCACCCGGCGATCGGCGAAGCGGAGGCCGGTGATCTTCCGGTTCACGTGGCCGCGGTACGTGATGCGCGCGATGACCTCCTGGCCGAGGTAGCAGCCCTTGTTCAGGGAGAACGCGTCCGCCAACGGCGCCTCCAGGAGGAGCGTCGAGGCGTCGACGTCCACGCCGTGGCGAACGACCCCCGCCTCGACCCGGAGGACGTTCCAGGTCTCGCGCCCGACGGGGCGGGCGCCGGCCTCGCGCAGCCGCTCCCAGAGCCGGCCGAGGTCCTCGGGCGCGGCCCAGAGGTCGTATCCCTCGTCGCCCGTCTCGTCCGTCCTGACGACACGGAGGTCCGCCCCCGTTCCCGCGGTCGCCCCCGGCACGAGGACGTGCTGGCGCCGCGCGAGGTCAGGCACCGGAGCGCCGGTCGCCTGCTCGACGATCTTTCGCGCGGCGGCGCCCGCGACGGTGAGGATCCCCGAGGCCGCAGTCACGTCCTCGAGCTCCGCCCGCTCGGAGAAGAGGTAGCGGTCGATCCCGGCCAGGAGTGGCTCCCGGAGCTGACGGTCCGTCTCGAGGAGGAGCCGGTCCGCGAGGCAGTGAACGGAGAGGAGCGCGGTGATCTTCCCGTGGACGTCGAGGAGCGCCGACTCGTTGCCCTGGCCGGGCGCCAGGCCCTTGACCTCGTTCGACACGAGCCCGTGGATGAAGGTCGCCCGATCCTTGCCGGTGACCTCGATCTTCCCCCGCTCGGAGCGGTCGATCAGCCCGGCCCGCTCGCGGACCGCCTCGTGCTCGGCGGCGGGGTCCCCGTAGCTACCGGGGACGAGAAGGCCGTCGTCCTCGGCGAAGCGCGCGCCGAGCCGTTCGTGGACCTCATGGAGCGGCAGCCGGTCACTCATGTCTTCTCGCATTATACCGACCGCCGCGGCCGCCGATTGGCCCATGAGCCCGGCCGACGGCCACGCCCCGCCCGGCGAATGGCGGCCCCCGTGGAAAACCGTCGTCAACGGGCCGGACGCGAGACGGCCCCTCCGCACGCCTCGGCGGTCGATATAATCGCCCTCGTGCCTCGAAAGTCGGCCCGTCCCCGCGCGTCTCACGCGAGCCCCGACGCGCGGGCGCGGCGGCGCTTCCGCGAGAGCCTCCTCGGCTGGTACGACCGCAACCAGCGCGATCTCCCGTGGCGGCAGACGCGCGACCCCTATCGCGTGCTCGTGTCGGAGATCATGCTCCAGCAGACCCAGGTGGACCGCGTCATCCCGAAGTACCACGAGTTCCTGGGCCGCTACCCCACGCTGGAAGCGCTGGCCACCGCGGACGTCGCCGACGTCAAGCGCACCTGGTACCCACTCGGCTACAACATCCGCCCCGTCCACCTCCACGGGATCGCGCGAGAAGCGGTCGCGCGGTACGGCGGCCGGCTCCCCGACGATGACAAGGCCCTCCGGGCCATGAAGGGGATCGGGCGTTACACCGCGGGCGCGGTGCGATCGTTCGCCTACGGGGCGCGGGCGCCGATCCTCGACACGAACGTCCGGCGCGTGCTCGGCCGCGTCTTCCACGGCCAGGACGGCCGCCGCATCTCGACGGCAGCGCTGTGGGCGCTGTCCGAGCAGCTCCTGCCCCGGACGCGTGTCTACGACTTCAACCAGGCGGTCATGGACTTCGGCGCGACCTGCTGCACCGCGCGGAAGCCCCTCTGTCTCACCTGCCCGATGCGGCGCTTCTGCCGCGCGTACCCCTGGGACGGCAGCTGACGCGACGCCAGGCTGCGTCGAAGCCCGCTCGCGCGCGGACGACGACCCTCGCCCCCGTGCTCCGTGACGTCGCCGCGTGTCGTGCCTGCCCCACGATCGGTCCCTGGCGGAAGTTCGCGCCGGACGCTCTCGGGCGGCGCGACGCTCGGTTCGTCCTGGTCGGCGAGGCGCCGGGAATCGCCAGCATCGAGAACGGACGGCAGTGGACGGGCGCGGGCGGGATGCTCATGCGCCGCGAGATCCGCCGCCTCGGGATCGATCTCGAAGACCTCTTCTACCTGACCAACGCGCTCAAGTGCTGGCCCGCCGCCAGGCGCTCGGCGGGTCGTGCCCGCTCGAGCAACCGGAGCCCGCTCGCCAGCGAGGCGCGCCGCTGCCGGCCCTTCCTCGCCGCCGAGGTCACCGCACTCGCGCCCGAGGTCGTGGTCGCGGTGGGCGCTGTCGCCGCGCGAGCGATCCTCGATCGTCCCGTGCGACTCCCGGACGACCACGGGCGGCGCTACCGGGACGGCGGGCGGGAGGTCGTCGTCCTCCTCCACCCGGCGAACGCGAGCCGGCATCCCACCGTGTGGCCGACCTACCGCGCCTCGCTCCTCGCGCTCTTCGGCGAGCTCGCCGCGCGCGCCGGCTTCCCCGTCGTAGAGGTAACGGCGGCGGTCATCGAGCGGCGCGGGCGCTTCCTCGTGACGCGTCGGGATCCGGCGAAGCATCTCGGGGGTCTCTGGGAGTTCCCTGGCGGCAAGCGCGAGCCGGGCGAGTCGCTCGAGGAGTGCCTCACGCGTGAGATCCGGGAGGAGCTCGGCGTCCGCGTCCGGGTGGGCACGCGCCTCGCCATCGTCCCGTGGACCTACCCGGAGCGGCGCGTGCTCCTTCACTTCTTCCGGTGCCGGCTCGGCCGGGGCGGGATCGAAGGGCGCGAGGGGCAGCCGTGGCGGTGGGTCACGCCCGCGGAGCTCGACTCGCTCCCGATGCCGCCGGCCGACGCGGACGTGGTGGCACAGCTCGCCGCGGGCACCCCGCGCTAGAGCCGGCCGCCGTATCCGGGAGGCCCGATCCCGTACCATCCGGGTGACGGTACCGACAACGATCTGCTTGTCACCACGGTAAGTTGCGCGGCATTACCTCAGGCATCGCCTTTGCTCTCTCGTTCTCGTCGTCGGGCTCGAACCCGGCGAAGGAGGACGCGACCCATGCGGCACGACGGATCGGGGCGGAAGGCGCGACGGAAGACGTGGCTCGTCGTCGCGGCGCTGACGGGGGTGATCGGGCTCGGTCTCGCCGCGGGCGCGCCCCGCCACGAGTCACGAGCGGCGGAGATGTGGACGGTGCTGGTACGGACGGGCGACGAGCTGGCGGCCGGTCAGCTCACGGCCACCCTCGCCGGGCAGCCGCTGACCGCCGGAAAGGCGTACCTCCTCGCTTTTCATCAGGCCCAGGACCAAGGCGACCTCGAGCACATGCTGTTCGTCGCCGACCGCCTGGATGCGGCTCGTGAGCCGGAGCTCGCGGCGCACGTCCGCCGCGCGGCCGACGTCCTTCGGGAGGAGCTCGGGCCCTAGTCGGCGCGGTCTTGCCGCGCGCGCGGACCTAGGAGCGCGTCAGCGCGAATTTCTGGAGGCTGCGGATCTCTCGCGGCGGGCTCTCGTGGCGTCCCTTGGCGGTGAACGTGACCTCGGCGACGTAGAAGTCCCCGTGGGAGTCCTTCGCGATCCCGTGCGGGGCCAGGAACTCGCCGGGACCCTCGCCGGCAAATCGGCCGCCGACTCGAACGAGGACGTCCCCCTTCAGCGTGAGAATGCTGACCCGGGCGCCGATGTTCGCCACCCCCGCGTTCACCGGCATGTCCGTCGGAGCCTCGGCCACGAACACGCGCCCGCCGTTTCCCCGGTCGACGTAGAGCCCGCAGGGCCGGTGCATGTTGTTCAGCTGGTGCTGGTGGCCGCCCTTCGCGTCGAACACCTGGACGCGATGGTTCTCGCGGTCCGCCACGTACACCAGCCCCTCGGCGTCCGTCGCGATGTTGTGCGGGATGTTGAAGCATCCGGGATCCGTCCCCGGCTCGCCCCACGAGAACAACAGGCGC
>CAYXBJ010000162.1:0-9028 GCA_964463175.1 uncultured bacterium
CTCACGAGGCCATCGGCGAAGGCGCGACTCCCCCGGGCCGCGATGAGCCAGGAGGCATCCGGGCTCGCGTCGGGCGGCAACCACCACCGGCGGCCCCGGAGAGCGGTGTCGGCGGTCATTGTTCCGGGCGAAGCGAGTCGACCGACGCGAGCATCTCCCACGAACACCGGCTGATCAGTCTCATTGCCCCTTCAGGGCGACACCGCGTCGCCGCGGATCGAGATCGTCACCACGATGAACACCCCTGCGAGATCCTCGATGCGTCCGTATCCGTAGGGGAACCGTCTAGTCGGCGTCAGCCGGGCGAACGCAAACGCGATCGCTAACGGAATAGCGGTCGCCGCATCGGCAAAGTTGTGGATCGTGTCCGCGAGGAGGGCGATGCTCCCGGAGGCACCCACGACAAGCAACTGCAGCAGGGCTGTCGTCACGAGCCCGAAACACGACCACTTGAGCGCCCACAGCCCGCGGTCCGTGCTCGCGATGGCCGGATCGACCATCCCGTGACTGTGATGCGCATGGGCCTGTGTAGGCCCGGGTTCACGCGCCGGGTGATGAGCCATGTGATCGTTCATGCGCTTGCCCCTTCTGACCACCCTGGGCGGCCGGGACGCCCTTCGCTACTTCTGGCTGTTCGTCCGATCGAGCGCGGCCCTCAGGCCCCGCGCAAGCGTCGCTGCGTCATCGGTGCCCCAGAAGTGCATGTAGAACAGCCGCGGGCTGTCCTGGAGCCCGTGGTTGTGCAGCGCCGTCACGTCGATGCCGTGCTCGCGCAGGGCGCGGGCGACCTGATTCACTTCCGTGTCGATCAGGACGAAGTCGCCCGTGGTCGCGGCCTTTCCATCCGTCATCGGCTGGAAGTTCAGCACCGTCGTCACGCCCATCGCGGGCAACAATGGCACGCCCATCTCGGTGACCGCCTCGGCCCGCGACACCGTCACCTGGAAGACGCCGGCGCCGATGTCACGGCCTGACCGCCCCAGGGCCTGTTCAATCTGCTTCGTGTCGAGCGCGGGCCCACCGACCGGGGAGGGCGCGGGGTTGCCGCCGAGTGGCGTGCCGCTTGACGACAATGCCTGGTGGAGAGCCCTGGCCATCTGAACCGCGTCGCCATGCCCCTCGTAGTGCATGTACATGACGTGCGGCGACATCTCGTTGAGGTGGTTGTGAACGGCGGTGACCTCCAGTCCATTCGTGAGGAGGCCTGACATCACCGACGGCACCTCCTGATCGAGCAGCACGAGATCCCCCATGACCATGGCCTGGTCGCCCACCTGCTTGAAGGCCGCGTAGGAGCCGAGTGCGAAGCCAGCCTTCACGAGCACTCCTTTCACCGTGACCGACAGGTCCGTGCGGGGCATGCCGACCCGGAAAACGTCGCCCGCCTGGAGCTGACCGGGCTTCCCGAGTGCTTGCTCGACGGCTTTCCAGTCCGGCTCCGCCGCGGGCGTCACCGCCGGAACGGTGACGATCACGATGAGTCCGAGGAGTGCCATCCCGTGTGTCGCGATGGAGCATTTCATGGTGACCTCTCCTGTTGCCTTTCATGTCCGTTCTTGTTGCAGACCTCGCCTCGGCTCGTGGACGGCGGCATGGTCGAATTCGCCGTGCTTCGCGCGCATCGGCAGCTCGATGAAACCCAGGTGCCGGAGTGGCACGTCAGCGCCCCGTCGCGAGCTCCGACACCAGCCGCTCGACGTTCGCCACGATGCGGTCGCGCGCGGCGGTATAGCCGTCGCTGACGGCCGGCACGTCCCACTGATCGACCCGCTGGCCATTCGACGGCGCGATGGCGCAGCCGAAGCTCACGATGCGAGCCGCGCTGTCGAGATCGTAGAGCGTGACGGGCCGCGGACGGCCCGGCGTCGCGCGCAGTCCCTCGCCGGCCAGGCCCTTCACCGCGCCAGGGGCCAGCTCCGCGTCCGGCTCGGTGCCGGCCGCCACCGCGTCGACCGCGAGGCTCCGCGCGGCGGCCAGCCGACGGAAGTGCGCCGCGCCGATCACGCTCTTGGCCGCTCCGTGCAGGCAGACGAAGAGCACGCGGGGCGGGGTCGGCGTCGAGACCTGCTCGCGGCAGTACGCGTAGAGAGCGTCGTAGAGGGGGAACTGCCGCGCCATGTTGTCGAAGTCGTCCCGGCTGGTGGCCTGGAAGCCCGTCGCCGCGGCATACAACCCCGCCGACTCCGCGGTCAGCCCCCGATCGTCGGTGTCGGCGCCTCGCACGATGCGGGCGAGGCCGGCGAGCGCCGGGTCCGCCAGCTCGTACCGGTCGACGAAGGCATCGAAGGAGCAGTGTCGCCCGTGATGCCCGAGCTCGACGTTCCGGATGTCGTACGGGACCGCGCGCTCCCGCTTGGCCACCTCGAGCACCTGCTCGGCGGGCACGAACAGGAACTCCGGCTTCGGATCGATGAAGCGGGAGATCATCCAGGGGCAGGCAATGCGGTCGACGCGCGCGCGGGCGCGAGTGATCCATTTCATGATGTGTCCTCCTATCTCAGCGACACGATGATGAGGCCCGCCGCGGCGCCCGCCGCGATGAGCAGGGGCTCCGGTACCTTGAAGCGCCCCGTGATCCCGAGAACCGCCAGGGCGATCAGCAACGTCGGCAAATCGACGATCGCCCGGCGAGCGAGCACGAAGCAGGCGCCTGCGATGGTGCCGGACGCCGCCGCCGTCACGCCCGCCACGAACGCCTTCACCTTGGCGTTGCCACTGATGCGGTCGAAGAACGGAAACGGAATGACGACGAACAGGTAGACGGGCAGGAACACGCCGATCGCGGCGGCCACCGCCCCGGGAAAGCTCGCCACGAGATAGCCGATGAACGCCACCGTGATGACGATGGGGCCTGGCGTGAGCATGGCGACCGCGACGGCATCCAGGAACTGCTTGTCGTTGAGCCAGCCGTACTGCTGAACCACTCCCCCGTAGAGAAAGGGCACGATCGCAAGACCGCTGCCGAAGACGAAGGCTCCGGCCTTGGCGAAGAACAGGAGGATCTGCCACAGGAGAACGGGCGTCGCCGCCACCGCGAGGCACGCGGGCGCCGAGCGCTTGAGCCACGCCGGCGGCGCCTGGGCCGCGATCGCGATGACGCCCGAGAGCAAGAAGAGCCAGAGGATCTCCGACTCGGTCCATGCCGTCGCAATTGCCAGCACCGCGAAGATCCCCCACTGCAGCTTGTCCTTGGCGATCGTCAGCCGGGCCAGCTTGTAGGCGGCCAGCACGATGATGCCGACCACCGCCGCGCCCACCCCGTAGAAGGCAGCCTGCATCCACGAGAGCCCGCCGAAGCGGACGTAGAGCCAGCTGATGGCGACCGTCATCACGAAGGACGGCAGGACGAAGGCGAGCGCCACCAGGGTCGCCCCCGCCACCCGCGAGTGAACGTAGCCGAGGCAGATCGCGAGCTGCGCCGCGAGCGGCCCGGGCGCCAGCTGGGCGAGGGCCAGCGACTTCATGTACTCCTCTTTCGTGAACCATCCGCGCCGCTCGACGAGATCCCGCTGCATGTAGCCGACGAGGGCCACCGGCCCGCCGAAGCCGAGGCTGCCGAGATACAGGAAGTACTTGAGCAGCTCGGCGGTCGTCGGTCTCGTCATCTCCTCGCTCCGGCGGGAGCGTTCCCCTCCCCGCCCAGGTTGCCGAAGTACAGCTCATGGAGCGTGACAGAATTCATCGCCGCCAGCTCCTCCCGCTTCAGGGCGCCGAGCCGGTAGTCAGGGGCGCCGGCGTCCAGGGCGGCCAGCTCTCTCCGGACCGCGTTCAGCGTCCGGACCGCGCTGCCGTAGTGGTGCTCGTAGTGGCTGACCAGGAGCCGTTCGGAGGGGCCATTCAGCGTCCAAGGTCGGGCCGCAATCGGCGCGATGGCTTGATGCATCGGGGAAGCCTCCTATCCATCGGGCGGCGCGCTCGCCTCGGATTCCGCGTCGCGATACGCGGCATACAGCCAGTCGAACATCGCGAGGGCGTACTTCAGGAGCTGGTCGTCGTCGCGGCTCTGCTGCTTGGCCCCGGTGAGCATGGTCACCACCCCGGTCGCGTCGGCCGCGGGAATCCCGCCCACGTCGAGGTAGTGGACGAGATCGCCGAGGCGCCGGAGCGCGCCGTCGGCCTCGAGGCCGAAGCTCTTCAGGAGCACCTCGAAGGTGACGCGCGACTCCACGTGGGTGAACGGAGCGCCGTCGAAATCGAACCCGACGGCGCCCTTGGGCAGCCCCGCGGGCGTCTTGAGCCAAACGAAAGACGCGGCCGGATCGATGTGCCGCTTGATCAGCCAGGCCGAGGCGAGGCGGTCGACCCAGGGCGCCTTGCGGGTCGCCCAGACGCGGCGGCGATACTCGCGGCGGTCGAGCCGCGGGATGGGTCCCCGCTTGCCGTGCGGCTCCCCCGGACTGAGGATCTCCGTCGCAGCCGCCTCCGCCTCCAGGAGGGCGGCCCCGGCGTGCGCCTTGGTCGCCCCCGGGAAGAAGTCGATCGCGACGATCGCGTCGAACTGCCGGCGCAGCGTCCGGCTCTGGCGCCGCACCGCGGCGGGATCTCGGGGCCTGAAGCCCTTCCGGGCGCGGCCGATCTCGTCCACGAGGACCGCGTAGTCCTTCGTGCGATCGAAGAGCGCTCGCAGGGCCTCGTCCTGGGCCGCGTCCCGCGACTCGACGCGCAGCACGTGGGCGCTCCCACCCGCTTCGGTGATCTCGGCCGCCAGCTCCGTGAAGACCTCCTGGAGATCCGGGCGCGCGGGCAGAACATAAACCCCGTCGCGCAGCACGCCCGCGCCCGTCGCCTTCAGCGCGCGCCAGACCCGCATGCGCTTCGTGGCGTTCTCCGTGGGCAGGCTGGTCACGAGCTGGAGCCAAGTCGGTCCGGTTGTCATGACGTAGCGAAGCCTACATATATGTAGGACTCGTGTCAAGTCACGTTGGCGGAGCCCTCCGTGGACGTCGCTTCATCCGGGTGGAGCGATCGAACCGCGAGCGGCATGACAGATGGACGGCGAGGTGACGCGCGGGCGCGCAGACGTGGGGGGCGAGGCCCCCCGGGTCACACCCCCGCGAGGCGACGCGGGGACCGCAACCCTAGACGCGGCCGATCAGCGTGCCACCGATTTCCTGGATCAGCTCGTCCATCGCCGGGCCCACCATCGTCGGCGGCTGGATCGCGAGACGGTGGACCCCGAGGTCGGCGTACCGGCGCGCGGTGTCGACGTCGACCACGCGCGGCGGCGTGATCGTGATCTCGAGCGGGCCGAGCGCGGCCGGTCGCTCGTGGCGAGTGGCCGCCTCGCGAAGGTCGGCGAGGGCCCGGGCGGTGTCCTCGAGACCGAGCGTCCATCCGTACCACCCGTTCGCGGTCTGGACCGCGCGGCGGTAGGCGGCCGGCGAGTGCCCGCCGACCACGATCGGCGGGTGGGGCTGCTGGATCGGCCGCGGCCGCTGGATGAGCCCCTGGAAGGACACGAAGCGGCCCTCGAACGACGGCACCGGCTCGTCCCAGAGGGCCCGCATCGCCCTCACGTACTCGTCGGTGCGCGCGGCGCGGTCCGCGAGCGACGCACCGAGCGCCTTGAGCTCCGGCTCGAGGTAGCCGACGCCGATGCCGACGATCAGCCGCCCCTTCGAGAGCACGTCGATCGACGCGAGCTGCTTCGCGAGCAGGACCGGCTGCCGCTGCGGCATCACGATCACGCCGATCGCCAGGCGGGCGCGGCGGGTCAGCGCCGCCAGATGCGCCAGCACGATGAGCGCTTCGAGCCGCGGCTCACGGGACGGGTTGTCCCCGTCGTCGATTGGCAGCGCGATGTGGTCGCCCACCCAGAACGACTCGAAGCCGGCGTCCTCGGCGAGCCGCGCGCGCCGGGCGAGCGTGTCGGGATCCGCGCTGCCGCCGCGGTGAAGGCCGAACAGCGCCACGTGCAATCGGGATGTCATCGCTCGGTCCTTTCGGTGGCTGGAGCGTCGTCACGGGCATTAGATCATTCGCGTACCCGGGGCGCCAAGGCCGGCCCCTTCTGCTAGACTGGCCGCACCCAGAGGAGGGACACGCATGGCCAGCACAGCGCCGAGATACGCCTGGATGAACGGCAAGGTGGTCCCGTGGGATCAGTGCGTCCTGCACGGTCGCAGCGCGGGCGGCTTCATGGGCAGCAATGTCTTCGAGGGCGTGCGCGCCTACTGGAATCCGCAGGAGGGCGACCTGTTCGTGTTCAAGCACGAGGAGCATCTCCAGCGGCTCGGGCGCTCGATGAAGACGGTCCGCATGGAGGTGCCGTTCACCCTGCGTGACATCGGGCGGGGGGCGCTCGATCTCCTGCGGGCCAACGAGTTCCGCGAGGACACCCACTTCATCCCGGTCGCGTTCTTCGGCATGGGGGCGCACAACTTCAACACCGTCGGCCCCACCGTCGACAACGGCGTCTACATCACCGCGGTGGCGTGGCCTCAGCCGGCCGTGCTGTGGAACGGCGTGGCCGCCTGCGTCGCGTCGTGGCGGCGCATCAGCGACGACACGGTCCCGCCGCGGCTCAAGTCGGGCGCCAACTACCAGAACAGCCGGCTGGCCCAGACCGAAGCGCGGGTGAACGGCTACGACACCTCCATCATCCTGAACCACCGGGGCACCGTCGCCGAGGGCCCAGGCGCCTGCCTGATGATGGTGCGCGACGGCAAGCTCGTGACGCCGCCGGTCACCGCCGGCATCCTGGAGAGCATCACGCGCACCACGCTGATGGATCTGACAGCGCGCGAGCTCGGTGTCGACGTGGTGGAGCGCGAGATCGACCGCACCGAGCTCTACGTCGCGGACGAGGTGTTCATGTGCGGCAGCGGGCTCGAGGTGCTGCCGATCACGTCGATCGACCGCATCCCGATCGGCGAGGGCGCGCGCGGGTCGATGACGAAGCGGATCCAGGACGTCTACTTTGCCGCGGCGCGCGGCGAGATCCCGGCCTATCGCCACTGGCTGACGCCGGTGTACGCGGGCGCGCGCGAGCCGGCGGCAGCTCGCTAGCCAGGGCCGATCTCCCTCGCGTCGAGCCCGGCTCGTGGCACCGGCGGGTCCACGAGCCGGGGAGCGTGGCGCTCCGACCGGCCCCCGGGGCCGCCGGGGGAAGCCGCTAGGGTGACGGCTTCGGATTGGTGGCCGTGCCCTCGAGCTCCGCAGGGCCGCCGGGACCCATGATCGACTGCACGTTCTCGCGCACGCCCCACTTGAGCGCGGTCAGCTCCTGACGCGCCCGGGGCGACAAGCGCCCCGTCAGCCAGATCTGCCGGTCGTGGCCGGCGAGGTCCGGGCGCGCCGCGAATCTCGCCACGCGCTCGGTCCACGCGACGTAGTCCACCGGAGCGGGCACCACGAGCCCCCCGGCCTGCCGCTCGCCCACGAGCGTGCCCGACACGCGCAGCCTGCTGATGGGATCCTGGGTCGTGTGGTAGGCGGCCAGGATGATGACCGCGCCGGCCATGAACCGCGCCTGGGCATCCGACTCCGCGGTGAGGGCCCACGGGATGACGTCGGTGCGCCCCGGCCCGGGCCCGAGCGTCTTCAGGGACTCGAGGAGCGCCGTCCGCGTCGTCCGCGTGAACCACTTCTGCCGGAGGAAGCGGTCGATGGTGTCCTTCGGCACGCCCAGCTCGGTCAGCTGCTTGTCCGCGCGGACGTCCAGGTCACCGGGGCTCAGGTCCCACACGAGATCGCTCACCCAGGTCCGCGTGATCTTGATGGCCATGCCACCTGGAACCAGCCCGATCCCCACGTCCAGCCCGAACTCGCCGGCCCAGACGACCCACGCGAACTCGTTCAGCTTGGCGTCGAGCACCGTGTTCGTCGTGTAGGGATCGACCCGGAGCACCTTCGCGATCCGACGTCGAGAGCTCTCCTGGCCGATGATGTCCGAGCCGGCGTTGCCGGCCGCGGTGCCGACGTCCTTGGCAACCTCCCCAGTGCTCTTGCTCTGCGCCTCCGGGGAGTTCCGGTTGTTCATGTAGTCGCCAGCCTTCTGAGCGCCAGTCTGGACGCTGCGCCCGACCCGCTCGAAGAAGCGCCCGACACCCTCCGGCAGGCGCTTCACGGTCTCGACCGGATTGGTGACCGCCGTGGCGATCGACTTCCCGGTGCGCTTGGCCGACGCCTCGAGAGCCCGCTGAAAGGCCTCAGACTTCGAGGTTTTCTCGAGCGTGTCGAGCGCCTGGATCTCCCCGACCCGGATCCCGAGCATGCCCGGCCCGGTGGCGGTGAAGGTCCCGAAGTCCGACTCGATCGTGAACGTCGCCAGGAGCCCGTCGGTCGGCACTTCCGGCTCCACGCGGAAGCGCGGTCCCTGCAGGAGCTCGGCCGACGACACGAGATCGGGCGCCTGGAGGACCGGCGGCGTCTCGTAGATCGGCGCGGCCGTGCCGGGCTGGGTCGCGCCGGCGATGAGCGTGAGCGCGGCGGCCCATGGCGCGCCGATTCGCCAGCCGCGCGACCTGCGGCGACGGGACGCGATCGCTCTAGGACTGCCGAGGCCTGCTCGTCTGCGTGCCACCCTGCATCCTCCTCCCCTGATCCCCGGGTACGGTCCGCCGGCGCCGGTCGCCCGCTCGCCGCGCTCATCCGCCGTCCTGACCTCAACGTGGCCCCCACCGGGTCGGTCCACTGCTCCTGAAGCTTGGCCTCTCGTGATCATGTCGCAGTCCGGCATCGTGTCAACAACGGTCCGCCCGCGGCTCGCGCCCCTCGACCGCTGGCCGGGCGAGCTCGCGCCGCGGCGATGGACTCACCGACCGTGCGAGGGATGGTACGCTGAGCCAGCCCGGTCCCCCGCACCGTCTCACCAAGGAGGTCGGACGTGGACACTCCCAAGACAGAGAGCTCCGGCGAGTCGCAGGCGAGACGCCTCGAGCGAGTCTACGAGCAGGTGGCCAGCCTCCTGGGGCAGCCGGAGGTGGCCTCACGTCTGCGCACGCCACCCGGAGAGAGCGAGTGGTCGGCCATGCAGACCCTGGGGCACGTGACCGAGATGATCCCTTACTGGCTGAGCCACTGCCGT
>CAYXBJ010000163.1:0-28861 GCA_964463175.1 uncultured bacterium
CGTTGTTGTTCATGACGAGCGTGACGGCCGCGATGCCGTGCCGGACGGCCGTCTCGAGCTCCTGCGCGTTCATCAGGAACCCGCCGTCTCCGTGGATCGCGAGCACCGGCGCATCTGGCCGGCCGAGCTTGGCGCCGAGCGCCGCCGGAAAGGCGAACCCGAGGCAGCCGAGGTCGAGCGGCGTGAGAAAGGTCCGTGGCCGGGTGAACCGGAGGCGATCGTAGCCGTATGCGGGCGCCGCGCCCGCGTCGAGCGTGACGATCGTGTCGGGCGGAAGCGCCCGCCGGAGCTCGGCGTAGACGCGCTGCGGCTTGATCGGCGTGACGTCGAGCGCCGCATCGGCGAGGAGCCGAGCCTCGCGCCGGGCCCGAAGCTCCCGGGCCTCGCGCTGCCAGGCCTCCGGGGCGCGGCGGACGTGGTCCCTCGCCAGCGTGTCGAGGAGGGCTGCGAGGGTCTCGCGCGCGTCGGCCTGGATCCCCAGCGCGACGGGATAGACGCGGCCGATGTCCCGGCTGTCGATGTCCACCTGGACGATCGGCGTGCCGGGCTGGATGTATCGCGCGTCGTAGAAGCTCGTGAACTGGCCGAGCCGCGAGCCCACGACGAGCAGGAGGTCGGCGCGCCGGCACGCCTGGGCGGCTTCCGGTGCGCCCGCGCGCCCGAGCGGGCCGACGTAGAGCGGATGGTCGTTCGGCACCGCGTCGTTGCGGCCGTACGCGGTCACCGTGGGGAAACCGTACTCGGTCGACAGACGGGTGACGAGATCGTTCGCCCCGGCCCACGTCACGCCGCCGCCCGCGATGACGAGCGGTCGCTCGGAAGTTGCCAGGAGGCGGGCGGCCGCGGCGACGGCCTCGGGATGCGGCGGGGTCGGGTGCAGGGGCCGGTAGGCGCCCGGGGCGGCCGGATCGACCGGTACGAGCTGGTCGTTCAGGACGTCGCGCGGGATCTCGATGAAGACCGGTCCGCGGCGCCCCGTCATGGCCGTGCGGAGCGCGAAGCGCAGCATCTCGATGATCCGCCCGGGCTTGGTCACCTGGATCGCGAGCTTCGTCACGGGGCGGAACAGCGCGACCAGGTCGAGCTCCTGGAAGGCGTCGCGTCCCTGGTGGCCGAGCGGCGGTCCTCCCGCGATGGCGACGACGGGCGAGTGCGCGACGAGGGCGCCCGCGATGCCCGTCACGAGATTCGTGGCGCCGGGCCCACTCGTCACGAGGCACACCGCCGGCAGCCCGGTCACCCGGGCGAGCCCGTCGGCCATGAAGGCGCCGCCCTGCTCGTGCCGGACGTTCACGTACTCGACGCTCTTGTCGTCGTAGAGGACGTCCAGAACATCGAGGAACGTCGAGCCGACGATCCCGAAGATGTGGCGCACCCCCTCGGCCTTCAGGACCTCGATCACCGCCCGGCCCGCGTTGATCTCGGTCACGACGAATCCCTCCTGTTGGCGTCCCGCCGCCGACGCCCGCCGCGCCGCGATCCCGCGGCTGTCGAGCGTCGCGCCCCGTCGAGTCGGAGAGCCTCTTGCGCTCGCCGTGAGAGAAGTATATGAGAAGCCATCACGAGCCCGCGCGGCGTGTCAAGCGGACGCCGACCGCGTCGAGCGGCACCGCGGGCACGAACGAGGAGGCCGCGTGGCACGGTTCAAGGTGGTGACGCCCGCGGGCGCGAGCTTCGGCCCGCCCGACGTGGGGTACGACGGGGAGATGGAGGCGCTCGCGCCTCTGGGCGCGGAGATCGTCGAGATCCCCTCGGGCAGCGAGGAGGAGTTCGTCCGGGCCGCTCGCGATGCCGACGCTCTCTACGCGAAGGCGCGCCGGATCACCCGGCGCATGATCGACGGACTCGAGCGCTGCCGGATCATCGCGCTGGGCACCGTGGGCGTCGACTCGGTCGACGTCGCCGCGGCGACCGCGCGGGGCATCCCGGTGACCAACGTGCCGGACACCTTCATCGAGGAGGTGGCCGACCACGCGCTGATGCTGATCCTCGCGACGTACCGGCGGCTGACCGTGATGGACCGCTACGTCCGGGAGGGCCGCTGGGCCGACGGGCGGCCACTCCTCTCGCAATTCCCGCGCCTCTGGGGGCAGACCCTCGGTCTCATCTCCTTCGGTCACGTGGCGCGCGCGGTGGCGGTGCGGGCGCGGCCGTTCGGTCTCCGGATCCTCGCCTACGATCCCTACCTCGACGAGACCATCATGACCCAGCACGACGTCGAGCCGGTCGGCCTGTCCGAGCTCCTGCGTCGCTCGGACATCGTCTCGATGCATGCCCCCGCCACCGAGGGCGCCTTCCACCTCCTGCGGGAGGAGCACTTCCGGCTGATGAAGCGGGAGGCGCTCTTCGTGAACACGGGCCGTGGGCCGACGGTGGACGAGGCCGGGCTCGTCAAGGCGCTCGAAGAGGGCTGGATCGCCGGGGCGGGACTCGACGTCTTCGAGCAGGAGCCGGCGATCCCGACCAACCCGCTCCTCCGCATGGAGAACGTCATCCTCACGCCGCACGTCGCCTCGGCGTCGGCGCGCATGGACCCCGAGCGCCGGCGCCGCGTCGGCCGGGAGATCGCGCTCGTGCTGAGCGGGCGCTGGCCGATGAGCTGCGTGAATCCGGCTGTGCTCGAGAAGACGTCACTCGCGCGGTGGCAGCCCTATTCGATGGAGCGCGGCCCCGGCATCTAGCGGTCGCGCGGTGGGACGGACCGGCCGGAGGTCAGCGGACGACGAGGGACCCGAGCGAGACCGCGCGGCGCGCTTGGGGAACGTCCGAGGACAGGATGTGGAGCCGCCGCCCGGTCGACGGCAGCCAGACCCCGACGCGCACGGGGTAGCTGCCGGGCTTGGCATCGGGCGGGACTGTGAACGTCACGGTCTGTCGGACGCGCTCGCCCGCGGCCCAGTTCGAGGAGCCGTACCCGCCGACCAGCTCGTCGTGGTTCCGGCTGCCCGCCAGCCCGATCACGTGGACGAAGACCCAGTAGTCGTACGACGTGGCGCCGAGGAGGCGCCAGTAGTAGTCGAGCCGCACCGTCTCGCCGGGCCTGTCCTCGGGCGGCCCGTCGACGCCGACCAGCTCGAGGTCCTTGCCGAATTGGATTCGCACCGGCCGGCTCGGGACCGGGTCCGGATGCGCGCGGATCGCCGCCGCCTCGGTCGGCCGCCCCAGCTTCTCGAGCGCCTCGGCCCGCGCATCCTCGCGCCCGGCGCGCCACGCGGCGTCTGGCTGGGCATCGACCACGTCGGCTAGCCGGAGCACCTCTTGCCACGCGCCCGCCTTCTGCGCCTGGTCGAGGAGCCACTCGGGCCCGCGCCCCCAGCCGGCCCCCCCGAGGGCCTCCGCGTAGACGTGGTGGGCTTCCTCCCAGTCGGGCGCCGTCGCCAGCGCCTCGTTGGTCGCGGCGAACACCGTGTCCCAGCGGACCTGATGGCGACGATGCTCGGCGGTGTAGGGCGCCCGCAGGGGATTCGGCCCCGTCGGATCGTCCATCCAGTGATCGAGCTCGCCCGTGGCAGCGGTCAGCGCGGTGGCCGCCGCTGCGGGCGGCGCCCACGGCGACTCGGCGGTCTCGTACACGAAGAGCTCCGAGATGCTCCACTGTCCGCCTTCGAGAGGGGGGCCGATCTCGGTGAGCCGCACGTAGCGCGCGGGCCCCGGCGCGAACCGGACGATCACGCGCCCGCTGTCGTCCAGGCGGGGATGCCCCTTCCACCATGCGGCACCCGGGAGGATGTCCCGGTCGCTCGCGACGGTCTTCCAGCGGCGCCCGTCCTCGGACGTCTCGACGCGGAGGCCGGGGGGCGAGTCGGCCGCCCAGGGCGCGGCGAGCAAGCTGACCTGGGTGATCGGCCGCGTCTGACCGAGGTCGACCTCGAGCCACTCGCCGGGGTTCTTCGGCGCCATCCAGCGCGTCCACGTCCGGCGGTCGAAGGCCAAGCCGGCGTCCTGCGACGCCGTCGACGCCGACGCCTGCCAGCCGGTCGCGGGAATCGGGCGAATGCGGGGATCGGGCGGGACGAAATGATGGAAGATGACGTACTTGCCGACGCTGGCGGTCTCGGCGGTGCCGCCGATGCGCGCCAGCGTCCTTGCCATGTCTCCCGGCGCCGGGCCCTTGATCGTCCGGTGGGTCACGATCGCCACCGTCTCGGGGGACTCGATGGCGTTGACCGTCCGGAGCGAGCCATAGTCGCGGAGGCCGAAGTGATCCGCGCACACGATGCGCTCGGTCGACTCGAAGCTCAGGACCTGGGCGATCCGGCTGTCCGCATAGCAGGCATTGGTGCCGAGCGCCTCCATCTCGGCGATGGCGGCATCGACGGGCCGAACCGGATCTTGCACTCCAGCCCGGACGAAGGCGATGTGCGTCGTCAGGTTGAAGGTGACCAGCGCCACCGCGAGGGCGACCGCGATCCCGCGCCCGGTGCGTCCCCGCCGGGCCACCCGCGCGAGCATCGCCGCCACGAGCAGGGGCAGGGGGCCGAAGAAGGTCAGCGAGTAGCGCATGACCCCCGAGGTTCCGAACCACGTGAACAGCTGGGCGGCCACCGTGAGCCAGAAGGCCAGCACGACCACGTCGAGGGACTCGTGCCAGGGCCGCTCCCGCCGGACGAGGCGCTCGATCCAGACCACGACGCGGGCGACGGCGAGGCCGACGGCCGGGACGTACACCGTTGCGAGGACGAGCCAGCCGAGGGCCCGGGCCCACGGCCCGAGCGGCACCCCGCGGCTGTCCCAGTAGGCGCCCCCGACAAGAGCCCAGAAGAGCGTGCCCTCCGCGTTCTGAAGCCGCTCCCCGTACGCGGGCAGCGGCCCACCCCACTCCACCAGATGATGGAACGTGGCCCACTCGTGGTGCACGTTCCAGAGCCAGAAGGGGGCGCCGGCCAGGACGAACAGCCCGAGGGCGGCATAGGGGCCCGCTCCGGCCAGGACCCCCGGACGCGCGACGAGGAGCCCGACGGCGGCCGCCGCGATGAGCATCGTGGACATCTGGCTCGTCCACCACCCGAGCCCCGCCGCCACGCCGAGGAGAATCCAGGCCGCCCACTCCTGCCGCCGCGGCCGCGGATCAACCAGGCGGACCGCGGCCGCCAGCGTCAGCGTGCCGAGCGCGAGCGCAACGCCTTCCGCGTGCGACGACAGCTGCACGAACGTCAGGAAGATGGGAGGCAGCGCGATCTGAAGCCCGGCCAGGAATCCCCATCGCTCGCCGGCGATGCGGCGGCCGATCCGCCACGCCGCCCACACCCAGAAGGCGGACACCCAGACGACGCCCAGGCGAAGTGCGAGCGTCGAGGGCCCGAAGAGGTAGAAGGTGGCGGCCGCCAGGTAGGCATCGAGGGCGGCCAGGTACGGCTGCCCCCAGTAGAAGACCTGGGGGACACCCCGGAGGATCGCCAGGCTCATCAGCCCGGTGAGGGCCTCGTCGTAGTACGTCTCGCTGAGGGTCGGGCTGAGCGCGACGATCACCCGGGCGAGGACGAACACCGCGGCGAGCCCCGCCGCGGGGGCGAGCGCCCTGACCGGCTCGGCGCGGAGCAGGTCGAGCGCCCGCCGGCGCAGAGTGACCGGGCGGCGGGCCGTCTCCGAGGCCACGGTGTCCCCGAGCGAGAGCGTTCGCATCGCCTAGAAATGGTAGGGAAAGGGGCGCGGCTTCGGAAGTCGTGGAAGCCCGCGCCGTGTCGGGGAAAGCCTCGCGACGCCCTTGGGGCGCCCTTACGGAGTGGGGCCGGCCTCCCCGCCGAAGAGGCCGCTGTCCAGGGCGTACCGCACGAGCTCGGCCCGGCTCTGGAGCCCGAGCTTCTCCACGAGGCGGGCCCGATAGGTCTCCACGGTCTTGACCGAGAGCCCGAGGTGGTCGGCGATCTGCTGGTTCGTGTAGCCCTGAGCCACGAGCTCCAGCACTTCCCGCTCCCGCTGGCTGAGCGGCGTCGTCGGGCTGGTGCCGGCCGAGCCGCGCCGGCGCAGCCCGCTCTGCACGACGCTCGCCGCGAGCGCCGGGTCGAGCGCGGCCCGGCCCCGGTGCACGTCGCGGATCGCCGCGAGGAGCGCGGAGTCCGCCGCGCGCTTGACGACGTACCCCGAGGCGCCGGCGGCGAGCGCCGCGCGGAGGTAGGCCGGCATGTCGTGCATCGTCAGGACGAGCACCCGGGTGGCGGGCGACGCCTCGCGGATGCGCTCGATCGCCTTGATACCGCTCGAACCGGGCATGCTGATGTCGACGAGCGCGATGTCGGGCCGGAGCGTCGCGACCTTGCGCACCGCCTCGTCGCCGTCGCTGGCCTCGCCCACCACCTCGAGGTCCCGCTGGCTGCCGATGAGCATGCGGAGCCCGGTTCGGAGAACGGCGTGATCATCCGCGATGAGGATCCTAATCCTTCCCATCTGAGCCTCCAAAGAGTGGCACCCGGACGTAAATGGTAGTGCCCTCGCCCGGGGTCGACTCGATCGTCACCGTTCCCCCGAGCAGGGCCGCGCGTTCGCGCATGCCGTGGAGTCCCAGGTGAGCCCGGGCAGCGGGCGTGCGGAGGGTGGCCTCGACGTCGAAGCCGCAGCCATCATCCGACACGATGGCCTGGACCATCTCCCGGCGCCGGTGGAGCACGAGGTTCACCGTCCGGGCGCCGGAGTGCTTGGCCGCGTTCGTCAGAGCTTCCTGGATGACGCGATAGAGAGCCGCCTCGACGGCGGACGGCACCCGCTCCGGGCCGAAGCCGACAGCGCTGACCTCGACGGCGATGCTGTGGAGCTGCGAGTGGTCGACCGCGAGCTGCTCGATGGCCGGGACCAGCCCGAGCTCGTCGAGGACGCCGGGGCGCAGGCCGCGCGCGAGGCGGCGCACCTCGTCGAGGGTCCGGGCGGTGACCCGGCGCAGCTCGCTCACCTGGTCGCGAGCCGCGGCGAGACTCGGCGCGTCCGCGAGCGTGCGGAGCCCCACGAGGAGCGAGGTGAGCGACTGTCCCGTCTCGTCGTGGAGCTCGCGCGCGAGGCGGCGCTGCTCCTCTTCCTGCGCGGCGGTCACCTGCTCGAGCAGGCGGGCGCGCACCTCGGCGTGCCGGCGCCGCTCGGTGACGTCGTGGGTCACGACGGAGTACCCGACGAACCGCCCCTGCGCATCCCGGACGGCGGTGATGAGGCCCTCCGCCCAGAATCGACTCCCGTCCTTGCGGATACGCCAGCCCTCTTCGACCGCGCGGCCCTCAGCGGCGGCCCGCTCGAGCGCCCGCCCCGGCGCGCCCTGTCGGGCCTCGTCCGGGGGGTAGAGCTGTCCCACGTGCTGGCCGACGATCTCGTCCGCAGTGTAGCCCTCGAGGCGCTCGGCGCCCGCGTTCCAGCTCTCGACCCGGCCCGCGCGATCGACCATGTAGAAGGCATAGTCCCGGACGCCGTCGACGAGCAGGCGGAACCGCCCCTCGGCGGTCTCCGCGTCGTACCGCGCGCGCTGCTCGGCGCCGAAGAGCCGGGCGCGGCCGATGGCGGTCGCGATCCGGTCCGCGACCAGCTCGAGTAGCCGGGCGTCGTCCCCTGTGAAGCGGCGCGGGGACAGGCTGCCGACGTGGAGGACGCCCATCCCGCGGCCGTCGAGCACCAGCGGGGTGCCGAGCAGCGTATGGAGCCCCTTGGCCCGCAGGATCGGGCTCACCGCCACGCTGCTGACGTCGTCGATGACGATCGTCTCGCCCCGTGCCGCGATCGTGCCCGCGATCCCGCGTCCGAACGGGACCCGCATGTCGAGCCGGACCTCCTCCTCGAGGCCGTGCGCGGCGCGCACGGCGAGCTCCGTGCCCTCGTCGTTCAGCAGGAGGATCACCACGGTGTCGGCGGCCAGCGCTTCCCGGACGCGGCCCAGGAGCTCGGGCAGGAGATCGTCGAGACGCAGGTGCGTCAGCGCGGTGTCCGTGACGCGCTGTACCGCCCGGATCTGGTGCGCCGCGGCTTCGAGGGCCAGGCGCGCGCCCTGCTCACTGGCAGCCAGCGCGTTGGCGCGCGATTCGGTCCGGCGGAGCACGCCGCACACGGCGCAGATGACCAGCGCCTCCAGCGCGAACACCCCGAGGCGCGTGACGACCGCCGCGCTGAGGGGCGCGCTGTCCGCTCCCGTGCCCACCAGCGCCCTCACCCCGACGAACGCGCCCACGACCGTGGTCAGGAGGCCCGGGCCGAGCCCGCCGTACCACGCGCTCAGCATGACCGCGCCGAGATACAGGGGAAAGTCGCCCCGGTCGACGTACGGCTCGAGGGGATAGGACAGGAGCCAGGCCAGCGCCGAGGCGATCGCCGCCAGGAGATAGGCGCGGACCGCCCCCGAGGGCGCGCGCGGAGCCGGGACGATGTCGGCGACCGGCATCCCGCCTACCGGGGCACGTAGATATCCGGCCACTGATCGTTGCCCTCGTGGTGCGTCAATCGGAGGGCCTCGCTCACCGGCTGGCCGATCTGCCACACGAAGATCTCGTAGTCGGCGCGGTCGTGCTCGTGCCCGCTCGCGGCCGCGCCCCAGACCAGCCAGCGGCCGTCGCTCGAGACGCGCGGAAAGTACTCGTGGCTGTACGGCCCCGGCAGGTCCATGAGCACCTGGCGCTGCCGGCCCGGCCCTCCGCTCACGATCTGGGTGCCACCGTTTCCCTCGGGCTCCATCCAGAGCAGCGTGTCGCTCGCCCCGGGCATCCACGTGATCTCGCAGGCCTGACCCGGCGACAGCCGGGTGACGGCCCGCGTCGCGAGATCCACGACCGCCACACCACCGTACAGGTGGCTGCGGACGGTCACCGCCAGCCGCGTCCCGTCGGACGAGAGCTCCGGCGTTTCCATTCCACCCCGGATGCCCTCGGTGGTCGGGCCGTCGAGCAGGACGGATTCGCGTCCGGGCCCCCCGTGGTCCAGATCGAGCCGCATCACCTGGTCCCCGCGCATGAAGATGATGGCATCGGCGCCGGGGACCCACTGCGGCGTGTACCCGTTCCGGGCCAACAATTGCTCACCGGTGCCGTCCACGTTCATGACGTACACGTCCCAGGCCGCTTGGTCCCGGGGGCTCACGTAGTCCCGCTGGCTCCGGGTGAACAGGATCCGCCGTCCGTCGGGGGAGAAGCGCGAGAAGTACTCGACCTGCGGGGTGCGCGTGAGCTGGCGCAGCGTGCGGGTCCGGAGGTCCAGGAGATACAGCTCGTGATTGCCGGTCCGGTTCGAGGACCACACGATGAGCCCGCCGAACCGGCCGGCGAGGACATCCACCGCGTTGCGCTCCGCGCGCGTGAGCCCGGCCAGGCGGACCTTCCGAGGCACGCGCGGAGGCAAGACCCTCGCCATGAGCCGTTCCGGCAGGTTCGCCACGGTCGCCAGCGAGTGGGGGAGGTACGGGCTCACTCGCGGCAGGGCCAGTACGATGCCGACGAGGACGGCGATGGCGAGGCCGGCGACGATCAGCCGACGGCCCATGTTCCGGTCAGTATCGCACGGGCGCGCCCGAGGCTCCGGCCGCGCCGCCGCCCGGGCCCTCGAAGACGCTCGGTCGGCGCTCCCCGGCTTGGCTGCCGGGGGCGCTAGGGGGTGGGGAAGGTCAGCGGGTGGAACCGTGGTAGTACCGGCTGAGCTTGCCCTCGTCGCTGATCGCGACGGGCTGCCAGTCCACCCGCCGCGCGAGGTACTCGGCCACCGTTCGGGCCCCGGCCCAGAGCCGGTACTCCGCGTCGGCGATGATCGACTCGGCCAGGCACGCATACTCCACGTACCCGTCCGAGCGGGTGAGATCCATCTCCGTGAAGTCGGCTGGCCGGAAGGCCCGGACGTGGAGCACGGTCTCGCTCTCCGGCCCGAAGCGGAACGCCTTGGCGATGTGGGGAAAGGCGCAGACGAAGCCGATGCCCTCGACGCCCGCCCGCTTGAGGCCGGCCACGACCGCGTCCCGCTCGAGCCCGGACCGGTCCCACTCGTACCGCTCGGGGTGCTGCCGTCCCGCGATGTCGATGAAGTAGACCTTGAACGCGTGGGGCCCGTTCTCGTAGAGCGCGCGGCCGGCGGGCCGCGCGGCATAGCTCTGGCACGCCGCGATCGGGTGCATCGCCTACACGCGATCCAGGGCCTGGTCCAGGTCCGCGACGAGGTCGTCGCCGTCCTCGACCCCGACCGCGTAGCGCACCAGCGAGTCCCGGATTCCGATCTGGAGGCGCTCCTCCGTCGTGAGCTCGTAGAAGCTCATCAGCGCCGGCTGCTCGATCAGGCTCTCCACACCGCCGAGCGACGGGGCGATGCGGGGAATCCGGCAGGCGTCGACCAGGCGGGACGCGGCGGCCAGATCGCCGCGCACCTCGAAGGAGACGACCCCCCCGAACCCCTTCATCTGGCGTCGCGCCAGATCGTGCTCGGGGTGACTCTTGAGGCCCGGGTAGTGCACCCGGTCGACCTTCGGATGCGCCTCCAGGAACTCGGCGAGGCGCTGCGCGTTCTCGTTCTGCCGGGCGACGCGGAGCGCCAGCGTCTTGATCCCCCGGATGAGCAGGTAGGCGCCGAGGGGGTCGGGGACCGCGCCGGTCACCGAGTGGAGGTCGCGGATCGCCCCCACCAGGCTCCGGCTGCCCAGGACGACGCCGGCCATGAGGTCGTTGTGGCCACCCAGGTACTTGGTCGCGGAGTGGATGACGAGGTCGACCCCGAAGTCGAGCGGCCGCTGGTTGATCGGCGTGGCGAAGGTGGAATCGATCGCGGTCTTCACTCGGTGGCGCCGCCCGATCTCGACGAGCCGCTCGAGATCGACCACGCGGTTGTACGGGTTCGTTGGAGACTCGCTGAAGACGAGGCGCGTGGTGCGCCGGATCGACTCCTCCATCCGCTCGTAGTCGCCGGCGGGCACCGTGGTGACCTCCACGCCGTATCGCCGCAGCACCTGGTTGAGAAACTGCCGCGTCCGCCGGTACGCGTCGTCAGTCACCACGACGTGGGCGCCCTTGGACAGCATGGCGAAGAGCGTCGTGGTGATCGCGGCCATGCCGCTCGAGAAGAGGAGCCCCTCCTGGGCGCCTTCCAGGGCCGCCAGCTTCTTCTCGGCCATCCGCTGGGTCGGGTTGCCGTAGCGCCCGTACTCGTCTCGCTCGACGCGGCCCTCGAAGTGATCCGCGATCTCCTTGCTGTCGCGGAACGCGTAGGTCGCCGTTTGCACGATGGGCGCAGTGAGCGCGCTGGCCAGCTTCTGCCGGGGCTCGCCGCCGTGGACCGACTGGGTGCTCGGCCCGGGCTCGCGACCCTGCTCGTTCGCGGGCGGGCGCGAGGGCGCCGGCGCGGACGGCGGAGCGGGATCCCGGCGCTGTCGCGAGTTGGCCACGTCAAGCCTCCATGAGGCGCATCTTGTCCGCGTGACGGCGGATCGCGTCGTGCACGAGCCCCGCGTCCGGCCCGATCTCCACCGGCCGGTTCGCGTAGGTGGACGACAGGCCCGGGATCCGCCCCATGTGATACGCCGTCTTCTGCTCCGCGAACTTCAAGCCGTGGGCCGTCGAGATCACGACCACCCGCTCGTTCGAGCGGATGACCTTGCGCTCGACGAGCTTCCGGAGGACCGCCAGCGCCACGCCGGTGTGCGGGCAGTTGAACATGCCGGTGCGGTCGGCGCGGGCCGCCTCGTCGGCGAGCTCGGACTCGCTCGCCTGCTCGACGACCCCGTTGAACTGGCGGAGCGCCTTGACCGCGCGCTTGTAGCTGACCGGGTTGCCGATCTGGATCGCGCTGGCGAGCGTCCTCTCCGCCTGTACCGGACGGAACGTCTCGAAGCTCGTCAGGTACGAGAGGTAGAGGGGATTCGCGTTCTGCGCCTGCGCCACCGCGATGCGCGGCAGCTTCTGGATGAGCCCAAGCTCCTTCATCATGAGGAAGCCCTTGCCGAGCGCGCTGGTGTTCCCCAGATTGCCGCCCGGGATGACGATCCAGTCGGGGACCTCCCAGTCGAACTGCTGCACCAGCTCGATGGAGACCGTCTTCTGTCCCTCGAGCCGGAGACTGTTCATCGAGTTGGCGAGGTAGACCGTCCGCTCCTTGGTGATCTCCTGCACCAGCGCCATGCAGCCGTCGAAGTCGGTGTCGAGGGCAAGGACCAGCGCCCCGTTCGCGAGCGGCTGCACGAGCTGGGCCGGCGAGACCTTGTTGCGGGGGAGGAGGACCACGGCGGGGATCCCGGCGGCCGCGCAGTAGTTCGCCAGCGCGGCGGACGTGTCCCCGGTGGACGCGCAGGCGATGGCGGTGATCGAGTCGCCTTCCTTGATCATCTGCTTGACGACCGAGACGAGCACGGTCATCCCGAGGTCCTTGAACGAGCCGGTGTGGGAGTTGCCGCACTGCTTCACCCAGAGGTCCTCGACCCCGAGCATCTTGCCGTACCGGTCGGCCCACAGGAGGTTCGTGCCGCCCTCGTACGTGGAGACGATGCTCTCGTTGTCGATGAACGGGACGACCCACTCCTTCTTGCCCCAGACGCCGGAGCCGTAGGGGAACACGTTCCGGCGGTAGCGGTCGTCGAAGAGCTGCATCCAGGCGGCCGCGGACCGGCGCCGGAGGGGCTCGAGGTCGTGGACCACGTCCAGGAGATCGTTGCAGGTGGGGCAGCGGTAGATGATCTCGAGCAGGCTGTACCGTCCGGGGCAGCCGTTGACGCATTCGAACCAGGCGCTGTATTCGCTCATGACACACCCTCTCGAGGTCGTCGGACCGCCCTATGGTCCCACGGGCAGGCGGGGTCGCTCAACTCTCGCGGCGCCGGGGGACCCGGGGGAGTGCCGGGCGCGGCCTCCGGGTCCATTGCCCCGGGCCCGCGACGGGCGGTACACTCCCCTCGTGCCCGCCCGAATAGGCCCCGCGCGGCTCCGGTCTAAGAAGTCGCGGTGAGGACGATGACTCCCTTCTGCTGGCTGATTCGAGGGCAACTGAGCGGGTACCGGGACGGCGAGCTGTCGCCCGGTAGACGGCGCCGGGTCGAGGGCCACCTCCGGGGCTGCGAGCGGTGCAGCAAGGAGCTGGCGACGCTGGATCGCCTCCACGCCGCCCTGACGCTCGCCGTCGCGGACCCGCCCGAGGCGGTCTGGACGGCCTTCTGGCCCCAGGTTCGGGGCCGGATCGCGGCGCCGGCCGCCCGCCCGGAGGAGCCGGTCCGGCGGTCGCTCTGGGGGCCGGTGACGGCTCGACCGCGGCTCGGCTTCGCCCCGGCGCTGGCGGCGTGCGCTCTCGCCGTGCTCGCCGTCGTGGCGCCCTGGCAGCGGGCCCCTCACCCGGTGTCCGGCCCGGCGCCGGTCGCCGGTGGCCTCGAGTCGGCGAGCGTCCAGCCCGCCGGCCTCGATCAGGTCGTCATCCAGTCCGTGGAGACCGAGGATCCCGATGTCCCGGTGATGGTGTACGCGAGCCCGGAGTCGGACGTCACGGTGCTGTGGGTCTTCGGGCTGCCGCGGACCGGCGTCTAGCCGGCCCGGCATCCCCGCCGCCCGGCGGGAGTCAGCGCTTCCGGATCCGCGCCAGCTCGTCCTTCGCCTGAGCCGCCTCTTCCGTCGACGGGAACTGGTCGAGCAGGAACTGCAGGCGCGCCCCGGCGAGCGAGAGCTGTCCGAGCTCGGCCAGCGCCAAGGCCTCCTTGTAGAGCGCCGACGGGACGCGGTCGCCCCGGGGGTAGGTGATTGCCACCGCCCGGAACTCCTGGACGGCCCGCTCGAACTCCTGGACCGCCCGGTCGGACTCGCCGCGCGACTGATGCGCTTTGGCTAGACTGAAGTGGGACTCGCCGATCCAGTACTGCGCCTTCTCGGCGAGGGGGGTCCCCGGGTAGAGCCGGACGTACTCTCGGAACGCGGCGATGGCCAGGTTGTAGTGCCCGCGCGTGAAGTCGATGTACGCGGTCTGGTAGAGATCGCTGGCCTGGGTGCCCGGCGGCGCCGGGCGCTGCGCGACTGACGGGGCAGGGGCGACGGGCGGCGTGGCCGTCCCGCTCGCGGCCGGCGGGGGGCCCACCTCGAACTGAAGCGACAACGTGTCCATCCGCCGCCGGAGCTCGTCCACCCGGCCCTGGAGCTGCCCCGTCTCGCGCCCGAGCTCGTCGAGCCGCGTCCCGAGGCGCGCCAGGGTCCGCTGGATCTCGGTCAGGGTCTGGGTGTTCCGGCGGTCGGTGGCCTGGATCTCGGTCAGGAGCGCGGTACGAGTCCCCTGGACCTCCTGCTCCACCCGCAGGAGGTCCGCCCGCAGCCGGTCAGAGTCCTCGTGGAGTAGGGGGGCGGCCTCCGGAGCGCATCCGGTGAGCAGGATGATCGCTCCGACGACGGTGGTGAGCCGGCCCCCCGACCTCCACGACGCCACTCAGCGAGCTACTGCTTGACGAGGAAGTGAGCCCGGCGGTTCTTGGCCCAGCAGGCCTCGGTCTTGTCGGTGCAGGTCGGCCGCTCCTCGCCGTAGCTGATCACGGTGATGCGCCCCCCGTCGATGCCGAGCGACACGAGGTAGTCGCGGGTCGCCTTCGCGCGCCGCTCGCCGAGCGCCAGGTTGTACTCGTTGGTGCCGCGCTCATCGGTATGCCCCTCGATGAGCAGGAGCGCGCTCTGATTCGACTTCAGCCACTTCGCGTTCTCGTCGAGCGTGCCCTTGTCCGCTGGCCGGACGTCGTACTTGTCGAAGTCGAAGAAGATGTCACGGAGCGCGGCGCTCTCGACGAACTCCTTCGGCGACGGCAGGGACGGAATGGTCGTCCCGGTCGCCGCGCCCGCGCCACCCGCGCCACCGGCCCCGGCCGCACCGGCACCACCGGCCCCGGCCGCACCGGCGCCACCCGCGCCCATGCTGCCACCCGCGCCCGGGCCGCTCCCCATCGAGCCGCCTGAGCCGCCGGCCCCGGTGCCCGCGCCGCCCGCGCCGCTCCCGGCGCCGCCGGACACCGTCGGCCCGGCCCCGCCGCCGGGGCCGGTGCCGGCCTGGGGGGCCGGCTTCTTCGGACACCCCGTCAAGACGACAGTCGCGACGAACAGCGCGAGCACGGTAAACGTTGTCTGCCAGGGTCTCCGGGTCATACCACGCTCCTTTCGATGGTGGGGCTCCGTCGAGGCCTCATTGCGGGCGCGGCGACCACGTGGGGCTGGACGCCTCACCCCGGTCTCGGGTGAGTGGCTGCTGCTCGGTGCCATCGGCCAACATGGTGTAGAGCTGGACCCGGCCGCCGCGACTCGAGGAGAACACGATGTGGCGACCGTTGGGCGCCCAGGAGGCCGCCTCGTTGCTGCCGTTGCCCTGGGTCAGGGCGCGGGCGTTTGATCCGTCGGGATTGATGCCCCAGAGGTCGAACCCGCCGGACGTCCGGCGGGTGAAGACGATGGTGTCGCCCTTGGGCGACCAGCGTGGCTGCGTGTCGAACCCGCCGACCGAGAGCCGCCGCGCGTTCGTGCCCTCGGCGCTCATGATCCAGATCTGGGGCGTGCCCGACCGGTCCGACGTGAACGCGATCTCGCGGCCGGTGGGCGACCAGGTGGGATCGGTGTCGATGCCGCGGTTGTTCGTCAGCTGGCGGAAGTCCGAGCTGCCCACACGAAGCGAGAAGACGTCGGGGTTCCCGCTCTTGGAGAGGGTGAGGGCGAGCATCTTACCGTCCGGCGCCCAGGCCGGCGAGGTGTTGATCCCCGGCCAGGCCGACATCAGCTCGGGCTCCTGGTTGCGGCGGCGCGGGTTGAACGGGAAGACGCGGAACACGTACGGGTACCCCTTGAAGAAGGACGTGAAGGCCACCGAGGAATCGACCGGGCTCCAGGCGGGCGACAGGGACACGCTGTGCAGATTCGTGATCTGCGCCTGGTTGAAGCCGTCGTAGTCGATCATCATCAGCTCTTTGTTCTGGCCGACCTGGGAGACGTACGCGATCTTCGTCTCGGCGATGCCCCGCTCGCCGGTGAACTGGTACACCACCTCGTCGGCGATCCGGTGGGCGAGCCGCCGGTGGTCGGCGAGCGGCTCCACCCAGAACATCTTGGAGGCGATCAGCCGGAACTCCGGGTTCGTCAGGTCGTACAGGCGGAACTCGATCGTAAGGCGCTGGCCGTCGATCCGCATCAGCCCGTGCATCGCGGCGTGCGCCCCGGCCTGCTGGAGGCGCGTGAACTCCTGCTTGATGCCGTCTGGTGTCGCAGGCAGGGCCGGGGTGTTCGCGACCGCGAAGAGCGCGGAGAACCGGAGATCGTTCCCGATGATCTCCGGGACGGCGCGGGCGAAGTTCCCGTCATCCGGCGCCGCGTTCTGGCGCGTGAACTCGGGGATCGCGATGCCGAGCTTCTTCGATCCGCCCTGGGTGACGTTGAGGAAGACCTCGACGCCCTGGGAGTGCGAGGGCGGCGGCGCGGGCAGGACGAAGGAGAGGACCGCGAGGAGCGCGACAGCCAGGAGGCCGGCCCGGCGCGCTTTGATCATCCCTGTCCCGGGCTGAACTCGAAGCCGAAGTGCACGCGGAGCGACGAGGCCTTGAACTCCGGCGGCAGCGGCGGGAACGGACTGGCCTCGGTGATGGCGCGCAGCGCCGACTGGTCGTAGAGCGCGTTACCGGAGCTCTTCTCCACCGTGGGCTCCCGGACCTGGCCATCCCGCTGGATCTCGAAGAGCACGATCACTCGCTCCCCGCCGGCGGCCGCGGCGCGCGGAGGCGACCACCGCTCCCCGATCTTCGACTGGATGAGCCGGAGGTAGTAGGTGAATGGGAAATCGCTGGCGTCGACCGCGATGCTGCCGGTGGACGTCGTCGTGGCGTTGGGCCGGCCGAGCCGGATCGGTTCCACGCCGGAGCGCGCGGCCGCGACCGGCGGCGCCGTCGGCGTCGCGGGCGCGGCGGGCGGGGCCGCGATCCGCGGGGGCTCCGGCAGGCGCGTCGGCGCGGCGGGCGTGATCGGCGCCGTCGGCGGCGCCACCGGCGGCGGCGGCAGGAGCGTCCGCTCGACGGCCTTCGCCGCGGGCGGCGGGGGCAGCGTCGGGTTCTCCTTCTCCACGCGCTTGGGCAGGGCCAGCTCCGAGGGCTCGGGCATCTTCGGCCGGGCGGCGGCGACCTCGGGCGCGCGGGGCGGCGGCGGCTCCACGGCCCGCTCCGGGGGCCGGGGCGGGGCCTTGGGGGGCGCCTTCTCCTCGGCCTTGGGCTGGGGCGGTCGCGGTGACTCCGGCGCCGGCGCCCGCACGGCCGGCGCGGGCGCCGCGGGCTCCGGGCTTCCGAGCGACGGCGTGGAAGGCACGAGGTTGACGATGTAGACCTTCGACTGATCGACCCGCGAGCCCAGGAACACGGAGAACGCGAGGGCGGCCGCGAAGCACGCCATGTGCGCGAAGGCCGACACGGCCAGGAACCCGTAGGGCGGCGGGTCTTCGGGGAAGGTGATGAAGCGGCGCGGGACCCGGTACACGGCCGGCGCAGCCATCGCTACTCCCGCCTCGGGAGGGGCTCGGTCACCATCCCGACCCGCTCCACCCCGGCGCGGCGCACCCGGTCCATCGTCTCCACGACGGACCCGTAGGCGAGCTCCTTGTCGGCCTTGATGAAGATCGTCCGGTCCGTCCGATCCTTGATCAGCTCCCGGAGCCGCGTCTCGAGGTTGGCCAGGGGGAGCGGGCGCTCGTTGAGGTAGAGCAGGTGGTCCTTCGTGATCGTGAGGACCAGCCGCTCTTCCACGGCCGTGGGCTTGCCCCCGCTGCGGGGGAGGTTCACGTCGATGCCGCGGTACATCATGGGTGCCGTCAGCATGAAGATGAGGAGCAGGACGAGGACAACGTCGACGAGCGGAATGACGTTGATCTCGGCCAGCGTGGTGCGGGTGCCGGCACCCTCCGCGCCGGCGTCGGCCTTGATCGCCATCCTAGAAGGGCTTCGTGCTCCGTACGAGCCGACGCTCGATCAGGTTGGCCAGCTCGAGCGCGAAATTGTCCATCTCGGTCGTCCAGTGACGCACCCGTCCCACGAAGTAGTTGTATCCGACGACGGCGGGAATGGCGGCGGCGAGACCGGCGGCGGTGGCCACGAGGGCGCCCGAGATGCCGGGCGCGACTACCGCCAGGCTCGCGGAGCCCTGCGTCCCGATGGCCTGGAACGAGTTCATGATGCCCACGACCGTTCCGAGGAGGCCCACGAAGGGTCCGGAGCTCGCCGTCGTCGCGAGGAACGCGAGATAGCGCTCCATTCGCTCCACCTCGCTCGAGTGCACGCGGCGCATCGCGCGCTGGACCGAGTCCAGCCGGTCGATCGAGATGCCTTCCTCGCCCGGCTCCGGGGGTCCGTCCATGACGTCCGGCGGCGGCGCGCCGCTCGCCGAGAGCTCCTGGTACGCGGCGAGATAGACGCGACCGAGCGGGCTCTGGCGCAGGCGCTTGGCGCCGGACGCGACGAGCGAGAAGCGGCGCGACTCGCGATAGGTCTTGAGAAAGCGCGCGCTCTCGCTGGTGACCATGCGGAACTGCAGCGCCTTGTGCAGGATGATCGCCCACGAGACGACCGACATCGCGAGGAGGACGAAGAGAACAACCTTCTCGAGAGGACCGACGTCGGCGACGATCTCACCGAAGCCGCCAAGACTGGAAAGCCCGGGCACGACGCTCAGGCCCTCGAATCCTTGCGATGCGCTCTAAGCAACCAGACCTCCTGCAACGTTTCAGCCATCATACCCAGCGGCTCCGAAGAGTGTCAAACAAATCAACACCCGCGGGGCATTTTCGTTTGACACCCCGAGTGCCGTGGGGTAATAGGGAGCCGTGTTCCGCTCCCCCGGGCCGATCGCGCTCGCGTTCCAGCTTCCCGTCGACCTCCCGCTGGTGGGTGGTCTGTCCGTCTCGATCCGCTGGTACGGCGTCCTCATTGCGTCGTCGATGGCGCTCGGGCTCTGGCTCTCGTCCCGCGAGGCGGCGCGCCGGGGTGAGTCGCCCGACGACCTGCTGAAGGCGGCGGAGATCGCCCTGATCGGCGGCCTCATCGGTGCCCGGTTCTACTACGTCCTCTTCAACCTCGACTACTATCAGACGCAGCCGTGGTGGCGCACGTTCGCAGTGTGGGAAGGCGGCCTGGCGATCCACGGGGGGCTCATCGCGGGACTGCTCACCGGCGGCGCCTACGTCTGGGCCAAGGGCCTGCCGCTTCTCACCTATCTGGACATCGTGGCCCCGCCGCTCATCCTCGCCCAGGCGATCGGGCGGTGGGGGAACTTCTTCAACGAGGAGGCGTTCGGCCGCCCGACCGATCTGCCGTGGAAGCTCTTCATCTCGGAGCCCCGCCGGCCGCCTGCCTACGTGGACAACCAGTTCTTTCATCCGACCTTCATCTACGAGTCGCTCTGGAACGCCGGGTGCTTCCTGATCCTGTACTTCGTCCTCCGGCGGCGGCTGGAGCGGGCGCCGGGCGCCCTGTTCCTCGCGTACCTCGGCCTCTATTCGCTCGGGCGCTTCTGGGTCGAGGGGCTCCGGACCGACAGCCTCATGCTGGGCTCGCTCCGGGTCGCGCAGCTCGTGAGTGTCGGGGCGGTCGTCGTGGCCGCCGTCGGCATCCCACTCCTGCTGCGCCGCCGCGCGACCTGAGGATCTCCCGGGCGGCATGGGCCCGCGCCGGCCGGTCCCCGGATCCAAGGGGAAACGGGACGGGGCGCGGCGCAGCCCGCCCCGCCGGGTCGCCGTCCGACGCGTTCCCCGTGGCGGCCTCTCGTTCGCGTGCCTGGGAAGCTCGGGCGCGGTGCCCACGGCGGTCCGAGACACTACCGCCCTCGTGGTTCGCGCCGGGCGCACGGTATGCCTGGTCGACGTGGGCGGCAGCCCCGTGCAGAAGCTCCGCCGGGCCGGGATCGATCCCGTCGGGCTCTCCGCGGTCGTGGTGACGCATACCCATCCGGATCACGTCTACGGGCTCCCGGCCCTGATCCAGGGCCTCCTCATCCTCGGGCGGCGCGCTCCGCTGCCGATCTACTGCCGCGTCGAGCACGTCGGCCTGGTGGAGCGCCTCCTCGGTCTCTTCGGCCTCGCCGACGAGGGGCTGGAGCTCCCCGTCCGGGCGGTCGAGCCCCGCGAGGGTGTCCGGGTGCTCGAGACGGCGGACCTCGTCGTGACCGCATCCCCCAACGTGCACGGCCAGATGCCGAACCTGGCGGTGCGGCTGGACGCCGGGCGGCGGAGCCTCGTCTATTCCTCGGACACCCGTCCGTGCGCGCCGGTGGAGACGCTGGCCCGCGGCGCGAGCGTGCTGGTCCACGAGGCGACCTTCGCCCGGCCCAATCCCGCCGAGTGGCACTCGACCGCGCGCGAAGCGGGGACGGTGGCGCGCGCCGCCGGCGTCGGCCGGCTCTACCTGGCTCACGTCGGCTACACCGTTCACGGAGCGCTCCGGTCCCACGTGCAGGCGGCGCGCGCGAGCTTCGGCGGGACGGTGGCGATGGTGGAGGAGCTCCGCTGGTATCGGGCCTAGGCCTCCTCGGCCGTTTGGGCCGGATCGGCCGCTTCGGCCGGCTGAGGGCGCGGCCCGCCCCGGGGGCGATCGAGGAGCGTCACGGCGCCGTCGACGCGAGCGCCGCGCGCCTGTCGACCCTCGCCGGGCGGCTCGGCGTCGGCTTCCTGGCCGCCGCCGCGTGCATGATCCTCACGCTCGATCGCCGCACTGGCGCCGACGTCACGCTCGCGCTCGTGCACATGGCGATCGTCGCGATCGCCAGCTGGCGCTTTCGGGCGGTCGGGCGCTGGGCGACCGTCGGGATCGCCACCGTCGGGTGGAGCGCCGCGCAGCTGGTCGCGAGCGGCACTGCCCCCCGCGACGCCCCGACGGAGGCCCTCGTCTGGCACGTGGGCCTCCGGCTCGCGGCCCTCGCGAGCGTCGCCGCGACGGTGGGCGCGGGCCGCGAGGCCGTCCGGCGGCTCCTGCGGACGGAGGATGCGCTGGCGCTCTCGCTCCTCCGCGAGCGCGACTCGGCCCGGCGGGACCGGCTGACTCGCCTCTGGAACTCCCGCTACCTCCACGAGGCCCTCGACCGCGAGATCTACCGGTGTCGGCGGTATGGCCGGCCGTTCGGGCTGCTGGTGGTCGATCTCGACGGGTTCAAGGCGGTGAACGACACGGCCGGCCACGAGGCCGGCGATCGGGTGCTGCAGACCGTGGGACGCGTGATCCGCGAGAACTGCCGGACCACCGACATCCCCGCGCGCCTGGGGGGCGACGAGTTCGCGGTCATCCTGCCCGAGGCCTCGCGGCTCACGGTGCCGCGCTACGCCCTGAAGCTCGTGGACTTGATCGGCCGCGCGCCGTTCCCCTCCGGCCTCCCGCGAGTGACCGCGAGCGTCGGAGCCGTGGCGTTCGAGCGGGCTCCGGAGTCGGTGGAGGCCGCCCTCGGCGCCGCCGACGAGGCGATGTACGCGGCCAAGCGGGAAGGGAAGAACCGGGTCGTGGTCCACGACACGGGCGGCGCGGCGTGAACTTCGTCGTCGACATCGAGACGATTCCCCGCGACTTCCGGGCCGAGCCCCGGAAGATCCAGGAGTACGTCTGGGAGCGCGTCACGCGACGGGGGGACCCCGAGGGCGCCGGGCCGGGACTCGACGAGTTCCTAGCGGGGATGGACGCGGAGGCCTTCACCGGCGTGCGGCGCGATCTCGAGCGTTACATGGCCCTCCGCCCGGAGTTCGGCCACGTGATCTGCATCGGGATGGGCCACGACGGGCGGGGTCGCGGCGAGCTCGAGACGAAGGCCCTGACCGCGTCGGCCGTCGAGGACGAGCGGCGCATCCTCGAGGAGTTCTGGGACAAGGTCCGCAGCAGCCGCGACTGGCGGTTCGTCACGTACAACGGCCTCGGCTTCGACCTGCCGTACCTCATCCGGCGCTCCATCTACGTGGGCGCGTCCTCGACCGTGGGCCTGCCGCTCCGGCCCTATGCCCCCGACAGCCACTTCGACGTGATGCGCATCCTCTCGAACTGGGAGCGGAGCGACACCGTGCGGCTCGACATCGTCGCCGAGCTGCTGGGCCTGCAGAAGTGGCCGCCCGGGATGGAAGGCTCCCAGGTGCTGGGCCTCTGGCGCGCGGGCCGCGTCGCCGAGATCGAGGCCTACTGTCTCGGCGACGTGCGGCTCACCTACGAGGTCTTCCTGCGGGTGGAGTCCTACTTCCGGTAGCCGATCGCCGCGGGTCGCCTCAGGTGCCGAGGCGCTCCCGGACGAGGGCGATCAGGCGCTCGTAGGTCAGGGCCTCCCCGACGCGGGACTCGACCCGCGCCTCGGTCTTGAGCCCGGTCTCGGTGATCACGCAGCACACCGTGCCCGCCGGGTCGAGAATGCCCTCGGCCAGGAGCCTCCGGGCGGCGGCGAGCGTCGCGACGCCGGTGGGGCCTGCGTAGAGCCCCTCGGTGTGGGCCAGGAGCCGCTGCGCGTCCAGGACCGCCTCGTCCTCGACGTCGGTCGCGAGCCCCTGCTCCTCTTGGAGGAGGCGCAGCACCCACGCGCCCTTCGCTCCCGGATCTCCGACCGCGAGCCCCTCGGCCACGGTGTAGGTGAGGGGGACCGGCCGGAGCGGGCCGCCGTCGCGCCACGCCCGGGCGATCGGGTTCGCCCGGGCGGACTGCGCGGCGACCAAACGGGGCAGGGCGTCGATCCAGCCGAGCGCGCGCATCTCCCGGAACGCGCGGCAGCCCGAGATGAATGCCTCGCCGACCGCCACCGGGTAGACCACGACGTCCGGCAGGCGGTACTCGCAGGCCTCGGCGATCTCCCACGCGAGGGTCTTCTTCCCTTCCTGCTTGAATACGTTCCGCGACGCGCCCCCGTCGAAGACGGGCAGCTCCTCGATCATCCGGTCCCAGATCCGGATGAGGTCGTCGTAGAAGCCGCGATACAGGATCAGGTCGGAGGCGACCATCTGCATGTGGGCGAGCTTCGGGGCGGAGGCCTGCTCGTAGCAGAAGATGAGCGCGCGCAGGCCCGCCCGCGTCGCGTACGCGGCGAGCGACGACCCGGCGTTACCCGTGGAGACCACGGAGATCGCGCGATAGCCGAACTCCCGCGCCGCCGCGACGGCGGTGGCGGACGAGCGGTCCTTGATCGTGCCCGTCGGATTGGTGCCCTCGAACTTCAGGAGGAGCCGCCGCACGCCGAGGGCCCGGGCCAGCGCCGGCGCCTCCAGCAGCGGCGTCGCGCCCTCGCCGAGCGACACGAAGTGCGCCGGATCTCGGATGGGGAGGACGGGATGGTAGCGCCACGCGCCGCGTCCGGCGAAGGCCGCGCCCGGCCCCCGGCGGCGGAGCGGCGCGAGATCGTAGACGGGCTCGAGGAGCCCCGCGCACGCGGGGCACGCGAGCCGATACGCGAGGGGCTGCTCGCTCCCGCAGTCGATGCACCGGAGGCCCAGCGCGTCCGAGGCCGGCGCCTTCACGCGGCCACGCTAGGCGGCGCGCGGGGGCCTGTCAACGTCCGCCCGGGCGGCTCGTCAGCCCCGGTGCGCGAGGGCGACCCCGGCGAGGACGGCGGTCGCCCCCAGCGCGAGCGCGAGACTGAGCGTTTCCTGGCCGGTCAGGACGGCGATCGTCACGGCGACCACTGGAATGAGGAACGAGAAGCCCACGACCCGTGTAGTCGCCGTCCGCGAGAGTGCGACGTACCAGAGGAGGTTCGCGAGCGCGATGGTACCCGCCGAGAGATATCCCAGCAGTAGCCACTCGCGGGTGGACAAGGCCGTCCAGTGGACCTCGCCGAGCCCGGCCGCACCGAACGGCAGCAGGGGGACGACGCCGATGAGGGTGGCCCACGTGGTGACGGCCAGCGGCGTGGCGCGCGCGAGCAGCGGCTTGCCCACAACCGTGTAGAGCGCCCACGACAGACTGGCGCCGAGACAGAGCAGGTCGCCCCGCAGTGAGGTGGAGCCCGGCTTTCCGCGCGCGACGATCAGGATTACGCCCGCGAAGCCGAGCACGATGCCGGTCATCCGACGGGAGCTGACTAGCTCACCGTAGAGTAGCCGTGCCAGCAAGGCGGCCAGTACCGGGCTCAGCGCCACCAGGATGGCGCCGTGGCTCGGAGACGTGCGATGGATCCCCGAGACGAGCAGCCCATGGAAGAGCGTGTTGCCGAACAGGCCCAGCAGCACAACGACACCCCAGTCGCGGGGCCGGAGGGCCGGCAGAAGCGCGCCGCTGACGAGGCCAACTAGGACCAGAATCACGGCTGCGACCGCGCACCGAAAGGTGGCGAACGCGATCGGCGGAAAGAACGACTGGGTCGCCTTGATCGCGGGGTAGCTACCGCCCCAGAGGAGGACGACGAAGGAGAGGATCGGGACGACGACAGCGTCGTGCGGTCGCCGTCCCGTGGACGGGCCCGGATCCGTCAGCGGGTTTTCATGTCCTCCGGGAAGTTGGAGGAGAAGGAATAGGATTTCACCATGCCCTGCGGATTGAATGTGACCTCGAGCTGCTTGGAGAGGTCACCTTCCTTGCCGGAGCCCTTCTGGAAGTAGTACCAGGTCCAGGTCTGATCGCCGTCCTTCATGCCGACCTGGGTCGGATCGCCGAACATCTTCAGGAGGTCGGCCTTCGTCGTCGCACCGTTCTTGATCTCCGCGCCCGGCTTGGGCGACGGGAACTCGCGCCCCGTCGACAGCGCGCTGCACGCGGCCAGCGAGACGGCAAGCACGAGGACGGTCGTGAGGGCAATGGCCCGGAGTCGCATGGCGAGCCTCCTTCGTCCAGGTTTTGAACGGCGCTCACTCTAGCCGAGCCGCGTGATCGGTGTCAACGCGGGGCGGGCGCGCCCTCGCGATGGTCGCCTCGACACCTCCCGGCGTGCCCACCGGCGCGGTGAGCCGCCGCGCCCGGACCTCGACCCATTCCGGCATTGCGGAACGACCGCGCTCCCGGCATATCATCCGGTGTGCCCGCTCGGCCTCGCGCGGCCTCGCCGCCGATCGGAGACGTCCCCTGAGCCCTGTCGCCCGCGGGGGCGGCGATGGCGGTGCCGCGCGCGCCGAGGCCTGGGCTGGTGTGCGCGACACGCTCACCACCGTCGTGCCGAGCATCGTGGCCTACGGCATCGTCTGGGGCGGGCTCGCCCGCCAGGCCGGCCTCTCGCTGGGTGAGCTCATCGCGATGTGCCTCCTCGTCTGCGCGGGGACCGCGCAGTTCGTCGCACTGCCCATGCTCGCGGCCGGCGCCCCCGCGTGGCTCCTGGTGCTGACGACGTACGTCGTCAACCTCCGCCACTACCTGATCGCCGCGAGCCTCGCGCCGTACTTCAAGCATCTGTCGCGGGGGTGGCTGGCCCTCCTCGCTCACGGCATCACCGACGAGTCGTATGCTCTGACGATTGCGCGCTTCGCGACGCATCGCCCGCACCCCGCCTACTACGCCGGCTCGGCCGCCGCGACGTACCTCGCCTGGTATGTCGGCGCCACGACGGGAGGCGTCCTCGGGGGGCACATCCCCGATCCGCACCGGTACGGGCTCGACTTCGTGTTCCCGGCCGTGTTCATCGCGATCCTCGCGCGGACCATCCAGGCACCCTGGCAGTGGGCGGTCGCGGCGGTCGCCGCGGTCGTGGCCCTCGCAGTCAAGGCGACGCTCGGCGGCACCTGGCACATCGCGCTCGCCGGGCTCGGCGCGTCGGCCCTCGGGGTGTGGCTGGCACCGCGCGGCCGCGCGGCGGGCGCGGGTCCCGCGGCGGCCTCGACGGCCCCGGACGGACCGTGACGGCCTCACGATGAGAGCCGGGATCATCCTCACGTTCGCGGCCATGGGCGTCGCCACGTACCTGACGCGCGCGCCGCTCCTGTTCGCGCTGGCGCGGCGCCGGCTGCCGAGCTGGATCGAGCGGTATTTCGCGGCGCTGCCGATCGCGCTCATCACCGCGCTGGCGCTGCCGCTCGTCCTGCTCGCGCCGGGCGGCGCGGTGCCGGGATGGGTGACGGACCTGCCGGCGGCGATCGTCGTCGCCGTCCTCGCGCGTCGAACGGGGCACCTCCTCGTGGCCGTGGCGGGGGGCGTGGTCCTCGCGGCGGTGCTGCGCGCCCTGCTAGGATAGGCGCGTGTCAGCGAGTGAGACCGGGCGACCGCCCCTGATCGGCGCGGGCGAGACGTTCACCGCGGAGGAGCGGGCCCGGCTCGCGCCGTACTTCACCAGCGTCGAGGGCCCGGTCTTCGCCCTCGTCAACCTGCCCGAGGTCGTCAAGGGCGCGCTCTTCGCGCGCTACTCGCGCTCCCCCAAGTCACTCCGCCGGCTCTTTCTCGACGAGTTCGCCGGGGCGGCCGGGCTCGGGGAGGGCGCCGCACCCGCCCGGGACGTCGGTGTCGCGCGCGCCGAGAGCCTTTTCGAGCGCGTCTTCGTCGAGTACGGAGACGATTCCGTGGCGCAGCTGGGAGGCGTCCACATCGCGTGCGAGGGCGTCTCCAACGTGCTCACGAAGCTCCTCGAGTGGGGCCGCCTCATGGCCTACCTCGAGCAGTCGACGCGGTACGTCCCCTACGCGGACCGGCCCGGCGGGCGATGGCGGTATCACGTGCCGGCCGAGGTCCGCGGCACCGGGCTCGAGCCGGACTTCGCGGCGACCCTCGATCTCATGTTCGAGACGTACGCGCGGTGGCTCGAGCCCATGCAGGCGCACTTCCGCGAGCGCCACCCGCGGCAGCCATCGGATTCGGAAGTGGTCTACCGGAACACGATCCGGGCGAAGGCGCTCGACACCCTGCGCGGGCTGCTTCCGGCCGCGACGCGGTCCAACGTGGGACTCTACGGCACCGGCCAGGCGTACGAGGCGCTCCTGCTGCGGCTCCGGGCGTGCGCGCTCGCGGAGGCCCGCGACTGCGCCGACCTCATGCTGACCGAGCTGCGCAAGGTCATCCCCGCCTTTCTGCAACGGGTGGACGCCCCCGACCGCGGCGGCGCCTGGTCCGCATACCTCGCCGCGGTTCGCGAGACCACGCAGGCGGCGGCCACCGACGCGGTCGGCGACGCCGCCGTCGAGTCCCGTCCGGAAGTCGTCCTCGCGGACTTCGATCCCGAGGGCGAGGTCAAGGTCGTGGCAGCCGCGCTCTATGCGGCCTCGGACCTCCCGGACGATCAGCTCCTGGCGCGCGCCCGCCGGATGTCGGCGGAGGAGCGGGCGCGAGTCCTGGGAGCCTACGTGGGCGACCGGCGGAATCGGCGCCACAAGCCCGGCCGGGCGTTCGAGCGCACGACGTACCGCTTCGACGTCCTCACGGACTACGGCGCGTTCCGCGACCTCCAGCGGCACCGGCTCCTGTCGCTCGAGTGGCAGGTCTTGGGTCCGCGGCACGGCTACGCGGTTCCCGAGGCGGTCGAGGAGGCCGGCGCGGGCGCAGAGTGGCGACGGGTCATGGACGCGTCGGCCGCGCTCCACGCTGCGGTCACCGCCCGAGGCCTCGCTGCCGTCGCGCCCTACGCGGTGTGCATGGCCTACCGGATCCGGTTCTACATGGAGATGAACGCCCGGGAGGCGATGCACGTGCTGGAGCTCCGGAGCGCGCCCCAGGGTCATCCGGCGTACCGCCGCGTCTGCCAGGCGATGCACCGTCTGATCGCCGAGCAGGCGGGTCATCGCGGGCTGGCGGCGGCCATGCGCTTCGTGGACCACTCCGCGGTCGAGCTCGAGCGGCTCGAGGCCGAGCGGCGCACCGACGCGCGCCGTCGCGCCCTGTTCGAGGCCGGCCCCGCCGAGCGCCCGTGATTCCGGCGCGTCGGCGCGCCTCGCATTGGGACCGCTAAAGTCGTCTCAGCGAGAGACTCACCGGCGAGCGCCCTTCGACATGCCCGCCGCATCCGCCTCGACGAGCGCGGCCAGCTCGTCGAGCTTCGCGAGGCTGCGCGGTCGCCGGAGACGCCGGACGGGCACCGCCGCCGCGAGGCGCGTGCACTCGGCGAGGAAGCGGGAGGAGCCGAGCTGCTCGAGCGCCGGCGCGACGAAGGAGTGCTGGAGCACCTCGAAGACCGCCGCGTGTCCGTACAGCGGCTCGAGGCTCAGCGCATCGGCGTCGGTCAGCACGTAGAGCCGCCGCAAGGGCCGGGAGGTCGTGGCGACGGCGCTCACGACCCGGGATCGCTTGTCGTCGCCCGGATGGATCCGCGGCAGATCCTTGGGGTTCTCGCCCAGTGCAGTCACCGCGTCCGGCAAGAGCTTCAGCTGAGGGAAGCCCGGGAGGGCGGCCGGCCCACCCGGAGCGGCCAAATCCACCGCCAGCGCGTCGTCCGCGACGACCGTGCCTCCCCTCGCGTGCAGCATCGCGGCGGTCGTCGACTTGCCCCGGCCGGAGTGGCCGAGGAACGCCACCACGCCTCCGTCGAGGACGATGGCGCTCGCGTGGAGGATGAACAGACCCCGCTGGTGAAGAAGCAATCCGAGCACGGGGCCCAGTAGGTAGAGACGCAGCACGCCGCTGGTGACGCCGGGCCGTGAGTCGAACGTGACCTCGCGCCCGTGGCGCAGGAGGAACGCACCGACGTCCGGCCAGTAGAGACAGTCCTCGTCGCCCGACGTGTGGAGGAGACCGTTGCTCGCCGGTACAGTCGTCGGTGGAACCGTGACGTGGCCGGGGCGAACCACCACGTCGGGGGGAGACGATCCGGGGGTGAGCTCCGGCAGCTCTAGGGCCGAATGGATTCCCAGTCCGTACGCGACGTAGGAGAACACGGACGCCCGGCTCGGTTAGATCACCGGAGCGCTGTGATCCCGGCTCAGGCGACTGGCTCGGCCTCGCGGAGGGCCAGCTCGGCCCGAAGCGCGGCCGTCTCGTCGCGGAGCGCCGTCAACTCGCGCTCGAGCGCGTCGACCCGCGCCTGCTGCGCCCGGGCCAGGGCGTGGAGCCCCTGGATGGCGGCCAGAGCCACGCCGGCCGCATCGAGCGTGAAGATGTGGCGGTCGTCGG
>CAYXBJ010000164.1:0-26720 GCA_964463175.1 uncultured bacterium
CGCCCTCGTCGGCGAGGAGCTCGGGGACCTCTACGCCGCCGCGAGCCTGGTGGTGGGTCGCGCCGGCGCCGGCACCGTGACCGAGCTGGCCGCGCTCGGGTTGCCCGCGATCCTCGTTCCACTGCCGGGCGCGCGCGGGGATGAGCAGACCGCCAACGCGCGCGTCCTCACCGATGCCGGCGCCGCCGTGCTCTTGCCCGAAGCCGACCTCACGCCGGACCGGCTCGTCCGGGAGGTCAGCGCCCTCCTCGGCGATCCGGAGCGACGCCGGACGATGGCGGCGCACGCCCGTGCGCTGGCCACGCCCGACGCGGCCGAGCGGCTCGTCGATCTGGTCCTCGCCCTGGGCCGGCGCCACTGACACCTGGCGCGCCGACGGCGCGCGAGTTGCGGCGCGACAGGGATCCGGCGAGACTAGGCACCGTGAAGCGCGTCTGCGTGTTCTGCGGCTCTTCGCCTGGCCGCCAGGCAGCGTATGCGGACACGGCCCGCGGCCTGGGCGTCGAGCTGGTCCGGCGGGGGCTCGGGCTCGTCTACGGGGGCGGCTCCGTCGGGCTGATGGGCGTGGTCGCGGATGCGGTCCTCGCGGCCGGCGGCGAGGCGATCGGCGTGCTGCCCCGCGGCCTCGCCCGGAAGGAATTCGCCCACAGCGGGCTGACGGAGCTCCACCTCGTCGGATCGATGCACGAGCGGAAGGCCTTGATGGCCTCGCTGTCGGACGGCTTCGTGGCGCTGCCGGGCGGACTCGGCACGCTGGAGGAGGTCTTCGAGGTCCTGACGTGGTCCCAGCTCGGCATCCACCGGAAGCCGATTGGCCTCGTCGACGTGCAGGGCTACTGGAGCGGCCTCCTCACGCTCCACCGCCACGCCGTGGAAGAGGGCTTCATCCGGCCCGAGTATGCGGGACTGCTCCTGGTCGACTCGACCCCGACGGCCCTGCTGGACCGCTTCCTGTCGTGGCGCCCGCCCGTCACGGCGCCCATCTGGCTCGACCCGACCCAGACCTGACCCACGCGTGAGCCAGCGTTCCGCGATCGACCCCGCGGCCGGCGCGCTCCTGCTCGTCCTCTGCGCGATCTGGGGCGCCGGGCAGGTCGCGATCAAGGTCGGGAACGAGGGCGTCTCGCCCCTCTATCACGCGGCCATTCGCTCTGCCGGGTCGGCCCTGCTCGTCTGGGTCTGGTCGGCGTGGCGCGGGATCCCCCTGCTCCGGCGCGACGGCACGGCCCTCTACGGCGCGACGATCGCCACGCTGTTCGCCGTCGAGTTCGTGTGCGTCTACTGGGGCTTCATGTTCACCACCGCCGCTCGCGGGGTCCTCTTCATCTATGCCGCGCCGTTCTTCGTCGCGCTCGGCGCCCACTGGCTCTTCCCGTCCGAGCGGCTGCACGGGACGAAGATCGCCGGCCTGATCGCGGCCTTCGTCGGCCTGTCCCTCGCGTTTGCCGACGGGCTACGCCTGCCGACCCATCGCGAGCTGTTCGGCGACACGCTCGAGCTCGGTGGCGCCAGCCTGTGGGCCGCCACGTCCCTCATCATCAAGGCGCGGGGGCAATCCGTCACCGCGCACCAGACGCTCTTTTACCAGGTGGCCGGCTCGGCCGTGCTGCTGGGCCTTCTGGCCGCGATGACCGGCGAGGCCGGCATCACCCGGCTCGACGTCCCCATCGTGGGCGCGGTCCTCTACCAGATCGTCGTGGTCGCCTTCGCGAGCTACCTCGCGTGGTTCTGGATGCTCACGCGATATCCGGCGTCGCACCTCCACGCGTTCACGTTCTGGACGCCCTTGTTCGGGCTCGTCGCGGGCTGGCTCCTGCTCGGCGAGCCGGTGACGGGGACGCTCGTCCTCGCCATGGCCTGCGTCGCGCTCGGGATCTACCTCGTGAACCGCCAGCCGCCCGCGCCCGGCCCGCGCCTCGCCGGCGCCGACTAGCGCCCGCTCGCCCGGTCGGCGCCGGCGCGGCGCGCGAGCCCGATCAGGGTGTCGGAGCCGCGCTCCAGGGCGGATGCGTCCCGGACCCGACCCGGATCCGGAGCGACCCGGGTGGCGCGCCAGCCTGGATCGCGCGGTCCGCGACCGCGCGTAGCTCGCCGAAGGTCTTCGGCGACAGGCCCAGGGCGAGGGCCGCGTCCGCCTCTCGCCGTGCGTCCGCGTACGCGCCGACGGTCAGGTACGCGAGGGTGAGGTAGTAGCGCGTCTCCGCCTTGTCGGGCGTCTCGACGAGGCTCGCCTGGAGCTGCTCGAGGGCCCGGTCGTTGGCCCCGACTTCCCAGAATCGGCGTGCCAGATCGTTCCGGACCCGCCACGCGTGGGCCGGCGGCACCAGCGCGAGGGCCCGTTGGTAGGCCCGGAGGCCCTGATCTCGATCGCCGACGGTGAACAGGAGCTGGCCGTAGGCCCGTTGCGTGCGCCAGCTCCGGGGCGAGTCCCGCGCGCTCGCGGTCTCGAACGTCGCCTCGTTCCGCCAGTCGCGCTGTCGCTCCGCGCTCCGCCCGACGCCGACGATCACCAGGACGACGGTGGCGAGCGCCAGCCCCCGCGCGGTCGCGCGCCGGACTCGTCCGGTCCGGCCGAGCGCCCACGCCACCAGGGCCCCGAGCGCGAGCACGACGCCGATGCTCGGCAGGAAGAGCGTCCGCTCGGCCAGCAGGATCCCGGTCGGCACCAGCACGTTGCTCACCGGCACCAGCGTGATCGCCGTCCAGCCGAGACCGAAGGCAACGGTCGGGGCCCGGCGACGCGCGAGCCACGCCGCGGCGAGCGCGCCCAGGAGCAGGAGGAGACCGATCGCCTCGGCGGCGCCGAGCCCGGTCGAGGCGGTCATCTCCTGGGGCGAGTAGTCGGCGCGGAGATGTGCCGGCCACAGGAGGAGCCGCGCCCACTCGGGAACGACGCGGAGCATCGTGAGCGCGCGTCCCCCGATACCCTGCCCCTCGAGGGCCTCGGCCGTGAAGGTGCCGGCGAGATCGCCCGACAGGGCCACGGCTCGCGCCGCGAGGATGCCGAGCCCCAGCGCCCCGAGCGTGGCGTAGCCGGCCGCCAGGCGGCGAGCGCGCGCCCGATCCGGCCGCGGCAGGAGGAAGAGCTCGGCGGCGAGCAGCAGGCCTGGCAGCACGAGACCCTGCTCCTTGAGGAGGCTCGCCGCCACGTACAGGCCGGCGAGGACCGTCCAGTCGCGGCCCCGGAGCCCGCCGGCCGCCGCGCGCCGCCGGTCCAGGTAGCGCCCCGTCATGATCGTCGCGAGCAGCCCGACCAGAAGCTCGTTCTGGCCAACGCCGACCGCTACCGCCTCGACGTGGACCGGGTGCGCCGCGAAAAGAAGAGCGGCCGCGAGCGCGATCGCCTCGGGCAGGAGGCGCCTGGCGAGCCGGAGCACGCCGACGGCCGCCGCGGCGTAGATCAGGCCGCTCGCGAGCCGGAAGAGCAGCGGTCGCCCCGCGCCGAGCGCGTACTCCACCGCCGTCAGGAACGACATGAGCGGCCGATAGAGATCCTCCGACGAGGGAGGCGGCCAGTAGGGCCAGGCGAACAGCCGCCACCAGCCCGCGAGCGCGTGGACCCGGGCGTTCTCCACGATCAGGATCGTGTCGTCCTGCGTGAACTGATTGACGAGCCCGCGCAGGGAGCCCGTAACGGCGACCGCCGCCACCGCGACGAGGGCCCAATCGACCCGGCGCGGCCGCGGCGCCGTCATCCCGCTACCCGCGCGCGGGTCCGGATCCGCGCGACGCGCGCCGAGACGCCCGCCGGCGCGGGGTCGAGACGTGCGGAGGCCGGCCCCGGAGGTCGAACCGCAGCGGGCAGCCCTCGCACCGCGGCCGCGCGCCGCAATGCTCCTTCCCCACCCGGACCAGGAGCGCATGATACTCGTTGAAGAGGGCCGGGTCGTGAGGCAGGTGGCTCATCAAGAGCGTCTGGACCGCGGCGTAGTCGGCATCCGGGGCCACGAGCCGGTGCCGGGCCAGGATGCGCGTGGTGTACGCGTCGACGACGAAGATGGGCCGGCCGGCCGCATAGAGGGTGATCGCATCCGCCGTCTCGGGGCCGATGCCGGGAACCCCGCGCAGCTCGGCGCGCAGCACGGGCAGCGGCAGGGCCAGGAGCCGCGCGAGACGTGCTCCGTGATGCACCGCCACGTGGCGCGCGAACGCGCGCAGGCGCTGCGCCTTCACCCGAAACGTCCCGGACGGGCGCAGCAACGTCGCGATCCGGGCGGGGGGCAGCGCCAGCACGGCCCGGAGATCGAGCGCGCCGGCCGCGCGGAGCCGTGCGATCGCCCGCTCGGCGTTGCGCCAGGCCGCATTCTGCGTGAGGATCGCTCCCACGACGATCTCGAAGCGGGAGCGGGCCGGCCACCAGTGCTGCGGCCCGTACCGCCGGTGGAGCCGGTCATAGAGTCGAAGCAGGCGGCGCCGGCGGGGCGCGGGGCGCGGCAGGAGCGGCGGAGGGACCAGCATGGAGAGTTCATTATAAAGACGCGACGCGCCGTTGAGCGCAATCGGGCGCTCGCGTGGGCCCTGCTCCTCGCCGGCGGCCTTCTGCTCCAGACCGCCGCGGGAGCGCAGCCAGCCGGCGCGCCCGCGTCCGTGACGGTGGCCGTGGGCGGGCCGCCGGACGAGCCGGCCTACCTGCCCGTCCACGCGGCCATGGCGCTCGGGACGTTCGAGGCCGAGGGCCTCCGGGTCACGCTGAAGCGCTCGAAGCACCCGACGGCCGCCGTCGCATCGCTCCGCGACCGGGAGGCCGGGATCGCGGTCACGACACTCGACACCGCGATCCGAGGCGCCTTTGCGCGCAAGCTGCCCATCCAGGTGCTGGTCGCCCACGTGCGCGCGCCGGCCGTCGCCCTGCTCGTCGCGCCCGGGGCCCAGGACGCGGTGCACGGGGTCGAGGACCTCAAGGGCAAGGCGGTCGGTATCCCGGGTCCGGGGTCGACGGGGCATCTGCTGCTCGCCCAGCTCCTGCGAATCGCGCGACTGAAGACGGCGCAGGTTGACGCGCGCAGCATCGGGAGTGCGGCGATTCCCGGGCAGCTGGCGAGCGGCGACTTGCCGGCCGCGATGGTCGAGGAGCCCTGGGTGAGCCGACTGGTCGACAGCGGGCGGGCCAGCATCCTCATCGACTTCCGCCGGCCGACGGAGACGGAGCGGATCCTCGGCGGCCCCTTCTACGAGGTGGTGAGCGTGGCCGTGACTCCGCCGCCCAAGGCGGAGCCGAAGAGCAAGACGGAGGCCCAGGCCAAGAAGGAGGCGCCGCCGCCCATCGAGCCGCCTCCGGAGGCCGTCCTCGCCGCGTACGCGCGCGCGGTCGCCCGGGTTCAGGTCTGGCTCGCGACCACGCCCCCGAGCCTCGTCGCCGACCGGCTCCCGCCCGGCCTCGTCGGAGACCGCGCCCGCTTCGAGCAGCGGCTCGCCGCCGAGCAGGCCGCCTACGCCGGAACCGGCGAGCCCACGCCCGCCGGGCTGGAGGCAACCCTGCGCGTGCTCCGGGGCGGCGGCAGTCCCTGGCCCGTCTCCCTGTCGGTCAGCCCCGAGGACCTCGCCTCGCCCCCCGCGGTCACCGCGGCGCGCCGCGCGCTCGGTCCCGCGCCGCCGCCGCCCTGAGCCGGCGCGCCCGCCGCGATCAGGGCTCTCGCGGCGTGAGGCCGAAGCTCCGGAGGAGACGCGCCGTCGTCGTGAGCGGCAGCCCCACGACGTTGGTGTAGCAACCCTCGACCCGGGCCACCAACGTCCCGCCCTCGCCCTGGACGGCGTAGGCGCCGGCCTTGTCGTCCGGCTCGCCCGTGGCGACGTAGGCGTCAATCTCCCGATCGGTGTAAGTGCGCATGAGCACCTGGCTCGTGACGGCGGCCGTCGTCTCCCGTCCCCCCGCGACCTCGAGCCGCAGCACGACCGCGGTCACGACCTCGTGAGTCCGGCCGCGCAGCGCGCGGAGCATCGCGCGGGCCTCGTCTCGCGAGGCGGGCTTGCCGAGGGGCCGCTCGTCGAGCACCACGAGGGTGTCGGCCCCCAGGACGAGCGCCGGCGCCTCGCCGGCGGCGCGGAGGCGGTCGCCAACGTCCCGGGCCTTGGCCCGCGCGAGAGCCATGGCGAGCGCCGAGGCGGGAACGCCCGGCGTGAGGGGCTCCTCGATGCCGCTCGGACGCACCTCGAACGGCACGTCGAGCCGCGCGAGGAGCTCCCGCCGGCGGGGCGAGGCCGAGGCGAGAATCAGGCGCACGAGAGACCGGCGGGCCGCGCCGGCGCGGGCCGGCCCGGATTCTGCCCTAGCTGACGATCAGCGGCTCGGCGTCCGTGATGACGCGCGTGCAGTCCGCCACGACCTTCCGCAAGAAGACGGGCAGGCTCAGCATGTGCTGATGAGCGAGCCCGTCGTAGAAGCGCATCGGGCCGGTGATGCGCTCGGCCACGCGCCGGTCGATGACGGAGGTGGTCAGCCCCGCGGGATCGTCCTTCTTGCTGCACACCGCGAAGCCCCACGGCGTGCCGAAGCAAGGGATGAACGACTGATACGGGGCGACGAACGGGAAGACGGCCTGGAGAGTGTGGTTCATGGCCGCATAGAAGTCCAGCTCGCCCAGCTTGGTCATGCCCGCCTGGAGCGCCAGCGTCCCGTGCGGGGTGAGCCGGTCGCTCAGAAGCTGGTAGAACTCCCGCGTGAACAGGAGGCAGGCCGGGCCTTCCTCGAGCGGCTCGGTGAGGTCGACGATGGCCACGTCGAACCGATCGGTCGTGCGCTCGAGCCAGCCGCGAGCGTCCTCGTGGCGGAGCTCCGTGCGCGGATCGTCGAAGGCACCCCGATGCATCTCCGGCAGGTTGGCGCGGCACGCCTCGACGACGCCGCGGTCGATGTCCACCATGACCGCGCGCTTGATCGACCGATAGCGGAGGATCTCGCGGAGGGTCGCCCCTTCCCCACCACCGATGACGAGCGCGCTCTCCGGGTGCGGGTGCAGGACCATGGCCGGGTGGACCAGGGTCTCGTGGTAGATGAAGTCGTCCGCGACGCTCGACTGGATGCGCCCGTCCAGGACCAGACATTTCCCGTAACTGGCCGTCTCGAGGATCTCCATCTGCTGGAACTCGGTACGGAGGGAAAAGATGGTCCGGACGATCGCGTGAGCGTGCCCCTCTACGGAGGTGGTGGTCTCAAAAAACCATTTGTAGGGGCTCTGTGGCGCCATTCCCGGCAACGCCCTCCTTGACCCTGTTGGCCACTCCGGCCGTGCCCGGGAAGACGCCGCGCTTGACCTCCACGCAGGACGCCCGGCTCGCGCCGAACTGCTCCACAAGGTAGTTGGCGGCCTCTGCCGGCTTGAGCGTCTCGCCGCACGAGAAGATGTCCACGGCGGCGTACCGGTGCTCGGGCCACGTGTGGATGGAGAGGTGGGACTCGGCGATCACCACCACGCCGGAGATCCCGAACGGGTTGAACTCGTGAAAGACGACGTCGATGATCGTGGCTTCCGCTCGCTTCGCGGCCTCCACCATCGCGCGCTTCACGGACTCAAGGCTGTTGAGGACCTCAGAGCTGCAGTCGTACAGCTCGAGCAGCAGGTGACGACCCAGACTCTCCAATCGCGACCCCTTCCTCGCCCGCGACCGGCGTCGATCTTCGAACTGCGACGCCGGCTCGGTGGCGCCGCGCTCGCCGTCGCCGCGAACTCTCTTCGCCGATGCGATACGGGGCGAAAGTCGGCTGAATTATAGAGCACTAACAAGACAGCGCAAGGAAAAAATGCTTGCGTTTTACTTTCGCGCCAGTAATGATGACGACCGGCCGGCGGGCGAGGCAGACGCTGGGTGGCGCTGCTCGCGTGACGGGAGCGAACGCGGAGGGAGGTGGCGATGTTCTGGAAGCAGGTGACCAAGGCTTCGGTGACGGCGGGCACGGCCGAGGGCGGGACGCCGCTGAACGCGTTCGATAACGCGCTGCTGGCGGCCGGCATCGGCAACGTCAACCTCATCAAGGTCTCCAGCATCGTCCCGCCGGAGGTCGACATCGTGGACCTGCCCCAGATCAAGCCCGGCGCCCTGGTGCCGACCGCCTACGCCGCCATGACCAGCACGACGCCCGGCCAGATCATCGCCGCGGCCGTCGGCTACGCCTTGCCGGTCGACCGGGCGAAGCCTGGCGTCATCATGGAATTCCACGACGTCACCGACCGCGGGACGGCCGAGGAGGCCATCCGCGGGATGCTGACGGAAGCCTTCCGCGTGCGCGGCGAGGCGATCCGCGAGGTGAAGGTCGTCGCCGTCGATCACCGGGTCGAGCGGGCCGGCTGCGCTCTGGCCGCCGTCGCGCTCCTCTCGGAGGACGACCTCCTGTAGGTCAGCGCGCGAGCGCCGCCGGGGCACGCCCGCGGCCGCCGGCCACCCTCCACCACCGACCATGGCCCTGATCCCCGCTCGCCCGCGCTTCCTGTCCGCGCGCCCGGAGGCCGCCGGGGCCAATGTCGTCCTCTACGGCGTGCCCTTCGAGGGCCGGGTCAACCAGCGGAAGGGCGCCTTCCAGGGCCCCGCGGAGATCCGCCGCGCGTCGGATCTCATCGAGACCTACGCCCCCCACCTGGCCGCCGACCTCGGCGACCTGACCCTCGCGGACGTCGGGGACGTCCAGGTGCCCGACCTCTCCCCGCGCGAGGCGCTCCAGGCGGTGGCCGCGGAGCTCCGCCAGGCCCTCCAGCCGTCACAGCGGTGGGCGCTCCTCGGGGGCGACCACACCACGACGGCGGCGGTCGTGGAGGTGGCGCTCGAGCACTATCCCGACCTCCGCGTGGTCCAGTTCGACGCCCATCCGGACCTCCGCGGGGAGTATCTCGGCGAGGCGTGGAACTACGCCTCGGCCATGACGCGGGTGCTCGACCACCTCGGGCCGGAGCACCTCTATCAGATCGGTCTCCGCACCGGCGACCGCGAGGAGTGGGAGCCCCCGCGGGGCACCCACGTCTTTCCCGGGTGGGCCGGGTCGGCGGCCGACGCGGCGGCGGCGATTGCCGGCGAGCTCGCCGGGCGGCCCCTATACGTGACGATCGACATCGACGTCCTGGACCCCTCGATCATCCCCGGGACCGGCGCGCCCGAGCCGGGCGGCATCAGCGTGCCGGACCTTCTCGCGGCGCTCGGGCATCTCGGCGCCGCGCGGGTGATCGGCTTCGACCTGGTCGAGGTCTCCCCGCGCTGGGACCCGTCGGGGCGGACCGGCATCACCGCGGCGGCCATCGTCCGGGACGCGATCCTCACGTGGTGGCGTCGGCGGTGAGCGCGCGTCGGCGATCTCGCCGCGCGGAGCCGTACGCCGCGCCCCTCTACTACCACGTCGCCTTCGAGCTGAACCGCAAGGCGGAGACCGACTTCCTCGCCGCGTGCTTTCGGAAATACGCGCGCGGCGCGGTTCGCCGCGTGCTCGACGTCGCGTGCGGGACCGGCCATCACAGCCTGCGCCTGGCGCGGCGCGGCTACGCCATGACGGCGCTCGACCTGTCGGCGCCCTCCATCGCGTTCCTCGCCGCCGAGGCGGCCCGGCTCAGGCTCCCGATGACGACGGTTGTCGGGGACATGACCGACTTCCGTCTGCCCCGGCCGGTGGACGCGGCGATCTGCATGCAGGACTCGCAGGGGCACCTGCTCGAGACCGAGGCGCTCCTCGCGCACCTCCGCGCGGTCCGGCGGAACGTCAGGCCGGGTGGGATCTACGTCTTCGATCGGCTCGTGCCGAACGGCTGGAGCCCGGGCGCGCGGTGGACGTGGACGCGGCGGCGGCGCGGCGTCACCGTGCGAACGAGCTTCCAGACGCTCCTCGACTACGACGTCGCGCGGCAGGTGTGCCACGAGGTCATGCGATTCGACATCACCGAGAAGGGGCGGCATCGCGTCGTGGTCCAGCGGCACCCCACCCGCATCGTCTTCCCGCAGGAGCTGCGCGCGCTCGTCGAGCTCGCCGGCGGCTGGGAGCTCTGCGGGTGGTTCTCCAACTTCAGCCTGAAACGCCCCCTCGAGAAGAGCGCCGCCGCGCTCGTGATGATCACCGTCCTCCGGGCCCGTTAGGGCTCCACGCCGCCCGTCCGCTCGCTGCCGGCCGTGTTGCGGGAACGGGCCGGAGGTGAAAGTCTGGCCCGGTGACGCGGCTCGTTCTCCGCCCCCAGCGCGACGCCAGGATCCGCGGAGGCCATCCCTGGGTGTATCGCGCCGACGTGGCCCGGCTCGACGGCGCCTGGCGGGACGACGAGGCGGTCACGGTCGCGGCCGCCGACGGCCGCATCCTCGGGCGCGGCTTCTACAATCCCCGACCCCAGATCGTGTGCCGGCTCCTGACGCGGCACGACGAGCCCGTCGACGACGGCCTGCTCCGCCGCCGCCTCGAGACCGCCTGGGCCTTCCGGCGGACCCTCGCCTACGACGGGGACGCGGGGCGCGTCGTCTTCGGCGAGGGCGACGGGTTGCCCGGTCTGGTGGTCGATCGCTACGGGGACGTGCTCGCGCTCCAGGCCCTGACGCGCGGCATCGCCCGGCGCGCGGACCGGCTGGCCGAGCTGGCGGTCGAGGTGACCGGTGCGCGAGCCGTGTATCGCCACGGCGATCCCACCGCGGCGGCCATCGAGGGTTTCGACGACGGGAGCGGCTGGCTCGTCGGCCGGGCCGAGGCCGCGATCGAGATCCGCGAAGGGCCGTGCCGCTTCCAGGTGGACCTCGAGGGCGGGCAGAAGACCGGGTTCTATCTCGACCAGCGGGAGAATCGCGCCCTCGTCGGACCCCGGGCCGCCGGGCGCCGCGTCCTGGACGCCTTCGCCTACACCGGGGCGTTCTCCGCCTGGGCGCTCCAGGCGGGCGCTAGGTCGGTGCTCGCCCTCGACAGCTCCGGCCCCGCCTGCGCCCGCGCCACGGCCCATCTCGCGCGCAACGCGCCGCCGGACGGCGCGGGGCGATACGAGGTCCGCGAGGTCAACGTCTTCGACGCGCTCCGCGCCTTCGAGCGCGAGGGCGTCCGCTTCGATCTGGTCGTCCTCGATCCCCCGCCGTTCACGCGGCGCCGGGCGGCGGTCGACGCGGCGCTGCGCGGCTACAAGGAGATCAACCTGCGCGCGCTGCGCTGCCTCCAGCCCGGCGGTGTCCTCGCCACCTTCTCCTGCTCGCACCACGTGAGCCCCGCCCTGTTCGAGGAGGTGTGCCGGGCCGCGGCGGAGGACGTCAGCCGCCCGGTGCGCGTCGCCGCCCACCTGGATCAGGCCCGCGACCACCCCGTGCTGCTGGCGGTGCCGGAGACGCGCTACCTGACGGGGCTCGTGCTGGAGGTCCTGGAGTAGCGGCGCGCCGGGCTCACGAGCTCGTCGAGCGGCGCGCGCGGGCCCGGTAGACGAGGACGAAGGCCACGGCAAGGAGTCCGGCGCCCCCGATGGCGAAGGCAATCGTGTTGTAGCCCACCAGCACGTGCTTGGCCCAGCCGAGATGCGTGCCCGCGAGGACGCCGAGTCCCACGACCAGCGTGTTCCAGACGACCACCGAGACGCCGGCCCACCACAAGACCTTCCAGGCCGAGAAACGGGCGAGCCCGGCCGCCGGCATCACCAGGGCGCGAATGCCGGGGAAGAAGCGCGAGATCGCAACGGCCGGCGCCCCGAAGCGATGGAACCAGCGCTCGAGCTGCCCGAGCCGATCGATGTTGAGCACCCGCCCGAGCCGGCCGGCGAGGAGCGACGGGCCCCAGCTGCGAGCCAGCCAGAAGATCGCCATGACGCCGATCTGGGTGCCGAAGATCGCGGCGGCCAGGACGAGCCCCCGCTCGAGCTGCCCGCGGCCGGCGAGGAAGCCCGCGTAGAGCACGATGAGATCCGTGGGCCATGGAGGGAAGAAGCTCTCCAGGACGCAGCTCAGGAAGATGACGCTGTAGATCGCGAGGGGCGGGATGCCCGGGTCGAGGACGAGCTCGGCGAGCTGGTCGAAGCTCACGACGGCCTAGCTCCCGGACCCGTGGCCGGTCGCCGGCTCGATCTCGAACGGGAGCGTGAGGACGCGCGGGAGCTCGCCCACGCGATGGTGGAACTCGAGTGTCAACGCGCGCGCCTCGGCCCGGAGGCGCGGGAAGTAGACGAAGCCCTCGAGGCGGGCCGCCGGCTGGAGCGCGCCCATCGGGAGCGCGCGGAGATAGATGTCGCCGAGGGCCGGGTATCGCGGCGGGTAGTACCAGGGCCAACCCGGCCACCACCCCCAGCCGTAGCCGCAGCACCATCCGGCGTCGGGGACGACCTGGCGACGGAGCACCGGAGGCGGCGAATTCAGCGCGGCGAGCCGCACCTCACCCTGGGCGCGCCAGCGCAGGATGCGGTCGACCTCGATCGGCGGCAGCGCGGTGTATTGGAAGCGGGCATCGTCGAACAGCCGGAAGTCCACATAGTCGTACTCGACCGGCGCCGCGGCGTCGTTCGCGAGGGTCACCAGGAAGGGCGTGACGAAGTCGCGGAGATCCCAGGGGCTCCCGCGCCAGGCCGACGGCTGAACGGTGAGCTCGACGCCGTCGCCCGTGACGGTGGCGACGCCCTGGGCGGTGTCGATCCGGACGCCCGCGGCCGGCGTCGGCACGATGCGCGGCGAGGCGCACCCAGCAGCGAGCACCACGGCGAGCCCGACCAGAACCCCGGACCGCGGCGCGCGGGCGCCCCGCGGCGGCGTCACGGCGTGTCAGCCGCCGACGGCACGCGCCACGAGGTCGGGGACGCCCTCCAGCGCGTCATCGAGCTTGGCCGGGTTCTTCCCGCCCGCCTGGGCGAGCTCCGGCCGGCCGCCGCCACCACCATCGACCACCTTTGCGACCTGCTGGATCAGCTTGCCCGCGTGCAGTCGACCGGTGAGGTCCTTCGTGACGGCGCTGACGAGGTTGGCCGCATTGTTCGTGACCGCGCCGAGTACGATCACACCGGAACCGAGGCGTTCCTTCACGGAGTCGACCACCGTGCGGAGGCCGTCGGCGTCGAGCCCATCGAGTCGCGCGACCACGACGGGAATCCCCGCGACCTCACGAGCGCCGGCCACCAGATCCTGGGCGCGGCTTCTCGCGAGGCGCGTCTCCAGCTCGGCGAGCTGCTTCTCGAGGCCCTTCTGGTCGTCGAGGAGCTTCTGGAGGCGACGCGGCACCTCGAGCGGCGGGATCCGGAGGAGATCGGCCGCCTCGCGCAGCGCGTGCTCTTCCTGTCCGACGTGGACGAGCGCCGCGGCGCCGGTGACCGCCTCGAGACGTCGGACCCCGGAGGCGACCGCGCCCTCGGTCGTGACCTTGAAGAGTCCGATCTGGCCGGTCGCATCGAGGTGCGTCCCGCCGCAGAGCTCGGTAGAGAAGTCGCCGATCCGGATGACCCGGACGTGATTGCCGTACTTCTCGCCGAAGAGCGCCATGGCGCCCATCTTCAGGGCCGCGTCCAGATCGGTCCAGAACGGATCGACCGTGATGTTCTCCCGGACCGCCTCGTTGACCAGGTCCTCGACGCGCTGGAGCTCCTGGTCCTTCACCGGCTTTCCATGCGTGAAGTCGAACCGGAGGCGGTCGGGGGCCACGAGCGAGCCGGCCTGGGTCACGTGGGTCCCCAGCACCTGCCGGAGCGCCGCGTGCAGGAGATGGGTGCCCGTGTGATGGAGCCGGAGCCCCTGGCGGCGCGGAGACTCGACGGAGACCGCGACGTCCTCGCCCTCGCGGAACCCCCCCTCCACGACGCGGAGCCGGTGCGCGATCAGGCCCGCCCCGCGGTACTGCGTGTCCACCACCTCGCCGCGCCCCTGCCGGCCGGTGATGGCGCCGGTGTCGCCGATCTGGCCGCCCGACTCCGCGTAGAACGGCGTGCGGTCGAGGATCACCTCGACCTCGTCCCCCGCTACCGCCTCGCGCCGGCGTCGCCCGCCCGCGACCATCGCGAGGATCCGGGCCGGTGCGGCCATCGCCTCGTAGCCGAGAAACTCGCCCTTGGGGACGTCGGCCAGGAGCGTCTGGTAGGCGGCCGCGCCCTCCGCGGTGGCGCCGTCGCCGCCGAACGTGGCGCTCGCACGCGCCCGCTCGCGCTGCGCGTCCATCTCCCGCTCGTACTCGGCCTCAGTCTCCGGCGTGACCGCGAAGCCGCGCTCCTGGAGCACTTCCTGGGCGAGGTCGACCGGGAAGCCGTACGTGTCGTAGAGGGTGAAGAGCACCTTGCCCGGAACCCGGTGCTTGCCCGCTTCGGCCTGGGGCCAGCGCGGCGCGCCCTGCGCCTCCGCGGCGATCTGCTCGAGCCCGCGGTCGAGGGTCTCGGCGAAGCGCTCCTCCTCGAGCCGGGTGAGATCGGCTACGCGCGTCCGGTGCTCCACGAGCTCCGGATAGATCCCGCCCATCAGGTCCGCGACGGCCCCGGTCACCTGCCAGAGGAACGGGTCGACCAGCCCGAGAAGCCGCCCGTGCCGCATCGCCCGGCGCATGATGCGCCGGAGGACGTAGCCACGCCACTCGTTCGACGGCGAGACCTGGTCCGAGATCAGGAATGCCGTCGCGCGCGCGTGGTCGGCGATGACCCGCATCGACACGTCGTCGTCCTCGCGGGTGCCGTAGACCTTGCCCGAGCGTCGCTCGACGTCCGCGATCAGCGGCCGCAGGAGGTCCGTGTCGAAGTTCGACAGCTTCCCCTGGACGACCGCGGCGATCCGCTCGAGGCCCATGCCGGTGTCGATCGAGGGCTTGGGGAGCGGCGTCAGCTTGCCCGTCGCGTCCCGGTCGAACTGCATGAACACGAGGTTCCAGATCTCGAGCCAGCGGTCGCACTCGCACGCCGGTCCGAGACATTTCCCGCCCGCGGCCTCCTCGGCGCACGGGATCTGATCGCCCTGGTGGAAGTGCACCTCCGAGCAGGGGCCGCAGGGCCCGGTGTCGCCCATCGCCCAGAAGTTGTCCTTCTCGCCGAGGCGGAGGATGCGGTCCACGGGCACGTACGGCTTCCAGAGCTCGAAGGCCTCGTCGTCCTCCCGGAACACCGTGGCGCAGAGCCGGGCCGGGGGGATCCCAAGGTCGCGAGTCAGGAACTCCCACGCGTACGCGATCGCCTCGGTCTTGAAGTAATCACCGAACGAGAAGTTGCCGAGCATCTCGAAGAACGTGTGATGGCGCGCCGTGCGCCCGACGTTTTCGAGGTCGTTGTGCTTGCCGCCGGCCCGCACGCACTTCTGGCTGGTGGTCGCCCGCACGTACTCGCGGCGGTCCTCGCCGAGAAACACGGCCTTGAACTGGACCATCCCGGCGTTCGTGAAGAGGAGCGTTGGATCGCTCGCCGGGACGAGGGGCGACGAGCGGACGATGGTGTGACCGTTGCCCGCGAAGTAGCGGAGAAACGTGTCCCGGAGCTCGTGTCCGGTCATAGGACCCACATGATACCATCGCGGCTCGGCGGGCTCCGGGCCCACGCCGAGGGCCGACGTTCCCGGTCCCGCCGACGGGAGGGCGTCTCATGAAGAAGTGGCAGCGCAAGGTCGCCGCCCTGGTCCGGCCGTTCCAGGTCACGGACGGGCGCCGCTTCCGCCTGTCGTCCGTCGATCCCGGTGACACCCAGGGGTTCCCGTCGAAGCGTCACGCGCGCGATCAGCTCGCGCGCGGCATCGAGATGCTCGGCGAGCTTCAGGAAAAGCTCTACGCCCAGGACCGCTGGGCGCTCCTCCTCATCTTCCAGGCGATGGACGCCGCGGGGAAGGACAGCACGATCAAGCACGTCATGTCGGGCGTGAACCCGCAGGGGTGCCAGGTGTACTCGTTCAAGGCGCCCTCCGACGAGGAGCTGGACCACGACTTCATGTGGCGCACCACCTGCCGTCTGCCGGAGCGCGGCCGGATCGGCATCTTCAACCGGTCGTATTACGAGGAGGTGCTGGTCGTCCGCGTCCGCCCGGAGATCCTCGCCAAGCAGCGCCTCCCCACGGAGCTCGTGTCCCGCCATATCTGGCGGGAGCGCTACGAGGACATCAACGCGTTCGAGCGCTACGTGGCGCGAAACGGCACCATCGTCCGGAAGTTCTTCCTCTACGCCTCCCGGGAGGAGCAGCGCCAGCGCTTCCTCGAGCGGCTCGACGAGCCCCAGAAGAACTGGAAGTTCTCGCTGGCCGACGTGCGCGAGCGTCGCCACTGGGACGACTACATGGCGGCGTACGAGCAGATGATCCGCCACACGAGCTCGCCCCACGCTCCGTGGTACGTCGTGCCCGCCGACCACAAGTGGTTCACGCGGCTGGTGGTCGTCTCGGCCGTCCTCGATGCGCTGGGATCGCTCGATCTCGCGTTCCCGAGCGTCGAGCCCGAGCGGACGAAGGAGCTCGAGGCGGCGCGCGTGGCGCTCGCCAACGAGGTGGCCCCGGAGCCGCCTCAGCCCCCGGACGGGCGCCGGGGCTCGACGTAGACGTTCTGCCCGCGGGTCTCCCGGAGAAGCAGCGAGACCAGGAACGCGCACAGGATCAGCACCGCGGACGCGGTGAAGCTCGCCCGGTACGCCTCGACCGGGTACACGCGCGCCCCCCCGAGCGTCTCGCCCGCCCAGCGGGCGTCGAGAAGCGCCCCGAGCGGGCCCTGGGTCAGCGCGGCGCCGGCGAAGCCGCCGAGGTTCACGGTCGCCACCGCGACGCCGGCGAGCGCGGGGGGATTCACCTCGCGGCCGAGCGGCCACGTCAGCACGAACGCCCCGCCCACCAGGCCCATCCCGAACAGGAGCGCATAGAGACCGCCGAGCGGCAGGCGGCCCAGGGTGGCCACGAAGACGAGCCAGGCGACGAACTGGATCGCGGTGAGCACCGTGTAGGGCAGGCGCCGGCGACGGAGCACGTGGTCGGAGACGAAGCCGGTGAGCGGCCCCGCGACGAGGAGCGCGAGCGACGACGCGGTTGCGTAGAGCGCCGCGTCCGTCATGCCCAGATGGTAGACGTCGCGGAGGCACGGCACGATCCAGAAGAGTAGGTTGTTCGTCGCCGAGTAGAGAAAGAAGAAGGCGAGGAACGGCGGCCACGTGTGGGGATTGCGCAGCACGCGCCCGAGCCCGGCGAGGGTGGCGTCCCACCCGAGCGTCGGGCCCGCCGGCCCGCCGTGGCCGTGAGCCGGGTGATCCCGCACCAGCACGGCGCACGCCATCGCGCCGGCGAGGGTGACGATGCCGACCGTGACCAGCGCTCCCCGCCAGCCGAGACCGGCGGCAAGCCCGGCCATCGGCGCCGTGGCCACCAACCCGCCCAGGACGCCGATCGCGGCGGTCGCAGCGGAGAGCGTGGCGAAGTACGACGCGGGGAACCACGTCGCCGCGATCCGGAGGGCGCCCACGAACATCACCGAGGCGCCCGCCCCCACGAGGAAGCGTCCGCCGAACAGGAGCGCTCGGCTCTGCGCGACCGCCATGAGGAGGGTCCCGGCGCCCATCGTCACCCCGCCGGCGGCGACCACCCACCGCACACCGAGCCGATCGAGGAGGACGCCCGCCGGGATCATCAGGCCCGCGTAGGCGTAGAAGTACGTCGCGGACAGCAAGCCGATGATCGCGCCGGTCGCGCCGAAGGCCTGCATCAGCTCCTTGGCGAACACTCCGGGCGCGGCGCGATGGAAGAAGGCGAAGAGGAACAGGAAGGCCGGAATGCCCCACATGAGCCACGCCTCTGGCGCGGGTCGGGCGGGGCGCGTCACGCGTGGCTCCTCGCGGCGCGCCGGGCGAGGGACGCGCCGGGGCTCAGCGCGCCGGGGCGGACATGCGGCCGCGCGCGCCGGACGGCTCGGCCGGAGGCGGCGCGCCGCCGGCGTGGGCGCGACGCAGCCCACGGATCTGCGCGGCGTGCTCGTGGGTGTGAGCCGCGTGGAACGTGAGCCAGCGCAGGAGCGAGTACGGGCCCTCCTCGCTGTGCCTCCCCGCCCGCGTCCAGTCGTCGTCGCCCAGCCGGTCGAGCAGCTCGGCCGTCGTCTCGTGGGCCGCGCGGATCGCGGCGAGCGCGGGCTCGATGGGCCGCGTCGCGTATCCGAGCCGGCGGCGATAGAGTTCCTCGTCGAAGGCCGGGAGATCGGGGACGTCCTCGGTCAGGAGGCGCCGGAGCCGCACCGCGCCGGTCAGCTCCGCATCCTCGAGATGGTGGACGACATCCCGCACGGTCCACGCTTCCGGGCTCGGGCGCCAGTCGAGCTCGTCCGGCGTGAGCCGGTCCAGCGCGGCAAGGAGCCCCGGGTGCCCGGCCCGGTACCGCGCGATCAGCTCGGCCCGCTCCGCGGGCGGCGGGGCACCGGTCGGCGCCACGATCAGCGCGGGCGGGCAGCCCAGGCCGCCCGGTTGTTGCGAATCTGGTTGGCGTGGACGTGGCCGTGGTCGGCGTAGACGCGAAGCCACGCCTCGGCGGGGTACGGGCCGCTCTCCGTGTGGGTCCCGGCCCGCCGCCAGTCGGCGTCCGTCATGGACTCGAGGATCTGCGCGGTGGTCGTTCGCGCCGCCTCGAACGCGCGAAGGGCCGGCTCCCAGGGACGCTCCTGGTACCGGAAGTGCCGCGCGTACTCCGCCTCGTCGTATCCCTGGATGACCGGATTGTGCTCGATGAGGAGCCGGCGGAGGCGGATCCCGGAGATGGTCTCGCTGTCGGCGAGGTGGTGCACAATCTCGCGCGCGCTCCACTCCCCCGGCGCGGGGCGCCAGTCCCGCTCCTCGGACCCGATGCCCGCGAGCGCCCGGACCACCTCGTCGTATCCCGCCTTGTACTTCGCGATCAGGCTGTGTCGTTCGGCCGGAGTCATGCGCGCCTCCTGATTGGGTTGAGCGTCACCGTTGTCTCGCACCCGGTCGCTGCCGTCAACCCGGCTGCCGGCGGGGGACCCCGACGGCTCGCGGGCTACGGCTCGGCAGGGCCGTCCACGACGGCCTCGCCGCAGAGTGCGCGGAGCACCTGCCGCACGACGTCTCCGGGATACCCACGGCGGCGGAGGTAGTCATGGAGCCGGCGGGCGGCCTGGTCGGGCGCGCGGCGCCGGAGGATCGCGAGCCGACGGGCCGCGGCGACCTGGGCCCGGCTCAGCTCGCTCGTGTCGGCAAACGCCCCGTCGATCGCGGCCTCGACGAGCGGCTTGGCCACGCCCCGGGCCCGGAGCTCCTCGCGCAGACGTTGACGGCCGAAGGACCGGCCGCGCGCCCGCGACTCGGCCCAGGCCGCCGCGAAGGCGCGATCGTCGACGTAGCCGCGCGCCTCGAGCTCCGCCACGACGGTCTCGGCCACGTCCAACGGCGCGCCGCGGTGGCGGAGACGCGCCACGAGGTCCCGGCGCGTCCAGGGCTTCCGGGCGAGCAGATCGAGGGCGACGGTCTGCGCCCGGCGCGCGTCCAGCGGCGGCCGGGCCGCGGTCGGCCCGGTCCGCCGGAACGCCCTCACGGGTGACGCGCTGCGGTCGGCGGCGGTCAGGCCACGCCGGTGGCGGGCTTCAGGCCAACGGCGTGCCGAACCGTCGTCTCCAGCTCGGCCAGCACCTTCGGGTTCTCCTTGAGGAACTTCCGGGCGTTGTCGCGGCCCTGCCCGATGCGCTGGTCGCGGTACGAGAACCACGTGCCGCTCTTCTCGACGAGACCCTGCTCTACCGCGAGGTCCAGGACGTTCGCCTCGCGCGAGATCCCTTCGCCATACATCACGTCGAACTCGGCCTCGCGGAACGGCGGCGCAAGCTTGTTCTTCACCACCTTGACCTTCGTGTGGACGCCAACCGACTCGGTCCCCTGCTTGAGGGCATCCATCCGTCGGATGTCGAGGCGGATCGACGCGTAGAACTTGAGCGCGCGGCCGCCCGACGTCGTCTCGGGATTGCCGAACATGACGCCGATCTTCTCGCGGATCTGGTTGATGAAGATCACGGCAGTGCCCGAGCGGGCGATCGCGGCGGTGAGCTTCCGGAGGGCCTGCGACATGAGCCGCGCCTGGAGCCCCGGCAGTGACTCGCCCATCTCGCCCTCGAGCTCGGCCTTCGGCACGAGCGCCGCGACGGAGTCGATCACGATGACGTCGATCGCGCCCGAGCGGACCAGGTGCTCGGTGATCTCGAGCGCCTGCTCGCCCGTGTCGGGCTGCGAGATCAGGAGCTCGTCGATGTTGACGCCGAGCTTCTTCGCGTAGATGGCGTCGAGGGCGTGCTCGGCGTCGACGAACGCCGCGTAACCGCCAGCCCGCTGTGCCTCCGCGATCACGTGGAGGGCGAGCGTCGTCTTCCCCGAGGACTCCGGCCCGTAGATCTCCGTCACGCGGCCGCGGGGAATACCGCCGATGCCGAGCGCCAGATCGATGGTCAGCGCGCCGGTCGGGACGACGCTGATCTCCTCGAGCGCCCCCGAGGCGCCGAGCTTCATCACGGCGCCCTTGCCGAACTGGCGTTCGATCTGGGACAGCGCCAGCTCGAGCGCTTGCCGCCGGTCCTTGTCAGCCTTCGATTCGGCCTTCGACTCCGCCTTGGATTCCGCCATCACGTTCCTCCGTTCGTCCCCGCGCGACATCCGGGTCGCCGGGCCTGTTCGCGGATCTCGCTCCATGTCGGCGCCATTCTAGGGAGGTCGCTTCGGCATGTCAACAGAAGATGAGTACCCCGGATCTTGGGGGTCACACCTCGCTCGACCCCGACGGCTGGAGGAGCGGGGCCTCCGCGAGGACACTGTAGTGCGCGCCCCGCGGATCGAGCACCGACCGCATGAGATGGAGGGCCGTCACTGGCGCCGCGCCGAATGCGGGCCCCGAACCCAGCACGCTGACGAGGCCGCTCGCTCCGCGCGAATCCCGAGCCCGGGCCAGGGTCACGTGCGGATGAAAGGGTCGACTCTCCGGCGGAATGCCCCGGCGGCCGAGCGCCGCCTCGAGCGCAGCATGGAGCGCCGTCGTCTGCTCGCCGCCCGCCGAGACGCCGGCCCACAACACGCGCGGCGCGCGCCCGGGCGGAAAGCCTCCCAGTCCGCTCAGGCTCACCGTGAACGGCGCGACCGAGGCGGCCGCATCCGTCACCGCACTCCGGACGGGCTCGAGCATCGCGGGCTCCACGTCGCCCAGGAACCGCAGCGTGAGATGGAGATTGTCCGATCGCACCCATGACAGCCCCCGTGTCTGCCCGCGCAGCTCGGCGCACACTGCGGCGAGACCCGCGCGGACCCGCTCCGGCAGCAGCACCGCCACGAAGCAACGGAGCGCGGGCTCGGTCACCGGACCACCCGCGCCCCGCGCGGCGGGCCGCCGGCCTGCCCCGGATGAGAGCAACCGGGGTGCCACGCGCGCATGGTCGCGCCACCTGTCGAAATGCGGGGAATCCCGATCATGGACGCGCCGGCGGGCCCGTGGCCGGCCACCTCTCGCTGGATCGGCCGCGATACGCGATGCCGAGAGAGGGAGACACGCGGAGCGCTCACGCCCCTTCGAGACAGCGCCGGCGCAGTAGGTCCAGGGCGTGCACGGCGGAGAGCGCCTTGTTGCCCTCGCGGTCCCGATCGAAGCGATGCCGCTCGACGACGGCGCCTTGGCGATCCGCGAGACCGATGAAGACCGTGCCCACCGGCTTCGTCGGGGTGCCCCCGTCGGGACCGGCGATCCCGGTGACGGACACGGCCATGTCGGTGCTCGCGCGCTCCCGCGCTCCGCGCGCCATTGCTTCCGCGCAGGGCGCCGACACGGCGCCGTGCTCCCGCAGCACGGACTCCGGCACGCCGAGGAGCGCCTGCTTGGCCTCGTTCGAGTACACGACGAACCCGCGCTCGAAGTAGGCCGAGCTGCCGGACACCTGGGTGAGCCGGTGGCCGACGAGCCCACCCGTGCACGACTCGGCGAGGGCCACGGTCAGGTGGCGCGCGCGGAGAAGCCGGCCGACGACCGCCTCGAGGGTGTCGTCGTCGACGCCGTACCACGCGGTGCCGAAGGCGCCGCGGAGCGCGGGCTCGAGGGCGCCGAACGCGGCCTCCGCACGGGCCCGGGAGTCCGCGCGCAGCCGGAGGCGCGCCCAGCGCTCCTCGCCGACGTCGATCACGTGGCCGCTGACTCCGTCCGCGCCGCGTAGCGCGGCCTGAAGCTCCGCCTCGGCCGAGGCCCCGTCGGGCCCGACGAGCCGGAGCGTGCGGACCAGGACGACGGGCCCCGCGCCCGCCCGCTCAAGCCGCGCCAGCAGGTGGATTCGGGCCAGCGCCACCGCGGTCGACGCCACCGCGGGCACCACGAGAACCGCGGCGCTCCCCATCTCCGCGAGCAGTCCGGGCTCGCCGGGCTCGGCGAGGGCCACGACCGCGGCCCCCTGGGGCACGAGGGCCATCTGCTCGGCGCGTCCCGGCAAGGCCTGGCCACGCGCCGCGTACGCGCTCGTGAGCGCGTCGAGCGCGCGACGACTCAGGACGAGCCGGCTGCCCAGGCACCGCGCCAGGGCCTGGCGGAGCGTCCCGGCGCCGTCCGCCTCGCCGACCGCCACGACCAGGCCGCCTTCGGCCGCGGCCTCCCGGAGGGCGCGCTCGACGGCTTCCTCCTCGTCGGGCACGACGCGCCGGGCGCGGATCGGGCACCCCTCGCGCTCGAGCATCCGGCCGACCGCCAGCGCCGCGTCGGCGCCCATCCCCGCGGGATCGGCCGACACGGTCACGAGCTCGGCGGTGAGCACGGGCGTCAGACGAGGTGGCGCAGCTGACCGAGCAGACCGGCGTACACGCCGGCCAGCAGATCGTCCACCACCACGCCGAAGCCGCCGGGCAGATCCTGGAGTCGATTGATGCCGAGGGGCTTCACGACGTCGAAGACGCGGAACGCGAGACACAGTCCGAGCACCCAGGGCAGCGTGCGCGGATTGCCCACGCACGCGATCAGCATCCCGGCCACCTCATCGACGACGATCGACCCGGGGTCCTTCGTCCCGACCCGCGCCTCTTCCCGCCCGGCGGCCCAGATCCCGATGACCGATACCGCGCCGGTCACCGCGAGGAGCGCGAGATCACTCGGCTGGAGCCACCACACCCCGAGCGCGACCGGAAGGCTCGCGACGGTGCCGGGAGCGACGGGCGCATACCCGAGTCCTCCGACGGTCGCGATCCAGCGAGCCAGCTGCGCACTCACGCCCGCGGTGGCGGGCCGGTCAGCGGCGGACGGGGGTCCCGACAAGATCGTAGCCGTCGGCCTCGACGATCTCCACGGGCACACGACGGCCGGGGCGGAGCGTCCGGTCGCGGAGGTACACGACGCCGTCGATCTCCGGTGCCTGAGCGGCCGTCCGGCCCTCCCACGCGAAGGCCGGATCCTCGCTGGGGCCGTCGACCAGCACCTCGTGGACCGATCCTACCAGTGACGCCTGACGCTCCCAGGCCAGCCGGTCCTGCGTCTCCTGGACCAGCCGGGCCCGTTCCTCCGCGACCTCGGTCGGCACCGCCGCCGGCAGCGACGCCGCCGGCGTGCCCTCCTCGGCGGAGTAGACGAAGCTGCCGACGCGATCGAAGCGGGTCTCGTCGAGGAACACGAGGAGCGAGTCGAACGCCGCCTCGGTCTCGCCCGGGAATCCGACGAGCACGGTCGTGCGGAGCGTCGCGCCCGGGATCGCCTCGCGCAAGGAGGCCACGATGTCCGCCATGCGGCGTCGCGTCACCCCGCGGCGCATCGCGCGGAGCAGGCCATCGTCCGCGTGCTGGATCGGCATGTCGACGTACGGGAGCGCGCGCGCCCGGCCGAGCTTTCGGACCAGCGCGTCCGTGACGTGCGCGGGATGGAGATAGAGGTACCGGAGCCAGGGAACCGCAGTCTCCGACAGCGCGAGGAGGAGATCGCCGAAGTCCGCGCGCCCCGGGCCGCCCGGGAGGTCCTTCCCCCATGCGAGCGTGTCCTGGGAGACGAGCACCACTTCCTCGACACCGTCCCGAGCGAGCGCCTCCACTTCGGCGACGACGTCGGCCAGGGGGCGGCTCCGGTGACGCCCGCGCATCAACGGGATCGCGCAGAAGGTGCAGCCCATGTTGCATCCCTCGGCGATCTTCACGTAGGCGTACGGGACACGCCCGAGACGGACGCGCGGGGCATCTGCGCGGTACACGTACCCGGGCGGCGCATCCGCGACCCAGGCGTCGCGCGCGTCCAGCCGGCGGACCACGTCCACGATGCGCGGCAGCTCCCCGGTGCCGACGAGCGCGTCCACTTCCGGGAGCTCGGTCAGAAGCTCGGCGCCGTAGCGCTGGGGCAAGCACCCCGTCACGACGAGGCGGCGGCCGGGCGCTCGCGCCTTCCAGGCCGTCAGCTCGAGAATGGCGTCGATCGACTCCTGCTTCGCCCGGTCGATGAAGGCGCAGGTGTTCACCACCACGCAGTCCGCAGCCTCCGCCTGGTCGACCGGCGACACGCCGTCCCGGGCGAGGAGGCCCAGCATCAGCTCCCCGTCGACCTGGTTCTTGGGACAGCCGAGGCTCACGAGGTGCACCTTCATCGCAGCCATCGAGTATAGCATCGGGACTCGTCGCGGCCCGGCGCGCGCGGTCCCGGCGAGCCGAGTGCGCGCGCTACGAGGACGGACGCTCCGCGACGCAGACGGTGAGATACCCGTGCCGGCGGACGGCGGGGACCCGCCGGTAGAGCCACGCGAACAGGCGAACGGCCGGGGTGGTGACCCGGGTGAGCGGCGAGCGCCGCGCGTGGAGCCAGAGCTCGAGCATCCGGAGCCACCCCGGGATGAACAGGACGCCGGTCCGGGTGGTGACCCGGAACCCGACCGACTCCAGCAACCGCTGGAGCTCGCGGGGCGTGAACGACTTCTCCATCCCGTACCCGTAGAGCCCGACGAGGTTGAGCACGTGGACCAGCAGCGGCCGCAGGAACGGGTCCAGCTTGTTCGGCACGCCGACGATCGCGATGCCGCCGGGGCGGAGGACCCGGAAGATCTCCCGCGTCGCCTCCACGTACTCCTCGAAGTGCTCGATCGTGCCCATCGAATACACCGCGTCGACGGTCGCGTCGCGGACGGGTATCGCCCGCACGTCGCCGACCGTGAACGCCGGACGATGGTCGCCCAGGACCTTGCCGGCGTCCCGCACGACGTCGATCGAGACGTCGATACCGACAGGACGCGCTCCCCGGTCGGCCGCCCACCGGAGGATCTCCGTGTTCTTCGCCTCGTCCCAGAGGTCGGTCTTGAAGACCACGAGGCCGCGGAGCGGCGGGAGATACGTCTCGAAGAGCCACCGCTCGCACTCGAAGTAGTAGGCGGTGGACGGCGCGCCCTTAAGCGACGGGAAGTGGGCGCCGACGTCGTCCCAGAACGATGTCGGCGGCGCGGCCTCCGGAGCGACCATCCGAAGGATACGATGCCACAAGCGCGGCCGGGAGGCGAGAGCCATTAGCATCACCTAAGGGGTGATGGCCAGCCCCCCAAATCCAGGTCTTCGCCTCGCCGCTCGACCCCGGCGCCTGACAAATCCGCGCGCGAGGCTCGCTCCGCGCGCCGAATCCGCGGTAGTCTGAGTGGAGGGCAGCCGGCGGCGTGCGCGAGCCGCGGGTCCCCGATTACCCATGACCCTTCGAGCAGACATCGGCGCGGGCCTGCGTCTTGTCACCGGGCTCCCGTGGCTCGTCCGCCACCCGATCGGGCGCGACGAGGCTCGGGCGACGATCCGCCGTCGGCTCGCAACGCGGCACGCCGCCTTCACCGCGCTGATTCGCCGCATCGACGCGGACGCCGACAATCCGTACCGGGCGCTGCTCCGGGTCGCGGGGTGCGAGCCCGGTGACCTGGACAAGATGGCGGCAGGGGACGGCGTCGAGGCCACGCTGGAGGCGCTGTTCCGCGCCGGCGTGTACCTCACGGTCGACGAGTTCAAGGGACGGCGGCCCGTGGTCCGGGGCACGACGAGCGTTCTCGTGGAGCCAAGCTCGTTGCGCAATTCCGCGGCGGCGGGAGCGGTCCGGGCGCTGACGGCAGGAAGCCGGAGCTCCCGCACGCCGGTCACCATCGACCTCGGCGCCATCCGGGACTGGGGCGTCAACGTGCACTGGGAGCTCGCGGCACGCGGCGCGCCGCCGTGGACCGTCGCCCGGTGGAGTGTGCCCGGCGGGGAAGCGGTCGCCGGCATTCTCTCGATCCAGGCCGGCTCCGGGGCGCCGCTGGCGCACTGGTTCACGCCGATCGATCCCGCCTCGATGGACATCCATCCGCGGTATCGCTGGAGCATCCGGCTGCTGCGTTGGGGCAGCCGGCTCGGCGGCGTATCGGTGCCAAGGCCAGAGTACGTGCCGCTCGATGATCCGGGCCCGATCGTGGACTGGCTGGTCGCCACGCTGCGCGCCGGGGGACAGCCCTTTCTCGTGATGTACGTGAGCTCGGCCGTTCGCCTCGCCCGAGCAGCCCTCGCCGCGGGCGTGGACCTGTCCGGCACCCACATCCTCGGCACCGGCGAGCCGGTGACGGCGAGTCGGCGGGCCACGATCCGGCGGGCCGGCATCGAGATCGCCGCCCGCTATGCCAGCATGGAGATCGGCGTCCTCGGCTCGGGTTGCCTCGCCGGACGCGCGCCGGACGACGTCCACGTCTTCGACGATTCCGTCGCGCTCATCCAGGCGCCCGCGACCGCCGCCGCATCCGGGGCCGCGCGACCGCTGTACGTCTCGGCGCTGCTGCCCTCCGCATCGTTCACGATGCTCAACGTCTCGCTCGGCGACCAGGCGGCGATGACGCGCCGCCCGTGCGAGTGCTTGCTCGGCACGGTCGGCTGGCAGACCCACCTCGAAGGAATCCGGAGCTTCGAGAAGCT
>CAYXBJ010000165.1:0-14867 GCA_964463175.1 uncultured bacterium
CGAGCAACACGCTGCTGGTCTGGATGATCGGTCCGCCGGGCGCCACCCTGTCTGTCTCGGTGACCAGCACCGGCGCGTGCCTGGACGTGGCCATCACCAGCCCCCTCCCCGGCGCCTCGGTGCCGGAGGGGATGCTGCAGGTCCGGGGAACCGTCACGGGCCCCCCCGGCGTCGGCGTGGCAGTCAACGAAGTCCCAGCCGCAACGCAGAATGGCCAGTTCGTGGCGGTGCTGAACGTGAGCCCGGGGTCGACCGAGCTCGTGGCTACCGCCACCGCCCCGACTGCAGTCACGGCAGAAGCTCGGCAGCCCGTAACGGTGGTCGAGGCTCCGGAATCAACGGTCCGCCTGCTCGCAGGCCCTATGGGAGGCGTAGCACCTCTGACCGTCGGATTCTCACTCTCGAGCCTCGTGGGGATCACGGACGTGAAGCTGGACCTCGAAGGCGACGGTTCGGTAGAGTTCGTAGGACCGAGCCTGGATGGTCAAGCCTTCACATATGGGCAGCCAGGTTTGTACGTCGCCACGGTGCAAGCGACTGACGTGGACGGCCAGGTTCACATGGCGTCCACTCTGGTCGAGGCTTACGACCGGCCCGTACTCGACGCTCAGCTTCGAGTCGTATGGGACGGCTTCAAGAGCGCCGTGCGGAATGGTGACGTAACACGCGCCGTGTCGTTTCTCCACACCGAAACGCGGGATGCCTTCGCGGACCGGCTGCGATTGCTCCGTCCACAGACCCTGGCCGACATCGACAAGTATCTGACGGGGATCCAGCTCGTCGAGGTCGGCGTGAAAGGTGCGGAGTACGAGATGCTGCGCATCAGGGATGGAGTGACGCAGTCATTCGCGGTGTGGTTCCGTGTCGACCAGGACGGGGTATGGCGCCTCTTCGCATTCTGAACATGCCGCGTCTGACGGCTTTGCTTCTCGCCATCGCACTTGCCGGCCTCGCCGCAGGCGACGCGCTCGCTCAGGCGCCCTCGTCCAAGGAGGCGCAGGCCATTTGGGAAGCGTTCTGGACCCGCGTGCGGGCGGGTGACATGCGAGGCGCCTACCGTTACGTCCACCCCAGCCGTCTGCCGTACGTTCTGCAGCAACCGTCGGATCAGCTTCAGGAGATGGCCAGACAGATGCAGTATTGCCGACTACGACCGGACCCCTTGCCCAGCGTGGAGGATGTTCTCTTCGAGGTGCACTGCGAGCACGACGGGGAGACGGCGGATACGCTGGTCGGATTCCGCGAGGACTCCGACGGGGCGTGGCGTCTGACGCTGATCTAGGCCCATGACTCTCAAATTGTCTGCTCGCGTTGCGGCCGCCACCCTTGGCCTTCTCGTCCTCTCGGCCGCCCCGACATGGAGCGCGGAGAAGTGGGGGCCGTTCCGCGGCCAACTGGTGGACCAGGCAACGGGCAAGGGCATTCCCGGTGCCGTCGCGATCGCCATCTGGTGGAAGAACGAGCCGAATCCCATCCAGATGAATCGCTCGTTCTTCGATGCCATCGAGGCAGTCACCGACGCCGACGGGCGCTTCGAGATTCCCCGACGCCCCAACCCGCCTTTCTTCGACTTTCAGATCTACCCTGCCCAAGTTGACTATTTCGCGCCTGGATTCCTGCCCGTTCGAAAAGAAGTGACGCCACCCAACGGACAGCCTTTCGTAGCGCCCACCGTCGTCCTACTGAGGCGTTTCGATCTCAGTGATCCTCGAGACAAGCTCATTGTCAGTATTCGCGGTCGGCCCGGCGGAGTCCCTTTGAGGAAGCTTCCGGAGTTTACGCGTGCTGTCAATGTCGAAAGGGTGAAGCGGGGGTTCCAACCTCTGCCCGTCCCCGGCGTGGACTTCTTCCCGGGGGACGACGAATAGGGAGTCCAGATCGTGAATAGGATGAAACTTGTCACGAGCCTGTGGGTTCTTTTGCTCCCTGGCACGGTTTACGCCTTGAACCAGGCAACTCACGACATCGTCAACAGAGTTGCGGCACAGCAGTCTTCACTGAACAGCATCCTGCGCGATCAGCTAGACATGCCCGGAGGGCTAACTCAACGATTTCGCGGCGTGTCTGCCCTAGATCTGATCGGTGTGGGCGGTATACACGAAGACGATGGTCTCAGGTTCTTCCAGCACTTCCACGACCCGTTGCGCCCTTTGACGAGTGCAGGACTCGGCTTCCTGGGACAATACGAGTCCTCGATTCGCTGGATGCAACATCCAAGCACCTGTCGGAATCTGTCGTTAGACAATCCCAAGGATTGGAGCTGGAGCGCTGCCCGTTGCTACTTAGACTGGGCCCTCAGCTCATCAACCCCCGGTGATCGCGAGTTGGCCTGGATGCATACGTTGCGGGCCGTGGGCCAGATGATGCACCTCGTCGTCGACGCCTCCGTTCCAGAGCACACGAGGAACGATCCACATCCATTGGGTGGCCTGTTTGGAAGTTACGAATACTGGGTGGAGAGCTTGCACCCGGACGCAGAGACCCAGGCAGAGTTCGTCTCCAGATACCTGGCCAGCCCCGTGACTCCCGATATTACCCTAGTCAACCAGCGCATGAATGACGGGGCTGCGCCGGTGCCCGTCGCGCGGCTGATCGATGCGGACGTCTACGTAGGGACGGACCCGAATGTCACGCTAACGTCCGCGATCGGGATTGCAGAGTTCGCGAACGCCAATTTCTTCAGCGAGGACACCGGCTATCGCCGCTGGCTGGCGCCGAACTATCCCTTCCCCAGTGTGGAGCGGCTTATCCCGAGCGACCGGCGCATCCCGACTGGACAGGGGTTCCGTGCGTACTACAAGAAGGGCGCCGGCGACGGGGTCCCCGTCGATCCGGTCTTGGCGGAGTGTGCGATGGATGCTGCGTTCCGGGACGATGGGATCCGGACGCCACAGTACAAGTGCACCGATAAGAACGTCTGGGAGCAGACGGCCCTCGTAATGCTGCCGCGGGCGGTTGGCTATGCGTCAGCGCTCATCGACTACTTCTTCCGCGGATACCTCGCTGTCGAGTACAAGGAACAGACTCTGAAGATCTGGGGCTCGGCCGAGACCATGGCGGGCGACTTTCAGCTCCTGTACGACGACAGTAAGGGGATCCGACGCGAGGTTACTTCATGGACAGCGCTGCACCTCGAAGCTGATCAGTCTAGTCAAGCCTTGGCGGCGCCAAGACTTCCCGACGACGCAGCACCGAACGCTCCGTGTTGGCTCGTCTTCCGTGGTCAGCTCGGATTGGAGGCCGGCGCGGTCGTCGGGTCCCAGGTTCCATGTCCAGGGACTCAGTCGTCCCCGCCTCCCGCTCCGCCGCAGACCGGGCCGTGGGTCGTGTACTCGTGCATCTACTCGACCGGTGGCCCGGACATTCGCTACAACTACGCGACGTCGACTCCTGTATGGGACAGCGCCGGATACCCGCTCAGCCAGTTCATCTTCACGACCTCGAGCGGTCAGGGGGTCTGCTCGATAGTGGCCGTCGGATTGCCGACTCAGCCACCCAACACGGTGACTTCGAACCCCTCCTAACGACGGACAGGGCGGCGCCGTGCTCTAGCGAGCGCCGACGCTGGCCCGCAGGCGCTACGGCTTCGGAGCAGGAGCCGGCGGCGGCACGGCCTGGGGAGGCTGACCGGGTGGCGGTCCGGGCTGAGGCGCCGCGCCGGGCGGCGGCGCGCCGTAGGGCGCGGCGGTCCAGTACGGCGGGCGCCAGACCCACGCGGCCCCGTTCCAGACCCATTGACCCGGCACGTAGACCGCCGGCGGTGGAGGTGCCGGCGGCGGCCCGGGATACGGCGCCTCGACGTAGCAGCCTGCGAGGGTCGCGCTCACCGCCAGGAGCAGCGCGAGCGCGAGGAGCGCGCGCCCGCGGGAGGGCCGGCGGGCGCGCTCGGGTCGAGCCATGCTCTGCCTACTGGCAGACCTGCTGCGTGTGCGTGGGCACCCAGGCGGTGGTGGTCTGGCCGCTCTGGAGCGTGCGCGTCTCGTTGTGCCCCTCGACCGTCACCGTCTGACAACTCTGGCCGCCAGCCGGGCCCGGGCCCTGGGGAGGCGGAGCCGAATAGATCGGCGCACCGGAACTCACCGTGGCCGACTGGCCCGTCGTCGGGGCCATCGCGCCGCCGTCCGACGGCACGTAGGCCGGGGGAGGCGTCGTCGGATAGGAGTACGCCGGGTACGAGTAGGCCGGATACGCCGGGTACGAATACGGGTAGGCGTAGGCCGGATACCCGTACGCATAGGGCGGGTACCAGAGAGGCGCCGTGGCGAGCGTGCCGACTGCCACGCCAACGCCGAAGCCGCCCCAGCCCCAGCAGCAGCCATGCCCGTGCCACCCGCCGCCGCCATGCCACCCGCCGCCGTGCCATCCACCGCCCCAGGCCTGCGCCGGACCGGCCAAGGCCGGAACGAGAAGCAGCGCCGCCACCATGACCGCCATCAGCTTTCTCACGGGATGCCCTCCTCCACTACCTTTGACGCCAGCATACCTCCGGGATTCTCTACCCGGGTGGTCAACGTGACGTCCGACCTGTCGGTTATCCGACACTCCGTGCAGTCTCTTTGAGCAACCGGGTGTGGTGACGTCGGCACGAGCTCTCCCGGCGGGGACGGGCTAGCGCCCCAGTGCCAGGCCGGCCCAGGCGATGGCCTCGGCGCACGCCGCGGCCAGATCGTCGAGCGCGTCGGCGAAGAAGTGGTCAGTCGGGAGCACGCGGAGCCACGGTCGCGCCGGTAGGCTCGCCGCCAGCGCCTCGAGCCGCGCCGGGTCGGAGTACTCGTCACGGGCGCCGGCAATCAGCGCGACGCGGCCGCGGACCCCGGCCAGGAACCCGTAGTCGGTGCGGGCGACCACCGGGGCGACGCCCAGGTAGAGGCCGACGCCCGGGTCGGCCGCGGCGGCCCGGCCCCCGATGTGGCTCCCGAACGAGTAGCCCGCGACGGCGACCAAGCGCGCGTCGCCCGCGAGCGCCCCCCGGAGGTGAGCCAGCGCGCCCGCGACGTCCGCGACCTCGGTCCTCCCCTCGCCGTGCGTGCCCTCGCTCCCCCCGACGCCGCGGAAGTTGAAGGCCAGCGTCGTGAAGCCGGCCTCGCGGAAGGCGCCCTCGACGCTGAGGATCACCGGGGTGAGCATCGAGCCGCCGTAGAGCGGGTGCGGATGGCAGAGGACCACGCCCCGATCGCGGTCGCCGGCGGTGAAGCGGCCCTCGAGCGACAGGCCATCGGTCGACGGGAACCGCACCAACTGCGCGCCGAGCGGAAGCCGGAAGGCCATCGCGCTCAGGCGACCCGGCCGGTCACGGCCAGGCCGCCGCGGGAATGACAGCCGAGGTCCGTGGTACCCGGCGACGATGGGCGCGTCTCGCGGCCGGAAGCTCGCGCGGGCGTCGCTCGGGACGGAGCGCCCTGGCTGCCGCCCGGGGCAGAGAAGAGGGCGCCCGGGACAGGCGCCGGGGCTCCGTCAGGCGGCCGACTCGAGTGCGTGGCTGGCGTCAGGCTCACACCCTCCCCCGGGTCCGACGGCCCGGACGTGAGCGATCATCGCAGCCCCCTCGCGTTTTTGCTAGACTGTGCGGCGCCGTGGCGGCCCTTCTGGATGTCCGGCATCTGAGCACCCAGTTCACGACGCGAGGCGGCGTCGTGCGCGCCGTGGACGACGTCTCCTGGGACGTCCGCGAGGGCGAGACCGTCGCGCTCGTCGGCGAGTCGGGGTGCGGCAAGAGCGTCAGCGCGCTCTCGGTCATGCGCCTCGTCGCGGCCCCCGCCGGCCGGATCGTGGCCGGCGAGATCTGGTTCCGCGGCAAGGACCTCCTCCGGCTCTCGGAGGAGGAGATGCGCCGCGTGCGGGGGCGCGAGATCGCCATGGTCTTCCAGGAGCCCATGACGTCGCTCAACCCCGTCCTCTCGGTCGGGCGCCAGCTCACCGAGGGGCTTGAGATCCACCTGGGCGCCGACAGCCAGCGCTCCCGCGCCCGCGCCGAGGAGCTGCTGGGGCTGGTCGGCATCGCCGATCCGGCGCGGCGGCTCAAGCAGTATCCCCACCAGTTCAGCGGCGGGATGCGCCAGCGCCTGATGATCGCGATGGCGCTCGCCTGCGAGCCGGCGCTGGTGCTCGCCGACGAGCCGACCACCGCGCTCGACGTCACGATCCAGGCGCAGATCCTGGAGCTGATGAAGTCGCTCTCGCGCCGCCTCGGCGTGGCGATGCTCATGATCACGCACAACCTCGGCGTCGTCGCGCGCTACGCGGACCGCGTCAACGTCATGTACGCCGGCCGCATCGTCGAGCAGGGCACCGCGCGCGACATCTACGCCCGGCCGCAGCATCCCTACACGCTCGGGCTCCTCCGGTCAGTGCCGCGGCTCGACGCCCCCCGGCGGGAGCGGCTCGACCCGATCGACGGGCAGCCCCCGGATCTCTCGCGGCTACCGGCCGGCTGCGCGTTCGCGCCGCGCTGCGCGTTCCGCGTCGATCGGTGTGTGACCGAGCGGCCCGAGCTCCGCCCGGTCGGGGAGGCGGGCCACGTGAGCGCGTGCTGGGAGGTGGAGCGCCTGCCGGCAGCGCTCGCCGCGGGGGCCGTCCGGTGAGCGCCGCCGCAGAGGGCAACGGCGCGCTCCTCGAGGTGACGGACCTCGTCAAGCACTACCCCGTCTCGGGCGGGATGTTCGGCCGCGAGGTGGGCGTCGTGCGGGCGGTCGACGGCGTCAGCTTCACGATCCGGCGGGGCGAGACGCTGGGGCTCGTCGGGGAGTCCGGCTGCGGCAAGACCACGACGGGGCGCTGCATCCTCCAGCTCGAGCGGCCGACCAGCGGCTCGATCCGCTTCGAGGGGCAGGAGCTGACGACGCTCGGCTCCGAGGCTCTCCGGCCGGTGCGGCGGCGGATGCAGGTGATCTTCCAGGATCCGTACAGCTCGCTGAACCCGCGGATGACCGTGGGGCAGATCGTGGAGGAGCCGCTGGCCGTCCACAAGCTCGCGCCCGACGCGGCGGCCCGGTCCACGCGGGTGCGGGAGCTCCTGGGTCAGGTCGGCCTCCTCCCGCAGTACGGGCAGCGCTACCCCCACGAGCTCTCGGGCGGCCAGCGCCAGCGGGTCGGCATCGCGCGGGCGCTCGCGATGGAGCCGTCCCTGATCATCTGCGACGAGCCGGTGTCGGCGCTCGACGTGTCGATCCAGGCGCAGATCATCAACCTGCTCGAGGACCTCGGGCGCGATCTCGGGCTCACCTACCTGTTCGTCGCCCACGACCTCTCCGTCGTCCGCCACATCTCCGACCGCGTGGCGGTCATGTACCTCGGGCGGATTGTGGAGGTGGCGGACCGCCAGGCCCTCTACCAGACGCCGCTCCACCCGTACACACGGGCGCTCCTCTCCGCCGTGCCGATCCCGGACCCTGAGGTCGAGGCTCACCGGGAGCGGGTGGTCCTGGGCGGCGAGGTGCCGAGCCCGCTGCGCCCGCCCCCGGGGTGTGCCTTCCATCCGCGGTGCCCGATCGCCGTGGACGATTGCCACCGGAGCCGGCCCGAGCTGCGCGAGATCCAGCCGGGCCACCGGGCCGCCTGCCACCTGGCCTGACGGCTGATCCGCCGCACGCCGGCGTCGGCCCTGGTGACCGACGATCCCGACGGGCGCCCGGTCGCCCCGTCGGAGGACCGGCCCACCCCGCCGTGCTTGCCGTCCGGCCGGGCGACCGGCCTCCCCGCCATCGGTCCGATGGTCGGACCCTTGACAGGGTCGATGGGCCCCGACTAGGCTGATTTCATCCTTCCCCGTGACGATGGCCGTGAGATCCCCCGCGAAAACGGCCGCGACCTGGCCGCGAACGGCCTCGCATACCCACGCGACTCCATGACGCGCCACGCCCCGCGCGGTCTGAGAGCAGCCGGCGGCACGGGGCCCACACTGGTTCGAGGAGGCAGCCCAATGAGGATGAGGCGGTCGAGGACGCTCGTCAGCTCGATCCTGTCGATCCTGCTCGTCAGCACGCTGGTCATGACCGGGGTGCCGGCCGGCGCGCAGCAGCCCCGGTACGGCGGCGAGCTGATCTTCCCGGTCCCGTCGGAGCCGCCGTCCTACGACGGCCACCGCGAGGAGACGTTCGGGCTCATCCACCCGTTCGCCCCCTTCTACAGCACGCTCCTCAAGGTCGATCCCACCGACCCGACCGGGACCAAGCCGGTGGGTGACGTGGCGGAGAGCTGGACCGCCTCCAAGGACGGGCTCACCTACACCTTCAAGCTCCGCCACGGGGTCAAGTTTCACGACGGGAGCGAGATGACGTCGAAGGACGTCAAGGCGTCGTACGACAAGATCGTCTTCCCGCCACAGGGCGTGGGCTCGAGCCGGAAGGGTCAGTACCAGGCGATCGAGGCCATCGAGGCGCCGGATCCCTACACGGTGCGCTTCCGGCTGAAGTATCCCGAGTCGTCGTTCATCCTCAGCGTCGCCTCGCCCTGGAACTTCATCTACAAGGCCGACATCCTCGCGAAGGACATCCACTGGTACGAGACGAACGTCATGGGAACCGGGCCCTTCAAGTTCGTCGAGCACGTGAAGGGCTCCCACGTCGCCGGCAAGAAGAACCCCGACTACTGGGACAAGGGCAAGCCCTATCTGGACGGCTTCCGCGCGGTGTTCGTGAGCTCCTCGTCCGCGCAGGTCGCGATGATCCGGGGCGAGCGTGCGCACATCCAGTTCCGCGGGTTCAGCCCGGCCGAGCGCGACACCCTCGTCCAGGCCCTCGGCAACAAGATCACGGTCCAGGAGGCGGCGTGGGACTGCATCCTTCCGGTCGTCATCAACCACGAGAAGAAGCCGTTCGACGACAAGCGCGTGCGCCGGGCGCTGACGCTCGCGCTCGACCGGTACGAGGGCGCGAAGGCGCTGTCGCGGATCGCCATCGTCAAGGAGGTGGCCGGCATCCAGGTGCCGGGGACGCCGTACGCCACGCCGCCCGCGGAGCTCGAGAAGCTCGCCGGCTACGGGCATGACATCACCGCCGCCCGGGCCGAGGCACGGCGCCTCCTGAAGGAAGCCGGCGCCGAGAACCTGACGTTCACCCTGAAGAACCGCGGTATCCCGATGCCGTACGAGCCGGAGGCGATCTGGCTGATCGATCAGTGGCGCCAGATCGGCGTGAACGTGACCCAGGAGGTCATCGAGCCCGCTGCCTACTACACGCCGCTCCGGGCGGGCGACTTCCAGGTGGCGATCGACTTCCAGTGCGGGTACATCGTCGAGCCCGACCTCGACATCTACAAGTTCATCTCGTCGGACAAGAACCCGGCGAACTACGGCCGGTACACCGACCGCGTGCTCGACGACCTCTACGACAAGCAGGCGCGCGCGGCCAACCCCGAAGAGCGGAAGACGCTGCTCCGGCAGTTCGAGAAGCGCCTCCTCGACGAGGAGGCCCATTACATCATGACGCTCCAGTGGCACCGGATCGTCCCCCACAGCAGCAAGGTCCACGGGTGGCAGATCACGCCGAGCCACTACCTGAACAACCAGCTCGACACGGTCTGGCTCTCGGAGTAGGCCGCCGGGGTCGGAGCTTGCCTTCGGGACCGTCGATCGCCGGCCGCCCCTCCGGGACGCGCCGCGGGGGGCGGGGCGGGAACGGCGTCGGCCGGCCGTCCCTCCGCCTCGCGGCCGCCCGCGGGCTCGGCACGCCCTCCGGCGGCAAGGGTCCGGAAGGTAGGAGTTGACCCCATGGCCCGGTACATCCTCAAGCGGCTCGTGCTGATGATCCCCACCCTCCTCGGGGTGGCGGTGCTCATCTTCGTGTTACTGCGCATCCTGCCGGGCGACGTGGTCGAGATCCGGTTCGCCAGCGGCCAGAACCAGTTCCTCGACCAGAAGATGCTCGACGCCGAGCGGGCCAAGCTCGGCCTCGACAAGCCGCTCTGGCAGCAGTTCGTTACGTACATGACGGGGCTCCTCCGGTTGGACCTCGGGCGCTCGATGTGGACGGGCTCGCCGATCACCGAGGAGATCAAGCTCCGGTTCGCGCTGTCGCTGCAGGTCGCGCTGATGGCCACCGCGGTCGCCGCGCTGCTCGCGATTCCGCTCGGGATCCTCGCCGCGCTGCGCCAGGACACCTGGGTGGACTACGCGGTCCGGATCTTCTCGATCGCCGGGCTCGCCATGCCGTCGTTCTGGCTCGGGATCGTCCTGATCCTCACGCTGCTCGTCGTGTTCAAATGGCTGCCGCCGATGGTCTACACGCCGTTCTGGGTCGATCCCTGGCAGAACCTCCAGCAGCTCATCTGGCCGGCGGTCGCCGTCGGGTATCGCTACTCGGCGGTCGCCACGCGGATGACCCGCTCGGCCATGCTGGAGGTGCTGCGCGAGGACTACATCCGCACGGCGCGGGCCAAGGGGCTCTGGACGAAGCTCATCCTGAGCCGCCACGCTCTCAAGAACGCGCTGCTGCCCGTGCTGACGGTGATCGCGCTCGAGTTCGCGTTCCTGCTGGGCGGCCTGGTCGTCACAGAGCAGGTGTTCAACCTGAACGGGCTCGGCCTGCTCTTCGTCCAGGCCATCGCCCACCGCGACTACACGCTGACCCAGGCGCTCGTGCTCCTGGTGGCCACCACGTTCATCGTCGTGAACTTCATGGTCGACCTCACGTTCGCCTGGATCGACCCGCGGATCCGGTTCCGCTGATGGCCGTCAGCCCGCCGCTCGGCGTGCTCACCGACGTTGCGGCACTCGAGCCCGAGTCGCGCTGGCTCGACGGGGTCTGGACGTTCGTGCGGCGCCGCCCCCTCGGCACGGTGGGCGGCGCGATCATCTGCCTCCTCGTGCTGGTCGCGGTCTTCGCCCCGCTCCTGGCCACGCACAACCCGCTGGCCAACGACTACACCGCGATGCTGACGCCGCCCGGCGCGCAACACTGGCTCGGGACCGACGCCCACGGGCGCGACGTCTACTCGCGCCTTCTCTACGGCTCGCGAACGGCGCTCCTGGTGGGATTCGGCTCGTCGATCCTCGGCGCCACGCTGGGGGCCGTCATCGGGGTCGCCAGCGCGTACTTCGGCGGGCGGCTCGACCTCTTCCTCCAGCGGTTCATGGACATCTTCCTGTCGCTGCCGCTGATCATCCTGGCCCTCTCGGTCGTGGTGATCCTCGGGACGGGCGCCCAGAACGTCATCCTCGCCATCACGATCCCGATGATCCCGCGCTGCGCCCTGGTCGTCCGCTCGAGCGCGCTCGCCATCCGGGAGCTGCCGTACGTCGACGCGGCGCGCGCCGCCGGGTACGGGCACGCGCGGATCATCTTCCGCCACATGCTCCCGAACGTAATGGCGCCGTTTCTGATCATGCTGACGGCCTTCGTCGGCCAGGCCATCCTGCTCGAAGCCTCGCTGTCGTTCCTCGGGCTCGGGGTCCAGGAGCCGACGGCCGCCTGGGGGCTGATGCTGCGGGGCGCCGCGGTCGAGTTCGCCGAGACCGCGCCCTGGATGGCGATCTTTCCCGGGCTCGCGATCAGCCTGGCGGTCTTCGCCTTCAACCTCTTCGGCGATTCCCTCCGGGACGCCCTGGATCCCCGACTGCGCAATCGGTAGGCAGGTTCGGGCGCGAGTAGGGGGAACTTCCCTGGCTATGGAAGTCCTCCCGCTCGATTGACCCGGAGTCTCCCGCCTTTCGATCGATTTCTTACGGTTTCGCGTGGCATGCGGGTTGCTCTCCCTCCCAGGGGCGAACCGGACCCGAGCACTCGGGTCGCCGGGCCCCCAGGGGGATATCGATCAGGATGGAGACGAACGGCCACCGACCCCGCTGGTTCCTCGTGATCCGGGGCGATCAGCGCGACCTGCTGCAGATCCTGACGGAGCGGCTGGAAGGCTCGGGGGTCGAGGTATTGCTCGATCGGCGGAGCCGGGAGCGCCGGCGCGGGAGCCTCGGCCCCGCGATGGACCGCCGCAATTCCGACCGGCGTCGCCAGCGCCCGATCGCGCTCCTGTCCGTGGCCTCGGTGCCCGAGGCGGCGCCCGCCCCAGCGCCCGAGCGCCGCACTGCGTCCACCCCTGTCCACAACGGCGCCGTGACGCACCGGTGCCCGACCTGCGCCGAGTCGGTGGAGCTCGAGCTGCCGCGCTTCCCGCATCCGCCGGCCCGGGTCGACATGGAGGTCGGGCACGCGACGGGAAACGGCAAGGAGGGGCAGCACTACGTCGAGATCGCGGCGTTCACGGTCTCGGGGCGGCTGATCCTCTCGCAGCGGGTTCCGGGCCGCCGGCCCGCGTAGATCCCCGCCCGCCCTCGGCGACGGCGCTAGAGAACGGAGCGGCACCCCGCCGCGCCGACCGCGCCCTCGAGCGCCGGCACGAGCTCGCCGTAGAGATCCGCCACGCTGCGCCCGATGGCGGGCCACGCGAAGCGGCGGGCCCACTCGACCCCCCGGCCGCCGAGCGCGCGGCGCCCCGGCTCGTCCCCGAGCAGCCCCGCCACGGCGCGCGCGAGCGCCGGCACGTCACCCTCGGGCACCAGCCGGCCAGTCGCGCCGTCCTGGACGGTCACCGCGAGCCCGCCCGCGCGCGAGGCAATCACCGGCACGCCGGACGCCATGGCCTCCAGCGCCACCATCCCGAACGACTCGTAGCGGGACGGCATGAGACACACGTCGGCCGCCGCGTAGTAGTCGGCCAGGACGTCCTGCGACTGCGGGCCGCGGAAGTCGACCCACCCGCCCACGCCGAGCTCTCCGGCCAGCCGCCGGAGATGCTCGCTGCCCGCCTCGTCACCCTTGGCGCCCCCGACGACCAGCAGCGTGAGCCGAGAGCGCGCGAGTCCGTCGGACCGCAGCACCGCCAGCGCGCGGAGCAGCGTCTCCAGCCCCTTGATCGGCGTGAGGCGCCCCACGAAGAGGAGCACGTGCTCCGCGTCGATCCCGAGCCGCTGCCGCGCCGGCGCGGCCGGCCGTGGCCGGAACAGCTCGATGTCCACGCCGCACGGGATCACCGCCACCCGCGCCGGATCGGCACCGAGGTGCCAGGCGAGATCCGCCCGCTCGACCAGGGTCGCGGCGACGATTCGATCCGCGCGGGCGGCGATGCGGATCTCGGCGGCGAGCCGCTCCTCGGGCTCGGTGTCACCCGACCCGCGGGCGACCGCGTTCTTGATCGCGCCGAGCGTGTGGAACATGTGGACGAGCGGCGCGTCCCACCGGCGCGCGAGATCGAGCCCCGCGAGTCCCGACAGCCAGTAGTGGCTGTGGACCAGGTCGTAGCGCACGCCGTCGCGCGTCCGGAACGCCTCCACCCGATCGGCGAACTCCTCGAGGTGGTCGGCGACCGCCGCCCGCGCGATCGGGCGCGCCGGCCCGGCCGGGACGTGGACCACGCGGGCGCCGGGCCCGAGACGAACCACCTCGGGGATGGCGGAATCCTGGCTCCGCGTGAACACGTCGATCCCGAACCCGAGGCGGCCGAGCGCGCGCGCCACCTCGCGCACGTAGACGTTCATCCCGCCTGTCTCCTTGCCGCCGAGGGCGGCGAGCGGGCAGGTGTGCACGGACAGGACCGCGATGCGCGACCGCTCGAGGACCCGGCCGCTGATGGTGGGCGTCATGCGCGCTCCAGCGTGATGCGAAGGACCTCGGTCGGCACGGCGCCGAAGCCGTACTTGTACGGCTCCTCGCCGCGCAGGAAGTCGTAGCGCCGGAAGCCCCGGGTGATCGCGTCCTCGATCGTGCGGGCGATCAGCACGACGCCCGGCGACATGGCCCGCGCCTCCGGGTCGAAGCCGGAGTTGTAGAGGCCGACCGAGCCGGCCTGCTCGAGACAGAAGAGGGCAGCCGCCGGGCGATCCTCGAGCCAGAGCATCCAGAGGGCGGCCAGACCAGCAGAGGCCAGCGAGCGGCCGAGCCCGCGGAAGAAGGCTTCCATCGGCTCGTCCATGAAGCGGGCCTTGCCGACCTTGGACTGCCGGTGGAGCGCGACGAAGCCGTCAACCAGGCCGTCCATGGCGTCCGGTGTTCGCGCGACCTCGATCCGTGGCCGCCCCGCCTCGGCCCGGCGGATCTTCCGCCGCAGCTCGTGGCGGTCCTTCCCGGAGAGCATCGCGAGATAGCCGTCCCACGTCTCCGGGAGCTCGATCACCGGGCAGCGCTCGTCGACGTCGACCCGACAGGCGAGGCCGGCCGAGGCGGCGAGGCCGCTCAGCAGCCCGGGTGTGGGGGACGCGGCCGGAACGGGCCGCAGATCCACCGACCTCCACGCGAGATCGCCGAGGGACGGGAGCATGGCCTTCCACACCTCCTCCTCACGGCCCGCTACGGCGATGAGGTCGAGGTAGTCGGCGATGTCGGTCCCGCCCACGAGGCGAAGGACAGGGCCCTCGGGCGTTGCGGTCTCGTAGAGGGGAAGGACGCCGACCCACTCGCCGGCGCCATCCTGGGCGGCCAGGAGGTGGAGCGGTCCCGCGGCAAAGGCGCGGAACCAGGCAGTCTGGAACTCCCACGTGGAAAACGGTACCGGGGTGCGACACCGCTCCACGAGACGATTCCAGCCCGCCTCGCCAATCCCGAGGGCGTCCCAGTCGGAGAAGCGCTCGATTCTCATGCCCGTCGACGTCCCGTATTGAGACGGGCCGGGTCTCCCGGGGGTTTCGGGCCCGAGCGGCTCAGAGGTCGTCGCCTCCACCCACCCCGTCCGAGGGGGCCTCGAGGTCCGAGGTGGCCTCCTCCTCCAGGGCCTGATCCACGTCGTCCCCCAGATCCTCGCCCATCTCGCTGCCCATTTTCTTCATCCAGCGGGCGACGCTCTGCGGGTCGTCCTCGTTCAGGTCCCCGAGGCTCGAGGGGTCGGCGAGGGCGTCGAGGCGGTCCTCCTCGGACCGGATGGTCGCGAACCTCGACATGAGACGA
>CAYXBJ010000166.1:0-15007 GCA_964463175.1 uncultured bacterium
CGGGAGCTCCGTCTGATCCACGGCAAGGGGACCGGCGCTCTCCGGCGCGCGGTGGAAGGGTGCCTCCGCGGACACCCCCTGGTCACGAGCTTCCGCCTCGCCGAGCCGTCGGGCGGCGGCGCGGGCGCGACGGTAGTCGCGCTCGAGGGCGCCGAGGCCGCCGAGTCGCTCGCGAGGCGCCGCGGCCCGCGCGTCACCCCGGGCCGGAGGGCGAGCCGATGAGAGTCCCCCCCGAGGTCCTGGACGAGATCCGGGCGCGCGTGGATCTCGTGGACCTCGTGGGGGCGGTCGTGCCGCTCAAGCGCGCCGGCGAGCGCTGGAAGGGCCTCTGCCCGTTCCATCAGGAAAAGACGCCGTCCTTCACCGTCAACCCGAAGCTTCACCTCTTCCACTGCTTCGGCTGCCACGCAGGCGGGGATGCCTTCGAGTTCCTGCGCCGGCACGACCGGCTCGAGTTTCCCGAGGCGGTCCGTCTACTGGCCGAGCGGGCCGGCGTGCCGCTGCCGGAGCGCGAGGGCCCGCGGGAGACCGGCGCGCGCGACGGGCTCCTCGCGCTCACCGAGTGGGCTGCCCGCCGGTTCGAGTCGTGGCTCTGGGACGGCCCCGAGGCGGAGCGCGCCCGCGCGTACCTCGACGGGCGCGGGATCAGCCGCGACACCGCGCAGGCCTTCCGGCTCGGCTACGCCCCCGAGGGCTGGGACCATCTCCTCGGCGCCGCGCGGAAGGACGGGCATCCGGTCGAGGCGCTCCTCGGGGCGGGCCTCGTCATCCCGCGGCAGAACGGTCCGGGGCACTACGACCGCTTCCGGGGGCGGCTCATCTTCCCGATCGCGGACATGCAGGGGAAGGTCATCGCGTTCGGCGGGCGCGGGTTGGCGGGCGAGGAGCCGAAGTACCTGAACTCCCCCGAGACGCCGCTCTACCAGAAGGGCCAGACGCTCTACGCGCTCCATCGGGCGCGCGAGCGGATGGCCGACACGCGCCGCGCGCTCCTGGTCGAGGGCTACGTCGATTGCCTCATGGCCCACCAGCACGGGCTGGTCGAGACGGTGGCCGTCCTCGGGACCGCGTTGACGCCACCCCAGCTCGGGCTCCTCCGTCGCTACGCCGACGAGGCAATCCTCTTCTTCGACGCGGACCGGGCCGGCCAGGAGGCTGCGCGCCGCGCCGAGGAGCTGCTGGAGCAGTCAGTCAACGCCGCCGCGCATGTGGCCCTGACCCGTCTCCACAATCCGGTCGGACGGCCAGGCTTGCGGCTCCGAGTTGCCGTCCTGCCATCTGGACATGACCCAGATACATATCTCCGGAAAGAGGGTCGAGAGGCATTCGAGGCGCGCTGCCGGGAAGCGCGGAGTATCCTGCTGTTCGCGCTCGATCGGATCCTGGCCGAGGAGGATCCCTCGAGTCTGCGCGGGAAGGCCACCATCGTCGCGCGCGTCGCATTGATGCTCTCGAAGATGCATGATGCCGACGAGGCCGTCGCACTCGGGCGTGAGGCAGGCCGGCGGCTGGGTATTGATCCCGGCGACCTCTGGAACCAGGCCGCCCAGTTGAAGGTGGCCCGCGCGCCGGCTTCGTCACCCGCGTCGCCAACCGCTCCGCCGGCCCCGCCAGACGTCACGTGGTTCGAGCGGGACCTCTGCCAGCTCGTGCTCCAGGCGCCGGAAGCGCGCGTGGCCCTCCTGCCCCTGATCGACGACGCCGGCATCACCCACCCGGCGGCCCGGGCCATCCTGATGGCGCTGCGGGACAGCCCCACGGTGGCGCCGGAGGCGCTGCTCCAGCGGCTCCCGGACGACGGCACCCGCACGCTCCTGGCCCGCTGGCTGGTCGAGGAGCGCGAGTGGCCGGACCTCGCCGCCGAGGTGGCCGCGCGCCGACGACGACTCGAGCGCCGGCAGGCCCAGCGCCGGGTCCGCGAGATCTCGCAGACGGTGGCGCAGTCGGAGGCCGCCGGCGCCAACGCCGACTTCAGCTCGCTCCATGCCGCCATCGGGCAGGAGACGCCCCGAATCCGGGCGGATGCCGGGGGGAGCGCATGAGCCCCAGTTCGCCCGAACCCCACGACGGAGGACGCACGTCCATGAGCGATGATCCGAAACTGGAAGAGCTGGACAAGCTGATCTCGACGGGCAAGCAGAAGGGCTACGTCACCTACGAGGAGCTCAACGACGCCCTGCCCGGCGACCTCATCTCCTCCTACCAGCTCGACGACATCATGCTGATGTTCGGCGCCATGGACATCGACGTGGTGGACAGCGCCAAGGCGCCCCGGCCGCTGAACGAGATCGAGGACACCCTCGACGAGCGCGAGGAGACCGTCCAGGCGGAGCCCGGCGACGCGATCGACCTCTCCCCCGGCCCCATCGGCCGCACCGAGGACCCGGTGCGGATGTACCTCCGGGAGATGGGCCGAGTGTCGCTTCTCACGCGCGAGGGGGAGATCGCGCTCGCCAAGCGGATCGAGGAGGGCAAGGAAGGCGTCACCCGCGCCGTGATGTCGACGAACCTCGCCAAGCGCGAGTTCCAGGCGCTGAAGGACGGGCTCCGCAAGGCTCGCATCTCCGTCCGCGACATCGCGGACATCTCGGACGAGGACTATTCCGAGGAGAAGGAGCCGGCGCTCGTCCGCAGCGTGCTCGGCGGCCTCGCCCAGGTGGAGCGACTCCTCCGCGAGGTGCAGACGCTCCAGCGGAAGCGGAAGCCCCGCCAGCCGCGGCGGCAGAAGGCCGACCTCACCCTGCGGCTCCGGCAGGAGAAGCTCTTCGCCGCGCTCCGCGAGATGTCGCTCAACCCCGCGGTGATCGAGCGTCTGTCGAGCCGGCTGAAGGGCATGGTCGGCAAGGTGAAGCAGGCCGAGCACGAGATCCAGCTGTGGAGCGATCCCGACAAGGGCCGCGCGGCGGAGTTCGAGCACTTCTTCCGGTCGCTCGACGACGCGGAGGACTCCGACCTCCTGAACACGCCGGCCGACCGGCGGCTCCCGCCGCGCGAGCGGTGGAAGAAGTACGCCGAGCGCAAGGTCAAGCGTGTCGAGCAGGAGGCCGAGGCCCGGGTCGACGAGCTCAAGCGCATCGTCCACGTCATCCGCCAGGGCGAGGAGAAAGCCGCCCAGGCGAAGAAGGAGATGGTGGAGGCCAACCTCCGCCTCGTCATCTCGATCGCCAAGAAGTACACGAACCGCGGGCTCCAGTTCCTCGACCTCATCCAGGAGGGGAACATCGGCCTCATGAAGGCCGTCGACAAGTTCGAGTACCGACGCGGCTACAAGTTCTCGACCTACGCGACCTGGTGGATCCGCCAGGCCATCACCCGCGCCATCGCCGACCAGGCCCGCACGATCCGCATCCCGGTGCACATGATCGAGACCATCAACAAGCTCATCCGGACGTCCCGGCAGCTCGTCCAGGAGCTCGGGCGCGAGCCGACCCCGGAAGAGATCGCCACCAAGATGGACGTCCCGGTCGAGAAGGTGCGCAAGGTCCTCAAGATCGCGCAGGAGCCGATCAGCCTCGAGACCCCGATCGGCGAGGAGGAGGACAGCCACCTCGGCGACTTCATCGAGGACAAGCAGGTCGTCTCCCCGGTGGAGTCGATCATCGGGCTGTCGCTCCGCGAGCAGACCAACAAGGTCCTGGCGACGCTCACCCCGCGCGAGGAGAAGGTGCTCCGGCTCCGCTTCGGGCTGACCGACGGGTGCGAGCACACGCTGGAGGAGGTGGGCCAGGACTTCGCGGTGACCCGCGAGCGGATCCGGCAGATCGAGGCCAAGGCGCTCCGGAAGCTCCGGCACCCGTCCCGCTCCAAGAAGCTGCGGAGCTTCCTCGAGACGTGAGCTGCGCCGGCGCGCCGCGCACCGTCACTTCCCGGACGGGACCGCCCGCACCGCGGCGACAGTCGCATGCGCGCGTTTGTGGCCCTGTCCGAAATCTGCTAGCATCTCTCCCGTTCGGGCCCATAGCTCAACTGGCAGAGCCGCCGGCTCATAACCGGTTTGGTCCTGGTTCGAGTCCGGGTGGGCCCACCACCTAAACGATGGATCCGAATCTCCACCGTCTTCAGGAGCTCCAGGTCCTCGACAGCCGGGTTGCCGGGTTCGAGCGGAAGCTCGAGGCCATACCCGTGCGCATCCAGGCCATCCGCGACGGTCTCCAGCAGGCGAAGAGCAGCGTCGACGCGATTCGCGCCAAGCTCGACGCCGCCCGCAAGGACATGCGCACCAAGGAGAAGGATCTCGAGTACCAAGGCGCCCAGCGGAAAAAGCTCGAGGCGAAGCTCTACGAGGTGAAGACGAACAAGGAGTACTCCGCGGCGCTCGCCGAGATCGAGAGCGCCAAGGTCGAGAAGAACCGCATCGAGGAGGAGATCCTCGGGCTCATGGAGCTCCAGGAGCGGCTTGGGCGGGAGGTGGTCGAGGGCGACGCGCGCCTCCGGCCCCAGGAGGCGGAGGCCCGGGTCCAGGAAGCCGCCGCCGCCGAGGAGCTGCGCGCGCTCGAGACCGACCTCGAGGTCGCCCGGAGCGAGCGGGAGAGCGTCGCCCGCGACGTGCCGCGGGACCTCCTGGCGCAGTATGCGCGGCTCCTCAAGGGCCGGGCCGGCCTCGCCGTGGCCCTCGTCGGCAGCAACGGCATCTGCTCCGGCTGCCGGGTCACGCTCACGCCCCAGCGCTTCAGCGAGGCGCGCGGGTCGAGCAAGATCCTCGTCTGCGAGAACTGCGGGCGCTTCCTCTACTACCAGCCGTAGCCCGCACTCCGGCCTCCGGCCGTCGCAGCGCGGCGAATCGGTAAGGGGCCGGTGGCCGAAAGCCTCGGGCCCTTCGATTACGTCATCGTGGGCGCCGGCAGCGCCGGCTGCGTGCTCGCGAACCGCTTGTCCGCCGACGCCGCCGCCCGGGTGCTTCTCCTCGAGGCCGGCGGGCCGGACGATTACTTCTGGATCCGCATCCCGGTCGGCTACCTCTTCACCATCAACAACCCCCGCACCGACTGGTGCTTCAAGACGGAGCCGGAGCCCGGGCTGAACGGGCGGGCGCTCAACTACGCTCGCGGGCGCGTCCTCGGCGGGTGCTCGTCCATCAACGCGATGATCTACATGCGGGGCCAGCAGAGCGACTACGACCACTGGGCGGCGCTCGGCAACCGGGGCTGGTCGTGGCGAGAGGTCCTCCCCTACTTCATCCGCGTGGAGGACTATGCCCACGGGGCCGACGAGCTGCACGGCGTCGGCGGCGAGCTCCGCGTCGAGGAGCGCCGGGTCAGCTGGGAGATCCTCGACGCCTGGCGGGACGCCGCCGAGGAGTGCGGCATCCCCAAGATCGCGGAGTTCAACCGCGGGGACAACTTCGGCAACGCGTACTTCCAGGTGAACCAGCGCCGCGGCGTGCGCGTCAACATGGTGCGCGCGTTCCTCCAGCCGGTCCGGCACCGGCCGAACCTCACCGTCCTCACCGGCGTCCACGCCCGGCGCGTCCTCGTCGAGCGTCGGGACGGTGCTCTCCGCGCGACCGGCGTCGAGGTGCGGCGGAGCGACGGCTCGGTCGCGCTCGTCGCCGCCCGCCGGGAGGTCGTGCTCGCCGCCGGAGCGATCGGCTCGCCGCAGCTCCTCCAGCTCTCCGGCATCGGCCCCGGGGCCTTGCTCCAGACCCACGGCATTCCGGTCCTGCATCCCCTGCCGGGCGTCGGCGAGAACCTTCACGACCATCTCCAGATCCGGATGATGTACAAGGTCCACCACGTCCGGACGCTGAACGAGCGCGCCAACAGCCTGGTCGGGAAGGCCCTGATGGGCCTCGAGTACGTTCTCTTCAAGACCGGACCGCTCACGATGCCGCCCTCCCAGCTGGGCGCGTTCGCCAAGAGCGATCCGGCCCAGCCGAGCGCGAACATGGAGTGGCACGTCCAGCCGTTGAGCCTCGACAAGTTCGGGGATCCGCTCCACCCGTTTCCCGCGATCACGCCCTCGGTCTGCAACCTCCGCCCGACGAGCCGCGGGGCCGTGCGGATCACGAGCCCGGATCCTCACGCCTATCCGGCGATCGCGCTCAACTACCTCGCGACGCCCGAGGACCGGCGGGTCGCGCTCGCCGGGATGCGCTTCACGCGGCGAATCATGGCCGCCCGCGCGCTCGCCCGGTTCGCGCCGGAAGAATGGCGACCCGGGCCCGCCGTCGCATCCGACGCCGAGCTGCTCCACGCGGCGGGCGACTTGGGCACCACGATCTTCCATCCGGTCGGAACGTGCCGCATGGGGCCGGACCCGCTGTCGGTGGTCGACGACCGGCTCCGTGTCCACGGGATCGGCCGGCTGCGGGTGGTCGACGCGTCGGTGATGCCGCGGATCACCTCCGGCAACACCAACGCGCCGACGGTGATGATCGCGGAGAAGGGCGCGGAGCTGATCCGCGCCGACGCGTAGCCCGCCGCCGCGCGCCACTCGGCCGGCGGCCTCCCCGTCGCCCCCCGTTGCCTCCCCCGGACGCGTGTGCTACCAAGCCCACGAGCGGCCCGGCCCCGTCGCCCGGGCCGCCCTGCGCCGGCGGGGCTTCCCGCGGCCGGCGGCGCGCGCAGTGCTGTCCAGCCGGGGGAGGTCCCGACCCCGACCTCCTGCCACCCGGAGGCGCCCATGTCCCGCCTGTCCTCGAATCTCCTCGTCCTGATCCTGGCGGTGGCGATCAGCTACGGCCTCGTGAAGTACTTCCCGCCGGCGGGGAGCGCGACCGGCACGCCCGCCGCCGCGCAGTCCACCCTCGACCGGGTCATCGCCACGAAGACGCTCCGGTTCGGGATCCCGATCGGGGATCTGCCGGTGGCGGTGCGGGACGAGAAGGGGCAGATCGTCGGCCTCGTGCCCGACATCGCGGCCGAGATGGCCAAGGCCCTCAAGGTCACCCTCGAGATCGTCGAGACCACCGCTCCGAACCGGATCCCCTTCCTCCAGGCGGGGAAGATCGACGCCTCGATCGGGACCATCACGCTCGAGCGGGCCAAGAGCGTGTCCTTCGCCGGCGTGTGGGTGGTCGACGGCACCACCATGGCCGTCCTGGGCAGCTCGGGGATCAAGGACTACGACGGCCTCAAGACCAAGACCATCGCCGTCGTCACCGGGACGACCGGGGACCTTGTGGCTTCGAAGCATCTGCCGAACGCGAAGATCCTGCGCTTCGACCAGCCGGTCACGGCGATCCAGGCCGTGCTCCAGAAGCAGGCGGACGCCGTCTCCGACGACGTCTCCACGCTCTATCTGGCCGCCGAGAAGAACAAGGCTCTCCGCGTGCTGAAGCCGCTCACCCAGGAGCCGAGCGGCGTGATGGTGCCGCTGGGTGATCAGAAGTGGATCAACTGGGTGAACCACTTCCTCGACGACTTCTACGGCTCCGGCGTCTCGACGTGCGGCTGTGGCAAGGAAGTCCTCCGCAAGTGGCTCAAGGGAGAGCCGCAGCCGCTACGCTTCAACTACTAGGGTGTCGATCCTCTTCGAGTACGCGGAGGTCTTCGCCGCCGGGCTCGCGCTGACCCTCGTCGTCGCGGTGAGCGCGAGCCTCGGCGGCACCCTCGTGGGCCTCCTCACCGCGGTCGCCCGGATGTCCCGGCCGGCGGCGGCGCGATGGCTGGCTGCCGGGTACGTCGACGTCATCCGGAACACCCCGGGGCTCGTCCAGCTCTTCCTGATCTATCTCGGGCTCCCCGTGCTCGGAATCCGCCTCTCCCCGCTCATGGCGCTGATCGTCGCGCTCACCATCAACAACGGCGCGTACCTGGCGGAGGTCTTCCGCGCCGGCCTCCAGGCCGTTCCCAAGGGCCAGCTGGAGGCGGCGGCCTCCATCGGCCTGTCGCGCCACGTCACCTTCGTCGAGGTCGTGCTCCCTCACATGCTCCGCGCCATGTACCCGGCGCTCACGAACCAGTTCATCCAGACGGTGCTGTTCAGCTCGATCGGCACCGTGGTCGGCGTCGAGGAGCTCACCCAGGTGACGCTCATCCTGGAGTCCCGCACGTATCGCACCGTCGAGCTCTTGACGGTCCTCACGACGATCTACGTCGTCCTCACCTTCGCGCTCGCGTGGGGGAGCCGGTGGCTCGGCGCCCGGCTGGAGAGGGGGTACCGGTAGTCGTGGACTGGGCGCTGGTCGTCGCGAACTTCCCGCTCCTGCTCCGGGGCACGCTGACCACGATCGAGCTCGCCCTCGCATCATTCGCGATCGGGACCGTGCTCGGGCTGCTGATCGCGGCCGGCCGGGCGCTGGGCGGGCGGGACGCCAGCGTGCTGCTCGGCTTCGTCGTCGACGTCGTGCGCGGCTCGCCCCTGCTGGTCCAGCTCCTCGTCATCTACCTGGGCGCGAGCGCGATGGGCCTGTCGCTCGGGCCGTTCGCCGCCGCGGTCCTCGGCCTGTCGATCAACGCCGCCGCATACCTCTCGGAGATCTTTCGCGGCGGCATTGGGTCCGTCGCGCACGGCCAGTCGGAGGCCGGGCTGGCCGTCGGCCTCACGCCCGCCCAGACCCTCCGCGACGTGGTCCTGCCTCAGGCCTTACCGGTCATCGTCCCCGCGATGATGGGGTTCTTCATCGGGCTCCTCAAGGACACGTCGCTGGCCTACGTGCTGGGGCTCCTCGAGCTGACCCGCATGGGCAAGAACATCATGGACCGCACCTTCCAGCCCTTCGAGATCTCCCTCGTCGTGGCCGCCATCTACTTCGTCCTGTGCTTCCCGCTGGCGCAACTGGTGCGCGTCGTGGACGCGCGAATGCGGGCGCGCGGCCTCGCCCAGGCCCACGTGTGAGCGCGCCCGGCAGCCCCAGCCCCCCGACGCCACCGACGATCGTCCGCGTCGATCACGTCACGAAGTTCTTCGGGACGCTGAGGGTCCTGGACGACGTGTCGATCGAGGTCGCCCGCGGTGAGCGGCTGGTGATCATCGGGCCCAGCGGCTCGGGCAAGAGCACCCTGCTGCGCTGCATCAATGGCCTCGAGCCGGTGAGCGCCGGGCGCGTGGTCGTCGACGGGATGGTCGTCGGCGATCCGGCGGTCCCCCTGACACGGATCCGCAGCCAGGTGGGCATGGTCTTCCAGCACTTCTACCTGTTCCCGCACAAGACCGCGCTCGAGAACGTCACCCTCGGCCCCATCAAGGCGCTCGGGATGAATCGCCCCGAGGCGATCGCCCTGGCCACCGCCCTCCTCGAGCGCGTCGGCCTGCCCGAGAAGGCCGGCGAGTATCCCGCGCGGCTGTCGGGCGGCCAGCAGCAGCGCGTGGCCATCGCGCGGGCGCTCGCCATGCGGCCGAAGGTCCTGCTGTTCGACGAGCCGACGTCCGCCCTCGACCCCGAGCTGGTCGGCGAGGTGCTGGATGTCATGTGGCAGCTCGCTCAGGACGGCATGACCATGCTCGTGGTCACGCACGAGATGGCCTTCGCCGCCGACCTGGCCGACCGGGTGATCGTCATGGACAACGGCGCGATCGTCGAGGAAGGGCCGCCCCAGCAGATCTTCACCGAGCCCCGCACGCCTCGCGCGCGCACGTTCCTCACCCGCCTCCTCAAGCGCCTGGAGCGGCACCGCCGGTAACCCCGCGCGCCCGTCCGCCGGCCGCGAGCGACGCGCACCGGCCCCGCGTATAATCCAGGGCGTTCTCACGCTCTTTGAATGATCGGCGCCAGAGGAAGCCGGATGGTCGCCGGCCGCGCGAGCGGACCGGAGGAAAGTCCGGGCACCGTCGGGCAGGGTGCTGGCTAACGGCCAGGGGGGGCAACCCCACGGACAGCGCCACAGAAAGCAGACCGCCACGCGCTCTCGGGCGCGCGGTAAGGGTGAAACGGTGCGGTAAGAGCGCACCAGCGATCCGGGTGACCGGATCGGCTCGGCAAACCCCACCCGGTGCAAGGCCGAATAGGAGGGCAAGTCCCCGGCAACGGGGGCGAAGGGCGGCCCGCTCGGAGCCCTCGGGTCAGGCTGCTGGAGCGGCCGGGCAACCGGCCGTCGAGAGGAATGACCATCACGCCAGCCAAGGATACCGGCTGGCGTACAGGACCCGGCTTACAGGCTCCCTCTGGCGCTTTTCTTTGGTCACGAATAGTTAGGCCGCGCCGATCAGGACCATTTTCGCATGTCGCGTAACCCGGAGACGATGTCGCGAGAACGTGTCGCTGTAATCGCCGGTGGATAACCATGCCGTCATGGCCGTCCCCACCAAATCGCGCCGTTGAGGATGAGCAATCCGGCGACGAGCCCGACCACCCGGGCGCCCGACAACTGACTGGCCGCAGCGGCAGTCACCAAAAAGGATCCGGTGAACGCCGCGACTTTCGAGATGGTCCCAGTCCTCACGCCTTTTTGCCCCACGGCAGCTTGGGGATCGCCACATCGAGCGCCGTGTCCGTCACCTCGGTGTAGCCCATCGTGTTCTGAATATCCTGGTGGCCCATCGCTTCCTTGATTACCCGGATGTCGACGCCGCCCTGGAGCAGCCCGGTCGCGAAAGTATGCCTGAACCGATGGGGCGTGCACGCCGGCACTTGGGCGGCCTCGCCCCACTCGTGGGTGAGCCGCTCGAGCATCCGCCGCGAGTAGGGCTGCTCGTTCTTCTGGGCGAGGAGCCAGCAGGTCGGTGTAGCTCAAGATGTAATTCTTCAGGAGTTCGCGCAGCTCCGCATGCACGCGCACCACCTGGACCCGACGTCCCTTGACCAGGACGCGGATCGTCGGCGGATCCTCACTGATGTCCCCGATCTTGATCGAGCAGATCGGCGTCACGCGCAGCCCCGTGAAGAAGAGCAGCGCGCGCGCCAGGGCCTCGCGCGGCGGCAACTCGAGCGCCAGGAGGCGATCGACCTCCGCGCGCGTGAAGGGCCGCGGCAGATGCTTCGGGCGTTCGATCTTCGGGAGGTCCCCCCTCCGCGAGCGCGTGGGATAGGACTGTGGCAGGGCTCGCGCACAAGGGCGCCACTAACACCGGCGGTTGCCAGCCCGAAGCCATAGAGAACGTTTGCCACGGCCGCGGCGAGCCTGAAGGCGGACGCTAGGTGAGCCGACAAAGTCTATGAAGTAGTCCGACAGAATCGATAAGGGTCATCGTGGCGATTTGGCATGCGAAGGATTGCCGCACCGTTGGAAGGCGCTACACCGTCCACGTCGATCCCTGAGCACAAAGTGCCCCGTGACCCCTTACGGCCTTTGCCGGCTCGATGACCGAGTCGCACACGTTCGCCCGCCAACCCGTCCCTCGCGGTGATTTTGCCCCTCATCGGGGCAAGTGCCCCACCGAGGGAGCCCAACCTGTCACGAACGCCCGGCGAGTGGCGAGCAAAAGCTAGCACTTCCGAGTGTCCGCCACATGCAATCAATTGCTGGAACGATACTTGCTGGTACACGGCTCCTGGTGACCGTCCAACATGTCACACCAGTGAGGGGGCACGAAGTGAACACGCGTGACCAGCGAGGCCTGACGTCGGTGGAACTCCTGACGGTCTTGCTCATCACGGCGGTGCTGGCCGCGATGGCCCTCCCGGCCGCGGGCCTCCTTCAGTCGGCGCTCCGGGCGGCGCGCACGAAAGGTGCCAGCGATGAGTTGGTGGCCGCAATCCGCAACACGCGGCAGCAGGCCATCAGCCAGGCTGAAGACCGCTGCATCGCCTTGCGGAACCTGAGCGGGATCGCCCAGTACGAGATCTACACGGGGACGCGCTCCGGGACGACCTGCGCCGGAACCAGCATCGAGGGGCCCACCAACCTCTCCGCGAACGCCACCATCGACACCGTGAGGGCGTTCGCCTTCACGCCGGTCAGCACCGTCAGCCCAGTCGGGCCCACCTCCATCGTGGTCACGAGCAGCAGTGACGGCCTCGACTGCTCCGTCACCCTGACCGTCACGCCCGAGGGTGGCGTCCAGGAGCCGGGGACCAACTGCTGATGTGGTCCCGGGAGGGCCGGATGCGCGACGAGGGCATGAGCCTGATCGAGGTCTGTGTGGCCATGTTTCTCCTCGGGACGACCTTGATCTTCGTGGCCGGTGCCGTGCCGGCTGCCGTGATGGCGGTGAGTGATTCGGGACTGCATCTGACGGCGGCGGGCCTAGCCCAGGAGCCCATCACCGTGGCGAGGCGGACACCCTTTGCCAGTCTGCCCAGTCTCGCCGCCAGTCGGGCAACCGTGCCAGGATTCACCGGCTTCGATCGTGAAGTCCTCGTGAGTGACGCTGGGGCGCCCGCCGACTGTGGGGGAACACCCTGCAGCGCGAGCTGTCCGACGGTCGCCGGTCAACCGACCTGTCGCACCGTCGACGTTCGCGTGTACTACAAGGGGCAGCTCGGCGAGACCACGACCACCGTCACCACCGTGATCGCCCAGTGAGCCCGATCGGATTCCGAGTCATGCGACATCCTCCCCGATCGCGCGTCGCGACGGACCGCGGACTCTCACTCGTGGAATTGGCCGTCACCTTGGCGATCTTCGCCATCATCACGGTGGGAACCTTCGCGCTCTGGTCGCAGGGAGTCACCGCGTATTTCGTCGGATCCGAGCGCGCCGAGGTGCACGGGGATGCCCGGGTCTCGATGGACCAGATGGCGCGCGACTTGATGAAGACCGGGCGAGACGTCACGCAGTGTGCGTTCGACAGCGAGGCCTACACGCAGTGCTCCGGCGCGAAGCTCGCACGCTGTCGGCTGGCTCTGGCGAATCCGGCGTTCACGTGTGCCGGCGTCTACATCATCCGGGAAGCGACGAGCACCACGCTCTGGGTGCAGATGGATCTCGACGCGGACGCGGCCATCGACACGAGTGCCCCGTCCGAAGAGAGCATCCGCTATGCGTTCAACTCGGCCACCCGGCAGATCACGCGACAGCAAGGGACGGGCGGCCCCAATCCCTTGGCCGACAACATTCAAAGCCTCGCGTTCACCTACGAGGGGCCGGTGCCCGGCGCGACCGGGGTCTGCAACGGGGCATGGAGCACGATCGTCCCCGCCTCGCAAACCGATCGCGATTGCATCCAGCGCGTCACGATCAATCTGGTGGCACAAGGATCTGTGGGCAGCTTCAGCGGAGGACCCGAGACGGTCCAGCGCACCCTGCGCACGAGCGTCGATCTTCGGACCCGGTGACAAACACCCCGGAGGAAGCCTCACATGCATGAATCACCGCGAGCCCCCTGGCACGGAGAGCGTGGGAGTGCTCTGATCATGGCGGTGGTCGCCATGGTGGTGCTGGGCGCCTTGATTCTCGGGTTCTCGGCCCTCGCCAATATTGAGGCTCGGCTCGCCATCAACAACAAGGCGTATTCCCAGGCGCTGGCTGAGGCCGAGACGGGGCTGGAGCATGGCCGCAACATCCTGCGCGATGCCGCCACGACGGGCAACTTCAATGCGTATATCGCCTCGGCCACCACCCGGCGACTCGGGATCGGCAGCGGCGGCATTGCGGCGGGAGCGGGCACCTACTGGGTGCGCGTGGACAACGACTGTGCGGCGCCGACGGGATTCAGTGGGACGCCCCCCTTCGTCCCCACCGCGGTGCAGGATAGTGGCGTCGGGTGTAGCGACACCGTCGATGGCAATCAGACGGTGGTGTTAACCGCGTGGGCCCAAGCCACGGATCCGAGCGGGCGTGTCGTCGGCCGGTCCCGCTTGCGCGCGCACTACACCATCGGCAATCCGTGGAAGCACTCGTGCTACAACGCCAACAGCAATCTCTGCATCGATGACGAGGTCGGCGGGTGCAACAACAATCCGTGCATCGACCCCAGTGATCCTCGAAACCCGAACGGCCCCGCGAAAGGTACGCTTCCACTCCCCCAGCAAATCAAGTGCGGCACGGCGGGCAGCGGGTCGTATCCGGCCATCGATGCAGCGGATATTCCGGCGGACGTCGGCGCCCGCATGACGTCGAGCACTCCGTGTGTGATCTACCCCTACTACAAGTGGGCGATTCATACGGCCGCGCCCACCCGGCTGAACTGTTTGCAGATTCCAGGGAGCGGGAACAACTACGGGTCGAACAACTGCAGCGGCTCGGGGACCATCGGGTTGGATCTGACGAACGCGACCTGTACGACCGTCGCGACGGCATCTCGCTGCCATGGACTCGTCTTCTTCGGTCCGCCCAGCGCCTTGGCCACGGGCGCCGATATCACGGTCCGCACCACGGGCGGCGGTCCCGATATTCGGTGTGTCGGCGAACAGAAGGAGAACGCGTCCGCCAACTGCTACAACGGCGCGCTCACCCAGAGCGACGCGCTGGTGCTCTACGTGATGGGGAAGGTCACGATCAGTAGTGGGGCCGTGCAGGGCACCGTCGTCCTCCACGGGGACGGCACGTCGAGTACGGACTTCGGGTTGCAGGGCCAGTCACAGGTGACGACGCACCCGTGCGGCGCGGGATCCCCGGCGCCGTCGCCCGGGTGCGGGTATCCCCTCGCCCTCCTCGCCTACGATCCCAACAATCCGCCCGACCCCGTTCCCACGACCGCCACGGGGCAGACCATTCACCTCGACCTGTCGAACAGCAGCCCGGACACGATCGTGTCCGGGCTCATCTACACCGGCGGGACGGCCGACTTCAGCCCCCTGACGGTGAACGGTGGCCTGATCGGGTGGGACGTCAATATCACCAACACGTCCACCCGCGTGGTGTACAACCCCACTTATGGGAACGCCGCCCCGCCGCCCGGCTTCACCGTGGGCGAGGGCGGTATTGTCACCATGTTTCCCGCCACATGGGTGCACTGCGCCGACTATCAGAATGACTTTGCCGGGCCGTCCCCCTGCCTACTGAACTGACCGTCCCGGAGCTGTGGGCCCGATCCGACCGTTGGCGGGCTCGGCCCTCGGCGTGCCGGGGACGGTGCCGTTGGAGTGAAAGGACGGAGGCCATGAAGCCATTCACGCGGATTGCGGTGGTCGTGCTGTGGCTAATGGCTCTGGTGCAACTGCTGCGGTTCATCTTGCGCTGGGAGGCCACTTTGAACGGGGCGCCTGTGCCGCTCTGGCTGAGCGGGCTCGCGGCCGCGCTCGCCG
>CAYXBJ010000167.1:0-34896 GCA_964463175.1 uncultured bacterium
CCCGACTGCGCGAGCGGGACCGACCGGGTCGCCGAGGCCACGCGGCAGTGGCCAGCCGAACTGGTGGTCAACCTCCAGGGCGACGAGCCGGTCTTCGACGTCAAGGCGGTCGACGAGCTGGTCGGGGTGATGGGCGGCGACGCATCGATCGAGATGGGGACGCTGGCGCACCCGATCCGGGACGACGCGGAGTTCAACGACGCCACCGGACCCAACAAGGTCGTCCTGGACCAGGCGGGCTTCGCCCTCTACTTCTCCCGCGCGCCGATCCCGTACCCGCGCCAGCCCGGGCTCGTCACGCCCCTCCGCCACATCGGCATCTACGTGTTCCGCACGGCGTTCCTCCGGCGCTTCGCGGCGCTCGCCCCGACGCCGCTCGAGCGGACCGAGGGGCTCGAGCAGCTCCGGGCGCTCGAGCACGGCGTCCGCATCCGCGTCCTCCTGACGCCCCACGGCTCGATCGGGGTCGACACGCCCGCCGACGTCGAGCGCTTCGCCGCATACCTCGAGGGTCGGGAAGGACAGATCCGATGACGGGCCGACCGCGCGTGCTCTCCGGGATGCGGCCGACGGGCCGTCTCCACCTCGGGAACTACCTGGGCGCGCTGGACAACTGGGTGCGCCTGCAGGCCGACTTCGACTGCTTCTACTTCGTCGCCGACTGGCACGCGTTCACGACCGACATCCCGGCCAAGGGCGAGATCGCGAACAACACGCTCGAGATGGCGGCGGACTGGCTCGGCGCGGGCCTCGATCCCGAGCGGAGCGTGCTCTTCATGCAGTCGCTGGTGCCGGAGCACGCGGAGCTCCACCTCCTCTTCTCGATGATCACGCCGGTCTCGTGGCTCGAGCGCGTGCCCACCTACAAGGAGATGGTCGAGCAGCTGGGGATCCAGTCCCCGTCCTACGGACTCCTCGGCTACCCCTTGCTCCAGTCGGCGGACATTCTCATCTACAAGCCGCGCTACGTGCCGGTTGGCGTGGACCAGGCGCCCCACATCGAGCTGACCCGCGAGGTCGCGCGCCGGTTCAACCACCTGTTCGGCCCGGTGCTCCTCGAGCCGGAGATCAAACTGACCGCGATCCCCAAGGTGCCGGGGACGGACGGCCGGAAGATGTCGAAGTCCTACGGCAACGCGATCTACCTGGCGGACCCGCCCGAGGTCACGATCCCGAAGATCAAGACCATGGTGACCGACCCGGCGCGGAAGCGGCGCTCGGACCCCGGAAACCCGGACGTCTGCCCGGTGTTCGATCTCCACCGGATCTTCACCCCCGACGCGCCGCGCGCCGCCGTCGACCGGGGCTGCCGGACGGCTGGCATCGGCTGCCTCGACTGCAAGGGCGTGCTCCTCGAGCACATGATGCCGCCGCTCGAGGCGATCCGGGAGCGGCGGGAGCAGATGGCGGCGCGCCCGGATCATCTGCGGGACGTGCTGCGCGACGGCTCGGTTCGCGCGCGGCAGGTGGCGTCCGAGACCCTGGCCGAGGTGAAGGCCGCCGTGGGGGTCGTGTGACGGAGACGGTGACGGCGGGGCCCGGCGCGGCCGAGGCGGGCGCGTCCTCGCCGCTCACGGTGCGGCTCGAGGAGTTCGAGGGTCCCCTCGACCTGCTGCTCCATCTCGCCCGGACCGACGAGATCGATCTGGCGCACCTCCCCATCCGGCGGATCACCGACCAGTACCTGACGTACCTCGAATCCGTGGAGTTCCGAGAGCTCGACGATGCGGGGGCGTTCCTGGTGCTGGCGGCGACGCTGGTCTACCTGAAGTCCCGCCTCCTCCTGCCGCCGGCCGAGACCGCCGAGGAGAATCTCGAAGAGGACGCCGAGGCCCTCCGGCTCGAGCTGGAGGCGCGGCTCCGCGCGTACGCACGGGTGAAGGAGCTCGGGGCCTGGCTCCGCGAGCGGGAGACGGAATGGAGCACCCGCTTCACGCGCACCTGGAGCGAGCTGCCGGTCCCGGACTATCTCCCGATCGAGAGCCTGTCGCTCTGGGACCTGACCGAGGCGTACCGGGCGTTCCTGACCCGACTCGCCCAGGCCGAGCCGACGCGGGAGGTCGAGCCGGAGGGCCCGCCGCTCCTCGAGCGCATGGCCATGATCGCGGGCGTTCTCGAGCAGTCCTGGTACGTTCTCTTCTCGGCCTTGCTGGGCGCCGACCCTCCGCGCCCCGACGTCGTGGTGACGCTGCTCGCGGTGCTCGAGCTGGTGCGCCTCCAGAAGGCGCGGGCTCAGCAGAAGGAGCTGTTCGGGGAGATCATCATCGAGCGCGCGTCCGGGGAGTCGACGGTCCGTGGCGCCTGATTCGGGAGGACGCGCGATGTCCGACGTGGTGACGCCGCTTCTGGTCGGACAGCTGGAGGCCGTTCTCTTCGCCTCGGACGCGCCGCTGCCTACCGAGCGGATCGCCGAGGTTCTCGAGGTCAGCCCGCTCGACGCCCGCGCGACTCTCGACGCGCTCCGTGTGGCGTGCGACGAGCCGGGACGCGGGCTCGCGGTCGTCGAGGTCGGGGGCGGCTGGCGTCTCGTCACGCGACCGGAGCATGCCGGCGTCCTGATGAGTCTCCAGCGGCTCCGGCTCAAGAGCCGCCTGTCGCGGGCCGCGGTGGAGACGCTGACGATCGTGGCGTACCGCCAGCCGATCTCGCGACCGGAGATCGAGCAGCTCCGCGGCGTCGGAAGCGACAGTGTGATGACGAACCTCCTCGAGCGCCGCCTCGTCCGGATCGTGGGGCGCAAGGCGACGCCCGGACGCCCCGTCCTCTACGGGACGACGCGCGAGTTCCTGGAGCACTTCGGGCTCCGCGACCTGGACGAGCTGCCGCCGTTCGAGCCCCCGGCCGACGCGGCGGGTGAGGGTCCGGCGAAGGCCGCGGCGGACGCGTCCGAGACGGCCGATGCGACGGCCGAGCCGGTGGACTCCCTCGACACGACCGACGCGCACGACGCCGAGCCGGAGCCGGGCGAGGGGGAGCGCGGGAGCTCGTCCCCGGCCTGAGGGCCATGCCGCCCGTCCGGCTCCACAAGCTCCTGGCCGAGGCCGGTGTCGCGTCCCGCCGGGCGGCCGAGCGGCTGATCGTCGAGGGGCGGGTCCGTGTCAACGGCGTGCTCGTGGTCGAGCTCGGAGCGCACGCCGATCCCGTCGCGGACCGGATCGAGGTCGACGGGCGGCCGATCCCGAAGGCCGAGCCGAAGCGCTACGTGCTCCTGCACAAGCCGCGCGGCTATCTCACCACGCGAGAGGATCCGCGCGGCCGACCGCGGGTCTTCGACCTGGTGCCCGAGCTGGGCGTCCGCCTGCATCCCGTGGGGCGGCTCGACTACGACGCCGAGGGGCTCCTCCTCCTCACCAACGACGGGGCGCTCACCTTCCAGCTGACGCATCCCCGCCACGGCGTCCGCCGCGTCTATCACGTTCTGGTCTCCGGGCGCTTCGACCCCGACACGCTGCCGTCGCTGCAGCGAGGCGTCGAGCTCGAAGACGGGCCGGCGCGCGTCGACCGCGCGCGGCTCCTGGGCGATGCGCCCCGCGGCCGCTACTGGATCGAGCTCCAGCTCTCCGAGGGCCGGTATCGGGAGGTGAAGCGGCTCTGCCGCGCAGTCGGCCTCGTCGTCGAGCGCCTCCGCCGCGTCGCCTTCGGCGCGCTCGAGCTGGGCGAGCTGCCGGAAGGGCAGTGGCGGGAGCTCGGCGCCGAGGAGGTCGCGCGCCTGGGGCCCGGCGGCCCACGCCCCACCTGAGGGTCGCGGCCCTGGTCGACGAGGCGGACCCGCAATCCTTCGACCCGCAGAAGGGTCGGCGTCGGGCGCGGGGCGGGGCCGACGAACGCGCCCACTGAGGGGGTTTAGCCGGGTCCGGGCGGGTCCTCCCGGACGGGGCTTACTTGCGCAGGGAGGGGCCCTGCCTTATACTGTGCGGGCTTTTCTACGCCCCCCTCCTGGAGATCTGATGGGTTTGGACGAATGGCGAACTCGGATCGATGAGATCGACCGCCAGCTCCTCGGGTTGCTCAACCAGCGCGCCGAGCTCTCGCTCGAGATCGGTCGTGCCAAGCGCGAGACGGGCAATCCGATCCACGTCCCGGAGCGCGAGCAGGGGATCCTCGAGGAGCTCGACCGCCTGAACCCGGGCCCGCTTCCCGGGGGCGCGATCCGCGCCATCTGGTCGGAGATCCTGTCGGCGTCTCGCGGCCTCCAGCGGCCGTTCCGTGTCGCCTATTTCGGTCCCCAGGGAACCTACACGCACATGGCCGCGCTCCGGCACTTCGGCTCGAGCGCGGAGTTCCTGCCGGTGCGCGGCATCCCGGACGTCTTCGAGGAGGTCGAGCGGGGCCGAGCGGACGTCGGGGTCGTCCCGATCGAGAACTCGAGCGAGGGCGTCGTGAACCACACCCTCGACGGGCTGATCGACTCGGACCTCCTCATCTGCGGCGAGGCGTCGATCGACATCCACCACAACCTGCTCTCCCGTGCCGCGGAGCTCGGGGACGTGAAGCGCGTCTACTCGCACCCCCAGGCGCTGGCGCAGTGCCGCGGCTGGCTCAGCCGCAACCTGCCCGACGCGGAGATCGTGGAGATCCAGTCCACGTCGACCGGGGTGGAGCAGGCCCTTCTCGACGCCGCCACGGCGGCAGTGGCCAGCGAGCTGGCGGGGCACCTCTACCGCATCCCCGCCCTCCGCGAGCGCATCGAGGACTACGCGAACAACGTGACGCGCTTCCTCGCGGTGGGCCGCCGCCCGGCCGGCCGGACGGGGCGCGACAAGACCTCGGTCCTCTTTTCGATCCGCGACGAGGTCGGCACGCTCTACCGGATCCTGGAGCCGTTCGCGTCCGCGCGGCTCAGCCTGACCAAGATCGAGTCGCGGCCGACACGGCGGCGGCCGTGGGAGTACGTTTTCTTCGTGGACTTCGAGGGCCACCGGGACGACCCCGTGACGCAGGGCGTGCTCGCCGCCGTGCGCGAGCGGTGCCTCTTCCTGAAGGTCCTCGGCTCCTACCCGATCCTGGGATGAGGTGAGACGCCCCGCATGAGCACCGCCTGGGAGCGCCTGGCCAACGAGCCGGTGCTCGACATCCACCCCTACGAGCCCGGCAAGCCCATCGAGGAGATCGAAAAGGAGCTGGGGGTTCCCGAGCCGATCCGGCTCGCGTCGAACGAGAGCCCGGTCCCGCCGTCGCCGGTGGTGCTGGAGGCGCTCCAGAAGGCGCTCGCGGGGCTCAACCGGTACCCGGACGGCTCTGGGTACTACCTCCGGCAGGCGCTGGCCAAGAAGCACGGTGTGTCGCCCGACTCGATCGTGCTGGGGAACGGCTCCAACGAGCTGATCGAGCTGCTGGCGCGGACGTTCGTGCGGCACGGCGAGGAGGTCGTCATTCCGCACCCGTCCTTCATCGTCTACCCGTCGATCGTTCAGGCCGTCGGCGGGACGCGCGTCGTGGTGACGCTGAAGGACTACCGGATCGATCTCCCGAAGATGCGCCGGGCAATCACGCCGCTCACCAAGATGGTGTTCGTCGCGAACCCGAACAACCCGACCGGCACGATCGTGACGGCCGACGAGGTCGAGAAGTTCCTCGACAAGGTGCCGGACCGGGTCATCGTGGTCTTCGACGAGGCCTACTTCGACTTCGCCGCGGGGCCGGACTTCCCGGACACGCTGGCGGCGCTCCGGCACGGCAGCCGCGTCGTGATCCTGCGGACCTTCTCCAAGATGGCGAGCCTGGCGGGCCTCCGGGTCGGCTACGCGATCGCTGACCCCGACTGCATCGCGCTGATGAACCGCATCCGCCAGCCGTTCAACGTGAACACGCTGGCCCAGGTCGGCGCGCTGGCCGCCCTCCGCGACGAGGCGTACACGCAGAAGTCGGTCGAAGCGGCGCGGCAGGCGGTGAAGACCCTCTCCGCCGCCCTCGACGGTCTGGGAGTCCGCTACGTCCCGAGCCGCGCGAACTTCATCCTCGCCGAGTTCGACGATGCCGCGCGCGTGTGCGAGCAGCTCATGAAGCAGGGCGTGATGGTCCGCGCGATGACGAGCTTCGGTCTCGAGCGGGCGCTCCGCATCACGGTCGGGACTCCCGAGCAGAACGCGCGACTGGTGGATGCGCTCCGGACGGTCCTCGGGAAGGGGGCGCCGCGCGCGTGAGCGGCCCAGACTGGGGGCGCGTGACGGTGGTCAGCCCGGGCCTCATCGGAGGCTCGGTGGCGCGGGGGCTCCGGAGCCGGCGCCTGTGCCGCGAGGTGATGGTGGTGGCGCGCCACGAGTCCGCGATCCGCGCGGCGCTGGAGGCGGGCGCCGCCGACGCGGGCACCACCGATCTGACGAAGGGCGTCGCGGGGGCGAGCCTCGTCGTGCTGTGCGCGCCGGTGAGCGCGCTCCCGGGGCAGATCCGGGCCGCGTGGCCACATCTGGCGCCGGGCGCCGTCCTGACCGACGCCGGCAGCGTCAAGCGGAGCGTCGTCGAGGCGGCTCACGGGTGTCCGGCTCGGCCCGACGTCGGCTTCGTGGGGGGCCATCCGATGGCTGGCTCCGAGCGCTCCGGCTTCGAGGCCTCCGACGGCGATCTCTTCGAAGGGAAGGTCGCGCTCGTGACGCCGACCGCAGGGACGCCCGCGTCCGCGGTCGCGGCGGCGACGGCGCTCTGGGAGGGCCTCGGCAGCACGGTGCGACAGCTCTCGCCCGAGACCCACGACCACCTGGTCGCGGAGATCAGCCACTTGCCCCATCTGGCCGCCTACGCGCTCGTGTCGGCGGCGGAGGCCGATGCGCTGCCGCTCGTGGGGCGGGGCTTCGTCGACACGACGCGGATCGCCGCCTCGGCCGAGTCGCTCTGGACCGACATCTTCCACGAGAATCGCCAGCCGCTCCTGGACGCGCTCGCCCGGTACGAGGCGGTGCTCGCGCGCTGGCGCGGCCTCCTGGCGCGCGGTGACTGGGCGACGCTCGAGGCCGAGCTGGGCCGCGCGCGCGAGGCGCGGGAGAAGCTCGGATGAACGCCGTCGTGCGCCCGAGCCGCCGCCTCGCCGGGACCATTTCGGTCCCCGGCGACAAGTCGGTGTCCCACCGCGCCGCGCTCCTGGGCGCGCTTGCCGACGGCGTCACCGAGATCCAGGGCTTCCTCGAGGGCGAGGACTGTCTCGGGACGCTCAAGGCCGTCCAGGCGCTCGGCGCCGAGGTGTCGCGGAAGGGACCCGGCCACTTCGCGATCCAGGGCGCGGGGCTTGACGGGCTCAGCGAGCCGGGCGACGTCGTCGACTGCGGCAACTCCGGCACGACGGTGCGGCTCCTGATCGGCGTGCTGGCGGGCCAGCCGTTCGCGACGGTTCTGACCGGCGACGAGTCGCTCCGGCGCCGCCCGATGGACCGGGTCGTGGAGCCGCTCGGCCGGATGGGCGCGCGCATCGTCGGCCGGCGCGGCGGGGCCCGGCTACCCCTCGCCATCGCCGGGGCGCGGCCGCTCCAGCCGATCCGTCACGTTTCGCCGGTCGCGAGCGCCCAGGTGAAGTCGGCGGTGCTCCTGGCCGGGCTGTTCGCGTCGGGCCCGACGAGCGTGGTCGAGCCCGCGCGGAGCCGGGATCATACCGAGCGGATGCTGACCGCGTTCGGCGGCGAGGTCGAGGTGCAGGGCGAAACGGTCACGGTCGTCTCCGGGCGCCGGCTGACGGGGCGGCTGTGCCGGGTGCCCGGTGACATCTCGTCGGCGGCCTTCTTCCTCGTGGCGGGCGCGACCGCGCGGGACGGGGCGGTGACCGTTCGCGGGGTCGGCGTGAATCCGACGCGGACGGGCGCTCTCGACATCCTGGAGGCGATGGGGGCGCGGATCGAGGTCGCGATGCGGGAGGGGGACGGCGAGCCGATGGCCGACCTCCGCGTCGCCCCGGGGCCGCTCCGCGGGACCGAGATCGGCGGCGCCGTCGTCCCGCGGGCCATCGACGAGATGCCGATCCTGGCCGTGGCAGCGGCATGCGCCGAGGGACCGACCGTCGTCCGCGACGCCGCCGAGCTTCGCGTGAAGGAGTCCGACCGGATCCGGGCGCTCGCCTCCGAGCTCGGCAAGATGGGCGTGACGGTCGAGGAGCGACCCGACGGCTTCCGTCTCGCCGGCCGCGCCGCGGGCGCCGCGGCGCCGTTCCGCGGGGCGCGCGTCTCGAGCTGGGGCGACCATCGCCTGGCGATGGCGCTCGTGGTGGCCGGGCTTCTGGCTGACGGGCCCACGGTGGTCGAGGGGATCGACTGCATCGCCACCTCCTATCCGGACTTCGTCCCGACGTGCCGGGCGCTCGCCGGCGAGGACGCCGTCGAGGTGGTGGGGTGACGCGCGGTGACCAAATCCATACCCCGGGCCGGGACGTGGTCGTGACGATCGACGGTCCGGCCGGGGCGGGCAAGAGCACGGTCGCGCGGCGGCTGGCGGAGCGGCTCGGGTTCGCCTACGTGAACAGCGGGGCGATCTACCGGGCGGTCTCCTGGCGGGTGTCGCGAGGGGTTCCGGTCGAGGCCGTTCTCCGCAGCATCGACATCGAGTTCGTGCCGGCGCCCGATGGCCAGCGCGTGCGGGTCGACGGGCGGGACGTGACCGAGGAGCTCTACTCGCCGGCGGTGAGCGAGCTGGCCGTCAAGGTGTCCCAGCTTCCGGCCGTCCGGCAGTTCGCCGATGCCTTCCAGCGCCGGGAGGCGCAGCGCCGGCCCGTCGTGGTGGAGGGGCGGGACGCGGGCACGGTCGTCTTCCCGGAGGCGGAGTGCAAGTTCTACCTCGACGCGTCACCGGACGCGCGAGCCCGGCGCCGCTTCGCGGAGCAGCGGGCCGGCGGCGAGAGCGCGGATCTGGAAGCGATCCGAGCCGCCATCTCCGCCCGCGACGACGCGGACCGGACGCGGTCGGTCGCGCCGCTGGCGCGGACCGCCGACGCGACGTACGTCGACTCGAGCGCGATGACGGTGGACGAGGTGGTGGAGCTGATGGCCAAGGAGGTCGAGCGAGCGTGCTCTACGCGGTCCTGAAGCCGATGGTCAGGGCAGTCGGCCGCGTGTGGCTCCGCCTCTCGGCGGTGGGAACCGAGCGGGTGCCGCGGGACGGCGCCCTGCTCCTCGCCTCCAATCACTCGAGCCTGCTCGATCCGCCCCTGATCGGCTGCGTGCTGCCGCGCGAGATCGACTACCTGGCGAAGACGGAGCTATTCCGAGTCCCGGGCTTGGGCGCGCTCATCAGCAGGCTCAATGCCCATCCCGTGGACCGGAGCGGATCGGACTCGGCGGCGCTGCGCCTCGCGCTGCGGCTTCTCAGCGACGGTCGCGCGGTGCTGGTGTTCCCGGAGGGGACCCGCGGCGCCGAGGGCCGGCTCGGCCCCGCGCACGCGGGGGCCGGGATGCTGGCCGCGCTCTCCGGGGCGCCCGTGCTCCCGGTCTACATCCAGGGCTCGGGCCGCGCGCTCCCGCGCGGCGCGGCGGTGCCGCGCCCGGTTCGGGTGACGGTGAGGTTCGGCGCCCCCATCCGCTTCGCGCGCGAGCGGGGCCGATCGCGGTACCAGGAGGTCAGCAACGAGATCATGGCGGCCATCGGCCGCCTGAAGACGGAGGCCGAACGGGGGCACCCCGTGGCCGCCGCGGACACACGCAGGGATCCCACGACCCCGGGGCGAGCCCCGGCGAGTCGAATTCACTAAACGGAGGAACAACAGGAATGGATCAGTTCACACAGAATCCCGGGGCCCACGCGACGGGGCGGCACCGCGGGGGCGCCTGGACCGGAACATCCCCGTGGGAGGTTGGGGAGGGTCCGATGGCGGTGGACCGGACGACGCCGGCGATGCGGCCCATCGCGGGCGGGAGCGCTCCGGAGACCCAGGACGAGATCGAGGATCTGTACCAGCAGAGCCTCCAGGACCTCCAGGAGGGCGAGGTCGTCAAGGGGACGATCATCGGCCTCACCAGCAGCGAGGTGCTGGTCGACGTCGGGTACAAGAGCGAGGGCACGATCCCGATCGACGAGTTCCACCGGAGCGGGATCACCCCGGAGATCGGCCAGGAGATCGAGGTCTACCTCGAGGCCAAGGAAGACTCCGAGGGCCTGATCGTCCTCTCCGAGGAGAAGGCCGACAAGATCAAGGTCTGGGACGTGATCACCCGGGCCTACGAGAAGGGCGCGCCGGTGGACGGGAAGGTCGTCGAGGTGGTCAAGGGCGGCCTCGCCGTGGACGTCGGCGTCAAGGCGTTCCTCCCCGGTTCCCAGGTCGACCTGCGCCCGGTGAAGAACCTCAACTCGATGATCGGCCAGCACATCAAGGCCCGGGTCATCAAGTTCAACCGCCGCCGGGGCAACGTCGTGCTGTCCCGCCGCGTGGTCCTCGAGGAGGAGCGCGAGGAGAAGCGGAAGCACACCCTGGCCGTGCTCCACGAGGGCATGGTCACCACCGGGATCGTGAAGAACATCACCGACTACGGTGCATTCATCGATCTCGGCGGGGTCGACGGCCTGCTCCACATCACCGACATGTCCTGGGGCCGGATCAGCCACCCCTCCGAGCTCGTACAGGTGGGTGACAAGCTGGACGTGGTCGTCCTCCACTTCGACAAGGAGTCGGGCCGGGTCTCCCTCGGGCACAAGCAGAAGGGCCCCGACCCGTGGGAATCGGTGGCGGAGCGCTTCGCGGTGGGCAGCCGCCATCAGGGGAAGGTGGTCAGCCTGACCAACTACGGCGCCTTCGTGGAGCTGGACCGCGGGGTCGAGGGGCTGGTCCACGTCTCGGAGATGTCGTGGACCCGCCGGGTGCGGCACCCGTCCAAGCTGGTCAACGTCGGAGACGACGTCGAGGTCATGGTGCTCGCCGTCGACAAGGCGCAGAAGCGCATCTCGCTCGGCATGAAGCAGGTCGAGGCCGACCCGTGGGACTCGATCGAGGAGCGGTTCCGGCCGGGCGTGAAGGTGCAGGGGAAGGTCCGCAACCTGACCGACTTCGGCGCGTTCGTCGAGCTCGAGCCGGGGATCGACGGGCTCCTCCACATCTCGGACATGACGTGGGCGCGGAACGTCGCGCACCCGTCGGAGCTCCTCAAGAAGGGGCAGCCCATCGAGACGGTCATCCTCCACGTCGACAAGGAGAACAAGCGGATCTCCCTCGGACTGAAGCAGCTCCAGCGCGACCCGTGGGAGGACGTCACCCGCAAGTTCCCGGTCGGCTCCAACGTCAAGGGCAAGGTGGTCCGCCTCACCGAGTTCGGCGCCTTCGTCGAGCTGGAGGCGGGGGTGGACGGTCTGCTCCACATCTCGCAGATGTCGAGCCGGCCGGTCGCGGCGCCGCAGGACGTGGTGCAGCTCGGGGACGAGCTGACGGTCAAGGTCATCCGCATCGAGCCGAACGAGCGCCGCATCGGACTCTCGCTACGGGACCTCGCGGCGGACATTCCGGTGGTGGAAGAGGAAGAGCACCGCGGCCGCCGCGGTGGCCGGAAGCGCGACCGCGACCGCTACGACAGCGACGACGACGATTAGGCCCGCGCGGTAGGCAGGGAGAATCATGAGCGGACGACTGGCCCGGGCGCTCGGCATCACCGCACTCGTCTTCGCGGGATGCTTCGCGCTCGTGCTGGGAGTCCTCGTCTTCGGGGAGCCCGGTGTTCCGTCCCTCGGCGGGAACCGGGTCGCCCTGGTCGAGATCGAAGGCGTCATCGTCGACTCCGACCGGGTGGTGAAGGAGCTCGACGACTTCGGGGAGGACCCCACGATCCGCGCCATCGTGGTGCGGATCCAGAGCCCGGGCGGGGTGGTGGGGCCCACGCAGGAGATCTACGACGCCATCCTGCGGATCAGCGGGCGGGGAACACCGGTGGTCGCGTCGATGGGCTCGGTCGCGGCATCGGGCGGCTACTACCTGGCCGCCGCGGCGACGCGCATCGTCGCCAATCCCGGCACCCTCACCGGCTCGATCGGCGTCATCATGCAGCTCGCCGAGATCGAGGGCCTGCTGAAGAAGGTCGGCGTTCGCTACGAGGTCATCAAGTCCGGGCGCTACAAGGACAGCGGCTCGTTCGCCCGCCCGATGACCGCGGAGGAGCGGGCCGTCCTCCAGGCGGTCCTCGACGACATGCACGACCAGTTCGTGACGGCGGTCGCCGAGGGGCGCCGCCTCGCGAAGGATCGCGTCAAGGCGCTGGCCGACGGCCGCGTGTACTCGGGGCGCATGGCGAAGGATCTCGGCCTCGTCGACTCCCTCGGCGGGCTCGACGAGGCGATTCGCATGGCCGGCGAGATGGGCGGGATCTCCGGCAAGCCCCACGTCGTCCGCGCGCGCCGCGGATGGCGGCTCCTCGACATGGTCGAGCTCGCGGGCGGGGAGACGGCGCTCTCGTGGTTTCGCGCGCTCGGCTCGGCGGTCCCCGCCGCGCGGGCCCTGCCCATTCTCGGATCGCCTCAACTTCCCCTGTACCTTCTCCACTGACCGGCCCAAACGGCCCGGATCGGCACGGAACCTCGCGGCTTGACAGGCGTTTTTGGCACGTGCTAGCGTGACCTCGAACTCCGGCGAGCCTGGCGAAGGAGGGCGAGTGTGCCGACGATGACGAAGGCTGACCTCGTCGACGAGGTCGCCAAGCTGTCGAACCTGACCAAGAAGGAAACCGAGCTCATCGTGAACACCATCTTCGACAGCATCTCCGCGGCGCTCGCCCGCGTCGAGAAGGTGGAGCTCCGCGGGTTCGGGAGCTTCAGGGTCCGGCGGCGCAATTCCCGCCGGGGCCGCAATCCGAAGACGGGCTCGACCGTCAGCGTCCCGGAGAAGCGCGTCCCGTTCTTCAAGGTCGGCAAGCGCCTGAAGGAGCTCGTCAACACGTGAGGGGAAGGCCGCGCCCCCCGATCCCGGGCGGCCGCGGCGGGTTGTGAGAATGTCCCGGCTCTCGCCCAGCCGTCTGGCTGGATCCTGACCCACCAGCGCGCGCCCTGATGGGCGACGACGTCCTCCGCCCTGTGCCCGGATCGGCGCCGAATCCGGCGGGGGACGCGACTTCCCCGGAGTCCTCCGGAACCGAGACCGCGTCCGCCGCCGCGCTCACGCCGATGATGCGCCAGTACCACGAGTGGAAGCGACGGTATCCGGACTATCTCCTCCTGTTCCGTCTCGGCGACTTCTACGAGGCGTTTCACGAGGACGCCTCGATCGCGGCACGCACCCTCGACATCGCCCTCACGGCCCGGCAGAAGATCCCGATGGCCGGGGTGCCGCATCACGCCCTCGAGGTCTATCTGGCGCGGCTGGTGCGAGCCGGCTTCAAGGTCGCCATCTGCGACCAGGTGGAGACGGCCCCGGCGAAGGGGCGGCAGCTGATCCGCCGCGAGGTGGTGCGGCTCGTGACGCCGGGAACGGTGACCGAGGCGGGGCTCCTCGAGGGCCGCCTCCACAACTTCCTGGCGGCGGTGTGGCGCGCCGGCGACCATCTGGGCGTCGCCCTCGTCGACGTCACGACCGCGGACTTCTGGGTGGGCGAGTCGTCCGACGTCGAGGGGCTGACCGAGGCGGTCCTGCTCCGCCGCCCCGCGGAGGTGCTCCTGCCGCCGGGATTGGCGCCCGACGATCCGCTCACCGCGCGTCTGCGAGCCGCGGGGGCGGCGGTCACGCAGCGGGACGCCGCGGCCTTCGGACTCCGCGAGGCGGAGGATCGGCTGCGGGCCCACTTCCGCGTCACCGCCGTCGAGGGGCTCGGGCTCCCGCGCCGGGGTGGGGCGATCCGCGCGGCGGGCGCGGTGCTCGGCTATCTCCAGGAGACGCAGCAGGCGCCGCCGGCGCATCTCACGCGCATCCAGACCCTCGCGCTCGAGGACCATCTGACGCTCGACGAGAGCGCCGCGCGCAATCTCGAGCTGGTGGAGAGTCTCCAGGATCGGGGCCACGCGGGGACGCTCCTCTTCGCGATGGACCGGACGCGCACGTCGATGGGCGGGCGGCTCCTCCGCCAGTGGCTCCTCCGGCCGCTCAGCCGGCCGCGGGAGATCGGGGAGCGGCTCGACGCGGTCGCCGCCCTCGTCGGAGCGCCCGCGCTCCTGGCCGACCTCCGCCAGTCGCTCGACGGGATCGGCGATCTGGCGCGCCTGGCGAGTCGCGTGGCGCTCGGCGTGGCGAGCCCGCGGGACCTCGGCGCGCTCCGGGCCACGCTCGGGCCGCTGCCCGTGCTGCGGGAGCACGCCGAGCGCTGCGCCGATGCGATGGTGCGCCAGTGCGCCGAGGCGGTGGAAGACCTGGCCGGCCTCGGGAAGACGCTGGAGGCCGCGCTGGTCGACGAGCCGCCCCTCACGCTCCACGAGGGAGGCCTGATCCGGGAATCGTGGAACCCCGCGCTGGCGGAGCTGCGGCGCGAGGTGCGGGAGGCGCGCGCCTGGATCGCCGGGCTCGAGGGGCGGGAGCGCGAGCGCACCGGCATCGCCTCGCTTCGGGTCCGGTACAACCGCGTGTTCGGCTACGGGATCGAGATCCCGAAGAGCCAGGAGCGACGCGCGCCGGAGGACTACGTCCGGCGCCAGACCCTGGTCGGCGCCGAGCGCTACGTGACTGCCGAGCTCAAGGAGCAGGAGGCCAGGGTCCTGGGGGCCGAGGCGCGGATGAACCGCCTCGAGTACGAGCTGTTCGACGAGCTCCGGAGGAGCGTGGCCGCGGAGGCCGAGCGCCTCCTCCGCACCGGGCGCGCGGTCGCGGCGCTCGACGTCCTGGCGTCGCTGGCCCACGTGGCCCACGAGCGGGGCTACGTTCGCCCGCTCGTCGACGACGGCGGCGTGATCGACGTCGAGGAGGGGCGCCACCCCGTACTCGAGCTCGGGACCGAGGGCGCGCGGTTCGTGCCGAACGACGTCCGGTTCGCGGCGGGCGAGGTGGAGTGCCTCCTGATCACCGGCCCGAACATGGCCGGGAAGTCGACCTACATGCGGCAGGTGGCGCTCATCGTGCTCCTGGCCCAGGTCGGGAGCTTCGTCCCGGCCGGGAGCGCGCGAATCGGCGTCGTGGACCGGATCTTCACGCGCATCGGCGCCCAGGACAACCTCGCGCGCGGCCAGAGCACGTTCCTGGTGGAGATGACCGAGACGGCGGCCATCCTGCGACACGCGACCCCGCGAAGCCTCATCCTCCTCGACGAGATCGGGCGGGGTACGTCGACGTTCGACGGCCTCTCGATCGCGTGGGCGGTCGCCGAGCACCTCCACGAGCGGCGGGCGGGGGCGAAGGTCCTGTTCGCGACGCACTACCACGAGCTGACGCGGCTGGCCGCCGAGCTGCCACGCGTCCGGAACGTCCACGTGGCGGTCCGGGAGTGGAAGGACGACATCGTGTTCCTCCACCGGGTGGTGGCGGGCGGGACGGACCGGTCCTACGGCATCCAGGTGGCGCGTCTGGCCGGGCTGCCCGCGGAGGTCGTCGCGCGCGCGCGGACTCTTCTGCGCGAGTTCGAGCAGGGCGCGCCGGTCCCCGCGGCGCCGGCCGGCGTGGATGCGGGGCAGCTCGCGCTCTTCGGCCGGCCCGGCGGCGCCCGATCGAGCGAGCCGGACGCGGAGGCCGCGGACTCGCCGCTGGCTCCGCCTCCGCCGCCGCACCCGGTCCTGACCGCGCTCATGGCGCTCGACCCCGAGCGGATGACCCCGATCGAGGCCCTGGCCGCGCTCGACGAGCTGCGCCGGAGACTCGCGCAGGAGCCATGAGGTGAGCTCTTCCGGCGAGCGGGCGGTCCAGCGACTCCCCGACGCGGTCGTCAACAAGATCGCTGCCGGCGAGGTTGTGGAGCGCCCGGCGTCGGTCGTCAAGGAGCTGGTGGAGAACAGCCTCGACGCGGGGGCGACCCGCATCGAGATCGCGGTGCGGGGCGCCGGCCGCCAGCTCATCGCGGTGACCGACAACGGGCGGGGAATGCCGCCGGACGACTGCCTCCTTGCCCTGGAGCGGCATGCGACCTCGAAGCTCCGCACCGAGACCGATCTCGACGCGATCGGCACGCTGGGCTTTCGCGGGGAGGCCCTGCCCGCCATCTTCGCCGTCTCGCGGATGTCGATGCTGTCGCGCCCGGCGGACGCGCCGCGCGGCTTCCTGATCGTCGGCGAGGGCGGACTCGTCAGCGAGTCGGGTCCAGCCGACGCGCCGGCGGGGACGGCGATCGAGGTCCGCGACCTCTTCTTCAACACGCCGGCCCGCGCGAAGTTCCTCAAGAGCCCGGCGACCGAGCAGACCGCCATCGTGCGGGTCGTGACCCAGCTGGCGCTCGCGAACCCCGGCGTCCACGTCCGGCTCCTGGCGAACGGCCGAGTGCTCCTCAACGCGCCGGCGAGCCAGGACCTCCGGGAGCGGGTCGGGGCGCTCTACGGGTTCGGGCTCGCGTCCCGCCTCCTGGAGGTATCGGGCGAGGGCGGCGGCGCGCGTCTCGGCGGGGTCGTTGCGCCCCCCGCGCTCGCCCGGACCCACCGCGAGGACATCCACCTCATCGTCAACGGCCGGGTCGTCCGCGACACGCTCCTGACCCAGGCGCTGCTCGAGGCGTTCCGGCCTCAGCTTCCGCGGGACCAGTTCCCGCTGGCGGCCATCAGCATCGATCTCGACCCGAGCGAGGTCGACGTCAACGTCCATCCCGCCAAGACGTGGGTGCGCTTCCGCCGCCCGCGCGTGCTCCACGGCGTCGTGCTGGAGGCCGTGCGGACCGCGCTCCGCCAGATGGACGCGGCGCCGGCGGGGCTCAGCGCGCGACTCGCGGGGGACGAGGCCGGGCCGGCCGGGGTCGGGGCGCTGGGGCTCGGCGGCGCGGCCGGACCGCCGGGCTGGGCCGCGGGCGACCTCGCGCAGACCGCGCTGTTCCGGGAAGGCGAGGCCGGCTACCGGAGCGAGCCCTTCTTCGGCCGCGTCGTCGGCCAGATCGAGGACACGTTCATCGTGGCCCACACCGCCGAGGAGGTCTTCTTCGTCGACCAGCACGTCGCCCACGAGCGCGTCCTCTTCGAGCGACTCCGCAGCGAGCTCGAGAGCGGGACGCTCGCGTCCCAGGAGCTCCTGTTCCCGCTGCCGCTCGAGCTCTCGCCCGCGCGGCGACGGGCGCTGGAGCGGACGAATCCGGAGCTCGCCCGTCTCGGGTTCGCCCTGGAAGGCTTCGGCGGCGGTGCGCTGCTCCTGCGCGCGGTTCCGTCGCTGCTCCGGACCGGAGACCTCCCGAGGCTCGCCGACGAGCTCGCGCAGGAGGTCGACGAGGACGCCGGGCAGGGGAGCTCGCCCGTGCTGGATCGGCTCCTCGCTTTCGTCGCGTGCCGCGCGGCGATCAAGGCGCACCAGGCCCTCGCGCCGGAGGAGATGGCGCAGGTCCTGAGCGATCTCGCCGTGACGGCGACGCCCTACTACTGCCCGCACGGCCGGCCCATCGTCTCGCGGATCCCGCTGGGGGAGATCAAGCGCGAGCTGCGCCGTACCTGGTGACGCGCGTGTCGTCGGCGTCCGGCGCCGCGGCGGCGCCTGTCCCCGTTCTCGCGATCGTCGGCCCGACCGGCGTCGGCAAGACGCGGCTCGCGGTCGCGGTCGCCGAGCACTGGCCGATCGAGGTGGTGAGCGTCGACTCGCGCCAGGTCTATCGCCGCATGGACATCGGCACCGCGAAGCCCACGGCGGAGGAGCGTCGCGCGGTCCGGCACCACCTGATCGACGTCGTCGAGCCCGACGAGGCGTACGACGCGGCGCGCTTCGCGCGCGAGGCCGCCGAGGCGATCGAGGCGGCGCGGAGCCGGGGACGCTGGCCGGTCCTCGTCGGTGGCACCGGACTGTACTACCGTGCGCTCATCCGAGGACTGCTCCCGCGCCCGCCCGCCGACCGGGCGCTTCGCGCCGAGCTTCAGGCGGAGGCGCGGGCCTCGGGTCCCGAGGCCCTCCACGAGCGGCGCGGGGTGCTCGACCCCGAGGCGGCGGCGCGGCTCCATCCGCGCGACACGATCCGAGTGAGCCGCGCGCTCGAGGTCGCGCTCCAGACCGGAGGCGCTGCCGCGACGCGCGGCACGGGCGCGTGGACGGAGGCGGTGCCCGCGCCGCGCTATCGCGTCGTGGCCATCGGGCTCACTGCGCCGCGACCGGCCCTCTACGCTGCGCTGGACACTCGGGTGGACCGGATGCTGACGGAGGGGCTGCTCGACGAGGTGCGCAGGCTCCTGGCGGCCGGGTTTTCCCCAGGGCTCTCCGCGATGCACGGCATCGGTTATCGGCACCTCGCGCCCGTGGTGGAGGGGCGCGGGGCGCTCGCGGCGGCGGTCCAGACCATGAAGCGGGACACCCGCCGCTATGCCAAGCGCCAGTGGACGTGGTTCGCGCGGGAGCCCGACGTCACGTGGGTCCAGATGGAGCCCGGCGCGATCGCCGCGGCGCTGGCCGAGATCAAGAAAACCATTGAGCAAACGGGCCTTTTCGACTACCCTGACTGAGCGTGCCGCGCGTAGAGAGCCCCGTTGACCGGGCGATCCTCATGGGACTCCGGCTTCCCCGGCAGAAGCGCTGGGAGGTGGAGGAGTCGATGGAGGAGCTGAGTCGCCTGGCCGAGAGCGCCGGGGCGCAGGTCCTCGCCAGCATCGTCCAAGAGCGCAGCGGGCGGAATCCCCGTCTCCATTTCGGGAAGGGCAAGGTGGAAGAGGTGCGTGCACTGGCCCGGGCCCTCGGCGCGGGACTGCTCGTCTCCGACGATTCGTTGACCCCTGTCCAGGAGCGGAATCTCACCCGCGCGCTGGGCCTCCGGGTCATCGACCGCACCGCGCTGATCCTCGACATCTTCGCCCAGCGCGCGCGGACCAGCGAGGGCAAGCTCCAGGTCGAGCTGGCGCAGCTGACCTATCTCCTGCCGCGCCTGATCGGCCAGTGGTCCCACCTCGAGCGCCTCGGCGGCGGCATCGGGACCCGCGGACCGGGCGAGACGCAGCTCGAGTCGGACCGCCGCGTGATCCGCCGTCGCATCAGCCAGATCCAGGAGGCGCTCGGGGACGTCCAGCGCCACCGGCGGCTCCTCCGGACCCACCGGCGCGACGTCGGCCTGTCGGTCGTGGCCCTCGTCGGCTACACGAACGCGGGCAAGACGACGCTGCTCAACCGGATCGCCGGAGCGAGCGCGCCGACCGCGGACCAGCTGTTCGTCACGCTCGACCCCGCGGCGCGGCTCGTCTCGGGCGGCGGCCGCGCGCCGTTCGTCCTCACCGACACGGTCGGCTTCATCCAGAAGCTGCCGACGCAGCTCGTGGCCGCGTTCAAGGCGACGCTCGAAGAGCTGGAGGACGCGCAGCTCCTGCTCCACGTGGTGGACGTGAGCCATCCCCATGCCCGGGAGCACATGTCCGCGGTGTACCGCGTGCTGGAGGAGCTCGGGCTCGAGGACCGTCCGGCGCTCACCGTCATGAACAAGATCGACCGGCTCGAGGAGCCGAACGGCCTCCTCCGCGAGACCCTCGCCGAGGGTGGCGTGGCGGTGTCGGCGCGGACCGGGGGAGGCTTCGAGGCGCTCTTCACGCGCATCGGCGAGGCCCTCCGCAAGACGCGGTCGGCGTGCCGGCTGCGCGTCCCGTACGAGCGTGGCGGCATCCTGAGCCGCGTCTACGCGCGGGGACGGGTGCTGGGGCGCGAGGACCGCCCCGATGGAATCTGGCTCGATGTCGAGGTGCCGCGAGCGCTCGAGGGCCTGGTGCGCCCCTATCGCGTCCCCGGCTCGAACGGCGACGGCGAGCACGAGCCCGCCGAGGCCTGGGACGTCGGCCGAGGAACCACTCTCCAGGAGGCAGGATCATGAGGACGTACGTGCGACTCCTTGCGGTGTTCGCGGGAGCCGGTCTGCTGTGGGCCGGCGCCGCGCGGGCGCAGCTGTTCGGCCCCAAGGCGACCGTGACCAGCCCTCAAGGCGGGCCCTCGATCGACCAGGCGCAGGGCGAGGCGTACGACGGGCCGAAGGCCCGCGTCGCGGTCTCCCAGTTCAAGGACAAGACGGGCAGTGGCTGGTGGACCGGGGCGATCGGGGACGGCATGGCCGACATGCTGGCGACGGCTCTCTTCAACTCGAACCGCTACATCGTGCTCGAGCGGCAGACGGTCGGTGACGTCCTTCGCGAGCAGGACCTGGCCACTGCCGGCCGGATCCAGAAGGGCACCGAGGCGCCCACCGGCCAGATCGAGGGCGCGGAGCTCCTGATCACCGGCGCGGTGACCGAGTTCGAGGGCGCCGCGTCCGGCGTCGGCGGCGGGATTGGCGGCATCGGCGGGACGGCGGGCCGGATCATTGGCGGCATCGGCGGCGGGATGAAGAAGGCGCACATGGCCATCGACATGCGGGTGATCGACGCCCGGACGTCGCGGATCGTCGCGGCCACGTCGGTCGAGGGCGAGGCCACCGACTTCGCGCTGGGCGGCGCGCTCGCCGGTGCGGGCAGCGGCGGGGCCCTCGGCGGCGCGCTCGGCGGCTGGTCGAAGACGCCGACCGAGAAGGCGCTGCGCATCTGCATCCAGGAGGCGGTGAAGTTCATCGTGTCGAAGACGCCCCCGACCTACTACCACTACGGCGCGAACGGTCAGGCGATGGCGGCGGGAGCCGCGCCGAAGGCCGCTCCGGCGGTCGCCGCGGCGGGTGCCGCCGGTGCGGGCGGTGCGGCGGTCGCGTCGGCGCCGGCCGCCGATGCCGCCGGGAGCCCGTCCGCGCTCGGCGTCCTCAAGAGCATCCGGGCGGATCTCGACCGCGACGTGGTCGTCGACCTGAACGAGGTCAAGGCCCGCGGCGCGATCCTGTCGGTCGTCCTCACGCTCCGCTACGCCGGCAAGAACAAGAACTCCCAGTCTCTGAGCCTCGACAAGGCGAAGAGCAACATCATGAACTACGACTCGGGCGAGACGGCGGAGCTGGTCAACGCGGACGGCTTCACGAGCGGCCGGCTCGACGCGGGCGAGTCGAAGCTTCTCCGGCTGACCTACAAGGTGCCGAAGAACGCCAAGACCGTCGGCATTACCGTGTCCGGTATCGGCACGTTCGATGACGTGCAGCTCGCGAAATAGCGCGTACCACACCACGGATTGCGGCTGGCTGGAGGCCCTGGGGCACCCCAGGGCCTCCGCCGGTTTGTGATCCCGCGCGCCACCATGGGCCTGGCGAACTGGCTGACGATCGTGCGGATCCTCCTGGTCCCGGTGCTCGTGATCTTCCTCGTCTACAACCGGGCGCTCCTGGCGCTCAGCACGTTCGTCGTCGCCGGCGTCACCGACATGATGGACGGGTACATCGCGCGCAGCCGCGGCACCAAGACGCGGCTCGGCGCCTTCCTGGATCCGCTCGCGGACAAGCTCCTCCTGGTCTCGTCCTTCGTCACGCTGACGTACAAGTTCCCGAAGATCCTTCCGTTCTGGCTGACCGCGATCGTCCTGAGCCGTGACCTTCTCCTGGTCCTGGTCGTGATGCTGGTCATGCTCACCGGCGGCCAGTTCAATCCGATGCCGACGGGGGTGGGGAAGCTGAGCACGGCCGTGCAGATGCTCACGGTGGCCGTGACGCTCCTCGTCGTCGGGGGCGGCCATGACTTCTGGCTGGTCCGCCGGGGCCTGCTGGTCCTGACCGCGCTGCTGACCGTCGGCTCCGGGCTCCAGTACCTGATCCTCGCGCCGCGCTACGTGAACTGGGGACCGCGCTGATGCCGAAGCGCGTGCCCGAGACCGGCGTGCGGGTGCTGGCGGTCGATCCGAAGGGACTGGCCGCGCGGGCCGGCCTGAAGCCGGGCGATCGCCTCCTGCGGGTGAACGGGCAGGGCCTCCGCGACCTGGTCGACTTCCACGTTCAGGCGGGGGAGGAGCAGCTCGCGATCGACGTCGACCGGGGCGGCCGCCCGTGCTCGGTCGTGCTCGAGCGGAAGTGGGGCAAGGACCTCGGGCTCGAGTGCGAGCCGCCGGAGGCGGCGGAGATCTCGACCTGCGCCAACAAGTGCGTCTTCTGCTTCATCCACCAGCTGCCCAAGGGCCTGCGGAAGAGCCTCTACGTCAAGGACGACGACTACCGGCTGTCGTTCCTGCACGGTAACTACATCACGCTGACGGACCTGCCGGACAGCGAGGTCCAGCGGATCGTCGACCTCCACCTCTCGCCCCTCTACATCTCGGTGCATGCGACCGACCCCGTCCTGCGGCACTTCCTCCTCGGGAGCCCGAAGACCATCAAGGGCGACCTGATGGAGCGGCTCCGGCGCCTGGCCGATGCGGGGATCCGGCTCCACGCGCAGATCGTGCTCTGTCCGGGGCTCAACGACGGGCCGCACCTCGAGCGCACCGTGCGCGAGCTGGGCGAGCTCCATCCGGGGGTCGCGACGGTGGCGGTGGTGCCGGTGGGGCTCACGCGGCATCGCGACGGGCTCTATCCGCTTCGGTCGATCACGCCGGCCGAGGCCGCGGAGACGGTGGACGCGATCCACGGCTGGCAGGCGCGCTTCCTCCGCCGTCACGGGACCCGGCTCTGTTTCGCGGCGGACGAGCTCTACCTCCAGGCGGGCCGGCCGATTCCGCCGGCCGACGCCTACGAGGACTTCTCCGTGGTCGAGGACGGGATCGGCCTCGTGCGGCGATTCGAGGACGACCTCGGCCGCCTGCTGGCACGGCCCGGGCGCCCGCGGTGGCGCGGCGAGCGCGTGGCGACCCTGGTGACCGGCGAGCTCTTCGGCCCGATCCTCACCCGGCTGGTCGACGGGATCCGCGTGCCGGGGCTCCGGGCCCAGGTCGTCCCGGTCCCGAACGAGTTCTTCGGCCGCGCGATCACGGTGACGGGGCTCCTCACCGGCGAGGACATCGCGCGCGCCCTCTCCGGCCGCCCGCTGGGCGACGCGGTCCTGATTCCCCGCGTGGCGCTGACCGAGTCCAAAGGCGTCTTCCTCGACGACGTGGTGCCCGACGACCTGGCGCGGCACCTCGGGGCGCCGCTCGCCGTCGTGGAGCCGACCGCGAAGGGCCTCGTCGACGGCCTGCTCGGCCGGGCGCCCGCGCCGGCGTGAGGGGGAAGCCCCGGTGCGGCTGCCAGTGGTCGCGATCGTCGGACGCCCGAACGTCGGGAAGTCCACGCTCTTCAATCGCCTGATCGGCAGCCGCAAGGCGATCGTCCGCGACACCCCCGGGGTCACGCGCGACCGCATCCACGGCACCGCCGAGTTCGCCGGCTGGCGGGCGACGGTGATCGACACCGGTGGCCTCGACCCGAGTTCGGGGGAGCCGCTCGCCGCGCAGGTGCGGGCGCAGGTGCTGGCGGCCATCGCCGAGGCGGACGCGCTCGTCTTCGTGATCGACGGGCGCGAGGGGCTGACGCCGCTCGACGAGGAGATCGCGCGTCTTCTCCGGCGAGTGTCCAAGCCGGTCCTGGTGGCCGTGAACAAGGTCGACGCGCGGGGTCACGAGGCGGCGGCGGCCGAGGCCTACGGGCTCGGGATGGATCCGGTGCTGCCGGTCTCGGCCGAGCACGGCCGCGGCGTGGCCGAGCTGATCGAGGCGCTGGCGATGCGGCTTCCGTCGCCGCCGGCCAGCGCGACGGAAGAGCCCGGCCCCCTCCGCATCGCGGTCGTCGGACGCCCGAACGTCGGGAAGTCGTCGCTCGTGAACGCGATCGCCGGCCAGGACCGTGTCGTGGTGCACGCCGAGCCGGGCACGACCCGCGACGCCGTGGACACGCTGGTGACGGTCGAGGGGCGTCCCTACATCCTGGTCGACACCGCGGGCCTGCGGCGCAAGGGCCGCACCGAGGGCGCGCTCGACAAGCTCTCCGCCGTGATGGCGCGCCGGAGCCTCGAGCGCGCGGACCTCGCGCTCGTCGTGATCGACGCGGGCGAGCGGGTCACGACGCAGGACGCCCGGATCGCTGGGTACGCGGAGGTGGCGGGCCGGGCCGTGGTGCTCGTGGTCAACAAGTGGGACCTGGTCGGGGCCGCGGACCGCGCCCCCGAGCTGGTCCGCTCCCTCCGGGAGCGCCTGCCGTTCCTGTCCCACGCGCCGATCGTCTTCACGTCGGCGCGCGCAGGGACCGGCATCCGCGACCTGTTCGAGACGATCGACCGCGTCGCCGCCGAGTACGCGAAGGAGATCTCGACCGGCGAGCTGAACCGCGCGCTGACCCAGGCGGTGGAGCGGCGCCCGCCGGCCGGGTTCCACGGGAAGACGCTCAAGATCTACTACGGCACGCAGACGGCGACGCGACCGCCCACCTTCCTCCTGTTCGTCAACGATCCCGCCGCGCTCCACTTCTCCTACCAGCGCTACCTGGTGAGCGCGCTGCGCGAGAAGTTCGGCCTGGCCGGCTCCGCGGTGCAGCTCCGGCTCCGCCGGCGGCGTCCCTCCCGCACGCGCCTGCCGACGTGAGGCGGGGCGCGGCGCTCGCCCTCGGTCTCATCCTCGTGGGCTGCGCCGCGGTGCGGCCCCCGCGGGACCCGCTGACCGCGGACGAGCACAACGATCTCGGCGTCGCGTACTTCGAGCAGGGCGAGACGCGTCGTGCGGCGGGGGAGTTCGAGCGCGCCGTCATGCTCCGCCCGACCTGGACGCGGGCTCTAGTGAACCTGGGCGACGCGCGCCTCGCCCTCGGCGAGGTCGGGGGCGCGATCGACGCCTACCAGCGAGCAGTGGCGCTCGCGCCCGACGATCCCGGGGCGGCGAACAACCTGGCCTGGGCGCTCCTCCAGGATCCGGCGCGATGGCCGGAGGCGGAGGCGATCATCGACGGGGCGCTGGCGCGCAATCCGGAGCCGCGCGGCTACTATCTCGACACGCTGGGGATGCTGCGCCTCCGGAAGGAGGACAGCAAGGGCGCGCTCGACGCGTTCCAGGCCGCGCTTGCCGACGTGGGGCTCGAGCGGGGCGCCGCGCGCGCGCTCGTGCTGGAGCACGCGGCCGAGGCCCACGCGCGCCTCGGCGACGCGGCCGCGGCGGCCCATTGCCGCGGGCTCGCCGAGGTCGAGCGTGCGCTCGGGAAGGGAGGGAGCCGGACGGCGGCCGGGAGCGACGCTTCGCCTGTTGGTACACCGGCGAGCGTGTGCTAGCATTGGCTGGCTAACATCCTGCCGTATTTGGGGAATTCGAGTATGAGACGAGTGAGGTCCGACGTATCGCACCGCATCCGCCGGCGACCGAGCATCTTCAGCGCTCGGTGGTTCCGGATTGCGCTCGGTGTCGGCCTCCTGCTCGTCCTCGGGCTGCTCGTGGGGCCCTCCGTGGCCAGCTGGTTCGGCGGCGAGTTTCCGCGGAGCCTGTCGTCCTTCGTGCCGTGGAGCAGGTCGAGCAAGACGGTCCAGTCCCGGCCGCCCGAACCCGTCACGCCGCGGCTCAGCACGCCAAGCTCGCCGCCGCCGGCGGCGTCGGCGCCGAGTCCCGCCCGCGGGACTGCCGGGACCTCCGCTCCGTCCGCGCCCGGATCTGCCGAGACTCCGTCCACGACGCCCGGCCGGGTGGGCGTTGCGAGGTCCGCGACGGCCGCGACGCCGCCCGCGCCCGCGTCAGCCGGGACGGCGCCGCCCGCGTCCACCGCGCCCGCGGCAAGCTCGCCCGCGCCCGCGTCGCCGGCCCCGAAGCCTGCTCCGCCGCGCGCGGTCGACGCGGCGCCGGCGTCCGGCGCGCTCGCCCCGCCGCCGGCCGTCTACTGGGTGCAGGTGGGCGCGTTCCTGGATCACAAGAACGCCGACCGTCTCGTGGAGAAGCTCAAGGGGGACGGGCTCGCGGCGGCGACGACTTCCTTCGAGCAGAGCCGGGTGCTCTACCGCGTGCTCCTCGTGAGCGGTGACGGCGGCCGTGTGAGCGACGACGCCATCGAGCGCGTGAAGGGCCTCGGACATCCGGTGGAGGCGACGTCCGACGGCCCGGCGGTGACGGGCCTGGTGCCGCTCCGGAAAGCGGTGGAGACCTCCCACTCGCTCCGGCAGCAGGGCGTGCCGGTTCGGCTGAAGCAGGAAGTGAGCTCGTCGACCTTCCGCGTCGTGCGGGTGGGGTCCTTCGCGACGCCGGGCGAGGCCGACGCGGCCCTCGCCCAGCTGACCGCGAAGGGCGTCGAGGGCGTCGTGGTGCGGGAGCAGCACTGAGCGTGATCGGCGAGAGCGTGACGGCGAGGGGGGGTGAGTAGGCTGACGAAGAACGACCTCATCAATTCGGTTGCGGGGCACGGGCTCTCCAAGCGGCAGTCGGCGGCGGTCGTCGAGGCGGTGTTCGACAGCATGATCCGCGCCTTCGAGCAGGGGAGCGACGTCAAGATCGTCGGGTTCGGACACTTCAAGCTGCGGAAGAAGGCATCGCGCAAGGGGCGCAACCCGCAGACCGGCAACGAGATCGAGATCACCGCCCGCCGGGTCCTGACGTTCAAGCCATCCAAGGGGTTGAAGGCGCAGGTGAACCACCGGTGACCGAGCCGGAGATCGAGCGCGAGCAGCACGTCGTGGCGATCGGGGCCGAGGCTCCGATCCCGGACAAGCTGTTCTTCCGGATCGGCGAGGTCGCCGATCTCACCGGGGTGCCGCCGTATGTCCTCCGCTACTGGGAGTCGGAGTTCAACCTGCTCCGGCCGCGCAAGAACCACGCCGGCCAGCGCGTGTACCGGAAGCACGACGTGCAGATGGTGCTCCGCATCAAGAGCCTGCTCTACGAGGATCGGCTCACGCTGGAGGGCGCGAAGAAGCGGCTCCAGCAAGAGGGCCGGCAGAAGAGCCAGCAGCTCGAGCTGCCGGCGCCCGACCCGCAAACGCTCGCAGCGCTTCGCGCGATTCGCGCCCGGCTGGAGGCGATCCGGCAGACGCTTCGGCGAACTTTCCCTTGAACGGTTCCGGGGCGCGACGTACAATCCGGGCGGTTCGGGGCGTGGCGCAGCCTGGTAGCGCACTAGCATGGGGGGCTAGGGGTCGCTGGTTCAAATCCAGTCGCCCCGACCATTTCCCACCAACCCCCGGGCGCGGCGAATCCGCGGCGTTGCGGTCCCGGTCGAAGCCGGGGAGCCCCCGCGCCGCGTGAAGAGACCGAGCCGCCCCGTTATCCTGGTCTCCAACGACGACGGCATCCACGCGCCGGGCATCGCCGCGCTGGCGACCGCCCTCGAGACCGCCGGCGAGGTGTGGGTCGTCGCGCCGGACCGCGAGCGGAGCGCGGTCGGGCACGCGCTCACGCTCCATCGACCGCTGACCGCCGATCAGCTCGGGCCGCGCCGCTTCGCGGTGAACGGCACGCCGTCGGACTGCGTGAACCTCGCGCTGCTCGGGCTCCTGCCGGTCCAGCCCCGGCTCGTGGTCGCCGGCGTCAACGCCGGCTCGAACCTCGGCGATGACGTGACGTACTCGGGCACGGTCTCCGCGGCGCTCGAGGCCGCGCTGCTCGGCGTGCCCGGGCTCGCAGTGTCGCTCGTGAAGCCGGCCGGACCGGCCAGCTACCGGCCCGCCGCGCGCGCCGCGGCCCGGCTGACGCGGCTTCTCCTGCAGGACGAAACGCGCGGGGCGACGCTCCTGAACGTGAACGTTCCCCCCGGGCAGCCCCGGGGCGTCAAGCTCACGCGCCTCGGCCGCCGGCTCTACAGCGAGAAGGTGGTGGAGCGGCACGATCCCCGCGGCCGGCGCTACTTCTGGATCGGCGTCGGCCCGCCGGCCTGGGAGACGGGAGAGGACACCGACTACGCGGCGGTTCATGCGGGCTATGTCTCGGTCACCCCGCTCATGCTGGACCTCACCGACTATCCGGGGCTCCGCGGACTGAAGGACTGGGAGGCGGAGTACCGCCGGCGGCCACGCGGCCGGGCGGCCCGGGCGCGCTCATGAGCAACGGGCGAGCGGTGGGGACCGGGGCGGGCTGGCAGGAGGCGCGGGCCGCCCGCGAGCGCGAGCGCATGGTCGAGGAGCAGCTCGTCCAGCGCGACATCACCGACGCCCGCGTGATCGACGCCATGCGGCGGATCCCACGGCACCGGTTCGTGGAGGAAGCGCTCCGGGACCGGGCGTACGGCGACCATCCGCTCCCGATCGGCGAGAACCAGACGATCTCGCAGCCCTACATCGTCGGGATGATGACGCAGCTCCTCGCCTTGACCGGGACCGAGAAGGTGCTCGAGATCGGCACCGGCTCGGGCTACCAGACGGCGGTCCTGGCCGAGCTGGCCCGGCGCGTGTGCTCGGTCGAGCGGATCATGTCGCTGGCCGTCCGGGCTCGAAAAATCCTGGAGGAGTTGGGGTATACTACCGCAGTCGTCAAGACCGCCGACGGCACGTACGGCTGGGCCGACGAGGCTCCGTTCGAGCGGATCATCGTGACGGCGGGTGCGCCGGCGATCCCGGCGCCCCTGTTCCAGCAGTTGGCCGAAGGGGGTCGGATCGTGGTCCCCGTCGGCGGGGCCCAGTCCCAGGTGCTGCACGTCGCGGTGAAGGTCGACGGGCAGATGCGGCTGTCGACGGATTGCGGCTGCACGTTCGTGAAGCTGATCGGGAAGTACGGATGGGAGGCCTGAGCCCCCGGATCGGGGGCGGCCCGGGTGTGGTGTCCCGAGACCCGGGTGACGTCGGGGCGTAGCGCAGCTTGGTAGCGCGCCTGCTTCGGGAGCAGGAGGTCGCTGGTTCAAGTCCAGTCGCCCCGACCATCCCCTTCCACCGGCTCGTCGTCCAGATGGCCGTGAGACTCGTCGGTGCCCATGACTGAGGCGGACAGCCGCGAGGGCCGTCGTCCAAGCGGCCGGATGGGTGCCGTCGAGGTCCTGGTGGGAGGGCGCGTCCAGGGGGTCGGGTACCGCAACTTCGCCCAGCGGCGCGCCCAGGAGCGGCGCCTCACCGGGTACGCGGTCAACCTGGCCGACGGGCGGGTCAAGATCCGAGCGGAGGGGGACCTGGCAGCGATCGAGCAGTTCGTGCGCGATCTCGAGAAGGGGCCGCCCCTGGCCTGGGTGGAGCGGGTGGACGTGAGCGCGGTACCGTTCACCGGCCGCTACGGGGACTTCGGCATCCGCTTCTCGGAGGGCCGATGAGGCGCCGCCCCGCGCGCCCCGCAGTCCTGATCGCTCTCCTGCTCGCGCTCGCCGCGGTCCCCGCCCACGCCGCCGGCGCGAAGTCCGCGCCCGCCAAGGTCCAGGGAACGGCGGCGAAGCCCCGGGAGGTGACGCCCCCGAAGGCGACTCTCGGCCACGTCGTCCAGCCCGGCCAGACGGTGTGGAGCATCGCGCGCGAGCACTCCGTGTCGGTCGAGTCGCTGATCAAGGCCAACCACCTGCCGCCGAACCCGAAGCTCCGCGTGGGCCAGCGCCTCGCGATCCCGCTGACCGAGGTCCAGGAGGGCAGCCAGGAGCCGCCCTCGCTCGCCGACATCGTGCTGGACCGGCCCCCGGCGATCCCGGCGGTGAGCTTCATCCGGCCGGTGCCCGGGCCGATCGTGTCCCCCTTCGGGCCGCGCGGCCACGCGTGGCACGGCGGCGTCGACCTCCGCGCGGACCTGCACGATCCCATCCACGCCGCCGCGGCCGGGATGGTGATCTCGAGCGGCTGGGAGCGCGCCTACGGTCACGTCATCAAGATCTGGCATCCCTACGACCTCATGACCGTGTACGCGCACAACCTCGAGAACATGGTGAAGGTCGGCGACTGGGTCGAGCAGGGCCAGGTTATCGCGACGGTCGGCAGCACGGGGCGCGCGACCGCGCCCCATCTCCACTTCGAGATCCGCCTCGCTGGACGCAAGTACAACCCAGCCTACTGGTTGCCGGAGGCCGAGGCACTGGCGGGCCCGGAGCGGGACCTCAGGACGTCCACGGCGAGCCCATGACGACCCCGCGCGAGCCGTCCGAGCAGGCGGACGAGGATCCCGCCCGCCCGCCGCCGCCGGGCTCGCCCGCCGATCCTGCCGCCGCCGCCGAGTCCGACGGCGGGGACGTCGACGACGACTCGACGCTGGAGCTCCCCGCCGACGACGAGCTCGACGCCGACGAGGCCGCGGGGCTCGGTCGCCGTTCGCCGATCGAGATCTATCTCGACGAGATCCGCCGGATCCCGCTGCTCACGCGAGAGCAGGAGATCGAGCTCGCCAAGCGGGTGGCCGCCGGCGACGAGGCGGCGAAGCAGCACATGGTCGAGGCGAACCTCCGCCTCGTGGTGATGCTCGCTCGCCGCTACCAGGGACGCGGGCTGCCGCTCGCCGACCTGATCGCCGAGGGGAACCTCGGCCTGATCCGCGCCGTCGAGAAGTTCCGCTGGGACCGCGGGACGCGCTTCTCGACGTACGCCACCTGGTGGATCCGCCAGGCGGTCCAGCGCGCCCTCGCGAACCAGGCGCGGCTGATCCGCCTGCCCGTCCACATCGAGGCCCAGCTGGGCAAGGTCCGGCGCACCCAGGAGCGGCTCACCCAGGAGCGCGGCCGGCCGCCCGAGACGGCGGAGGTCGCCGCCGCGCTCGGGCTGGCCGAGAAGGACGTCCAGGCGCTCGAGGAAGCGTCGAAGATGCCCCTGTCGCTCGAGACGCCGGTGGGCCGGGAAGGGGAGAGCTTCCAGCTGAAGGACGTGGTTCGGGATCCGGACGAGCCGGGGGCGGTGGCCATCGCGAGCCTGCTCCGCCAGCAGGAGAATCTCCCCGGGCTTCTCGACGATCTCCCGCCCAAGGAGCGCGAGATCCTGTTCGACCGCTTCGGTCTCGGCGGCGACGCGCCCATGACCCTGGAGGCGATCGGACGGCGGATGGGGGTGACGCGCGAGCGGGTCCGGCAGATCGAGGCGTCGGCGCTCCAGAAGCTCCGCCGGCGGCTCGAGGCGCGCGGCATCGACTGGCCGGAGGCGTGACGGGCCGCGCGCGGCCCGCTCGCCCGTCGCCCGCGAGCCGGTCGCCCCGCCCGTGCCGCTCGACCTCGACGAGGCCGCCGTCCAGGCCGTGCTCCGGTGAGACCGGCTCGTCCCGGCGATGGAGCCCGCGCCCACGGCGTTCAAATCGGTCGGCCTCGCGATCGGGGATCTCGCCGAGGCTCGGCTCGTCTACGACCTGACGCGGGCACGCCCCGGCGCGGCATGAGCGTGTCAGACACCAACGGAGGACCGTGAGCATGTCGGGGCTGGACATTCTGTTCCTCTCGAAGGAAGACGTCGACGCGGTCGACCTCGGGCTCGACGAGGCGATGGGCGCGATCGAGATGGGACTCCGCGCCCACGGCGAGCGGAAGGTCGTCATGCCGTCGAAGGACCACCTCGCCCTCGACAAGTCGGAGCGGCACTGGAACATCCTCAAGGGCTACGTCGAGCCCATCGACGTGGCGGGGGTGAAGGTGATCGGCGACTTCGAGGGGAACTACCGCTTCGGGCTGCCGTCCGAGCTCGCGCTGATCACGCTCTACCGGTCGGACACCGGGGCGCCGTTCGCCATCGTCGACGGGACCCTGATCACCTGGATGCGCACCGGGGCGGTCACGGCGGTCGGGGCGAAGTACCTGGCGCCGCCGCGGCCGCGCGTCCTCGGGCACATCGGGGCCCGCGGCACCGCCTGGTACAACGTGCCCATGCTCGACCGGCTGTTCGACTTCGAGGAGATCCGTGTCACCAGCAAGCGGCCCGAGTCGCGGGAGCGATTCGCCGCCCGGATGTCCGAGCAGATCGGGAAGCCCGTGCGGGTGATGGCGACCGTCGAGGAGACCGTGCGGGACGCCGACGTCATCATCGACGCCTCGCGGCTGGTGACCGCGGAGGTTCTGGTCCGGGACGCCTGGGTCAAGCCCGGCGCGCTCATCCAGCCGTACGGGGTCGAGCAGTCCGTCGAGTCGTCGCTCCCGCTCTCGGTCGACAAGATGGTCGTCGACGACTGGAACCAGTGCCAGAAGTCTGAGTACGGTCAGTTCGCCGCGATGATCCGGGCCGGCACGCTCCGGGGCGAGCACATCCATGGCGAGATCGGCGAGATCGTGGCCGGGCGGAAGCCCGGGCGGCAGTCGCCACGGGAGCGCATCCTCTTCTGGCACAAGGGCTTCGCGATCAGCGACATCGTGCTGGGTCACCTTGCCTACGAGAAGGCGCGGGCCAAGGGCATCGGCACCGTGCTGAGCTACTACCGCCGCCCGAGAGACATGTGACCGATCCGACGCAGCGCGGGACGGCGGAGCGTCCGTGCCCGCTGTGCCGCGCGTCGGCCGCGCGGCCCGTGTTGGAGACGGCGGCCCGGAGCGCGGACGGCTCTCCGTATCAGGTGGTGGCCTGCGCAGCCTGCGGGCTCCGCTACACGCGGCCGCTGCCCACCGATGCCGAATTCTCGGCCCTGTACCCGTCCGACTACCACGTGCGGAACGCGACCCGGCTCTGGAGCCGGGACTTCGTCCGCGTGCTCCTCGAGCGGCGGGTCATGGCGGAGCGCCGGCGGGTCGTCGCCGCCCTGCCACGGGGTCGCCTGCTCGACGTCGGCTGCGGCAACGGCGCGTTCCTGGCGAGCCTGCGGGTCCGCGGATGGTCGGTGCAGGGGACCGATACCTCCCCGACCGCGTGCGAGCTGACCGGCGCCAGGGGAGTGCCCGCTTACCACGGCGAGCTTCGGGACGCCGGGTTCGCGACCGGGTCGTTTGACGTCGTGAGCCTGTGGCACGTCCTCGAGCACGTCCCCGATCCGCTCGCCGAGCTGGCGGAGATCCGGCGCATCCTGCGCCCGGAGGGCCGGCTCGTCGTCCAGGTCCCCGACAACGACAGCCTGACGCTCAGGCTGTGCGGCACGCGATGGTTCCCGCTCGACGTGCCCCGGCACCTCCAGCACTACACGCGCGACACGCTCCGGCGGACGCTCGAGCAGGCCGGATTCGCGGTGGTGCGCGAGCGGCGCGGCGACGCCTCGGACCTGGCCGCGTCCTTCTACAGCTTTCTCCGCCGCCTCCTGCCGCCCGACCGCGGCCACATCCGGTGCTACGCCAAGGACTACAAGTCCGCCCCGCTGGGCGCCCGCGCGCGATTCGTGGCCGTCGGACTTCCGGTTCTCGCCGGGTGCCTCGTCTACACACCGGGCGTCCGGATGCTCACCGGCCACTGCGAGACCATGACGACCGTCTGTCGAGCGGCATCCGCATGAGGCCGCCACTCTCGGGGCGGGCGCGTTGCCGGGGCTGGAATCGAGTCCGGTCGTCTCGCCCGTCCGCGCGCCCCTGTAGCTCAGGCTTCCGCGGGATTCAAGAGACACGAGTCCCATGGGAGCCCGCGTGTCCTAGCCGAATCGAGTCGTTCCGACCCCGGAAGTGTTCGTGCGTGACGCTCGTGAGTGGAGATGCCCTGGCCGAGCCGGGTTGACCAACCGCACGGCCGCCTCGCATACTGCCCGCAGTCATGCCGCTCAGCCCATCCCCGGATGATCCCGCGTGCCCGTCCTGCAGGAAGCCGATCAAGGTCGGCCACCCCACGGTCCAGAAATTCGGGCAGACGCTCCACCTCCGCTGTTGGACGCTCAAGCTGCACGGCCGGGCGACGGCGGCGCGCGACAAGCGTCGGCCGCATCTAGGCTGAGCTCGGGTCCCGAGCTGGCGATGCGTGTCCACGACCTGATCGAGCAGCACGCGATCCCCTGGCCGCCGCCCGTCGTTACATCTGTCCGCCCGCTCGAGAAGCTGCCGGTCGCCAGCGAGGTGCGCCAGGGAATCCTGGAGAGCGTGTACTGGGGCGAGGACGAGAGTGACGCCAGATGGTGGATCGACCTGCACCTGCAGTTCCAGGGAGGCATGGTCACGGCTGCCCTCGTCTGCGATCGCTGGCAGAAGCAGGTCTACCAAGACCTGTTCTGGGCGCTGCAGCAGGGCGTGGGTCGGACGCTGGCTGAGATCGAAAACCTGGAAGTCGCTCCGTAAGAACCCGCTCACGCGAGCCATCGCGCTGCCCGGTAGCCCCGTCGCGGGCTGACCCCGCGCAAGCGCGCGGTCGCTCACGGTGTCGCGGACAACCTGCGCGATCCGCCCGGACGCCTTCGTTCCCGAGACTAGCGCGGTCGCGAGCCTCGAAGCGGGCGCGGACGCTGCCGCGAGGGGTCGACCCTGGCGATCGTGATGACGTCTACGACCCATCGCTCTCCGGCCGCTGCCTCGTAGCCCTTCGCCACGATCTCCGTGCCGAGCTCGAGATCGCTGGTTGGGACGTCCGGTGCCAGCCAAAGATCACGTCCGCCGAGGCTCAGCCGCCGCTCGGCAAGGTCCCAGATTCTGACGGGCCCGTGGAGCGTGAATCGGTGTCGAGTGGGTTCGAGATCGACGTGCGTCATGCGGCACCTCACCGTGGGCAATCGTGTGTGACTCGTCCACGGGGAGGCGGGTACCGCAACGGCAATGCGTTACGGCCGATCCGAGCGTGACCCGAGGGTCACAGTATACCCCCTGAACGTGGCCCACCCGGCGGTCATCTCCGCAGCAGGACCGTCGAGCATCTGCGAGCGCAGGACGCTGGGAGCCACCAAAGCGTCAGATTCGAGCGCGCCGAGGCCGCCGAAAGCAGCGTGCCTAGCTGATACCGCGGATCCTCACGGGAATCGACGATCGTCCGTGATCGGTGAAGGGGAGTGAAGCGGAGACCTCTGGACTGAGGCCGACCAGGCCGATGCCTGTTAGGCGTCGCTTGGCCCATAAATTGGTCCCTGATGGGCCTCACGTTGACTCGGGTACTGTAACCCCGCAGAATATCGGCCACGCCCCCGTAGCTCAGTCGGATAGAGCAAGGGTTTCCTAAACCCTGGGCCGGGTGTTCGATTCACCCCGGGGGCACCATTACTAGCGGCGAATAAGCTAGCTCGGGCAAGCTCTTACACGACAGCAACCCGACCAGACGGATGGCAAACGGGAGGCCGAGTAGGGGCGGTTGTGGCTAAGTTAAGCCACACGTAAGCCACAAGATCAGGGGGAACGTGCCGCTTCGCGTGTACCTGGATAACGTCGCGGCGTCCGGTCGCGTGCTCCGCGACTTAGAGCCAGCCAGCGAAATGGCGGCCATCGAGCG
>CAYXBJ010000168.1:0-44084 GCA_964463175.1 uncultured bacterium
CCCCCGCCGCATCCGGTGGCGAGAGCGATCGACATGGCGCCGATCCAATCGTAGCCGCGCTTCGCGGCGCTCAGCGCACCCGTGATGGCGAAGAGAATGATGGCGATGAGATCGAGGATCGGCGGTATCTGAAACTCACCGGCGTGTCCGAGAGCCGGATCCATGGTTCTATCCTACGCGAGGCGTTGTCCGTCGCTACGGGAGCCATCGCCGGTGGTGAGCGCGGATGACGCGCTCGGGCTCGGTCGCGGGATCAGGCGGGCGCGCACCCCGCTACGACGAAGGCGGCCTCGGATGGGTCCGCTCGGGCGATTCGCTCGCCGTCGTGGCCGATCTCTTCCGTTCGCGGCGCGCATAGTGACGATACGCGCCCACGAGAAAGAAGTTCGTCACTACGGCAATCGTATTCCAGAGCACCACGGGTCTCGACACGATGAGCAATCCGTACCAGATCCACAAGATCTGGAAGGCGCCCATGATCGCTGCCATCTTCGGGTTCACGCCGACGCTCGACCGCCGCCTCAGCATAGCTATCAGGTCTGGTAGGGCGGCGAAGGTCGTCCCAAATCCCGCTATCAAGCCGAGGACCTCTGACCGCTTGACCGTGGGGGAGAGCAGGCTCTGCGTGTCGGTGACCAGCGCTCCTTCGCAGCCATACAGCGTCATCATGCCCAGGAAGAACAAGAGAAGTAGTCGTCGGTTGGAGATAACCACGGTTGCCTCCCGCCGGAGAAATCTGCCTGCGAGGAGCCAGGGAACTAAGCCGCTTGGCGTCAGGGCGCATGTGTGGGCTAGGAGCCCAGTGAAGAGCTCGTAGGCACCCGTTCGCCTCCGAGAGCCACCCGGCGTTGTGACTGGCGAATCCCAGTGTAAGCCGGGTTAGGCGGCGGCGCGGTCTCCGCGACAAGGATGGCTCCTGGCGGGCAAACCCCCTCGGGGACGGGCGTCTCCCCAAAGGGGGCCGCCGTCCGCTAAACGGGCGGCGAGCGAGCTGGCCCTCGGGCATTTTTCCTGCGTGATTTCCCGTAATTCATACGTAGCGCGCCCTTGACAGGCGGAAGCGGTTTCCTTATCGTGCTGTCGCCCGCGAAGCACAGACGAAATTCCACTGTGGAGCGACACCGGGTCGCGATTCTCACCGGGGCACTGACTTCGGCGCCCCAGGGGAATCAGGGGAAGGGAGACCATCATGGCCGAGGAGCGCAAGACCATCGCCGAAACGGTTACCCGGGAGATCGTCGGGGGTATCCGGGGGGTCGGAGACATCGCGAACGCGGTCGTCGACACCGTGAGCGGGAGTCTCGTCAGGCTCATCAAGGGGACGGGGGCGGTCGGCACGACGCTGACCTCGACCCTCGCGGACGTGGTGCGCGGCGCGATTCAGGGGACCTCGCAGGTCGGTGGCGACGTCGGCGCAGCGGCTAAGGGCGCTGCCGTGGGCGTGTTGCGGGGCACGAAGGAGGTCGGGGTCCAGACGATGGACACGGTGACCACGACCGCCCGCGAGGTGGTCAAGAGTGTGTCGGCCGTGGGCGGTGATGTCGGCGGGGCCGTCCGGGGGGCGGTGGACGGTATCATCGAGACCACCGCGCAGACGGGAGGCAACGTGGGCGCGGTGGCCAAGGCGACGATCGTCGGTGTGCTGCGCGGCACCAAGGACGTTGGCGGTGAAACGGTTTCTGCGGTCAGCTCCACCGCCAGTCAGATCGTGAAGAGCGTCACGGCCGTGGGCGGTGATGTCGGCGGGGCCGTCCGGGGGGCGGTGGACGGCGTCATCGAGACCACCGCGCAGACCGGAGGCGACGTGGGCGCGGTGGCCAAGGCGACGATCGTCGGTGTGCTGCGTGGCACCAAGGACGTTGGGGGCGAAACGATTTCCACGGCCAGCTCCACCGCCAGCCAGATCGTGAAGAGCGTCGCCGCTGTCGGGGGTGACGTCGGGACGGCGGCCAAGAACGCCGTGGAGGGGGCCATCCAGGCGGCCAAAGAGGTCGGGGTAAGCGCCGAGGACGCTGCGTCTGCGGCGGCCACCGGGGCCCTCAAGGCCGCGGGCGATATCGGCCAGGCCGCGGTCGAGCAGGTCACTCGGACGGCGACCGGGGTCATCTCCGGGGTCAAGGTCGTCGTGAAGGAACCCTTCCAGAAGCACGGGAGGGCCTAGACCCTCCCCGCGACATCCCGGCAGAGCATCCGGGCCGCTCGCGCGATCAGGACCGTGGGCGGCCCGGATCCTTTCCCGACGCCGGGACCTCAGGCTGGAACACGTGTCGGGCCACGGCCGTCCTGCGAGCCGTAACGGGCTCCCGCCGCGCGCACCGCGCCGGCCATCCACCCCGTTCCGAGTTCGCGGCGATCGACCGTTCGACCTCGAGCGCGTGCTCGAGGTCGTGGGCCATCGGCCCGGCCGCCGGATGCGGCGGGCCCCCATTGCGGGTGGTGGCCGCTTCTTGATGGGTCCGCCGGACGCGTAACGAGGATGTCATTACTCCACGCGTAGTTCCATGGAATGGTTCCCGTGGAATGCATCTTGCGAATGCTCCCGGTGGATGCGACTCCGGGAGGCTGCCTGTCCACGCGACCTCTCGGCCCGGGAGGATTTGGAACATGGCATTCCGCTTGATCGTGGCCGAGGCGCCCGATCTCACGACCATCCGCGTCGTGGGGCACCTCCGCGACGACGGCGTTCTTCTCCTGGGAGAGGCCTGTGCTGCGGGGCGGCGCCCTCTGGTCCTGGATCTGTCCGAGCTGACGGGCGCGAGCGACTCCGGCGTGCTGCTCCTGGACCGGCTGAGCCGCGAGGGCGTCCACCTGTTGGCGGCCTCACCCTACGTGAGGCTGCTGCTCGCTCAGGCTCACGATCCTTCCGATTCACCCTTGCCCCGTTTGCGACGCGTCTCCCGACCCGTCAACCGTCGACGGGTTCTGGGACGAGCCCAGCTCAGGCACCGCCCCTGAGGATGGGATCACGACGGTGCAGCATTCGCGCCTCAACTGGGGTATCCACGCCTCAACGCCTCCACCAGAGACGCGTCAGGTCTTGGGAATCGCCGACTACTGCGCGACTGTTGGCCGGCATGGCAGTTGCGTTTGCGAGGGTGTGAAGGAGGTGGCGATGGTCGTAGACTGCGAACGACGAAACCGTAGCAAGACCGCCGGGCGGTCACTGTTGGTGGGCGTGCTGCTCGGCGTGGTGGCGTGTGCTGGCCTGGCGGTGGCCGAGGATGCGCCGCCACCGCCCCCGGCGCCTCCTCTCGAGCGACTGTTCGAGCCCGTGAAGGAGTCGATGAAGGACCTGACGCCCTTCCTCCGGGACACCGACCTGAAGATCCACTTCCGGACCTACTACCTCAACCGGGAGAACCCCAACGAGACCGTGAACGAGGCGTGGGCGTTTGGCGGCTGGGTGGCCTACCGGTCCGGCTGGCTCTTCGACACGTTCGGGATCGGCGCGACGTTCTACGGCTCGGCTCCGCTCTACGCGCCGGACGACAAGGACGGCACCACGCTGCTCAAGTCGGGGCAGGAGGGGTACTACGTCATCGGCGAAGCGTACGCGGCTCTCCGGTACCAGGACTACGCACTGCTGAAGGGTTACCGGCAGGAGGTCACCCAGGGTTACATCAACCGCGAAGACAACCGGATGACTCCGAACACGTTCGAGGGTATCACCCTCGGCGGGAAGGCGGGCCCGGTCGAGTACCTCGGGGGCTATCTCTGGAAGATGAAGGCCCGGAACTCGGACGAGTTCGTGTCGATGGCCGAGCAGGCTGGCGCGCCGGCGGGTAGCGACGACGGTGTCGCTATGTTCGGGGTGAAGGTCAAACCCATCGCGGGGCTCCAACTCGAGCTCAACGACCAGTACGGGTTCAACACCTTCAACACCGTCTGGGCGGTGGCGGAGTACACGCACACGCTCGCGGACGACCTGAAGCTGTTCTTCGGCGCGCAGTTCACCGACCAGCGGGCGGTCGGGGACATGCTCCTGACGAACGCATCGTCGCAGGACTGGAGCACCTACAACGTGAGCCTCAAGACGGCGGTGACCTGGCGGGAGCTCACCGTGTCCGTCGGGGGGCAAGTGACCGGGGACGGGAACACGACCCAGGCGCCGTGGGGTAGCTACCCCGGCTACTGGTCGCTGATCCAGGAGGATTTCGACCGGGCGAACGAGAAGGCGGTGGCGGTCGGCGCGGCCTACGATTTCTCGAAAGCGGTCACCCCCGGCCTCAGCGCCTTCGTCAACATCGCGTGGGGCTGGGACGCCATCGACCCCAAGACCCGAGCGTCAGCGCCGGACCAGACGGAGTACGACCTGACGGTCGATTATCGCCCCAACTGGCTCCGGCCGGCCTTCCTCCAAGGCATGTGGCTCCGGGTGCGCGGTGCGATTCTCGATCAGCAGAATGCCGATCAGCTCGGTTGGCAGGTCCGCATCATTCTCAACTGGGAGCGGGACCTGCTCTGAGACTTCCGGGTCGAAGATTGCAACGAGGAGAGCGACTATGGCTGAGACCACGATAGATCTCCGGGACTTCTTCTCTGCCGCGGAGGCGCGCATCGACCGCTGGCGCACGCTGAACCGCGTGGCCAAGGCGCTCGCGGGAGGCGGAGTGTCCCCGGCGGGCGGTCACGCGGAGGACCCGAAGGCGCTGCTCGCCGAGCTAGCGCCGCTGGAGGACCTCTGCGGCTATCCCGGGCCCCGCTTGATGACGCAGGTCCACGAGCGGCTGCAGAGCGGAGACTGGACCGGCTTCGCGCGCCTGGTGCAGCGGATCAGCGGCGCGCTTCTCTCCAACAGCTTCCGGGACGATCACGAGCCCTGGAAGGCCGACGAGGAGGGGGAGACCCACGCGCCGGACATCCTCCCGCCGTCGCTCGGCCGGGGCCAGGCCCGACGGCCATACTTCGAGATCCTGCTCGTCTCGCCAGCCGAGCGGGCCATGTGGCCGGAGATCCGGGAGACCTTCCGCCGACTGCGGCGCACCGAGGACGAGTTCGTGTACGAGCCCGTCGTCGTCGGCAGCTTCGAGGACGCGGCCCTGGCGGTCGTCTTCAATCCGAACCTGCAGGCGGTCGTGATCAGCGATGGGTTCGGCTACCCGTCCCAGCACACGGTGCCGATCCTCCGCGACATCCTGGTGCGCCAGGTCCAGATCGCCAAGTCGGCCCAGAGTGGCGATCTGGGGGTGCTCCTGGCACAGATGATTCGCCGCTGGCGGCCGGAGCTCGACGTCTACCTGACGACCGACCGCGATGTCGCACGGCTGGCTGGCTCGCCTGAGGCCGCACCGATCCGGCGGATCTTCTACGGGGTCGAGGAGCCGATGGAGATCCACCTGGCGGTTCTCGACGGGGTGAAGGACCGCTACGAGACGCCGTACTTCGACAATCTCAAGCACTATGCCCAGCGCCCGATCGGCACGTTCCACGCGCTGCCGGTCGCCCGCGGGAAGTCGATCTTCAAGTCGAACTGGATCCGCGACATGGGCGAGTTCTACGGCGCCAACCTCTTCCTCGCCGAGTCGTCGGCGACCACCGGCGGCCTCGACAGCCTCCTCGAGCCGACCGGCAACATCAAGGTCGCCCAGGACAAGGCCGCTCGGGCGCTCGGCGGCGACCGCAGCTTCTTCGTGACCAATGGCACGTCCACGTCGAACAAGATCGTGCACCAGGCGTTGCTCCGGCCGGGCGACATCGTCCTGATCGACCGGGACTGCCACAAGTCGCATCACTACGGGCTCGTGCTGGCGGGCGCCCAGCCGCTCTACATCGACGCGTTTCCGCTCACCCAGTACTCGATGTACGGGAGCCTCGGCATCAAGCCGCTCAAGAAGGCGCTGCTCCAGCTCAAGGCGGAGGGGAAGCTCGACCGCGCGCGCCTGGTCGTGCTGACCAACTGCACCTTCGACGGCCACGTCGCCAACGTCAAGCGGACCATGCTGGAGTGTCTCGCGATCAAGCCGGATCTCATCTTCCTCTGGGACGAGGCGTGGTTCGGCTTTGCCCGCTTCTCGCCGTTCCTCCGCCGGCGGACCGGCATGGGCGCGGCAGCCGCGATTCGCGATCTGATGCACGACCCCGAGTACAAGAAGCGTTACGAGGCGTTCAAGGCGAGCGCCGGCAAGCTGGACCCGAAGGATCCGAAGCTCCTGGACATGGAGCTCCTTCCGGACCCGGACAAGGTGCGCGTGCGCGTCTACGAGACCGACTCCGTGCACAAGTCGATGTCGGCGCTCCGCCAGAGCTCGATCATCGTCGTGGCGGACCAGGACTTCCACGCCGTCGAAGCGTCCTTCAAGGAGGCCTACTTCACCCATACCTCGACCTCACCGAACCTCCAGCTCATCGCCTCGCTCGACGTGGCGCGGCGGCAGATGGAGCTGGAGGGCTACGAGCTGGTCGCACGGGCGATCCAGCTGGCGATCGAGGCCCGGCGCCAGATCAACACCCATCCGCTCATCTCCAAGTACTTCCGCATCGCCACGCCGGCCGAGATGATCCCCGCGGAGTACCGGAAGTCGGGCTTCACGGACTGGGGCGCGCCGGGATGGACGATGGCCGACACCATGGGCGCGCTCGACAACGACGAGTTCTACCTCGATCCGACCCGCATGACGCTTCTCTGTGGCCCCGCGGGGTACGACGGCACCCAGTTCAAGGCGATCCTCGCCAGCGAGCACGACATCCAGATCAACAAGACGTCGCGGAACAGTGTGCTCGTCCAGATCAACATCAACAACACGCGGAGCGACCTCGCTCACTTGATGAAGGCCCTGGCCGACATGGCGCGAGAGATTGATAAGCGGCTCGCCGAGGGCGGTGAGGAGGAGCGCGCGACGTTCAAGGCGCGGGTGAAGTCGCTGGTCGAGGATGTGCCGGACCTGCCCGACTTCCAGCGCTTCCACGACGCCTTCCGCGACGACGCGAAGAGCGCCACCCAGGAAGGGCACATGCGGGAGGCCTACTACATGGCCTACGATGCCGCCAATGTCGAGCACGTGAAACTCAACAGCAAGGAGATCGACGACCGGCTCGCCAAGGGGCCGGAGCTGGTCTCGGCGAAGTTCGTGATCCCGTACCCGCCGGGCTTCCCGATCATGGTGCCCGGCCAGGTCGTGACGAAGGAAATCATCACGTTCATGCGGAAGCTCGACGTCAAGGAGATCCACGGCTACAACGCCGGGAAGGGCCTGGAGCTTCTCAAGCCCGACGCGCTGGCCAAGCACGGGACGAAGGGCGCACGGCGGTAAGGGGGCCGGAAGACGTCGATGGGCTCCTGCATGACAACGTCGCGGTCACCGGGCAACTCGGCCACCTGAACGGAGGGAAACATGCTCGAATGGTTCGCGCAGACGCTCCGCACGTACCCGGAGATCGCGATCTTTCTCTCGCTCGGCCTCGGGTACTACTTCGGCGCGTTCACGTTCAAAGGCATCGGTCTGGGGTCGGTCACCGCGACCCTCCTGGCGGCCGTGATCATCGGGCAGCTCGGAATCACCATCTCGCCGCCCCTCAAGGCGACGGTCTTCCTCATGTTCCTGTTCGCCGTCGGCTATGGCGTCGGGCCGCAGTTCGTCCGCGGTGTCGCCAAGGACGGCCTACCGCAGGCGCTCTTCGCGGTCGTGCAGTGCGTGTTCAGCCTGGTGGCGATCGTCGTGGTCGCCAAGATCGCCGGGTACGACCTGGGGGCGGCGGCCGGGCTGTACGCCGGATCCCAGACGATCTCCGCTTCGATGGGCCTCGCGACCGACGCCATCAACCGCCTCGGTCAACCGCCCGAGCAGACCAAAGCCTGGCTCGACCTGATGCCGGTCGCCTACGCCGTGACCTATCTGTTCGGGACCGTCGGCTCGGCGATCGTCCTCGCTCTGCTCGGTCCGCCGCTCCTCCGCATCGACCTGGTGAAAGCGTGCAAGGACTACGAGGAGAAGCAGGGTGGTGGCGGTAAGGAGATGGGGGGGGCCGGCTCGGCCTGGCACCGCTGGGAGGTGCGCGCCTTCCGGGTGAGACAGGGCGGGAAGGCCGTCGGCCTCCGGGCCGTCGAGGCCGAAGCGCTGGTACCTGATGCGCGCGTCTTCGTCCAGCGCATCCGCCGCGGTGGGACGATCGAGGACGCGACGGCGGACACCGTGCTCCGAGAAGGCGACGTGGTGGCGGTCGCCGGCGCCCGCGAGGTGCTGGTGAAGGTGCTCGGGGCGAACGCGGAGGAGGTCGAGGATCCCGAGCTCTTGAACGTGCCGGTCGAAGGCGTCGACGTCTTCGTGACCAACAAGGCCGTGGACGGCAAGACGCTCGCCGAGCTGGCGCGCCTCCCGGGTGCGCGCGGCGTCTTCCTCCGGAAGATTGTCCGCGGGGCGACGGCCACCACGATTCCTATCCTGCCGAACACGACGGTCCAGCGCGGAGACATCCTCACGGTCGTCGGCCGCACCCAGGACACCGCCGCCGTCGCCAAGCTGCTCGGCGTGGCCGACCGGCCGACGGACATCGCCGACGTCGCGTTCATCGGCGGAGCGATCGCGATCGGTGCGTTCATCGGCGCGCTCGTCCTGAAGGTCGGCGGCGTGCCGCTGACGCTGTCGACCTCGGGCGGCGCTCTCATCTCGGGGCTCGTGTTCGGCTGGCTGCGCTCGACGCGTCCGTTCTTCGGGCGCATTCCGTCCCCCACGGTCTGGTTCATGAACTCGGTCGGCCTCAACATCTTCATCGCGATCGTCGGCATCTCGGCGGGCCCGGGCTTCGTCGCCGGTCTGAAGACGCTCGGCTTCTCTCTGTTCCTGTGGGGGGTCGTGGCGACGACGGTACCGCTGATCCTCGGCATGTACGTCGGCAAGTACGTCTTCCGCTTCCACGACGCGATCCTGCTCGGCGCCTGCTCCGGGGCTCGCACGACCACCGCCTCGCTCGGCATGATCTGCGACCTGGCCCACAGTCAGGTGCCGGCGCTCGGCTATACCGTCACGTACGCCGTCGGCAACACGCTGCTCACGATCTGGGGTATGGTCATCATCATGCTTCTGTCGTGACGACGGTTCCCAAGAACGCCAACTGACGTGAGTCTCGCGCTGGCACAAGAGATCGACACTAGATCAAGGGAGACTTGAGCATGCCCACCAAGACGAAGAAGCCCTCCACGTCCCGCGCCGAGCAGCGCGCGCTCTTGAAGCTGAGCCCCTTCGAGCTGAAGGACAAGCTCATGGAGCTGGCCTCCGAGACCGAGAAGGAAAGCCAGCTCCCCATGCTGAACGCGGGGCGGGGTAACCCCAACTGGGTGGCCACGACGCCCCGCGAGGCATTCGGCACCCTGCTGCGGTGGGCCATCGAGGAGACCCGCCGCGGCGTCGGGCTCGTGCCCGACGTTGGCCGGATGCCGGAGAAAGCCGGCAGCGGCGAGCGGCTCCGCGCGTTCCTCGATGCGAACCGGAGTGCGCCCGGTGCCAAGCTGCTCCACGAGTCCTTCGACTACGGCGTGAAGACCCTGAAACTCGATCCGGACACGTTCGCGCACGAGCTGGCGGAGGGCATCATCGGCGACATGTATCCGGTGCCGGGCCGGATGCTGCGCTGCATGGAGCGGATCGTTCATCAGTACCTCGCGCAGGAGATGTGCGGGGGTAAGCCGCCTGCCGGGCGGTTCGACCTCTTCGCGGTGGAGGGCGGCACCGCCGCGATGTGCTACATCTTCGATTCGCTCATGGTCAACGGCCTCTTGCGGCGCGGTGACACGATCGCCCTCGCCGTGCCGACGTTCCAGCCCTACATCGAGATCCCGCACCTCGACCGCTACAAGTTCAAGGTGGTGAATATCGACGCGGGCAAGGAGCTGCGGAAGGACGGCACGCACTCCTGGCAGTACACCGACGCGGAGATCGACAAGCTGGCCGACAAGCGCATCAAGGCATTCTTCCTCGTGAACCCGAGCAACCCGCCGTCCTACGCGATGCGCGCCAGTTCCATGGAGCGTCTGGTGAAGCTGGTGAAGACGCGCCATCCCAACCTGATCGTGATCACCGACGACGTGTACGGCACCTTTGTGCCGGGCTTCCGGTCGCTGATGGCCGATCTGCCCCAGAACACGATCGGCGTGTACTCCTACTCCAAGCACTTTGGCTGCACCGGCTGGCGCCTCGGCGTCATTGCGATTCACCAGGACAACATCTACGACAAGATGATCGCGAAGCTGCCCGCCAAGGAGCGCAAGGTGCTCCATCACCGGTACGGCAGCATCACGCTCACCCCGGAGAAGCTGAAGTTCATCGACCGCATGGTGGCGGACAGCCGCTCGGTCGCGCTCAACCACACCGCCGGGCTATCGTTGCCCCAGCAGATCCAGATGGGCCTGTTCTCCCTGTTCGCCCTGCTGGACACGGCGCACAGCTACAAGACACTGTGCCAGCTCATCGTCCGCCGCCGGTTCAAGGCGCTGTTCGAGGGCGTGGGGGTGTCGATGCCGACGGACGAGCTCAACGCCGCGTATTACGCGGAGCTGGACCTGATGCGGTGGGCCGAGCACAACTACGGGCTGGAGTTCGCCCAGTTCCTCAAGAAGAACTACGAGTCCACCGACGTCCTGTTCCGCCTGGCCGAGCACTCGGGCACCGTCCTGATGCACGGGGGCAGCTTCGGGGGCCCCGAATGGTCCGTCCGGGTGTCGTTGGCCAACCTCCGAGAGGACACCTATCCGAAGATCGGCCAGTACCTCAAGGAGGCTGCGCAGGGCTACGTCGAGGAGTGGAAGGCTTCGCAGAAGGCGGGAAGGTAATCGAGCCGGGATCCGTGCCCCGGGTTGATCCTGTGCTCAACGCTCCATGGGTGACGACGCGGCCGGTGTGGGTTGGCGCGTCGACGAGGAGGAAGTGGTGAAGACAGTCCGTATGGTATTGCTCGCGGTCGCGATCACTCCGGCACTCGCGCTGGGGGCTGGGGCTTCGCCCGCTCGGTTCATGGCTCAGGCCAGTCCCCCGGCTGCCAGCGCCCCCGCGGCGAAGCCGAAAGGCCAGACCGCCTCGGTCACCACGGTGCGCGGCACCGTGGAGGCCGTCGACGCGGAGAAGCAGACGGTGACCCTCAAGGGTCCGAAACGGACCATGACGCTCCAGGTCCGGGACCCGAAGAAGCTCGAGATGATCAAGGTCGGCGACCCGGTGGTGGCCAAGTACTACGAGGCGCTGGCCTTCGAGGTGAAGAAGCCCGGCACGGCGACCCCGGGCGCGACCGTTCAGCAGGGCATGGCGACCTCGAAGCCCGGGGACACGCCGGCGGGGGTCGTCGGGCAACAGATCACCGTGACCGCGACCATCGTCGGTATCGACAAGAAGGCGCACACGGTGACGATCAAGGGCCCGGACGGGACCACGGAAACCGTGAAGGCACGGGATCCGAAGAACCTGGACGCGGTGAACGTGGGTGATCTCGTCGAGATCACCTACACGCACGCGCTCGCGATCGCCCTCGATAAGTCGGCCAAGAAGTGACGGGGTGCCGGCGGGCTTCAGGGCCCGCCGGCCGGAGTGGCCACGAGGTGCCGTCACTGGGCGCGACACACGATGGCAGGGCGGATGAGGAGATGAGCCGATGACCTGGTTCGTGAGTGCCCTCCAACACAACCCCGAGCTGGCAATCTTCCTCACGCTGGCCTTGGGCTTCCTCATCGGGAAGCTCAAAATCGGGAGCTTCAGCTTCGGGACGGTGGTGGGCACGCTGCTCGCGGGCGTGCTCGTCGGGCAGCTCAACATCCAGGTTCCGGGCATCGTCAAGACCGTGTTCTTCGACCTCTTCCTCTTCACGACCGGCTACAAGGTCGGGCCGCAGTTCTTCCGGGGCCTGAAGAAGGATGCCTTTTCTCAAGTCATGCTCACGGTCGTCCTGTGCACCACGTGCCTCGTCGCCGCCTTCATGGCCTCGAAGATCCTCGGGTACGACATGGGAACAGCGGCCGGGCTCCTGGCCGGGGCCTTCTCCGAGTCCACGGTCATCGGCACCGCCGGCGACGCGATCAACCGGCTGACGAACATCCCGGCCGAGGAGCGGGCGCAGTTCGTCAACAATATTCCCATCGCCTACGCGGTCACCTATCTCGTCGGCACGGCCGTGCTCGTCTGGTTCCTCCCCACGATCGGACCGAAGCTCATTGGGGTGAACCTCCGGGACGAGGCCAAGAAGCTCCAGGCGCAGGGGTCGGCGGCCCCGGAGGCCGAGCCGGGGGTCACCTCGGCGAGCCGTCGGTTCGACGTCCGAGCCTACCGCGTGACCAACGACGCCTTCGTGAACAAGACGGTCGGCGAGCTCGAAGCCCTGCCCCGGGACTTCCGCGCCTTCGTCCTACGGCTTCGTCGGCAGGGCAGAATCATGGAGGTCGACCGGACCACGACGATCAAGCGGGACGATGTCGTCGTGGTGGCGACGCGCCTCGACGTCCACGTGGAGCGAGGGGACACGATCGGGCCGGAGGTCAACGACCGGGAGTTGCTCGACATCCCGATCGAGGTGCTGGACGTGGTGGTGACGAACAAGCACACGGCCGGCAAGACCTTGGCGGAGCTCAGCCGCGGCGAGTTCGCCCGCGGGATCTTCTTGCAGAAACTCGCACGAGCCGGCGAGGAGATGCCGATCGCGCCCGAGACACGCATCGATCGAGGTGACGTGGTGACGTTGATTGGCCCGAAGCCCGCGGTCGAAGCGGCCGTCAGGGCCGTTGGATACCCGGACCGCCCCACCAGCGCCACGGACATGATCTTCGTCGGGACCGGCATCGTGCTGGGGGGCTTCGTCGGCCTCCTTTCCATCACCATCGCCCGGGTGCCGCTCACGCTCACCGCGAGCGGCGGCGCGCTCATCATGGGTCTCGTCTTCGGATGGCTCCGATCGACACGGCCGTATTTCGGTCGGATTCCCGAGGCGGCGATCTGGATCTTCGACACCGTTGGCCTGTGCGTCTTCATCGGCGTGGTCGGCATCACCGCTGGCCCCGGCTTCGTGGCCGGGCTCCAGAAGACCGGCATCAGCCTCGTGATCGTGGGCCTGATCTGCTCCTTGACGCCCCACATCGTGTCGATCCTCTTCGGACGGTACGTCCTGCGGATGAATCCTCTGATCCTGCTCGGCGCCTGCGCCGGCGCCGGGACGATCACCGCCGCGCTCCGGGCGCTGCAGGAAGAATCCGGCAGCAAGGTGCCAGCCATCGGCTACACGGTGCCGTACGCCATCGGGAACATCCTGCTGACCGCCTGGGGGCCGGTCCTCGTGGCCATGATGTCGCTCGGCCGTTAGGCCGAGCGATGGAGCGGATCCAGGTGCCGTCATGTCGACTCCCTCGACCGAGACAGCCGCCGCCCGGCCGCGGACGAGGGCGGGGTGGGTCACCCTGGGGATCGCCGCGCTCACGCTGTCGGTGCTCCTCGTCTCGCTGCCGGGGGCGCTCCGCGACGCCTACGGCCGGGGCGGGTTCTACGTGTTCTCGCGCGAGTTCCTGGAGGACATCCCGAAGCGCCTGACGGGCCCCGGCCGCTTCCGGTTCATCCTGCAGCCGCTGATTGCGACCATCCTCGGGATCCGGAACGGTCGAGCCGATGCGCGCACGGGTCGGCGACCGTACCTCATGGGGCTTCTGACCGATCGCGAGCATCGCGGCGAGCTGGCGCGGGAGGGCTTCCGAACGATCGTCAACCTCTTGCTCATGGGCATCCTGCTCGACTCGATCTTCCAGTGGATGATCCTCGGGCAGTCGTATCCCGGCGCGGCGCTGGTGGTGGGGCCGGTCCTGATCACGACGCCCTATGCCCTCGCCCGCGCCCTGGCGAACCGCGCGACGCCCCGAAGAGTGGGTGGGTGAGTGTCGCGTGCAGTGGACGTCGCCGCCGTCTATGGATACCGATCACGTGGGCTTGATCACGATCGAGCAGATCGAGTCATACATCAGTACGCACTGACGCGTTCGCGTGGGCGGTGCACGCGACCAAGTACGAACGAAGCTGAGAAGAATGGAGGGCACGCCATGCATCGATGGGTGATTCGGTGGACGGCCATGACGGCAATGATGGCGCTCCTGCTCGGAGCCGCCCCGGTGCGCGCGGACGACGCACTGGACGCGCGGCAGCTCGTCGAGAAGTCCAAGCTCACCGTGGAGACGTTCCAGTCCGATCCGAACATGGGGAGCCTCCGCGACCTCGCCAAGAAGGCGAAGGGGATGCTCATCTTGCCGGAGATGTTGCGCGCCGCGTTCATCGTCGGTGCGTCGGGGGGCAGCGGCGTGCTGGTCGCGCGGGACGCGAAGTCCGGGCAGTGGCGCGGTCCTGCCTTTCACACCCTCGGTGGTGCGAGCTTCGGGTTCCAGGCGGGAGCCGACGCAGCGGAGGTCATCATCCTGGCGATGACCGAGCGCGGGGTCACCAAGCTCCTCAGCCCGCAGGTGAAGCTCGGGGCTGACATCAGCGTGGCGGCGGGGCCCGTCGGGGCGGGTGCGGCCGCGGCCACCGCGGGCTTGAGCGCGGACCTGGTGAGCTACTCGGTGGCGAAGGGCCTCTACGGCGGATTCTCGGTCGACGGAGCGGTCGTAGGGGTTCGGACCGCCCTGAACCAGGCTTACTTCGGGAAGCCGGTGACACCGGCTGATATCTTGATCAAGGGTTCGGTGAAGAACCCGCACGCGAATGCGCTGCTCGGAGCGGTGGTCAAGCTGGCCGGCGGCCGCTAGTATGCAGGCGCCCGCCGTGAACGTCACGGAGTGCCAGCTGCCGTGGCGCTCACGGGTCGCTGGGCGTGAACGTCCGGCGGGTGGCAGGCCGTAGGAGGAAGGTGTTCATGAGCAGGCGTCAGGCGTGGATTGCCGTCGTGTCGGCGATGCTGCTCATGGGCAGCGCCCTCCCGGCGGCTCGCGCGGAGGAGCACACGGTCCGCGTCGACGCGCCCTGGGAAGGCCGCGCGCGGATCTACGTCATGGGTCAACAGCAGGCGTTCGTTCTCGGGGCGTTCTCCGGTCGCCTCACCGTCGACCCGGAGTCGAGCCCCCTCAACGGGGCACAGCTCGTGTGTCCGGGCGCCTTCGACGCCGACTATGCGGCCAAGACGAACCAGGGCGAGGGCCGATGCGTGATCACGACCGGGAGCGGCGAGCGACTCTTTGCCCGCTGGACCTGCGCGGGCGAGCCGGACAAGGGCTGCGCCGGGCGCTTCGTCTTCACCGGCGGGACCGGGGCGTACCAGGGCGTGACCGGAGACGGCGAGCTCGCCCTCCGGCTGACCATTGAGAAGATGACCCGACTCGAGCTGCTCGAGTCCGACTACGACGTGAAAGGGCTGGCCAGCTGGCCGGCGTTGAGATACCGGACGCCGTAACCGTGACCGGTGAATCGAAGCACCGTTCGCAGTGAAAGGGAAGCCGATGTCGATGGAACAGAGCGGGGCGGAGCAACAGCGACTGGAGGAGGCGCGCGAGCAGCGAGCGCCCTGGCGGAAGTGGGGCCCCTATCTCTCGGAGCGCCAGTGGGGGACGGTCCGCGAGGACTACAGCGAGTCGGGCAACGCGTGGGACTACTTCAGCCACGACCAGGCGCGGTCGCGGGCATACCGCTGGGGCGAGGATGGGCTGGCCGGGGTCTCCGACGACCGCCAGCTCCTGTGCTTTGCCCTCGCCCTCTGGAACGGCAAGGACGCGATCCTCAAGGAGCGCCTCTTCGGCCTGACCAACAGCGAGGGTAACCACGGCGAGGACGTCAAGGAGTACTACTTCTACCTCGACTCCACGCCCACCCACTCCTACATGAAGTTCCTCTACAAGTATCCTCAGGCCGCCTTCCCCTACGGCGACCTCGTCGAGACGAACCGGCGCCGGACCCGGCAGGAGTTCGAGTACGAGCTGCTCGACACGGGCGTGTTCGACCAGAACCGGTACTTCGACGTGGTCGTCGAGTACGCGAAGGCGTCGCCCGAAGACCTCCTCGCCGAGATCACCGTCACGAACCGCGGCCCGGAGACGGCGACGCTCCACGTCCTGCCCACCCTCTGGTTCCGCAACGTGTGGTCATGGGGCGGTCATTCGCCGCGACCGACGCTCCGGCGAGCGGCCGCGGGTAGCGCCACGGTGATCGCCGCCTCGAACCCGGAGCTCGGGGAGCGATTTCTCACCTGCGACGGCGCGGCCGCGCTGCTCTTCACCGAGAACGAGACGAATGCCGAGCGGCTGTTTCGCAGCCCGAACCGCACTCCGTACGTCAAGGACGGGATCAACGAGTGCCTCGTCCACGGTCGCCAGGAGGCGGTGAACCCCGGACAGACGGGGACCAAGGCGGCTGCGCACTATCCGCTCACCATCGGAGCCGGCCAGTCCCGCACTCTTCGGCTGCGGCTGAGCGACACGGCCCCCGGGGGGCACGCGGGCGGTGTCTTGTCTGGCCGCGACTTCGACGAGGTGATGAAGGCTCGTCGGAGCGAGGCGGACGCGTTCTACGCCTCGGTGATTCCACGATCGCTCGACGCCGATGCGGCAAACGTGATGCGACAGGCTCTGGCCGGCATGATGTGGTCCAAGCAGTTCTACAACTACGATGTCGACCGGTGGCTCGAGGAGCACGGCGCCGAACCCTTCAAACCTGCGAGACGCGCCGCCCCCCGTAACGATCGCTGGCACCACATGCACAACGCCGACGTGATCTCCATGCCCGACAAGTGGGAGTACCCGTGGTACGCGGCATGGGATCTTGCGTTTCACTGTCTCGCGCTGACGCTCGTCGACGAGGACTTCGGGAAGAATCAGCTGGATCTCATGCTGCGGGACCATTACCTGCATCCCAGCGGGCAGATTCCCGCTTACGAGTGGAACTTCGGCGACGTCAATCCGCCGGTGCACGCCTGGGCCACGATGTTCACCTATTCGATCGACAAGGCGCGGCGGGGGAAAGGCGACGTCGAGTGGCTCGAGCGCGCCTTCCAGAAGCTCCTGCTGAACTTCACCTGGTGGGTGAACCGCAAGGACCGCGACGGCAGTAACGTCTTCGAGGGCGGCTTCCTGGGGCTCGACAACATCGGCGTCTTCGACCGCAGCGCCCCGCTCCCGACCGGCGGATACCTGGAGCAGGCGGACGGCACCGCCTGGATGGCGCTCTTCTGCCAGAACATGCTCGAGATTTCTGCGGAACTGGCCATGGAGCGGCCCGCGTACCTGGACCTTGCGGTCAAGTTCGTCGAGCACTTCCTGTGGATCTCGACATCGATGATGCACGCCGGCGGGAATACCGGGATGTGGGACGAGGAGGACGGCTTCTTCTACGATGTCCTCCGCCTCCCGGATGGCTCGGCCCAGCGCCTGAAGGTCCGCTCCATGGTGGGGCTGCTCCCCCTCTGCGCGGTCACCGTGTTCGAGGGTAAGCTGCTCGAGAAGTACCCCGAGATGAGTGAGCGCCTGCGCCGCTTTCTCGAGCCGCGTCCGGAAGTGCGCACCTTCATCCACGATCCGGTGAAGCAAGGCCAGCAGGGCCGGAGGCTCGGCGCCATTCTGAACGAGGACAAGCTCCGCCGCGTGCTGACCAAGATGCTCGACGAGCGGGAGTTCCTGAGCCCGTACGGCATCCGGGCGCTGTCGCGCTACCACGCCGACCATCCCTACGTGTTCAACGTCGGGGGCCAGGAGTATCGGGTGTCGTATCTCCCGGCGGAGTCCGACACCGGGATGTTCGGCGGCAACTCCAACTGGCGGGGGCCGATCTGGATGCCCGTGAACGGCCTGATCATCCGGGGCCTGCTCCAGTACCACAGTTTCTACGGCGATGCGTTCACCATCGAGTGCCCCACGGGCTCCGGGCGCAAGATGAACCTCTATCAGGTTGCCGAGGAGATCGCCCGCCGCCTGGCCAACATCTTCCTCAAGGATGCGCAGGGCCGGAGACCCGTCCACGGCGGCGCGAGAAAGTTCCAGGAGGACCCGCACTGGCGGGACCTCATCCTGTTCTACGAGTACTTCCACGGCGACAACGGCGCCGGACTCGGCGCAAGCCACCAGACCGGATGGACCGGCATCGTCGCCCGCGCCATGCATCTCTTCGCGACCAGTACGTCCCAGCAGTACCTCGAGCTCGGCAAGGGTGCCGGCATCACGGAGATCGATCCGGCTCAGGGTCGCCACGCGGGGGGCGCGGCTCCGAGCCGGAACCGCTGACGTCGACCCACCAAGTGGTACTGCGCCCCATCAGGCCAACGACGCAGCGACACGGGATCATGAAGCGGGCTTTCCTGCTCGGGACTGCGCTCGCCATGGTGGGATGCGCGAGCATCGGCCCCGGGACGATGGCCCGGGACCGATTCGACTACACCGGAGCGGTGGCCGAGTCGTGGAAGAGCCAGATGCTCTTGAACCTCGTCAAGCTGCGCTACGGCGACACCCCGGTGTTCCTGGACGTGGGGCAGATCGTCGCCGGCTACACGGTGCAGAGCACGTTCTCGGCGGGGGGGAGTGTCTACAGCACCAGCGGGGTGGTGCCGGGAGTTCCCAACAGCGGCGTGACGCTGGGCGCTCAGGGCCAATATACGGATCGGCCGACCATCACCTACGCTCCGCTCGCGGGCGAGCGCTTCGCCCGTTCCTTGATGACACCGATCCCCCCGGCGGCCCTCCTCAGTATGATCCAGGCCGGGAATCCGGTTGACTTGGTCCTGCGGCTCACGGTGCACGTCGTGAACGGTATCGACAACCGTTTCGGGGGCGACATGCGGGCGCGGCCTGCGGACCCGGAGTTCTACGTCCTCCTGGAGCGGCTCCGCCGGATCCAGCTCTCGGGGGCGATCGGTCTCCGGGTGCGCCGGATCGATCGGGAAGAGGCCGTGCTGATGACCTTACGGCAGAAGGTGGACCCGAGCGTCGAGGCGGACATGCTGGCCGTCCGGCAGTTGCTGGGCCTCGATCCCGCCGGCCGGGAGTTTCAGGTCGTTTACGGCGCGGTGGCGGCCAACGACACGCAGATCGCGATTCTCAGCCGGTCTATCCTGGAGATCCTGGTGGATCTCTCGTCCTTCATCGACGTCCCCGAGGCCCACGTCGCCGACCGGCGCGTGACGCCGACGGCCGAGCCGGAGGTGGGACCGAGCGGGCCGATCCGGCCCCTGATCCGCATCGGGAGCTCGCCGGAGCGGCCGGCCGACGCGTTTCTGGCCGTGCCCTATCGGGGCTACTGGTTCTGGATCGACGATCGCGACATGGCGTCGAAGCGCCTGTTCAGCTTCCTGATGTTCATCTTCACGCTTGTGGAGACCGGCGGGAAGGAAGGTGCTCCCGTCTTGACGATCCCGACGCAGTGATGGAGGCCCGATTCATGCAGCCCGGACCGGCGTACCCCGCACTCTACCAAGTCAACACGCGCGTCTGGCTGACCGAGCGGTCCCGGATCCTGGGCCGGCCCGCGACGCTGGACGACATCCCCGACGGCGAGCTGGACCGCATCGTCGCCATGGGGTTCGACTGGATCTGGCTGCTGAGCGTCTGGCGCACGGGCCTGGCCGGGCAGCGAGTCTCCCGTGAGAACCCCGAGTGGCGGCGGGAGTTCCAGGAGACCCTGCCGGACCTCGCCGAGGCGGACATTGCCGGCTCGGGGTTCGCCATCACCGGCTATACCGTGCACCCGAGCCTGGGCGGCGATGCGGCGCTGGCCCGCGTCCGCGAGCGCCTTCGCAAGCGCGGTCTCCGGCTCATGCTGGACTTCGTCCCGAATCACACCGCGCTGGACCATCCGTGGGTGGAGGCGCACCCCGAGTACTACGTGTCCGGGACGGAGGCGGACCTGGCCCGGGCGCCCCAGAACTACACCCGGATCACGCGGAGGCAGGGCCCGCGCATCCTGGCCTACGGTCGGGACCCGTATTTCTCGGGCTGGCCGGACACGCTCCAGCTCGACTACGGGAACACGGCCACGCAGGAAGCGATGCTCGACGAGCTGCTGAAGATCAGTGGGCAGTGCGACGGCGTGCGGTGCGACATGGCGATGCTCGTTCTGCCCGACGTCTTCGAGCGGACCTGGGGTCGCCGGGCGCCCATGTTCTGGCCACGGGTGACGCAGCGCGTTCGCGAGCGAGTCCCGAGCTTTCGCTTCATGGCCGAGGTCTACTGGGACCTCGAGTGGACGATGCTGCAGCAGGGCTTCGACTACGCGTACGACAAGCGGCTCTATGACCGCCTGCGCGAGGGTCACGCGCGGCCGGTGCGCGAGCACTTCCTGGCTGGGCTCGACTACCAGAGCGAGCTCGCCCGATTCCTCGAGAACCACGATGAGCCGCGGGCGGCGGCGACATTCGCGCCCGGCCAGCATCAGGCCGCCGCGATCCTCACGTTCCTGTCCCCGGGACTGCGCTTCTTCCACCAGGGGCAGCTCGAGGGCCGGCGCAAGCGCATCTCGCCGCACCTGGTCCGCGCGCCGGTCGAGCCGACCGACGAGACCCTCGGCCGGTTCTACGACCAGCTCCTGGCGGTCCTGCGGGACCCGATCGTCCGAGACGGGGAGTGGCGCCTGCTCGAGTGCGCGCCGGCCTGGGACGGAAACTGGACGTGGGACGGCTTCATCTGCTTCGGCTGGCGAGGGCGAGAGGGACAGCGCGTCGTGGTCGCCGTGAATTACGCGCCGAACCAGGGCCAGTGCTACGTACGTCTCCCGTTCGACGAGCTGCGCGGTAAGTCGGTGCGGCTTCGGGACCGCATGGGCACCGCGGTCTACGACCGAAGCGGCGACGACCTCCTGGCGCGCGGACTCTATCTCGACTTGCCCTCCTTCGGTCATCACGTCTTCGAGGTCAGCGGGGCCTCGTGAGGAAGCAACGCAGCGCCGTGAAGGACGCTCGATCGGCAAACCTGGAGTTGAGTGATCGGGAGGCACTCATGGCACCGTCCACGTCGCCGTTCAGCGAAGGATTGCGCTCGCATCCGCCCGATTTCTCGCTGGTCCTGGGCGGGCCTCTCTACCAGCTTCTGCGTCGGGCGCACATGACTGGCGATGCGCTGGAGCTGATGCGCCGGCGCGTGATCGTCATCTCGCTGTTCGCCTGGGTGCCCCTGCTGGTGCTCTCGGCTCTCGATGGACGGGCGTGGGGAGGGGGCGTGGCCGTGCCCTTCCTGCGGGACTGGGACACTCACGCACGCTTTCTGGTCGCGCTGCCGCTGCTGATTGTGGCGGAGCTGGTGGTTCACCAGCGAATGCGCCTGGTGGTGAGCCAATTTCTGGAGCGCAACTTGATTCCCCCGAGCGCCTTGAGCCGGTTCGAGGACGCCATCGCGTCGGCGTTTCGCCTGCGCAACTCGATGCTGGCCGAAGTGGTGCTGATCGCCTTCGTGTGCCTCGTCGGCGTCTCCGTCTTCTGGCGGCACTACGTCCTGCTCACCGCGGCCACGTGGTACGCGACCCCGACGGTCGCCGGCGTGACCCTCTCGAGCACGGGGGTGTGGTATGCGTACGTGAGTCTGGCGCTCTTTCAGTTCCTGCTGATGCGCTGGTACTTCCGGATCCTCATCTGGGCGCGGTTCCTCTGGCACGTGTCACGCATCCAGCTGAGCCTGATTCCCACGCATCCGGACCGCGTGGGCGGTCTGGGATTCCTTGCCAACACGGTCTATGCCTTCGTCCCCCTGGCGCTGGCCCACGGCGCGTTGCTGGCCGGGCTAATTGCCAACCGCATCTTCTACCTCGGGGCCCGGTTGCTCGATTTCAAGATCGAGGTGGCGGTCGTGCTGACGTTCATGCTGTGCCTGGTATTCGGCCCACTCCTGGTGTTCGCGGCGCAGCTCGCTCGGGCGAAGCGCACGGGAAGCCGCGAGTATGGCACGCTCGCGGAGCGGTACGTCCGCGAGTTCGATGCCAAGTGGCTGCGTGGCGGCGCCCCCGCCGACGAGCGTCTCGTGGGAAGCGGCGACATTCAGTCCCTCGCCGACCTGGGGAATAGCCTCGAGGTCGTGCGGACGATGCGGGTGGTACCGGTGACGAGGGACGCGGTCCTCTATCTCACGGCTGCGACGCTCGCGCCGGTCGTGCCGCTCGCGCTCACGATGATGTCGCTGGAGGAGTTGGTGAAGACGCTGCTCGGCACACTGTTCTGATATGGCGTGACACCTCGCGCATTGAGTCTGGTACCCTCCAGGGGCTGAACCACCGGATGCGAAGCTTCGGTCGGCGGGGACGAGCCGAGCGGGCGAGGCAGTCGTGGCGAGGCAGCAACCTCGGGAGCGGTGCACCCGGGATGGGCGGCGGCGGTCGCCGCGGCGGAGGTCGACGCTGATGCGGGAGACGTGGGCGAGGCGTGCCGTCCGGCGCGCCGTCCTGATTGGTCCACTGGTCGCGTGGCTCGCGGCGGGCTGCATCGGGGTCTGGCGGGGCGACTACTTCGCGGGGGTCACCACCGGCGGGCTCGACACGTGCCCCCCGTTCACCTTCGACGTCTCCGTCGAGGACGGGGCGCGGATCCGCGGACTGGCCGCGACCACCTACCCGTGGGGCACGGTGAGCTGGGAGGTCACGGGCGTGATCGTGGAAGGCGACATTCATCTCGAGACGCGGGCCGCCGATCCGCGCGCCCCCGAGCAGCTCGTCCGGTGGGGAGGGAGCCGCGGGGCGATCTCGCTGGTGGTGACCGAGGAGACGACCGGCCAAGGATGCTCCGAGCCGCGCACCGCGAGGCTGGACCGGAAGTAGCGGAGGCGTCGGGGGTGCCCGACGGGCTTGTCGCCGGCGACGGCTCATGACGCGGACGAGCCTCATCGTCGTCCTCGCGTGCCTCGTCGGGATACCGGCCGGCGTCGGGGCCTTCACCTTCGTCTACGCGAAGGGCTTCTCCTACCTCTCGCCCGATCCCCGCGCTTGCGTGAACTGCCACATCATGAATCCGCAGTTCGACGCCTGGCTCAAGAGCGGCCACCGGCATGCCGCCACCTGTGTCGAGTGCCATCTGCCCCACGAGGGGCTCGCGAAGTGGGTGGCGAAGGCCGAGCACGGCTTCCGGCACTCCGTCGCGTTCACCCTCCAGAACTTCAAGGAGCCGATCCAGATCACGCCGCGTGACCGCGAGCTCGTCCGCGCAAACTGCCTGCGCTGCCACGAGGGGCTCGTCCACGCGATCGCCGTATCCGCCAACGGGGAGCTCGACTGTGTGCACTGTCACGCCGGTGCCGGGCACGGCGCGGGAGGCTGAGCCATGGAGGACACGAGGGAAGGCGCGCGCCCGTCCGGCGGACGCGGGCGACTCTGGCTCCTTGGGCTGCTCGGACTGGCCGGGGTCGCGGGGCTGACCATCCTCCTGCTCGCGCTTCTCACGAACATCTTCGAGCGAAAGCAGGAGGCTCGCGAGCCGTTCGTCCGGATGGTCGAGGTGACCGAGGACACGATGGACCCCAAGGTCTGGGGGCAGAACTGGCCGTTCCAGTACGACTCCTATCTGCGCACGTCCTTGCCCACCGCGACCAAGTACGGCGGGCGCGGGCTCGGGGCGAGCGACACCGGTCCGGCCGAGCAGAAGCTCGACCGCGACCCCTGGCTGAAGCGGATCTTCGCCGGGTACGCGTTCGCGCTGGACTACCGTGACCGCCGCGGCCACGCGTATGCCCTCTTCGACCAGGAGCAGACCCGTCGGGTGACCGAGAAGCAGCAGCCGGGGGCGTGCCTCCAGTGCCACGCATCGAACCTGGCCCTCTACCGCTTCGTCGGCAAGGGCGACGTCCGGAAGGGCTTCGAGCAGGTCTCGGGGATGCCGTACGCCGAGGCGCGCAATCTGAAGGACGACAAGGGCCAGCTGCTGATCCAGCACCCGGTGGCTTGCGTGGACTGCCACGAACCGAAGACCATGGCCCTCCACGTCACGCGCCCGGCTTTCATCGCGGGCATCAAGGCGTACAAGGCCAAGCAGGGGATCGCCGACTTCGAGCCGAACCGGGACGCCACTCGCCAGGAGATGCGCTCCTTCGTGTGCGGCCAGTGCCACGTCGAGTACTACTTCAAGGGCCCGGGGAAGGTCGTGACCTACCCCTGGGCGAACGGCCTCAAGGTCGAGGAGATCGAGGCCTACTACGAGAAGGAAGGCTTCACGGACTGGGTCCACGCCGAGACGGGCACCAAGGTGCTGAAGGCCCAGCACCCCGAGTTCGAGGTGTGGAATCAGGGGGTGCACGCCCGGGCCGGGGTGGCCTGCGCGGACTGTCACATGTCCTACGAGCGCGTCGGCGCCGCCAAGGTGAGCGACCACTGGGTCCGGAGCCCACTGTTGAATCTCAACCGCGCCTGCCAGACCTGCCACGCGGTGCCGGAGAAGGAGCTCGAGGCCCGCGTGCTCACGATCCAGGACCGCCACCACGCGCTGCTCGAGCGGGCGGCCCAGGCGACGACCGACATGCTCGACGCGATCGTTGCGGCGAAGAAGGCGGGAGCCAGCGAGCAAGCGCTGAAGGCGGCCGCCGACCAGCACCGGAAGGCGCAGTGGCGCCTCGACTTCGTCGCGGCCGAGAACTCCATGGGGTTCCACGCGCCCCAGGAGCTGGCGCGGATCCTCGCCGAGGTCATCGACCACGCGCGCCAGGGTCAGCTCGAGGCCGAGCGGGCGGCGCGCAAGCGATAGTCGCGGAGGAACGGCCGACGTGTCACCGACAACCCGAAGCCCTCGAGGACGAGACGATGGCCAGCACTGAGCAGAGGGTCTACGTTGTGCGCCATGGGGAGACTGCGTGGAGCCTGAGCGGACAGCACACCGGTGTGACGGACCTTCCGCTCACCGACAACGGGCGCGCGGTGGCCCGGCGCCTCCAGCCCATTCTGGCTCGGGAATCCTTTTCGCTCGTCCTGACCAGCCCGCTCGGCCGGGCGCGGGAGACCTGCGAGCTGGCGGGGCTCGGGAGCGGCGCGATCGTCGAGCGCGACCTGATGGAATGGAACTACGGCGAGTACGAGGGGCTCACCGCGAAGCAGATCCGCGAGCGCAACCCCGGCTGGCTGGTCTTCCGGGACGGCTGCCCGGGCGGCGAGACGCCGGAGCAGGTCGGCGCGCGAGCGGACCGCGTGATCGCCCGGGTTCGCGCCGCGCGGGGTGACGTGGCCCTGTTCGCGCATGGCCACATCTTCCGGGTGCTGGTCGCGCGATGGATCGACTTGCCGGTCAGCGGCGGCCAGCACTTCCTCCTCGACACCGCGACGTTGAACGTGCTCGGCTACTACCGGGAGTCGCCGGCGGTGAAGGTGTGGAACGCGCCCCTCGCGCCATGAGCGCATCCGGTCGAGGCCATCCCACGGCAAGCTCGGACCCAAGGAGGATTCGACGTGACGACTCGTAGCATCGAAGACACGGCGCAGGCGCTCGTCGCCGCGGGCAAGGGCATCCTGGCCGCCGACGAGTCGTTGTCGACGATCGGCAAGCGGTTCGAGACGCTGCCGATCCCGTCGACGGTGGAGAACCGGCGCGCGTACCGGGAGATGCTTTTCAGCACGCCGGGCTTGTCGGAGTTCGTGAGCGGCGTGATCCTGTTCGACGAAACCATCCGGCAGGCCGGCGGCACCGGCCGGCTGGCCGACACGCTGATTCGCTCGGGCATCATACCCGGCATCAAGGTCGATACCGGCGCCAAGCCCCTGGCGGCCTGCCCCGGCGAGACGGTGACCGAGGGGCTGGATGGACTCCGAGACCGGCTCCGTGAATATCAGGGCCTCGGAGCGCGCTTCGCGAAGTGGCGGGCGGTGATCCACGTGAGCGACACCCTCCCGAGCGACACCTGTGTGGACGTGAATGCCCACGCGCTGGGCCGCTACGCGGCGCTCTGCCAGGAGCAGGGGCTGGTGCCGATCGTCGAGCCGGAGGTTCTCATGGACGGGCCCCACTCGATTGCCCGCGCCGGCGACGTCACGAGCCGGGTCCTGGAGGTCGTTTTCCGCGCGCTGTACGAGCAGCGGGTGTCACTCGAGGGGATGCTCCTGAAGCCGAACATGGTCGTCCCGGGGACCGAGTGCCCCGTGCAGGTGTCGGTGGCAGACGCTGCGGCCGCCACCCTGCAGGTTCTTCGGCGTCACGTGCCCGCTGCCGTGCCCGGCATAGTGTTCCTCTCCGGCGGGCAGGACGACCGGCGGGCGACCGCGCATCTGAACGCCATCAACACGAGCGCGGGGCCACGCCCCTGGCGGGTGAGTTTCTCGTACGGGCGCGCCTTGCAGGATGCCGCGCTCAAGGCGTGGGGCGGCCAGCCCTCCGGTGTGGAGGCCGGCCAGCGAGCGCTCTACCGGCGCGCCCGCTGCAACGCCGCGGCGAGCGTGGGCGCCTACAGCGAGTCGATGGAGAGCGACGACCGGATGGCGCCGATACCGGCCGCCCGCGCCCGCTAGGTGGGTGTCATCGATGCCGGGTGCCCGGGGCCGCTCGGCGCCGGGCGGGTGACGGGCGAGGAGTCGGGAGCGGGGCTGCGGGAGCTCTCAGGAGGGATGACATGATCGACTACGACCTCGACCGAGAGCACTCGATCCTGCTCGTGCGGCCGAAGGGGGCCCTCGCGGAGGCGGACTTCGCCCGGCTCGCGAGCGCCGTCGATCCGCACATCGAGGCGACCGGCGGTCTGGCCGGGCTGATCATCGAGACGCCGGGTTTTCCGGGGTGGGACAGTCTCGCCGCCATGGTCGCCCACTTCCGCTTCGTGCGCGATCATCACCGGCACATCCGGAGGATCGGCCTCGTCACCGACTCGGCGATGGGAGACGTCGCCCCGCGCCTGGCGTCCCACTTCGTGTCCGCCGAGATCCGGCACTTCCCCGCGGGCAGTCTGGAGGCGGCGAAGCAGTGGATCGCGAGCTGACGGCTCACGTCACCGTCAGCGCCACCTCGGCGCTCGACGGCTCCCGGCTCGAGAACCAGGCGACCCCCTCGCGGACCATGTCGAGCTCGATCCGGTAGCGGCCCGGCTCGGTCGGCGCGGCGAGCTCGATGCCGATTTCCGCGGAAGCGCCCGGCGCGAGATCCGTGGGAAGGTCGGCCCGCCCGTAATCCAGGACGGCGAGCGTGCCGTCCGCCATCAGCAGGTGGGCCCCAAGTCGCACCAGCCCGAAGCCGTCGGGGGCCGAGCGGGGCCACGTCGCGTGGCCCGTGTTTTCGATGCGACACGTGAGCCGATACCGGGTCGCGCGCGTGGCGGCGAGGGTCGCGGGGGACGCGGACAGGCGGGCGCGCAGCAAGGGCGGGAGGCCGACGGCCGCCTCGTCGCCGCGTGCCGCGCGCCGGCTCGGCGGCGTGCCCGCCGCGACGGGCTTCTCCAGGAAGAATGCGGCCGAGGTGAAGTAGGTCCGCCACCGGCGCAGGACCAGATGGGGCCGCCGCTCGACCTCGTGAGGCAGCCGGATCAAGCCCTCCAGGGTCGCGCGGCTCGTGACGAACTGGAAGTCGCCCCCTGCGAGGCGGAAGCCCGCGGTCGGAAACATGTCGTCGAGGAGCTCCGTCAGCCGGAAGTAGTCGCCGTGGCGGCCCCACGTGTTCAGGATCACCTCGGTCGTCAGGACCGCGACGCCGCCCGGCCGGAGCACCCGGTGAATCTCCCGGAGGCATTTGCGCTGCGCCCGGCGGGAGCCGAAGTGCTCGAACGACGAGAACGAGAAGACCAGGTCGAACGACTCGGCCGGGTAGTCGATCGCCGTCGCGTCCATCCGGCGCACGTCCAGCCGATCGCGATGGTAGGCGAAGGGCGCGAACGCCTCCGGATCCCGGAGGATCCGCGGGTCGGCCTCCTGCCGGCTGAAGTCCCCCGCGTACAGATCGGTGGCCACCACCCGCCGCATCCGGCCGGCCAGGAAGAAGATGATCGGCTCCGCGCCGGCCCCCAGGCCGAGGGCGGAGGCGTTCGGGGCGAGGCGGCGGAGCTTCCGGAGGCCGTAGACGCCCTGGGCGAACTCCCATTCCTTGCGATGGAGGCGCGCGGGATCGGCGGAGTAGCCGAGGTCCGTGAGGGCCCGTCGCCAGGTGGGGTCGGCCCAATCCCGCCGGTCGCAGATCTTGTTGAGCGGCGGGCCGTCGGCGGACGACGGGGTCTCGTCCACATCGTCGATCCGCGCCGCCATCCGCTCGAAGGGCAGGGGGAGCCGGTTCCAGAGGCCGGCCGCGATCTTCCGCCAGGGCGGGAGACTCAGCATCGGGCCGATCCCGGCGACGGCCGCGCGCTCACCGCGGATCGGGGCGCGGGCTGGTCCGCCCGAAGGGTCCGACGGGGTGCGGCACTCGCATCGACGCATCGTAACCCGGGGCCGCCACGGTCGCGTCGCCGGCCGGCCTCGGTCCGAGCCGGCATGCTATGGTGTGGTGGGCATGGCGCGATGATCGACGGCGGCGGCTCTCCCCGGAGCAGGTGAATGGCCGGCAAGCGGTTCATCATGAACGCGGGCCGCACCACCAAGCAGGGGCAGCAGGTGAACGTCGGCAAGGACTATCCGGAGTATCGGGCGACCGTGAGCACGCTGACGATGCATCCGGACGACATGCGGGCGGTCGGCGTCGCGCCCGGCGGGACCGTGCGCGTGCGCACGCCGTACGGCGAGTCGACGTTCCAGTGCAACGAGGGGAAGGTGCCGGTGGGCATGATCTTCGTGCCGTATGGTCCGCCGACCAGCCGGCTCATGGGCGGCGGCACCGACGGGACGGGGATGCCGACGTCGAAGGGCTGGGAGGTCGAGGTGGAGCCGATCGACGCCGAGGGCCCGAGCCAGTCGTAGGCGGCGTCCCGACGCCGACATATAGATAAGGAAGGACATGGCCACGACGGATTCGCCCGGAGACGCCCGGTTGTCCGGCCAGTCGCCTTCCACCCCGGCGCCGACGCCCGGGGCGGGGCGCCTCCCGTCCTGGGAGCGCGTCGAGCCGGGGCGCTACCGTCCGCTCCGGACCCGCGGGAGCTTCCCGGGCCGGGAGCTCGGCTGAACCTTTGCCATGCCGCCCCGGCCGGGGCGGGAGGACGGCGGCGAAGCGAGCGACGCATGACGATCACCATCGTGAAGAACGCGACGTGCACCTTCTGCGGGTGTGTGTGCGACGACATCGAGCTCCACGCCGACGGCGAGCGGATCGTCAAGAGCAAGAACGCCTGCAGTCTCGGCGACGCCTGGTTCCAGAACCACACCGCCGAGCGCCTGTTCCCGGACGCCCTGGTCGACGGGAAGCCGGCCACCCTCGACGCCGCGATCGAGGCCGCCGCGGGGTTCCTCTACGACGCCCACATGCCGCTCGTCTACGGGCTGTCCAACATCACCTGCGAGGCCCAGCGCGAGGCGGTCGCCCTCGCCGAGCTGGTCGGCGGAGTGATCGACAGTCACACCTCCCTCTGACACGGCCCCACTGAGATAGCCGCCCAGTTGGGGGGCAAGGTGACGTGCACGCTGGGCGAGGTGAAGAACCGCGCGGACTTCATTGTCTACTGGGGCGGCAACCCGGCGGAGTGCCACCCGCGCCACTTCACCAAGTACACGCTGACCCAGAAGGGCAAGTTCGTGCCCCAGGGCCGCAAGGGCCGGACGATGGTGCTGGTCGACATCCGGGAGACGCCCAGCGCGCGGGCGGCGGATCTCTTCCTGCAGATCCAGCCCGGCAAGGACTTCGAGCTGGTCACCAGCCTGATCGCCCTGGTCAAGGGACGGCCGGTGAATCGCGAGCGGGTGGCCGAGACGGGCGTGAGCGTCGAGCAGCTGCAGGATCTGGCGGACCGGATGAAGCGCGCCCGGTTCGGCGTGCTGTTCTTCGGCATGGGCCTCTCGATGACGCGGGGCAAGCACATGAACTCCGCGTCGGTCCTGACGCTCGTGACGGAGCTCAACGCGTTCACCAAGTTCGTGGCGATGCCGATGCGGGGGCACGGGAACGTGACCGGCGCCGACATGGTCGTGCGCTGGACGACCGGCTATCCGTTCGGCGTGAACCTGTCGCGGGGCTACCCGCGCTTCAACCCCGGTGAGTTCTCGACGGTGGACCTTCTGGTCCGCGGCGACAACGACGCCGCGCTGATCCTCGGAGCCGATCCGGGCGCCACGATGCCGCAGCCGGCGATCGATCACCTCACCCGCATCCCCACGATCGTGCTGGATCCCAAGGTGACCCACACGAGCCGTCTCGCGCGCGTCCACATCACGACCGCCGCCACCGGCATCAGCGCGGGCGGCACCGTGTACCGCATGGACGAGGTGCCGCTCCCGCTCCGGCCCGCCCTCCGCTCGCCGTACCCGACCGACGAGGAGGTTCTCCGGCGCATCCGCCAGGCCGCCGCGGCCAGGCCGCCCTGGACGCCGGCGTCGAACGGCGCGCCCCTCTCCGCGTAGGCGCCATGCTGCGGATTACCGGCGGGAAGGTGTACGACCCCGCCAACCGGATCGACGGCGAGATCCGCGACGTCGCCATGGCGGACGGCCGCATCGTGGCGAAGGTCGACGGCGGCCGGACGATCGACGCGACGGGCATGGTCGTCGTGCCCGGCGGCGTCGACGCCCACACCCACGTGGCGGGGGCCGGCCTCAACTTCGCCCGCGCGATGTCGCCGGAGACCCAGCGCCAGGGGCTGCCGTTCCTCCACACGCCGGAGCGGCGAATGGGGCTCGGCGGGCTGACTCCGACGACCTTCGCGACCGGCTACCTCTACGCGGGGATGGGCTACACGACGGTCACCGAGGCGGCGGTCCCGGTGCTGAGCGCGAAGCACACCCACGAGGAGCTGCGGGACACGCCGATCCTCGACAAGGCGTGCCTGCTCCTGATGGCCAACAACGAGATCGTGCTCGATCTCCTGGAAGCGGGAGAGATCGAGCGGGCCGGCCACGTCGTGGCGTGGCTGATCTGGGCGGCGAAGACCTATGGCGTGAAGGCGGTGAATCCCGGAGGCGTGGCGGCCTGGAAGTGGGGCAAGAACGCCCGGGGGCTGGCCGATCCGATCGAGGGATACAGCCGGGTCACGCCCGCCAAGATCATCGAGAGCCTGGCCGGCATCATCGACGGCCTCGGCCTCCCGCACCCGCTCCACCTCCATGGCAACGCCCTCGGCATGCCCGGCAACTACGCGACGACGCTCGAGACGATGCGGATCCTCGACGGGCGCCGCGCGCACTTGGCGCATCTCCAGTTCCACGCCTACGGCGGCACCGACTGGGCGTCGATCCGCTCCGAGGCGCGGGCCATCGCCGACTACTTCAATGCCCATCCGGGATTCACCACCGACGCGGGCGCGGTGCTGTTCGGGAACGCCATGACGATCACCGCCGACGGGCCGTGGCAGCACCTCCTCCACGAGCTCACCGGGCGGAAGTGGGGGAACATCGACGTCGAGAACGAGACCGGCTGCGGGATCGTGCCCTACGTCTACAAGAAGAGCAGCCTGGTGAACGCGGTGCAGTGGGCGGTGGGCCTCGAGCTCCTGCTGCTGATCCGGGACCCGTGGCGGATCTTCCTCACGACCGACCATCCGAACGGCGCGGGTTTCTGGCGCTACGCCGAGCTCGTGGAGCTCCTGATGAGCGCCGATGCCCGGCGGGAGCGCGTGAAGACCCTGCCGGCGAAGGCGCAGAAGCGGATCGTCCTCGCCGAGCTGGACCGCGAGTACACGCTGTCCGAGATCGTCATCATCACCGCGGCCGGGCCGGCCCGCGCCCTCGGGCTCGCGCACAAGGGCCATCTCGGCGTGGGCGCCGACGCGGACGTGGCCATCTACCGGGAGACACCGGAGGGCGTCGCGATGTTCCGATCGCCGCGGTATGTCATCAAGGGCGGGGAGATCGTGGTCGAGGAGGGGCAGGTCCGGTCGGTGGTGGAGGGGCGCGAGTTCGTGGTGCGGCCACCGTACGACGAGGGAATCGAGGACTACCTGCGCCCGCTCTTCCAGCAGGTCTACACGATGTCCTTCGACAACTATCCGGTCGAGGCGGAGCGGGTCCACGGCATCGAGATCGCCGAGTGCCGCGCCCGCGCGTGATTCGCCCGGCGATGGCGCGTTCGTGTCGCTCGCAGCCCGCGGCGCTCGACCGATCGGCACGTCCGTGATCACGCTGACCCTCAAGGAGCAGCCCGTCGTCCCGCTCGAGGCGGAGGCGATCTCCCCCGACGTGACGGCGGGGCTGGACCACGACCGGCTCCGCGCGCTGCCGGTCTTCCTCGGCAAGCGGCAGCGGCGACTCGACGACTTCTTCGAGGTTGAGGGCGCGGCGTCGGACGACATCACGCTGCGCGGCGACCTCGGCAAGGTGAAGTGGATCGGCCGCGGCATGACCCGCGGCCGCGTGACCATACAGGGTCACGCCGGCATGCATCTCGGCGCGTCCATGAAGGGGGGGGCGATCGAGGTGACGGGCAACGTGTCGGACTGGCTCGGGGCCGAGATGACCGGGGGCCTGATCCGCATCCGGGGGAACGCCGGCGGCCAGGTGGGCGCGGCCTATCGCGGCGGCCCGCGCGGGATGAACCAGGGCACCATCCTCATCGAAGGCTCGGCCGGCATCGAGGTCGGCATGCGCATGCGACGGGGCATCATCGCCGTCGCCGGCCCCGTGCGTGACTTCGCGGGGCTCCAGATGAAGGGCGGGACGATCTTCCTGCTCGGCGGCGCCGAGATCCGCACGGGCGCCTGGATGAGCCGCGGCACGATCGTGTCGCTGGCGCCGATCCCCCTGCTCCCGACCTTCACCTACGCGTGCACGTACGCGCCGTCGTTCCTCCGGCTGTACGCCCGGCATCTCCGACCGCTGGGGTTCTCGATCCCGCACGAAGCCGGCGACGGGGCGTACCAGCGCTACACCGGTGACACATCGGGCCTCGGCAAAGGCGAGATCCTCATGTGGAGCGCGCCGGGCTCCTGATCTCCTGCCGTCCGGGCACCCTCGCTCGAGGTCACCGGGGGCCTATCCGACAGCCTCTGTGACGCGACGCGGCATTCACGTGAGAGATCGCTCCTTGCACCACCAGTTCGAATGGGCGAGCGCCGGGGTTTCGGCGCTAAGCTGGGGCAGCTTCCAGAGCGGGCAGGCTCGCGGATGGGAGGGAGCCCCACGACCGGATGTCGCCGTCCCGTCAGTGCGTCACCCAGGTACTGGTCGGCCCCGTCTCGCGTCGGCCTCCAGGAACTGACTCCTGCCTCAGGCCGTTACAGTGTTGACACAATGTCGTCGCAAGCATATATCCTGCTGCGTAGTAGCTAGCCATGTCGCCGCTCGACATTAGGCCCGAGCTGGAGTTTGAGATACCGAGGGGCGCCGCCGCGGTGCCCCACACGGTCCTCAGTTTCCACGGACAGGATCCGACGCTCCAGGAAGACGAGCTCGCCGTCGAGGAGCCCCTCGAGATCCGGCTCGGCGGCAAGAGCCTCGCCGTCACCATGCGGACCCCGGGGCACGACCGGGAGCTGGTCGCGGGCTTCCTCCTGTCGGAGCGCGTGATCGAGAGCCGCGACGACCTCGACGTGATCGCCCACTACGCCGGTCCCGAGGACGATCCGCGCGCCGGGAACGTCATCAACGTGCTCCTGTTGCGGCCCGGTCCCGCGATTCATCAGCGCCTCCACCGGAGCTTCTTCACGTCGTCGGCGTGTGGCCTCTGCGGCAAGACGTCCCTCGACGCGATCGACATGGATCTCCGGCCCGTCACCGGCGACGTCACGATCCCGCTGGACGCGCTGTACGCGCTCGGCCCCGCGCTCGCCGCGGCCCAGGCGACGTTCGAGCGGACCGGCGGCCTCCACGCCGCCGCGCTGTTCGACACGACGGGACGATTGCTGGTGGTGCGCGAGGACGTCGGGCGGCACAACGCGGTGGACAAGGTGGTCGGCCAGATGCTGCTCGAGGGCCAGGTGCCACTCGACCGCCACATCCTGATGGTGAGCGGGCGGGCCAGCTTCGAGATCATGCAGAAGGCCCTCGCCGCACGGATCCCGGTAGTGGCGGCCATCTCGGCGCCGTCCAGCCTCGCGGTCCAATTCGCGCTCGCCAACGGGATGACGCTGATCGGGTTCCTGCGGCCGGGGCGGCTGAACGTCTACGCCAACGCGCACCGCGTCCGGGTGGCCCCGGCGTGACGACCATGCGCGGTGGCCCGGTGTGCCTACTGCGACCCGGCGGGATCGTTTCTCCACGTAGCCGTCCGACCCAGGTAAAACCCAGGGAGGATGTCACATGCCGAACCTGACACGTCGCGACTTCATCCGCTCCAGCGTGATGGGCGCGGGAGCCGCCGGTGTCACCGGTCTGGGGTTCGACGTCGCCCACGCGATCGAGGTCAAGCAGAGCCTGCGGATCGCCGGGGCGAAGGAGGTCCACTCCCTCTGCCCGTACTGCGCGGTTGGTTGCTCGCTGGTGGCGTACACCCGCCAGGCGAACGGGAAGACCGAGCTGCTCCAGATCGAGGGTGACCCGGACAGCCCGGTCAACGAGGGCCGGCTCTGCCCGAAGGGGGCGAGCGCGATGCAGCTCGCGATCTCGAGCCGCCGGGTGGAGAAGCCGCTGTACCGGAAGCCCGGGAGCGACCGCTGGGAGGAGATCAGCTGGGACGCGATGCTGGACCGGCTCGCCCAGCGGGTGAAGGACTCGCGCGACGCGACCTTCGTGATGAAGGACGGGAGCGGCAACGTGGTCAACCGCTGCGAGGGCATCTCCTTCGCCGGCGGCGCCGCGTTCTCGAGTGAGGAGGGGTACTTCGCGGCCAAGGTCATGCGCACCCTGGGGGTGGTGCACATAGAACAGCAGGCCCGCGTCTGACACGGCCCGACGGTCGTCAGTCTGGCGGCCACATTCGGGCGGGGCGCGATGACGAATCACTGGCGTGACATCCGTCATGCCGACCTGATCCTCATCAACGGGGCGAACCCGGCGGAGGCCCATCCGGTGGGCTTCCAGTGGTTCGTCGCCGCGAAGCTGGACCCGAAGCGCGGGCCCGGCGCGGGCGGCGGTGCGAAGATGATCCACGCCGACCCGCGGTTCACGCGGACGTCGGCGGTTGCCGACATCTACGCGCGGATCCGGACCGGCACCGACGTCGCCTACTTCGGCGGTCTGATCAACTACGTGCTGTCCCGGAACCTGATCCACCACGAGTACGTGAGGAGCTACACGAACGCCTCCTTCCTGGTGAAGGAGGGATTCGCGTTCCACGACGGGCTGTTCAGCGGCTACGATCCCGCCAAGCGGGCCTACGACATCGCGACCTGGGGGTACGAGGTCGACGAGGCTGCCACCAAGGCGGCGGTCCAGGCGCAGGCCGAGGCGGCGAAGGCGGCGGTCGCCAAGGGCGAGCCGGCGCCGCCCCCCGGTCCGCCGATCTCCTTCGCCAAGCGGGACATGAACCTGGAGCACCCGCGGTCGGTGTTCCAACTCCTGAAGAAGCACTATGCGCGCTACACGCCCGCGGTCGTGGCCGACATCACCGGGATCCCGGAGGATCAGTTCCTCGAGATCGCGAAGCTGGTCGGGGAGATGGGCCGCCCCGACAAGGTCATGACCATCGTGTACGCGGTCGGGATGACGCACCACACGACGGGCGGCCAGCTGATCCGCAGCGCCTCACTGCTCCAGCTGCTCCTCGGCAACATCGGCCGGCCGGGCGGCGGCATGAACGCCGAGCGCGGCCACGCCAACATCCAGGGCAACACCGATCACGCCATCTCCTGGGAGATCCTGCCCGGGTACCTGCGCATCCCGGCGCCCGGCCAGAAGACCCTGACCGACTACGTGGTCCAGAGCGCGCCCCGGAAGTTCGACGCCAACTCGTGGAACTTCTTCGGGACGAACTACCGGAAGTTCATGGTGAGCCTCCTCAAGGGGTGGTACGGCGACGCCGCCACGGCGGACAACGAGTTCGCCTTCGACTTCGTGCCGAAGCCGGCCTCCAACTCGTCCTGGATCTCGATCTACGATCAGGCGCTCAAGGGGAAGATGGAAGGGGTCATCCTCTCGGGGATGACCGCCACCAGCATCGGGCCGGACTCGAACCAGGTGCTCGAAGCGCTCGCCAAGCTCAAGTGGCTCGTCGTCATGGATCCGTTGCCCACGACGAGCTCCGAGTTCTGGCGGCGGCCGGGCGTCGATCCGAAGACGATCCAGACCGAGGTGTTCATGGTTCCGACGACCCACTGGATCGAGAAGGACGGGTCGTTCGTGAACAGCGGACGGTGGATGCAGTGGAAGGACGCTGTGATCCCGCCCGACGGCCAGGCCCGGCACGATCAATGGGTGCTGGGCGAGGTCTTCCAGCGCGTGAAGAAACTGTACCAGGAGCATGGCGGCAAGTACCCGGAGCCGCTGATGGCCATGACCACCAAGTACAAGGATCCGTCCAGGCCGGAGCTGGACGAGCTCGCGCAGGAGATCAATGGCTTCGACCTGTCCACCGGGCAGCGGCTGGATACCTTCGCCAAGCTCAAGGACGACGGCTCCACGACCGCCGGCGACTGGATCTACGTAGGGAGCTACCCGGAGAGCGGAAACCTGTCCAGGCGGCGCGGTGGCGTCCAGGATCCCGCGAAGAACGACCCATCGGGGATGGGTTACTACCACGGCTGGGCCTGGAGCTGGCCGCTCAACCGGCGCGTCTTGTACAACCGCGCGTCGGCGGACCTCGAGGGGCGGCCCTGGGACCCGGCGCGCCCTGGGATCAGGTGGGATGCGGCCCAGGCGAAGTGGGTGGGCGACGTGCCGGACTACCCGCCCACCATGGATCCGAAGAGTCCCAAGGCCTGGGGCCCCTTCATCATGACGAGCGAGGGCGTCGGCCGGCTGTTCTCGAATTCCATGCTCGACGGGCCCTTGCCCGAGCATTACGAGCCGATCGAATCCCCCATCCCGAATCCGCTCCACCCGAACCAGTCCGAGTCCCCGGTCGCGTTCTTCTACGACAAGGCGGCCGGCCGCGAGAGTCGGTTCGGGACGGTCAAGGACTTCCCGTACGTGGGGACGACCTACCGGCTCACCGAGCACGAGCACTACGTGACGCAGCACGTGCCGCTTCTGGTGGGTCTGCAGCCGGCGCCGTTCGTCGAGGTGCCCGAGGAGCTCGCCCGGGAGAAGGGCATCCGGAACGGTGACCGGGTCCGGGTGAGCTCGAAGCGCGGCAAGGTCGAGGTCGCGGCCATCGTCACGAAGCGCCTGGCGCCCGTGCAGGCGGGCGGGAAGAAGGTCTACCAGATCGGCATCCCGATTCACTGGGGCTTCGTCGGCATTGCCGCCGACCGTGACCCGAGCAAGGGGGCGAACTGGCTTGCCAACGCGCTGACGCCGTTCGTGGGGGACGCCAATTCGCGGACCCCCGAGTTCAAGGCGTTCCTGGTGAACATCGAGAAGGCATGATGCCGGTGGCGGCGCCGACCGAGATCACGGCCACCTGGACGGCCCGGCGGCGGCGGGCGGGCGAGCTGATCGAGCGATACCCGCACGCCGCCGAGCCGCTCGGTCTCTACCTGGCGCTGCTGGAGGTCCAGGAGCCGGTGTTCTCCGAGGCGCTGGATCGGGGGCCGGTGGCCAACGCGCTGCCGGCCTACGTGGCCACTCGCGTGCTGTCATCCGTCGTGGATCGAAGCGTGTCGCACGGCCCCCCGCTGCTGGCGGAGGCGGTGCTCGAGCGGTGGCGGCGAGGGGATGGGGCCGCGCTGATCGGCGCGTGGCTTCGCGATGACGAGCTGGACCCGGTATCGCGGTACCTGGCCCGGGCGTCAGCTGGCCCGGTTCTGGAGGCGCTCGGCCGGGCGGCGGGTCTCGCGCCGGCCGATACGGCGGAGGGGCGCCGCTGCCCGATCTGCGGCGGCCAGCCCCAGATGTCGTTCTTCAGCGAGGGCGGCGAGGATCTCGTCACCGGGCCCCGCTATCTGATCTGCTCCCGCTGCCAGCATGCCTGGGTGTTCGCCCGCATGACCTGTGCGGGGTGCGGGGAGCAATCGGGACCGAAGCTGCCGATTTACGGGGAGACGGAGCGCTTCCCCCACATGCGCGTTGACGCCTGCGACGGATGCGGCCGCTACCTCCTGACGGTCGACCTCCGGAAAGACCCGAACGCCGTGCCGATCGTCGACGAGCTGGCCGCGGCGCCGCTCGATCTGTACGCGAGAGAGCAGGGCAAGCACAAGATCGTCCCGAACCTCATGGGGATGTGAGGGAGGGCTCACGATGGCGAGAACGGTCGGCTTCTTCACCGACGTCACCCTTTGCATCGGGTGCAAGGCCTGCGAGGTCGCGTGCAAGGAGTGGAACCAGCTCGAGGGGCACCCCCCGCAGTTCCGTGACAGCTTCGACAACACGGGGCAGCTGGATGATCAGAACTGGCGCCACGTGAAATTCATCGAGGGTACGCGACCGAACGGCGGCCTCGCCTGGACGATGATGAGTGACGTGTGCAAGCACTGCGCGCTCGCCTCGTGCATGGAGGTCTGCCCGACCAACGCCATCATCCGCACCGAGTTCGACACCGTCTACATCCAGCCGAGCGTCTGCAACGGCTGCCGGTACTGCATCGCGGCCTGTCCGTACCACGTGATCGGCTTCAGCGAGACGACGGGCGTGGCGCAGAAGTGCACCTTTTGCTACACGCGGCTCCAGGCGAACCTCACGCCGGCGTGCGCCAAGGTCTGCCCGACCCAGTCGATCAAGTTCGGCGACCTGGAGGACATGCGGAAGCTCGCCCGGGAGCGCTTGGGCACCCTCCACAACCAGGGGGTCATGGAAGCCCAGCTCTACGGCGAGAAGGAGTACGGCGGACTTCACGCGCTGTTCCTGCTCATGAACAAGCCGGAGACCTACGGGCTCCCGAACGCGGAGAACGCCGTCCTGCCGAGCCGGAACAACCGGAAAGGCTATCTCGGCTCCTTGGTCACGGCGGCCGTCGGCGTGCTGGCGGGGGTCATCGCGTTCCGCACCCGGGGCGAGCGGGCGCAGGAGGGCTAGACGATGCCGCAGCACTTCGTCGCGTCCCCGCAGTGGGAGTGGTACATCATCTGGTACTTCTTCCTGGGCGGCCTGGCCGGCGGCGCGTACGCCCTGGGCACGCTGCTGCGGCTGGTGGGCGATCGCGCGGACGAGGGGGCCGCGCGGGTGGCCTTCCTCGTGGCGTTCCCGGCGTTTGCGATCTGCCCCATCCTGCTGACGCTGGACCTCGGTCAGCCGGTGCGGTTCTGGCACATGCTGATCGACGCCCGCACCGGGGTGCCGGCCCTCAAGTCCTACTCGCCGATGTCGGTCGGCGCGTGGGTCCTCTTCGTGTTCGGCCTGTTCGCGACGCTGTCGTTCGTCGAGGCGCTGGTGCTGGACGGGCGGCTCCGCCACCCGCTGGCGCAGCGGGTGGCCGATGCGCTCGGCGGCGGCTTCGGGCGGCTCTTCATGATCGTCGGCGCGTGCCTCGGGCTCTTCATCGCCGGATACACGGGCGTCCTGCTCGCGGTCAGCAACCAGCCGGTGTGGAGCGACACGTGGGCACTGGGCGGACTCTTTCTCGCCTCGGCCCTCAGCACCGCGGCCGCGGCCGTCGCGCTCTTCGCGTGGTACCGGCGCGATGCCCGGCCGAGCGCCGAGAAGCTGTCCCGCGCCGACCGACTCTTCCTGCTCCTGGAGCTGGTGCTGCTGGCCGTCTTCTTCCTGACCCTCGGCCCGCTGGCGACGCAGATGCTGCACGGCACCTGGACCGCGCTCTGGGTGCTCGTCCTGGCGGGGATCCTGCTGCCTCTCGCCCTGCACCGGTCGGCGGGTAGTCCGGCGCTCCCCATCCTCGCATCGCTCCTCGTCCTGATCGGGAGCTTCGCCCTCCGGGTGGTCATCGTCCTGAGCCCGCAGGTGTGACGCTGCCAGCTCCTCTCGCGGTCGCCGGGCGCGAGCCCGGCGGCTGCCGCATCGCGTGCTGAAGATCGGGGTGCTTCTCCCGGCGGTGGTGGGCCGGCACGGGGAGCTGCTGGCCGATGCCCGGGCGCTCGAGGCTGCCGGCGCACACGCCCTCTGGATCGACGAGGGCACCCACGACCCGTGGATGCTCGCCGCGACCTTGGCGACCGTCACCAGCCGCGCGCGGGTCGGAGTGACGGCGCCGTTGCGGATCGATGCCGAGACGCTTGGCCCACGCCTTCGAACCCTGGACGAGCTGACCAGAGGTCGCGCCGCGCTTCGAGGGACCGTCGCGACCGTCGGCGCGGCGCACGCCCTGCGCCCCGCCGTGGACCGCTGCCAGCTCTTCGGCGACGTGGACGCGGATGGCTCGGCGGCGTTTGGTCAGCTGGTCGACGGCGTCGTGCTCGCGAGCCACGCACCCGACGAGGATCGCGGGCGCCTCGAGCGAGTCCGCGCGCACGCGGGGCCAGCGCGCTCGGCTGCCCCGCTCGAGTGCTGGCTCCGGATCAAGCTGCCCGACAGCCAGGCGAGCTGGCGGCGAGCCCTCGCCGCCTACGAAGCGGCGGGAGCCGACGGATTGCTGGTGCCGCTCGATCCGCGGCTGGTCGATCTCCTGCGTCGTGTCGACGAAGAGGACGACCGCTCGGACCTGACGCTGTCCCAGGGCTGACGCCGCCGCCGCGGCGCGCTAGCGGGACTTGAACGCGCGCGTGAACTGGCGCTGCGCGATCCGGTCGACCGACTCGCGGAATCGGCGATAGCGAGCCAGGAAGGCTCGCCCCTCGCGAGTCAACCGGGCGCCGCCCGTCCCGCCGCCCCCCGGCTTCCTGGCGAGAAACGTGAAGCCCGAGGCCGCCTCGAGCTCGGTGATGTAGCCCCACGCGGCCCGATAGGACATCCCGAGCTGGGTGACCGCCTTCCGGATGGAGCCCAGCTCGTCGATGAGCTCGAACATGCGGGCGCGCCCGTGGCCGAGCTTCGTGCCGTTGGGGAGGACCACCCAGATCTTGACGCGAGGGCGCGGCGTTCCGCTCGCGACCCTCCGCCGGCTGGATGGGCTTCGGCTTCCCGAGAGTCGAGCCGCCACGGTGGCGTGATTATAGCGCCGGCGCGCCACCGAGGGCGGGTGCCGGCGGTTCGTGACAGGTGCCGTGTCAGCGGGTGAGGCGGTCGGCCGTCCGGGCCCGGCCGACCGGAAACTCACCGCGATGGTGCCGGGTTCATCCCTCCGCCGTCGCTACGGCTGGGTAGGCGCCCCCATGAGCTGCCGCATCTGGCCGCGCAGCTGGCCCATCTGCGTCCGGATCTGCGCCGCCTTGCTGAGCTGGTCGGGATTCAGCATCGCCAGGACCTGCGCCGTCGTCTGGGTGCGGTTCTGGAGGAGCTGGCCCCGGAGCCCGTTGATCGCCGCGACCTGCGCCGAGACGTCCCCCGTCGGCGCCGCGAGCAGCGAGTCGGCTAGGGCCTTCTCGGCGTCCCGCAGCTGGTGCATCAGCGGCCGGGCGGTCGCGAACGAGTTGGAGAAGATGGAGCGCACCTGCGTTTCCTGGTCGGGGGTGAGATTCAGCGCCTTGAGCGGCACGCCGATGAGCGGCCCGCCACCCCAGCCCCGGTGACCGCCGTACCCGCGTTCCTGCGCCTGTCCCGGTGTCGCGGTCGCCACGACGAGCGCGAGTCCCGCCGCGGCGGCCCAGATGATCCTCGAAGCCTGTCGTCGTCCGATCATGAGACCCTCCTTGGTCAGAATTTCCGGGGCGGCCCCCGGTGGGGCCGATTCCCCTCGTGCCATCTGACGGACGACGGGGCCAAACGATTGACCCCGCCTGGGCCGGTCGCTGGGGAGCCGGGGCCCCCGAGCGGCCCGGGGACGGGGTACGGGCCTCGACGGGGGCTGAGGGAGGACGTGCACCCGGGGCCCGGCTCAGCGCCCCGGCAGGCCGGCCGTCAGGAGCGGTGGAGCCCCGCGGCCCAGTAGGTGTGCTCGACCAGGCGGAGTGTCTGCAGGTTGTCGGCCGGTCCCGTTTCGAACGGGGCACCCGTCTCGAGGCAGTCGACGAAGTGGCGGATCACGCCGTCGAAGCTCGCCTGGTAGCCCTGATCCGGATCGTAGCGCTCGCTGCGCTGGCCGGGCCCGAGCAGCTGGAGCTCGTTGTCCGCCAGCATCGCGCTGGCCTTCCGGCCGACGATCTCGAGACGATCGGGGGTCCGCGACGGGTAGCCCGGCGCCGCCATGGTCCCGGTGACGGTGACCGAGGCCCCGGACGCGGTCTCGAGGAAGATGTCGGCGAGGGTCTCCCCCCGCACGTCGAGCAGGGTACGCGCGGCGCGGGCGCCGATGACGCGAAGCTCGCCACAGAGGAATCGCATCGCGTCGAGGTGATGGATCAGCACCTCGGCGATCATGAGCCGCTTCTCGTGCGCCATGAAGGGCTGGCGCTCGAGGGCCGGCCGCCGGCCCGCGGCGTCGGGCAGGAAGCCCGAGGAGATCGTCGCCAGCCTCGCGACGAGCACGTCGCCCAGCAGCCCCTGGTCGATCCAGCCGCGGAGATCGCGGTACCACGGCCGGAAGCGCCAGTTCTCGTGGACCATGAACCGCATCTTGCCCTCGACCCGGCGGACCAGCGCTTCCGACTCGGCGAGCGTCGGCGTCATGGGCTTCTGGCACAGCACGTCGATGCCGCGCGCCGCGGCGGCCTCCACCCAGCCGGCGTGGGTCTCGCGCGGCGAGGCCACGTCGAGCGCGTCGATGGACTCGCCGTTCAGCATGGCGTCGGGGTCCTGATAGACGCGGGCGATCCCGAACTCCTCGGCGCGCCGGCTCGCCTTCTGGCGGTCCGGATCGCAGACCGCCACGACGTGGGCGCGCGCCGCGAGGTTTCGCCAGCCGACGAGGTGATACCAGCTGATCATGCCGGCCCCGGCGAGGGCCACGCGGATCGGCGCGTTGCGCACGCCCAGATTCGCCATCGACGGCTACCTCGTCCGTCCGCGACCGAGGATCGGCCAGATCGCCTCGAGCCGGCCTCCGCGGACGCCGTAGAGATCGTCGTGGAGGAACACGGTGGCGTCGGAGTAGCCCGCCACGAACTCGACGTGGTCGCCGACCCGCGGCGCGGGAGCCGCCTCCGCCAGCTCGATCTTCGTGTGCTCGGCGGAGAGGGCCACACTCGTGACCCCGCCGAGGCGAAGTGGCTCCGGGAGCATTGGGGTGCTTGCCATGCTCTTCCACCCAGCGTCGCACACGATCCGCGTGGGCGTGGGTCGGCTGACGACCGTGGTCAAGATCGTCAGCGCGCACTCGTGGTCGACGCCGTAGTTCGTTCGGTAGTAGGCGTCGCCGAAGACGCCGCCGCCGGCCTGGACCTCGGTGACCCCGGGCAGTTTCGCGCTGATCCAGTAGGTGCCGGTGCCTCCGCAGCTCACGATGTCGACCGGGTGGCCCGCGTCCCGGCAGCGATCGGCACTCTCGGTCAGCTTGCCGACCGCGGTCTCGATGGCCTGTCGCTTCTCCACCGCGTCCTTGATCCCGGCGAGGCGGCCGCCCTCCCAGCCCATGAGGCCCGCGAAGCGGAGCCCGTGGCACGCCGCCACGCGCTGCGCGAGCGCCACCGCGGACGCGCCGGGCTCGACGCCGGCGCGATTCATGGCGATATTCACCTCGACCACCACGCGGATCCGGGTGCCGGCATCGCGCGCCGCGCGGTCTAGCGCGTCCACGTGCACCGGGTCGTCGACCGCGACGATGACGTCGGCATGACGGACCAGTCGGACGAGGCGCGCGAGCTTCGAGGCGCCGACGACCTGGTTGGCGATGAGGATGTCGCGGATTCCCGCTGCGGCCATGACCTCGGCCTCGCCGAGCTTCGCGCAGGTGACCCCGTGGGCGCCCGCCTGGAGGAGTTTGTGCGCGAGCGCCGGCGTCTTGATTCCCTTGGTGTGCGGCCGCCACCCGATGCCGGCGTCGCCGATGATGACCTGACGCATGCGCGCCACGTTGCGCTCGAAGGCGTCCAGGTCGACGAGGAGGACCGGGGTCTCGAGCTCCGCGAGGGGCCGTCCGATCAGGGTTGTCTGGGCGCTCATGGACACTCGCGTCCTTTCATCAGTCGACGAAGCCGAACAGGCACGCCGGGTTGTCGCGCAGCACGCGGTCGCGCGCTGCCGCGTCCGGCACCCAGTGGCCGAGCCACTCTAGCATGTGCCCGTAGTCGACGGGCGCGGGCGCCGCGAGGAACGGCCAGTCCGAGCCCCACACGCAGCGCTCGGGACCGAAGGCGTCGAGGAGGGCCCCGACGAACGGCG
>CAYXBJ010000169.1:0-5995 GCA_964463175.1 uncultured bacterium
CTGTCCACCGGCTACTGGCTGACGAAGGCCGGCCTCGACGTCGTGGTGGTCGAGAAGGGCATCGTCGGATGGGAGGCGTCCGGGCGGAACGGCGGCATCTCGAGTCGCCGAGGCGATGAGCCGCCGGTGGTGCCACTCGCCCACGAAGCCTGTCGCCTGTGGCCCACGATGGACGAGGAGCTCGGATATCCGACCGAGTGGGTCGGCGGGGGCGGCCTGTCGATCGCCATGACCGAGGAGCGGCGCGCATATCTCTTCGAGGCGTGCGCACGCTGGAGGACGCTCGACATCCCCTGCCGCTGGGTGGACTCGCGCGAGATCCGGGAGCTGGCCCCGTCCGTCAGCGAGCACATCCGGGGCGGCGTGTACACCGAGGGCGCCGGACATGCGAATCCCCAGCGGACGGCGCAGGCTTTCGCCTGGGCGATCCGGGATCGGGGTGGACGCATCTACCAGCAGACGACGGTGACCGGCATCCAGGTGTCGAACGACAAGGTCATCGCCGTCGGCACCAGCCGCGGGCCCATCGCCACCGAGACGGTGGTCAGCTGCGCGGGCCCGCAGACCGCCCACATCGGGCGCATGGTGGGCCTCGAGATCCCGGTGGCGCCGGCTCGCGTCGAGATCATCGCCACGGTGCCGCTGCCGCCTCTGTTCGACGCGTACATCTCGGGCCACGGTCTCTACGGGCGGCAGACGCGCCGCGGGAACCTGATCTTCGGCGGCGGCCCCCACGAGTGGACGGATGTCGAGCCGATGGGATCACCCGGCAAGCCGAACACGCCCCTCATCCGGAACATCGCGCGACGGCTCGCCGAGCTCATGCCGTCGGTCGCCGACCAACCGGTGCTCCGCTCCTGGGCGGGCGTCGTCGAGCAGGCCCCCGACTACTACCCGATCATCGATCGCCTCGAGTCCCCGGTCGGTTTCATCGTGGCGACCGCATCGGCCCACGGGTTCGGGCTCTGCCCCGCCTCGGGGAAGGCCATCGCCGAGCTGGTGACGCAAGGCACCAGCTCGGTGCCCATCGAGGGCCTCACGCTCGGCCGGTTCTCCGGGCTCGAGTCGGAATGGCGTGAGAGCCGGGATTGGGCGGCGGGCGCATACAACACCTGAAGGCAGCCCGGGCGGCGGCAGGCTCCCTCGCCGACCGCCACGGTCGGCGCCGCCCGACTGGACCGGACTCCCCGACGTGACACCTCGACCGCTCATCCAGGAGGAGGCGTGGTCGGCACCGTCAAGGTGATCGGCGGCACCGCTCATCCGGAGCTGGCGCGACACATCTGCGAGCATCTCGGTATCGGCCTCTGCCGCACGTCGGTGGTGCGGTTCTCGAACGAGAACATGCTCGTCCAGATCGACGAGAACGTTCGCGAGGCCGACGTGTTCGTCATCCAGCCTTCGTGCCCGCCGGTCTCGGACGGCATCATCGAGCTGCTGATGACGATCGACGCGCTGAAGCACGCATCAGCGGGGCGCATCACGGCGGTGCTGCCCTACTTCCCGTACGCGCGCTCCGACAAGAAGGACCGGCCCCGCATCTCCATCACCGCCCGCCTCATGGCGGACCTGCTGCAAACGGCCGGGGCCAACCGCATCCTGACCATGAACCTGCACTCGCCCCAGGTGCAGGGGTTCTTTCACATCCCGGCCGATCAGCTCCAGGCCACCCCGATCCTCTGCGACTACCTCAGCGAGAGTCGCGATCTCACCAACTACGTGCTCGTGGCCGGGGACGTGGGGGAGTCAAAGGACGTGGGCCACTATGCGGATCGCCTGGACCTCCCGATCGCGATCGTCGACAAGCGGCGCTCCGGGGACGACGAGGTCGCGCGCGCCGTGAATCTGATCGGCGATGTCCGGGGGAAGGTCGCTCTCATCGTCGACGACGAGGTGGCGAGCGGTGGCACCCTCGTCGAAGCGGCGCGCTTCGTGCTCGAGCGCGGCGCGGTCGCGGTGGAGGCCTGTGTCGTCCACCCCGTCCTGTCGGGGAAGTCCGTCGAGCGCATCGAGGCGTCGCCGATTCGCCAGCTCGTGGTGACGGACACCATCCCGCTCCCGGCGCCCAAGCGGATCGCCAAGATCCACGTCAGGTCGGTGGCAGGGCTCTTCGCCGACGCGATTCGCGCCATCCACGACGGATCGAGCGTCTCGAGCCTATTCCGCTAGCGACGACAGGCGCGGCAGGCCGGCCTCTGCTCGCGCCCGATGGCCCGACGGCCGGCCCGCGCATCACTCGCGGCCGCGGCGCCTGGCCGCCGGCGATCCGGGTCGCTCGACGCGGCGGCCGTCAGCCCGGCTGGTTCTCCAGGTCCCGGAGGATCGCCCTCGCGCAGTTGTGGCCGGGCGCACCGGTGAGCTCGCCGCCCGGATGCGTCCCCGCCCCGCAGAGGTAGAGCCCCTCGATCGGCGCCCGGTAGGGCATGCGCCGGGAGAAGAACTGCTGCGACGTCACGTCGATGTGGCGGATGTTCCCGTCCGTCATGCCGATGCGCCGCTCGATGTCCATCGGCGTCTCGAGCGTGAAGTCGAGCACGAGCGAGCGGAAGTTCGGCGCGTACTGGGACAGGATGTCCAGGTGAACCTCGATGATCTCCTGCTTCTTCGCGGCGTCCCACGGACCGTCCTTCGGATGCGCCGGGTAGTAGAGCGACCAGCTCGACATCGCGTGCTGCCCGGGGGGCGCGAGGCTCCGATCGTAGACCGACGGGAACTGGACGTGCATGATCGGCATCCGAGAGAGCACGCCGTTCTTGGCGGCGTCCCAGCTGCCCTGGAAATAGTCCACCGTCGGGCAGATCTTGATGTACGCGGCCAGGCGCGGATCGAAGCCCGGCCCGAGGTAGCGGCTGAAGTCGGGGAACTCTCGGAGCGCGACCAGGGCCTTGACGCAGTTGGCGCGCGTCGTCAGGTTCTTGACGCGCTGGACGAACGTCTCGTCGAGGTCCTTGCCGTCCACGAGGCTCAGGTAGGTGCGCTTCGGATCCGCGTTCGAGACGACGACCGCCGCCCGGATCTCCTGGCCGTCCTCGAGGACCACGCCGGTGGCGCGCCCGCCCTCGACGAGGATCTTCCGGACCGAGACGCCGGTGCGGATCTCGGCCCCGCGCGAGCGCGCGACCTTCGCCATGGCCTCCGAGACCTTGCCCATCCCGCCCTTCGGGATGCCGCGGTTCTCGGGCTTGCCGAGCGCTCCGCTGCGGATGTAGGCGACGCTCAGCACGCTGCCCGGTGCGCTCGGATCGCCCGCGTCCTGGGCGTTGATGAAGTACGCGCGGACGCGCGGATCCTCGAAGTACCGCTCCACCAGGTCCCGCATGCTCACGGTGAGCATCGTCTCCCACACCACCTCGTCGGCCGTGCCGCGTACCTCCTGCGTGACCTCGGCGAAGGTCGGCGGGTCGGTCAGCATGTACCGGTAGACGATGCCGCAGGCGCGGTCCCAGAACGACGACCATTCGAGGTACGCGTCGGCATCGTGCTCGGACAGCTTGCGGAGCTCCTTGTGGAGCTTCGGGGTCGTGTGCCAGCCGAGCAGATAGGTGCCGTCCGGGAACGGATGGAAGTTCCAGACGTCGAGCTGGTGCACGTCGAATCCGTGCGCCCGAAGCTCGAGGTCGTCGATGATCTTCCCGTGGAGCATGTGGCAGACGTAGGCGCAGTACGGCACGTGAAAGCCCGGGAAGACCTCCTCGGTCGCGATGGCGCCGCCGACACGGCGCAGCCGCTCGAGAACGAGCACCTTCAGCCCCTCGGCGGCCAGATAGCTGGCAGCGACCAGGCCGTTGTGCCCCGCTCCCACCATGACGACGTCGTAGTCGCTGTCCGCCATTCCGCGCTCCCTTTCCTCGAGCCTTCGCTCGTCCCCAGGCCCCGACCGTGGAGTCGGGACCAGTCTATCCTCGCAGCTGCTTCACGCGCGCCACGAATGCCGGCACGATCGCCCGGGCGTCGCCGATCGCCCCGAAGGTCGCCATGTGGACGATGTTCGCATCGGGGTCCTTGTTGATGGCGACGATCGTCTTCGCCCGGGTGATCCCGGCGACGTGCTGGACCGCGCCGGAGATCCCGATCGCGATGTACAGGTCCGGCGCGACCGTCGTGCCGGTCAGGCCCACCTGGTGAGCCGACGTCACCCAGCCGAGATCGGTGACGGCCCGGCTCGCGCCCACCGCCCCGCCCAGCGCTGCCGCGGCCTCCTCGACCAGATGCCAGTGCTCCGCGCCGCCCACGCCGAGCCCGCCGGCCACGATGACGCGGGCGTCCTTGAGCCGGGGCCCGGCCGGGCCACTCTCGACCATCTCCTGTACCACGCGCACCCGCGAGGCAACCGGCGGCACCTCGATCGGAACGATGCGGCCCACGGCCCCGGGCGTCACGGGCTCGTAGGCGCCGGCCCGCATGGTCGCCAGCTGCGGCGCGCCGCGCACGATGTACTCGGCGGTGACGCTGCCCCCGTACACCGGCTTCGTCATCACCACCTGCCCCTGATCGACCGCCACCCGGACGCAGTCCGTGACCAGGCCCGTTCGACGCCGAGCGGCCAGTCGCGCGGCCCACTCTCGGGTGTCGAGCGTGTGCGGGAAGAGCGCGACCGCCGGCGCGCACGCGCCGATGATGGCGTCCCCGGCCGCCGCGTACTCGGCGCCGGTGTAGGGCTCGTAGCGGGCGGCGTCGGCGACGTACAGCTCGGCCATGCCGGCGGCCAGGAACGCGTGGGTCGCCGCCCCGAGGTCGTGTCCCACGAGCGCCCCGACGAGCCCAAGGCCGAGCGACTCGGCCAGGGCGCGGCCGGCCGCGGCCACCTCGAAGGAGCCGGGGGCGAGCTTGCCCCGCGGCGCGTCCCCGACGACCAGCACGCTCCCCATCAGATGAGCCCGGCTTCGCGCAGCCGGTCGGCCAGCCGCGTCCCGATCGCGGCCGGCGAGTCCCCCGCGATGATTTCCGCCTGGGCCTTCCGCGACTCGACGTACAGCCGGCGCACCTCGACCCGGCGTTCCGTGTCGCCGAGACCGAGGTCCGCGCGCCGCCAGGTCGGGATCTGTGCGCGCTTGGCGATCAGCACACCCTTCATCGCAGGGTACCGCGGCTGGTTCACCTCGCTCGACACACCGAGGAGAGCCGGCAGCTCGACGCGCACCGTCTGCGTGCCGTCCTCGGTGATGCGCTCGACGACGAGGGTCCCGTCCCCGACCTCGACGATCTTCTTGATCGGTGACACGGCGGGGAGCCCGAGCAGCTCGGCGAGCCCGAACAGCGCCTGCCCGCCGTCGGTGTCGGAGGCCTGTCGCCCGCAGAGCACCAGGTCGAACGGGGCCAGCTTCCCGATGGCGGCCGCCAGCACCTCGGCCGTGGTCGAGCTGTCGAGATCAGGCGCGTCCTCGACGTGTATCGCCTCGGTCGCGCCCAGGGCAATCGACCGCCGGAGCGCATCGCGTGCGCCGTCGTCGCCGACGCTCACCGCGACGACCTTGGCGCCGCGCTGCTCCTTCAGCCGGACGGCCTCCTCGAGCGCGTTGGCGTCATACCCGTTCATCACGGGCGGGATCCCGGCGGCCGGGATGACGCGCTTCGCCGCGGCGTCGATGGTGAGGAGATTCGCTGGCGTGTTCGGGTCCGGCACCTGCTTCACGGTCACGATGATGTTCATTCGAGGTATCCCGGCGCCGACGATTGTACTGCAGGCGAGGGCTGCGAGGCGGCCGGCCGTCGGCGCGGTGGCTCGCGTCGGGACGAATCCCCCCGCGGGCGCCGGCGCGCCCGTCGCTCGGATGCCGGGAATGACTCCGATCGGCGTCGGCTCTCGTATCGGTCGGCCGGGATCCGCCGATGGCCCAGTCTCGTCGACGAAGGCGGCGAGGTCGGCTATCGTGGGACGTGATCCCCGCGAAGGAGGACGGTCGCCATGGCGTACTGGCTAGTGAAGTCCGAGCCCGACGACTGGTCGTGGGCCCAGCAGGTCGCCAAGGGCAAGGAAGGCGCGGAATGGACCGGC